>JAYRMR010000001.1:0-331502 GCA_041912595.1 Burkholderiaceae bacterium
TCCACATGGCCTCGATCATCTCGCGGATCTCCCCGCCCCGCGTGTAGGCCGGGATGGGCACGTTGACCATGTTCTCGCCCTTGGGCACGGCGCCGCTGTAGGGATAGAGCGGGTGCTGGAAGATGCCGACCATCAGCACGCGGTCGTCCCCCGCGAGGATGTCCTCGGTGCCGTTGCCGTGGTGCACGTCGAAGTCCACCACCGCGACGCGGTCCAGGCCCCGCACGTCCAGGGCATGGCGGGCCGCGATGGCGACGTTGTTGAAGAAGCAGAAGCCCATGCTCTGGTCGCGCGTGGCGTGGTGGCCGGGCGGGCGCACCGCGCAGAAGGCGTTCTCGGCCTGGCGGTCCAGCACGAGGTCGGTGGCCCGCACCGCCGCGCCGGCCGCGCGCAGGGCCGCGCTCCAGGTGTAGGGATTGGCGATGGTGTCGGGGTCGATGGCCTTGCACTCGCCACTGGCGGCCACGGCCTCCAGCACGTCGCGGATCTCGGCCACGTAGCCGTGCGTGTGGGCCAGCTCGACGTCCTTCAGCTGGGCCAGCGGCGCGTCATGGCGCGACAGCGCGATGTCCAGGCCGTTGGCGATCAGCCAGTCGTCGATGGCGTCGAGGCGTTGCGGGCATTCGGGGTGGCCGGCGCCCATGTCATGGCGGCGGCAGTCGGGGTGACTGAGGAAGGCGGTGGACATCGCAGGCACGGTCTCCAGGAACTCTTGTCGGGCCGAGCGCACCCCGCGCATTTGCGCTATGGTGCGAGGCCTATGCAAGACCTTTCCCCCGCCAGCATCGCCCGCCGGTTCGAGGCCCTGTCGCTCCAGATTAGCACGATCATCCGTGGCAAGGCCTTACAGATCGAGGATTGCCTGACCTGCCTCATGGCGGGGGGGCATCTGCTCATCGAAGACCTCCCCGGCGTCGGCAAGACGACGCTGGCGCACACGCTGGCGGTGTCGCTCGGCCTGCGCTACTCCCGTGTGCAGTTCACGGCGGACCTCCTGCCGTCCGACCTCCTCGGCGTGAGCCTCTACGAGCGCGAGCGCGGGGGCTGGCAGTTCCACCCCGGTCCCGTCTTCGCGCAGGTGCTGCTGGCCGACGAGATCAACCGCGCCGGCCCCAAGACGCAGAGCGCGCTGCTGGAGGCCATGGAGGAGCACCAGGTCACGGCGGACGGCCAGACCCACGCCCTGCCCCGCCCCTTCTTCGTGATCGCCACGCAGAACCCGAGCGAGCAGCTCGGCACGCATCCGCTGCCGGAGTCGCAGCTGGACCGCTTCCTCATGCGCATCAGCCTCGGCCTGCCGGACCGCGCGGCCGAACGCGAGATGCTGCTGGGCCAGGACAGCCGCGAGGCCATCCGCCATCTGCAGGCGCTGATGCACCCCGAGGAGCTGCTGGCCATCCAGGCGCGGATCCCGCAGGTGCATGCCTCGCCGGCCCTGCTCGACTACCTGCAGGCCCTGCTGGAGGCGACGCGCTCGGGGCAGTGGTTCAGCGACGGCCTCTCGCCGCGCGCCGGCCTGGCGCTGCTGCGCGCCGCGCGTGCGCGCGCCCTGATGCGCGGCCGCGACCACGTCACGCCGGACGACGTCCAGGGCATCCTCGCCCAGACCATCGCCCACCGCCTGCGCCCGCGTCCGGGCAGCGGCCGCGGTGCCGTCGAGCAGGTCCGGGCGATGCTGGAAGCCGTGCCCCTGCCCTGATCGCCCATGGCCTCGCCCGCAAGCCGCTGGCAGCGTTGGTGGAGCGCCCGCCACCCGCGCGCCGACACCCATGCGCTCACGCAGCGCAATCTCTACATCATTCCCACGCGGCCCGGGCTGTTCTTCGCCGCCACGCTGGTCGTGCTGCTGGTGGCCTCGATCAACGAGCAGTTGAGCCTCGGCTTCGCGCTGAGCTTCCTGCTGGCCGGCGCCGGGCTGGCCTCGATGCATGCCACGCACGGCAATCTGCGCGGCCTCGACCTGGATCTGCGCCCGCCCGCCCCCATCGAGGCCGGCGCGGAGGCGCCGCTGCTGCTGCGCCTGCACAACCGCGGATCGGCCCGCTACGGCATCGCGCTGACGGCGGATGGCCGCGAATGGCGGCAGTTCCTGCGGCCGTTCAAGGGCTCGTCGTCGGACGCCATGCGCGGCGCCAGCTGGGCCGACGTCCCGGCGCAGGGCCATGCCCAGGTCCAGGTGGCGCTGCCGGCACTGCCGCGCGGCCTGCACGAGCTGCCCACGCTGCGCATCGAGACCCGTTTCCCCCTGGGCCTGTTCCGCGCCTGGAGCTACTGGCGGCCGGCCAGCCGCGTGCTGGTCCATCCCAAGGCGGAACCGGCGCCGCCCCCGCTGCCCACCGGCAGCGGCGAGGGCCTGCGGCTGCCCCTGCCCGCCCAGGGCGGCCGCGGGGGCGATGAGGTCCAGGGCCTGCGCCCCTACCAGCGGGGCGACCGCCCCCGGGACATCCACTGGAAGAAGGCCCTGCCCCAGGGCGATGCGGCCCCGCAGTGGTGGGTGCGCGACCGCCAGACGCCGCAGGGCCAGGAGCTGTGGCTGCGCTGGGAGGATGCCGCCGGCCTGGACGACGAAGGCCGCCTGTCCCGGCTCTGCGCCTGGGCCCGCATCGCCGAGGCTCAGGGCCTGCGCTACGGCCTGCGGCTGCCGGGCGTGCGCCTGGCGCCGGATGCCGGTGAGGGCCATCTGCAGGCCTGCCTGCGGGCCCTCGCGGTGCACGGCTTCTCCGACCCCGCGGCTGCGCCGGTCGACGAGGTGCAGCCATGACGCCCGCCCCAGGCAAGACCTGGCCCTGGCGGGATCCCCGCTGGCGGCGGCCCGGCCGCGAGGCGCGGGACACCTTCTTCCTGCTCGGCCTGATCGCCGCGACGCTGCTGCCCCATGCCGACCACCTGCCCGCCTGGAGCCTGGTGCTGGGCGCCGGCCTGCTGGGCTGGCGCGCCTGGCTCGCCGCCGGCAGCCGCCCGCTGCCCGGCCGCTGGACGCTTGCGGCGGTGCTGGGCGTGGCCGTGGTGCTGATCGCCCTGCAGTTCCGCACGCTGCTGGGCCGGGAGCCCGGCATCACGCTGCTCGTGCTGCTGATGGGCTTCAAGACCCTGGAGCTGCGCGCCCGGCGGGACGCCTTCGTGGTGTTCTTCCTCGGCTTCTTCCTGGTGCTGACCCACTTCCTCTATTCGCAGTCCCTGCTGACGGCGCTGTGGACGCTCGGCTGCACCTGGGGGCTGCTGACCGCGCTCGTGCTGGCGCAGATGCCGCTCGGCCAGCCGCACCTCGCCGTGGCGGCCCGCCAGGCGGCGCGCGTCACCCTGTGGGGGCTGCCGGTGATGGTCGCGCTGTTCCTGCTGTTCCCGCGCATCGGGCCGCTGTGGGGCCTGCCGGCGGAGGACGTCGGCCGCACCGGGCTGTCGGACCGTCTGGAGTTCGGCAGCATGAGCGAGATCGCCAACGACAACAGCGTCGCCCTGCGCCTGCGCGTGATCGAGGGCCAGCCCGCGCCCCGCGAGTGGTACTTCCGCGGCACGGTCCTGAGCCGCTTCGACGGCCGCCGGTGGACGGCCACCGAAGGCCTGCCGCCGGGCGAGCCGCCCCTGCCACCGGCGCTGGCCCAGGCGCGTGCGGCCGGCCCGCTGCTGCGCTACGAGCTGACGCTGGAGCCCTTGCGCATCCGCCTGCTGCCGATGCTGGAGCAGGCCCCGGGTCAGGCCGGCGATGCCCTGGACCTGGACGAGCTGCGCGTGCAGCTGGACCGCGAGCACGTCTGGCGGGCGCCGCGGCCGCTCACGGAACGGCTGCGCTTCCAGCAGGCCGCCCGCACGGGCATGGCCGCGCTGCCGCAGCAGCTGGCCCCCGTCGAGCTGGCGGACTACCGGGCGCTGCCGCCCGGCCTCAATCCCCGCAGCCTGGCCTTCGCCCGGCGCCTGGCCCAGCAGCCCGGCCTCGCGGGCGTGCCCGAGGCCCGGCGCCCCGAGGCCTACTCGGCCGCCCTGCTGCAGCACCTGCACGAGCAGCCCTTCACCTACACCCTCGCCCCCGGCCGCTATGGCGAGGCGAGTCCGCACCTGGTGGACGAGTTCTGGTTCGACCGCCGCCTGGGCTTCTGCGAGCACTTCGCCAGCGCCTACGTGGTGATGATGCGGGCCCTGGGCGTGCCCGCCCGCGTCGTCACCGGCTACCAGGGCGCGGACCCGGAACCCCAGGACGGCTTCTGGGTGGTCCGCCAGTCCAATGCGCACGCCTGGGCCGAGTACTGGCAGGACGGGCGGGGCTGGGTGCGCGTGGACCCCACCGCCGCCGTGGCCCCCGACCGCATCCGCCTCGGCCAGACGCTGGAGGTGCCCGCGGGCCTGGTCGGCAGCATGCTGGGCACGGTCAGCCCCGACCTCTGGCGCCGGCTGCGCAACGTCTGGGAGACCGTGGACAACCGCTGGCAGCAGTGGGTGCTCGGCTATGCGCGGCAGGAGCAGTTCAAGCTGCTGGAGAAGCTGGGCTTCGAGAACCCCGACTGGACGGCGCTCGGCCAGGCCGCGGCGGGGCTGATCGCGGCGGTGCTGGGGCTGGGCCTGGCCTGGAACGCCTGGATGAGCCGCCCGCACGATGCCTGGACCCGCCAGCGCCAGCGGGTGCAGCGGGACCTGCGCCGCGTGGACGTCGACGCGCCGATGCACCTGAGCTACACCCGGTGGGCCGCCCTGCTGGAGGCCCGCCACGGCCCCCTCGCCGAGGACCTGGCCCCCCTGCTGCGGGACTGGGACCGGCAGCGCTACGCGCCCGCCGCGCCGTCCGGCCCGCCCCCCGCGGCGGAACGCGCCGCCCGGCGGGCCACCCGGCGGCACTGGCAGGCCCGCCTGCGGGAACTGCAGCGCCGGCTGCGCTGATGCCGCGGCCCAGCCTGGCCCGCGCGCCTCGCCGGTGAGCGTAAGTGTTCTGTAACAGAGCGCCGGCGCCATATCGGCGCCACGGATCCCGCTTCTAGACTGGCGCCCCCTGTGACGACCCCGGATGCCCTGCCGCCCGCAGGCCCGCGCATGGTCCTCGCGCACTCCAGAACGAATCCCACCGCCGACGATGCAGTTCGCCTCCCCGCCCAGCCCCCGGTCCGTGCCGCCCCTCACCCTGTGCCTGCTGTCCTGCCTGATCCTCGCCGCCTGCGGTGGCGGCGGCGGCACCACGGGCGCGATCCAGGCACCGGACGCCGCGGCCTCCAGCCCCGACGCCTGGGTGGACCCGCTGCCACCGGGCACCGAACCGGCCACGCCGCCCGGCACCAGCGCCTCGGCGGTCCTGCCGCCGGAGGGGCCGACCACGTCGGACCCCGCACCCGCACCCGCACCCGCACCCGCACCCGCGCCTGCACCTGCTCCAGTACCCGCGCCTGCACCCGCGCCCGCACCTGCTCCAGTACCTGCACCTGCTCCAGTACCTGCGCCTGCGCCTGCGCCCACGCCTGCTCCTGCACCCGCACCTGCACCCGTGCCCGCACCTGCGCCAACTCCCACACCCACACCCACACCCGCTCCGGCGCCATCGCCGGTACCGGCACCTGTGCCGACTCCCACGCCCACGCCGGCTCCCGCACCGACACCGACACCGGCACCTGCGCCAACACCCACGCCCGCCGACCCCATCGCGCTGGCCCTCCAGACGGGCGATGCGCGCGCCCTCACGGCAACGGACCAGCAGACGATGCTGAACCGCGCCATCGCGCTGGCCTCGGGCTACCGGGACACGCAGATGGCCGTCGTGCGCGACATCCTCGGCACCGACCCGGCCAGCCTGACGCTCAACCACACGAGCAACAGCGTGAGCGTCGGCATCCGCAAGAGCAGCATCGCCGTGCCATTGCTGACCGCCGATGGCGGACAGGGCATGGCCGCGCTCGCCATGAACGGCAAGGGCCGCGGCCTCGTCTATGGCGCGGACGTCCTGTCCTGGATGGCGGGCACGACGCGTGAGCAGCAGCACCTGCCCGTCTTCCGCCGCGCGATGAACTGGGTGCTCACGGGCCAGGCGGGCACCGCGCCCGCGCCCGCGGCCTCGGCGACGCTGCGCTTCGGTGTGGCCGGCTACAACGGCGCCACCGTCAAGCAGTACCTGCAGCGCACGGGCACCGACAGCGTGCTGCAGACCTGCGCCGTGGCGGATCCCGCCAACACCTGCTGGCGGCAGCTGGACCTGATCGTCATGGGCAACAGCGTGCCGGACAGCCCGGCGCTGGACACCCTCGTGCGCACCTACCTCGACGCCGGCAAGGCCGTCGTGCTGATGCAGCCGAACTGGAACGTCTCCGGCGGCCTGCAGCGCGCCGCGGCCGGCCTGGGCATCGGGCTGGGCGGCTATCCGGGCAACTATTTCGCGCCGGCCAACGCCGTCTCCATCGGCGCCGGACGCAGCAGCACCGAGCTCCTGGCCCAGGCCGACCAGTTCGGCAGCCTTATCGCCTCGCTGCGCCTGCTGCCCCGCACGGACCTCACGCTGGACTTCTCGAGCAACGCCGACGCGCTCAAGCCCATCGCCGCCGTCGGGGCCATGGTCGCCTCGATGGAAAGCGGGGGCAGCCCGCTCTTCAGCGAGCCGGATGCCCTGTTGTACCGCTACCTCGTCCTCTGGGCGGACATCCAACGCCCGTCCGTGCGCTACGGCTCGCCGCTGTCCGTCAAGGGCAACGCGGGGGACTTCCTGCGCACCTACGCCTCGGACGCGTGGGTCGCCTACCAGCGCGCAACGACGACCATCCCGCCCAACGGCGCCGGCGACTACATGCCCGCCCAGGCCAAGGACATCGCCGTCAGCGGCGAGTGGGAGACGATCACCGTCACCATCCCCCAGACCGGCGGCATCACGCTGATCGGGCGCGCCGCCGTGCCGGGCAAGCCCGTGCAGGTGGAGGTGGCCGACGCGGCCGGCGCCAGCAGCCTGTCCCTGCAGACCAGCTACCTGCGGACCTGGGGCAACCCGCTCACGGACAGCGTCTACGCCCGCCCGCTGAAGCCCAACTCCTACGCCGTGCCCCTGCGCGGCAAGGTGGACTTCGTGTCGCCCTTCGGCGGCCCGCTGATGCTGGGCTATGGCGGCGCCACGGCCAACTCCGTCGTCACGCTGCGGATCAAGGGCAGCGCCCGCTACGCCCATCTGGACTTCACCAAGTCCCCCACGCAGGCCGAGATCGACGACGCCGTGGCGGCGCTCAAGAAGGGCAACTTCGGCTGGCAGACCAACAAGTTCGTCGGCGGCGAGGTCCAGCAGATCACCAAGTACGCGGTCAGCGCGATCGGCACGAGCGACCCGCGCAAGTACGTGCTGGACAACCTCAAGGGCGGCCTGTTCGACAGCAACCACTTCGCCAACGGCTACCGCAACATGCCGATGTCGGACAAGGCCGCCGCCCTGTGCAGCAGCTTCGGCTGGGACTGCAGCGGCCCCGTCCACAACGCGCCCGGCGTCCAGCATTTCGTGGGCTGGATCGCCACCTGCGGCTTCCTGTGCTCGGGCAATCCCTCCGACGGCTCGGCCGGCCTGAACGTGGGCTGGGGCTGGGCGCATGAGCTGGGCCACAACACCGTCCAGCGCGTGATGCACATGGCGCCGGGCGGCGTGGGCTGCCTCGTGGAGTGCGACAACAACATCCTGGCCAGCGCCACGATGCTGCGCATCTACGAAACGCTGGGCATCGACACCGGGCACAACCTCGACCACCCGGGGCTCTACGCCATGCTCCTGGCGAGCCGCGGCGCCGGCCTCACCGGCGAGGCCCTGCGCGCCAACATGCAGCAGCGCCTGTGGGCCGGCAGCTCGCAGGACCCGATGCGCGCCGTGCACTTCCAGCTCGCCTTCCTCTATGCCCGCGAGCGCTACGGCCTGGCCCAGCCCACGATGCTGACCACGCTCGAGTTCTTCCAGCTCCTCACCAAGGCCGACCGGCTGGTGGCCAAGGCCTGGGACGCCGGCAATCGCGGCAAGTACGCCATGGGCCGCTACACCAGCAACACCATCAAGAACGAGGACCTGCTCTACGTCCTGAGCTCCAAGATCGTCGGCCAGGACCTGAGCAAGACCTTCGAGATGTATGGCCTGCCCCTGAGCCCGGAAGCCCTGGGCTCGGTGCAGGACCTGAAGCTGCCGCTCGCCACGCGGTCTTTCTACGCGCTGCCCGCCGGCAAGTACAACCGGCTCGCCACGGGCCGCTGGGTCGACATCGAGGCCAAGGTGCCGGCCTACCCCTTCTGAGCGTCGCCGCCGCGGTCCCTGCGCGGGCCCGGCCCGTTGCCGACGGGGTGCGTGCGACAATGCGCGCCCCCCAAGCCGCGGGTCGAGGCCCTGCCTTCGCACCCCCGGCGACAGAGATTCCACCGCCTTGAATGAGAAGTTGATGAAAGGCCTGGACCTGTTCTTCCTCCAGCCGCTTTACGCGATGCTGGCGGACTGCCCCACCCTGCTGCGCCTGCTCGAACGCCGTTACGGGCTGCGGCCCGTCCTGCGCCAGGGGGAGGCCCGCCTGGGCACCTCCGAGCTGCTGAACCTGCTGGAAACGCTCCACGTCCACGGGCGCCCGCATGCCGGCGCCTGGCTGGCCCAGCGGGTCGACGTCAGCGTGGCCGGCGGGCTGACCTACTACCTGCGCAGCCATGCCCGCTTCGGCGACGCGATCCGCGAACTCCTGCGGCTGCGCCGGCACCTGCTGCCGGACGGCATCGTCAAGTACGTGCATGACGCCGACGGCATCGAGCTGCAGCTGCGCCCGCTCTACCAGGAGCAGCGGCTCGGGCGCGTGCTGCGCTACGAGGCGATGACGGTGTGGCTGCACGAGCTGCTGTCCCGCTGCGTCGCGACGCCGCTGCCATTGCAGGCCGTCGGCCTCATGAGCCCGCCGCCGGAGGGCGACAGCCCGCTGGAGGCGCAGCTCGGCCGCCGCATCGACTGGCTGCAGGACCACTGCACGATCCGCTATGCCCGCGGTGCGCTGGACCTGCCGCTGCCCGGGCACAGCCCGGCCCTGCTCGCGGCCCTGCGCCCCATGATGGACGAGTGGCAGCTGGGGGTCGCGGCCGAGGCGTCGTCGTCCATCGCCCAGCAGGTGCAGGAATGGCTCGCGCGGCAGGCGGACCTGTGCCAGGTGACGCTGGACCAGGCCGCGCAGGCGCTCGCCCGCGGCGCGAGCACGCTGCGCCGCCACCTGCATCAGGAAGGCCATCGTTTCCAGGACCTCATGCTCGCCCAGCGCCGGTCCCGGCTCTTCAGCGCCGTGGCCTATGGCGAGCAGCCGCTGGGCCAGCTCGCCGCCGAGCATGGCTACTCGGACCGTGCCAGCCTCGAGCGCGCCTTCGTCAACGGCTTCGGCTGGCGGCCGGCCCAGCTGCGGCGCACGCTGGAGGCCCTGACGCCCGCGGGCGCGCTGCGCTCGCAGGCCGCCCTGAACTGGGCGCTCGACACCCAGCTGGACGAGGACAGCGCCACCTGGCTCTGGCAGGCCCGCCGACGACAGGCGGCGCATGCGCTCGACTGCCGCCTGCAGCTCGCCCGCGCCCTGCGCCACGAGATGGCGGAGGACGCCGCGCCCGGGGACGCCGACCTGCTGGCGGCCCTGGCCCAGGGCGGCCGCTGGTGGCTCTCGCGGCAGGAAGCGCAGGACGGCATCGCGGTACCCGACCCCGCGCAGCTGGCCCTCGCCGCACATCTGCTGCAAGCCGCGCGCCTCGGCACGCAGGCCGTCCTGCTGCGCCTGAGCCGCCTGCGCCTGGCCCTGGCCGACCAGCAGCCCGACCCCTGGGCCGAGGCGCTGCGGCGGGCCGACGCCCTCGTCCGGCCCCTGGAAAGCGGGGACCTGGCCGGCGCGGCGGCACCGTCCTGCGCGAGCGGCGACGCCGGCATCTGGGAGACGCTGGCCCGGGAGCTCTGGGCCGCAGGGCCCGCCCTGCCCTCCGCCGGTGCCGCCAGCGCAGCGCCTCAGGACCCGCCCGAGGCCCTCACCCGCGGTGGATGAGCTTCCGCAGGTGCTGGTGGAGCTCCGCCAGCTGCAAGGGCTCTTCGAGCTGCTCGCGTCCCGGCCCGCCCTGCTGCAGGACCTGGAGGCGCGCGGGCTGCTGGCCCGCGTCGCGCCCAACGACATGCGGCTGCAGACGCCGGCCCAGGCCTTCGAGCTGGGCGCCTTCCTCCACGCACAGGGGGAGCACCACATCGCTGCCCGGCTCGCCGCCCTGGCGGACCCGAGCGCGGGCGACGGGCTGCACTACTTCGCCCGCAGCTGCGCCAGCCTGCGGGAGGCGCTGGCCTCGCTGATGCAGCACCAGGCCGACTGGCTGCCCGGCTGCCATTTCCAGCTGCGCGAAGACGCCGACACGCTCGAGCTGCGCCTCGTGCCGCAGGCGCCCTCGCCGCCGCTCGGGCAGCTGCTGTTCTGGGAGGGCACGCTGATCTGGCTGCACCGCGCGCTGCAGCAGTGCGTGAGCCAGCCCGTCGCGGCCAGCGCCGTCGCCGTCATGAGCCCGTCCACACCGCAGGCGGCCGTGCTGGAGCGGCTGCTCGGGGCCCCCGTGCAGTTCGGCGCCGGCCACTTCAGCCTGCGCTGGCCCGCGCGCTGGCTGGACCTCCCGCTGCCCGGCAGCCATCCCGCCGTGCGGGCCCGCCTGGCCGGCTGCTTCGACAGCATCGCGCGGCGGCGGCAGACCCCGGTCCCGCTCTGGCATCACGTGCTCGACGCCCTCGAGACCGCGCCCAGTCCCGCCGAGCTGGGCATGGCCCCCGTGGCCGCCCGCCTCGGGCTGACGCCCATCACCCTGCGCCGGCGCCTGGCCACGGAAGGCCGGCAGTTCACGGCCCTGCTAGCGGCCTTCCAGCGCGAACGCGCCTTCGAGCTGGCCGTCGTGCAGGGCCACTGCGAGGCGTCCATCGCGGAGCGGCTGGGCTATGCGGGGCGGGTGCCCCTGGGCCGGGCCTTCCGCGGCTGGTACGGCACCTCGCCGGCCCGCCTGCGCCAGACGTTGGTCGCCCTGCAGGAGCTCGGGGCGGGCCAGGACTGGGCCTCGCCGCTGCACCTGCCCGCCTGGCCCGGCCCGCCGCCCCACGGCACCGCCGACGTGCCGACGGCCGGCGCGGGGCCGGACCCGGTCCCCTGGGCCCATGCCCTCGGCGAAGCGGGCCGGGCCTGGCGAGGAGCCACAACCCTGGTGAGCTCCCCGGCCCTGCCTCAAGCCCATCAGGCGCCGGCACCGGACGCGCAACGCCTGCAGCACCTCGCCCTCGCGCGCCGCTGGCTGCAAGGCCGCGCCCGCCACGCCGCGCCCCGCAACGCCCTCACGCGGGACCCGGCGCCGGCACATCAGCTTGCACATCAGCTTGCACAGTCGACGCCCGCCGGATCCCTCCTGCCGGCATGTCACCATCTCGGCGCACTGCTGCTGTGGCGAACCGTGGGCCCCGATGCCGCCGCTGCACCGGGCCCCCACGCCGCCTGCGGCCCCGCGCTCCCCGTGTCGCCCGACACCTGCGCCCGCGACCGGCGGCGCTACGGCGTGGACCGGCAGGCGCTGAGCCATCTGCTGCTCGCGGCCTGGAGCCTGCCACCGGACTGCCTGCAGGGACTGGACCGCACGGCCGACGCCGCCGCGGCCTGAGCGGGCCGCACAGCGCACGATTGCGGGTAAGTCCCGCTGATGGCGCGCCGCGCGGGCCGCGAACATTCAGCCCGCCCCTCGCTGCCATCCCCGGGCGCCCTCGCGGCGCCCCGATCCGCCATGCAACGTCGACACTTCCTCAGCACGCTGGCCGCCCTCGGCCTGTCCACCCAGGCCACCGCCCTCACGGCCGGGGCCCGCGCGCCGCTGCGCCTGGCCATGATCGGCACGGGCATGCGGGGTCAGGTCTTGCTCAAGGAGCTGCTGCGGCGGCCGGACGTCGAGGTCGTCGCCCTGTGCGACATCGAGCCCCTCATGCTGAAGAAGGCCCTGACCCAGTGCGAGAAGGCCGGCCGCGCCGCGCCGCGGGTCTTCGGCGAGGACGGCGACGTGCAGGCCTACCAGCGCCTGCTGGCGCTCCCGGGGCTGGACGGCGTCGTCATCGCGACGCCCTGGGAATGGCATGCGCCCATGGCCATCGCCGCCATGCAGGCGGGCGTGCCGGTCGGCTGCGAGGTGGTGGCGGGCATCAGCCTGCAGGACCACTGGGACGTGCTCGAGACCCAGCTGCGCACGCGCACGCCCTACATGCTGCTCGAGAACGTCTGCTTCCGCCGCGACGTGATGGCCGTTCTGCAGATGGTGCGCGCGGGCCTCTTCGGCGAGCTCGTGCATCTGCAGGGCGGCTACCAGCACGACCTGCGCGCGGTGAAGTTCAACAGCGGCGACCCGGCGCGGCCCTACGGCGGGGGCGTGGAGTTCGGCGCGAAGGGCTGGAGCGAGGCGCGCTGGCGCACCCAGCACTCGGTGCAGCGCAACGGCGAGCTCTACCCCAGCCACGGCATCGGCCCCTGCGCGATGTTCGCCAACATCCACCGCGGCAACCGCTTCACCCACATCAACAGCTTCGCCAGCAAGGCCCGCGGCCTGCAGGACTACGTGAGCCGCAAGATGAAGGCGCCGCCCGATCACCCGAGCCGCCAGACGCGATTCCAGCTGGGCGATGTCGTGACCACGACGCTGGCCTGCGAGAACGGCGAGACCATCCTGCTGCAGCACGACACCTCGCTGCCGCGGCCCTATTCCCTCGGCTTCCGCGTACAGGGCACCGACGGGCTGTGGATGGACGTCAACCACTCGATCCACATCGAGGGCCGCAGCCCCGCGCATCAGTGGGAGGACTTCCAGGCCTACCAGGACCGCTACGACCACCCCCTGTGGAAGCGCCACGCGGCCGAGGCCGAGGGCGCCGGCCACGGTGGCATGGACTTCTTCGTCATCCACGCCTTCGTCGAGGCGCTCAAGGCGCAGGCGCCCATGCCCATCGACGTCTACGACGCGGTGGCCTGGAGCGCCATCACGCCGCTGTCCGAGATGTCCATCGCCCAGGGCTTCCGGACGCTGGAGTTCCCGGACTTCACGAAGGGCCTGTGGAAGTCGCGCCCCCCGATCTTCGCGCTCGGCGACGCCTGAGCCCCGCCGCCGCCGCGCCCCTCCTACACCCCGACACGGCGCCAGACCGGCGCTGCAGTGCCCCCATGAAGACCTTCGAGCAGCATCCGCAGGGCTACCTGCGCCTGGCCGGGCTGGCCTATTTCGCCAACATCGCCCTGGGCCTCTTCGGCGAGGTCGTCGTGCGAGGCACGCTGGTGGTGGCCGGCGACGGCCTGGCCACCGCCACGCGCATCGCCGAGAACGCCGGGCTGTGGCGCCTGGGCCTGGCCGGCGACCTGCTGATGCAGCTGCTGGACATCCCTCTGATCGTGGTCTTCTACCTGCTGCTGCGACCGGTGAGCCGCCCGCTGGCGCTGATGGCCACGGCCTTCAACATCGTCCAGACCGCCGTGCTGACGGTCAACAAGCTATCCATGCTCGCCCCGCTGCTGCTGATCTCCGCGCCGGCCACGCCGGAGCTGGGATCGCAGCTGCTGTTCTGGGTGCGGCTGCATGCCCATGGCTTTGGCGTCGGGCTGATTTTCTTCGGCGTGGCCTGCCTGCTGCGCGGCTGGCTCATCGCGCGTTCCGGCGTCCTGCCGCGGCTGCTGGGCGTCTTGCTGATCGCGGCCGGGGCGGGCTACCTCGTCAACAGCTTTGCCCTGCTGCTGGCGCCCGTGCTGGCCGACCGGCTGTTCCCCTGGGTGCTGATCCCGTCCTTCGTCGGCGAGCTGGCGCTGAGCCTGTGGCTGCTGGCACGGGGGCTCGACGCGCAGGCCTGGCACGCGAAGTGGGCGCCACGCCCCGGACCATGACCGATTGCGCGGCCGGGGCGGGCCTCCACAATCCGCCGGCAGGACATTCCTCACCAGGTCACCGCATGCCGCTCCTCACCCGCTCCCAACTGATCGAGACCCTCCAGGCGGCCGTGGCGGCCCACCCGGACGTGGACGCGGCCTGGGAGGGCGGCAGCGCGGCCTTCAGCTACCGCGACGAGCTCTCGGACATCGACGCCGTGCTCGTGGTCGCCGACGAGGCCATCGAGCGGGTGTTCGCCGACGTGGAGGCGGCCCTGGCGGCACGCTCGCCCATCGCCCTGCTGCACGAGGTCACCGGGACCAGCGGCTACCGCCAGCGCTTCTACCGCCTGCGGGACTGCAGCGAATTCCTCGTGGTGGACCTCGTGCTGATCCGGCGCAGCGATCCGCTGCTCTTCCGCGAAGTGGAGCTGCACGGCCACGGCCGCGTCTGGCACGACCGGACCGGGGTGCTGCACGAGGTGCACCTCGATGTCGAGCAGGACCTCGCCGCGGCCCGGGCCCGCATTCCGGTGCTGGCCACGGCCTTCGAGATGTTCCAGCACATCCCGACCAAGGAGCGCCAGCGCGGCCGTGCCGTCGAGGCGCTGCACTTCTACCAGTCGATGACGGTGCGCCCGCTGATGGAGGCGCTGCGCCTGCTGCACTGCCCCGCGCGCCGCGTCTTCGGTCCGCGCTACCTCGCCCGCGACCTGCCGGCGGACGTCTGCCGGCGCCTCGAGCGCCTGAGCTTCGTGCGGGACCTCGACGATCTGGCCACGCAGCACGCCGCGGCCGAGGCCTGGTTCCATGACTGTCTGGACGTCCTGCGGCGCGAGGGGCCGGGGGCACGGCAGGCGCTGTCGCCCCATGGCCAGTGACCCGCAACCCAGGGCCCAGCCGATCGGTGCGCCGGCCATGAGCCTGGGCTCGGTGGCCGCCCTGTGGCGCTATCCCGTGAAGTCCATGCGCGGCGAGCCCTGCGCCTCGCTGGACTTCGAGGCCCGTGGCGCGGTGGGCGACCGGCGCCATGCCGTCCGCAATCCCGAGGGCAAGTTCGGCAGCGGCAAGACCACGCGGCGCTTCCGACAGATGGACGGCCTCCTCGACTTCAGCGCCCGCTACGTGGAAGACGCGCACGGCGAGCCCGTGCCCGAGCTGCGCTTTCCCGACGGCCGCGTGCTGCGCGGGGACTCGCCGGCCCTGGACGCCGCGCTGTCCGAGGCGCTGGGCCAGCCCGTGACCCTGGCCCGGGAGGCGGAGATCTCGCACTTCGACGCCGGGCCCGTGCACCTGCTGACCTCGGCCTCGCTGGCGTGCCTGGGCGCCGCGCTGCCGGGCGTGGACGTCGACGCCCGGCGCTTCCGGCCGAACCTCGTGATCCGGTGTGAAGGCGGGGTCAAGGGCGCGGTCGAGGGCGCGGTCGAGGGCATGGTCGAACAGGGCTGGCTCGGCCGCACGCTGCGGCTGGGCGACACGGTCCGGCTGACGATCAGCGCCGCCACCGAGCGCTGCGGCATGGTGGTCGCGGCCCAGGACAACCTGGCGAAGGAAGCCGGCGTGCTGCGCCATATCGCGCAGGTCGCGGACATGAAGTTCGGGGTGTACGCGCAGGTCCGGGTGCCAGGTCTTGTCCGCGTCGGCGATCCCGTCTTCCTGGAGCCCTGAACGGTCCGCCGGCAGGCCGGCGCGCGATCCGGACGCCGGCCGCCTCGGCCGACGCCTGTTGCCCCTGGTGACGCTTGTTGCCGCTGATGACCGCTGAGCGGCGGGGCGGCAGGCGAATCCCTTATGCTTTGCGCCCGCATTCCCGCAATCCGTCCGCCAGCGTCCGCGCTCTTCCATCTTGCTGCAGCCCTCGATCCTCCGCCGCCCTCTCCTCGCCCTGACCCTGCTGGCCGCGGGTCTGCTGACCGCGCCCCTGCTGCAAGCCCAGGAGGCCGCCTCGCCCCCCGCACCGGCCCCGTCAGCCAGCGCTGCGGCCAAGATGTCAGGCCAGAAGAGTCAGAAGCGATCAGCCGCCAGCGCGAAGGCGGCCGCGGCCAAGGCGGCCAAACCCGCCCGCCACGCCAAGGGCGGCACCGCCCCCGGCAGCGCCGACGCGCGCGCCCCCGCGCTCGGCCAGACGCCGGCCGTCCTGGCCTTCGCCGCCGAGCACGCGGCCTCGCTGAACCAGAGTCCCGAGCAGGTGGCCGCCGTGCTGGCGCAGGCCCGCATCCTGCCGAGCGTGCAGCGCCTGATCATGCCCGCGCCCGCCGGCACGGCGAAGGACTGGATGGCCTACCGCGACCGTTTCGTCGAGCCCCGCCGCCTGCAGGCCGGTCTCGCGTTCTGGGAGGCGAATGCCGAGGCCCTCGCGCGCGCCGAGGAGCGCTATGGCGTGCCGGCCGAGATCGTGATGGGCATCATCGGCGTGGAGACCTTCTATGGCCGCATCATGGGCGGCTTCCGCATCCTCGACGCCCTGGCCACGCTGAGCTTCGACTTCCCCACGGGCCGCAGCGACCGCAGCCCCTTCTTCCGCGAGGAGCTGCGCCAGTTCCTCCTGCTGTGCCAGCGCGACGGCCTGGACCCGCTGACGCTCAAGGGCTCCTACGCCGGGGCAATGGGCCTCGGCCAGTTCATGCCCGGCAGCTGGATGCGCCATGCCGTGGACTTCGATGGCGACGGCCACGCCGACCTCATCAACAGCCCCACGGACGCGATCGGCTCCGTGGCCAACTTCCTGGCCCAGCACGGCTGGCAGCGCGGCATGACGACCGACTACAGCGTCGCCGCGCCCACCGGCACCGCCGAGCGCGCCCAGCTGCTCGCGCCCGATGTGCGCCCGAGCTTCACGCCGGCCCAGATGCAGGCTCTCGGGGCGCGTCTGTCCGAGGGCGGGCAGGAACATCCGGGCCCGCTCGCGCTGATCGAGCTGCAGATGGGCGACGCCGCGCCGGTCTACGTGGCCGGCACCGACAACTTCTACGTGCTGACCCGCTACAACCAGTCCGCCTACTACGCCATGGCCGTGATCAGCCTTGGCCGCAAGCTGGGGCAGATGCGGCGGGCCGGCACCGAGTGAGGCGCCGGCCTCACGGTGCCTCGGTCGGTGTCTCGGTCGGTCCCTCGGCCGGTCCCTCGGCCGTCCCGGTCTCGTCCGGGGCGGGCTGCGCCACGAGCCCCCGCTCCTGCCAGTAGCGCGGGTCGCGGTCCCGCTCGCAGCGAGGCCAGGCCGCGCCACTGCGCCAGGACCACGCCCCGCAGCCCGCGCTCTGCCACACCGGAATGCCGGCCTGCGCATAGCGCGCCAGCACGTCGGCATGCGGATGGCCGAATCGGTTGCGATAGCCGGCCTGCGCCAGCGCCAGCCGCGGGGAGACGGCCTCGATGAAGGCGGCGGTCGAGGAGGTGTGGCTGCCGTGGTGCGGCAGCAGCAGCACCTCGCTGCGCAAGACCTGACCCCGCGCCAGCAGGGCGGCCTCGTCGGGCGCCTCGATGTCGCCCGTCAGCAGGGCGCCGTGGCCCTCGGTGTCGATGACGCGCAGCACGCAGGAGCGGTGGTTGGGGCGCGCCGCCGCCGCCGTGCGCGGTGCTTCCGGCGGGCCCGGATGCAGGATCTCGAAGTGCACGCCGTCCCAATCCCAGGCCTGGCCCCGCTCGCAGGGCACGTGGGCCTGCCCCTTCAGCAGGGCGTGACCGGACGGCAGGCTGCTGCGCAGCGCCGGTGGCGGCCGCTGACGCAGCAGCGCGGGCGCCCCGCCGACGTGGTCGAGGTCCTGGTGGCTCAGCAGGAGGGTGTCGAGCGGCGTCCAGCCCAGCGCCCGCATCAGGGGCAGCAGCACGCGCTGGCCGGCGTCCGCTCCGCTGCCCCAGCGCGGGCCGGCGTCGTAGAGCAGGAGGTGCGAGCGGGTGCGCACCAGCACGGCCGTACCCTGCCCCACGTCGGCGGCCAGCAGCTCGAAGCGCCCGGGCGGCGGATGCGCCACCACGGGCCACAGCAGGCCCAGCAGCATGGGCAGGCCCGCCAGCCGCCAGGACCGCGGCAGCGGCAGCACTAGCAGCGCGGCCCCCAGCAGCGCCGCCGCCTGCGCCCACACGGGCGCCACCGGCACGCTCCACACCGCCGCCGGCCAGGCGGCCATCTGGCTCATCAGCGCCAGCCAGCAAGAGGCCAGCCAGGCCCCGAGCGCCCACAGCCCGGGCCAGGCCAGGCCGGCGAGGGCCAGCGGCGTGAGGACGAAGCTCACCAGCGGGATGGCCAGCAGATTGGCCAGCAGCCCCACGAGGGACAGTTGCTGGAAGAGGATCAGCGTGAGCGGCGCCAGGCCCAGGGTCACGAGGCCCTGCTCCCACAGCAGCCCCGCGAGGCGCGCGCCCGCACCGGATGCCGGCGGCCGCGGCCCCTGGCTCATCAGCAGCGCCACCGCCCCGAAGCTGAGCCAGAAGCCCGCCTGGCTGATGGCCCAGGGGTCCATCAGCCCCACGAGCCAGGCGGCACCCAGCAGGCTCATCGGCCAGGGCCAGCGCCAGGCGCCGTGCTGCAGGGCGGCCATCCCGAGCAGCATCCACACCGTGCGCTGGGCCGGCACGCCCCAGCCGGCGAAGGCCGCATAGGCTGCCGCCGTCAGCACGCCCAGCCAGAGCCCCGCGCGCGGCGCCGGACAGGCGAGACACAGGGCCTCGCTGCGCCGCCACAGCGCCGACACCAGCGCCGCCATGCCCCAGGCGAACAGGGTGATGTGCATGCCGCTGATGGCCACGAGATGCGCCACGCCGGTGTCCCGGTAGACCTGCCAGTCCGCCGCGGGGATGGCGGCCTGGTCCCCGAGGCTCAGGGCCGCCAGCAGGCCGGACGCGCTGCCGCCACCCAGGCGCGCCTGCAGCCGCTCGCGTGCGGCTTCGCGCCAGTGGGCCAGGCAATGCCAGGGCGCCTCGGCCAGGCGGCGCGGCGGCCCCGGGCGGATCTGGGCACGGGCCTGGAGGTCCTGCTCGAGCATCCACAGCGCCTGGTCGAAGCCCTGCGGATTGGCAAGGCCCACGGCGCGCTGCAGCCGCAGGCGCAGTTGCCAGCGCTCGCAGGCCCGCCATGCGGTCTGGCCCGGCGCCGGATAGCCCAGGGCCAGCACCTGCCGCGGCGCCCCGGGCGGCAGATGCTGGCCCGGCAGCGCGCTCAGGCCCAGCACCAGCCGCCACCCCGGCGCCCCGCCGAAGCCCTGCACCGCCTGCGGCAGCCCCAGCACCTCCGCCTGGACCTCGATCTCCTGCCCCTCCAGCGCCGGCGCCAGCCGGGCCTGCAGGCGCGCCTGCGCCCGCAAACCGCCGCTGCCCAGGCCGCCAAGGCCCCCGGCGAGCAGGCTCAGCACCAGCAGCCCCGGCAGGCACCGCGCCGGGGCCCCGCCCCGCCGCCGCCACGCGCGCCCCAAAGCCATCGGCAGGGTCAGCAGCAGCACCAGCGCGCCACCGCCC
This sequence comes from Burkholderiaceae bacterium, assembly GCA_041912595.1. GTDB lineage: Bacteria > Pseudomonadota > Gammaproteobacteria > Burkholderiales > Burkholderiaceae_C > Roseateles_B. The sequence continues at coordinate 19,284 of JAYRMR010000001.1, forward strand.
GCCAGCATCAGCGCCGGCCCCGGCGGGGGTGGCAGGACGGGCAGCTGGTGCAAGGCGGCAAGGCCCAGCAGCCAGCCGATCATGAAGGCGGCCGGCATGCGCATCGGCACCCTTTCTGTCACGGGTGTAGGATGCCGGCCAGTTTTTCACCAATCCCCTGCGAGAGCCGCCATGAGCACCCCCAACTCTGTGTATGACCGCCTGAACGCCCTGGGCATCACCCTGCCGCCGCTGGCCGTGCCGGTGGCCGCCTACGTGCCCTTCGTGCGGACCGGCAACCTGCTGTTCCTCTCGGGTCATCTGGCCAAGAAGGATGGCGCCGTGTGGGTCGGCAAGCTGGGCCAGGACGTGGACACCGCCACCGGCAAGCAGGCCGCGCGCAACGTCGCCATCGACCTGATGGGCACCCTGCACGCCGCCGCGGGCGACCTGAACAAGGTGCGCATCGTCAAACTGATGAGCCTGGTCAACAGCGCCCCTGATTTCACCGAGCAGCACCTCGTCACCAACGGCTGCTCCGAGCTGCTGGCCGAGATCTTCGGCGAGCAGGGCAAGCACGCCCGCAGCGCCTTCGGCGTGGCGCAGAACCCGATGGGCGCCTGCGTCGAGATCGACCTCGTCGCCGAAGTGCTGGCCTGATGTTCCTGCGCCCCTCCCCCTGGCCGGGCCGCGTGCTGGCCCTGGTCTGCCTGAGCAGCCTCGGCTCGCTGGCCATGGCCCTGGTGGCCCAGCACTACTTCGACGTGCGCCCCTGCCCGTGGTGCGTGCTGCAGCGGGGCGTGTTCCTGCTGCTGGGCATCGTCTCGGGTCTGGGCTGGCTGCTGGGCCTGCAGGGCCGGATGAAGCCGCTGCGCCTGCTGAGCCTCGTCCTCGTGGCGGGCCTGGCTCTCGCCGGGCTGGCCGCCGCCGTCTGGCAGCACGAGGTGGCCGCGCAGTCCGCCAGCTGCAACATGACCTTCGCGGACCAGCTCGTGATGGCCCTGCACCTCGACGAGAGCCTGCCCTCGGTCTTCATGGCCACCGCCGGTTGCAACGAGGCGGCCGCCTACCGGCTCCTGGGCCTGCCCTACGAGGTCTGGAGCGGCCTGCTCTACACGGTGCAGGCCCTGGCCGCCGTCTGGAGCCTGCGCACGCTGCGCAACGAGCGCTGACCCGCCGCGACGGCGCGAGCGGCCTCCTGGCCGTGCGTACGCCTGCCCCCCGCCCCGCCCGTTCATCGGCCGGGGCGTTTTTCATGGCTCGACCGGTCCTGGCGCGACCGCCGCCCATCCCGGGCGCGGGCTCGGCCGCCGACCGGGGGCGCGCTGGCCACACCGCGCTGCGGTCCAAGGTTCTGCGCGCACCTGCCCGCACCCACCTCCCCGCACCCATCTCGACACGGTCCGCCCCGGTCGCGCCCCGGCGCCCACCGGCTGTTTGGAAACCCGCACGACACCCCCGGTCTCTCGGCCGCCGGGCTGACCAGGATCAAGCCGCCGCCCGCGCCCCTGGGCTACCCTGCTCGCGCTTCCAATGTCGGCCCTCGTGCCCCCCCGCATCGTGCAGACTTCGACCTCCCCCGATTCCGTCCTGATCATCGGCGCTGGCCCCGCGGGCCTGTCCATGGCCGCGGCCCTGGCCGACATCGGCGTCGCCTCGACCGTGCTGGAGCAGGCGCCGCTGGCGTCCATCGCCGAGCCGCAGGAGGACGGCCGCGAGATCGCCCTCACCCATCGCGGCATGGGCGTGCTGCAGCAGCTCGGGGCCTGGGGCGATCTGCCGCCCGAGGCGATCTCCCCGCTCAAGGCCGCGCAGGTCTTCAACGGCCAGGACGCGCGCTTCCTGGGCTTCACCGCCGAGGGCCAGGGCACGGACCGCCTCGGCCATCTCGTGCCCAATCACTGGCTGCGGCAGGTCGCCTACCAGGGCGTGTGCCGGCGGCAGGACCTGGTGACGCTGCGATGCGGCACCCGCGTGGCCAAGCTCAACCTGCTGGCCCAGGGCGGGCGGGCCGCCGAGCTGGTGCTGGAGAGCGGCGAGCGCCTCAGCGCGCCGCTGCTCATTGCCGCGGACAGCCGCTTCTCTGCCAGCCGCCGCCTCGCCGGCATTGGCGCCGACCTGCTGGACTTCGGCCGCAGCGTGATCCTGTGCCGCATGCACCATGAGCTGCCGCACCAGCACACCGCGCTGGAGTGCTTCCACCACGGCCACACCATGGCCTGGCTGCCGCTGCAGGAGCACCTGGCCTCGCTGGTGCTGACCGTCAACGCGGACGAGGCCCAGGGCCTGCTGGATCTCTCGGACGAGGCCTTCCTCGACTGGGTCCAGACCCACAGCCAGGGGCGCCTCGGCACCCTGCGCCTGGCCGGGCCGCGCCACTTCTACCCGCTGGTCGCCACCTATGCGCGCCGCTTCGTGGCCCGCCGCTTCGCGCTCATCGGGGACGCGGCCGTGGGCATGCACCCGGTCACGGCCCACGGCTACAACTTCGGGCTTTATGGCGTCGAGACGCTGGCCCGCGAGCTGCAGATGGCCCGCCGCCATCGCCCCGGTGCGGACCTGGGTGACGCCGTGGCCCTGGATCGCTTCGAGCGCGAGCACCGCCGCGCCACGCGGCCGATCTATCTGGGCACCAACGCCGTCGTGAAGCTCTTCACCGACGAGCGCCCCCTCGCCCGCGCCCTGCGCCAGGGCGTGCTGCAAGGGGCCGCGCACCTGCCGCCGCTCAAGGCGCTGATCAGCCAGCAGCTCACGGGCAAGGGCCCCTCGCTGCTGCGGCAGATCCGGGCGCTGGCGGGCTGAGGCCGGACGCTCCCGCCCCCGCAGCCGACACGCCGGGCTGGGACGGCACGAGTGCGGTCAGCGCGGGTTCCTGGCCAGGCGCTCCGCCCGACGAAAGCGGGACAGCAGGACCGGCGCCAGCCACAGCGACACCGGCCCGAACACCACGACCGACACGGCCAGCCCCAGGAGCAGCGAGCCCAGCAGCCCGCCGATCAGCCCGACCAGGGCCAGCTCAAGCACGGCACACCAGAGAAAGGTCCGGCCCCAGGGGCTCAGGGCCGGCCCCGCGCTCCGCCACCGGGGCCTCCTCACTGCTCAGTGCCCTTCGCCACCCCTTCGCGGCGCGGATCGGCCGCACCGAACCAGCCGCTGCCCTGGCGCTGCAAGCCGTGCAGACCGCTGGTCATGTCCCGTTCGACCACGGTATGGCCGCGGGCCTTGAGGGCTTCCTTCGTGGCTGCCGGGAACTGGCCGGCCTCGAGCACCGTCGGGCCGTTGAAGCTCGCGACATGAGGCAGCGCGAAGGCCTGCTGCAGGCTCAGCCCCCAGTCCTGGACGCCGATGAGGCTCTCAGCCACGTAATGGATGATGCCCTGCCCGCCCGGGCTGCCCAGGCTCATCATCAGCTGGCCGTCCTGCGGGTCGAAGACCAGCGTCGGGCTCATGCTGGAGCGCGGACGCTTGCCCGGCTCGACACGGTTGGCCACCGGGCGGCCCTGCGCGTCCCGCGGGGCGAGCGAGAAGTCCGTGAGCTCGTTGTTGAGCAGGAAGCCGCCCGGCAGGCCGGTGCCGCCGTCGCTCATGACGTGGGCGCCGAAGACGGCCTCGATGGTCGTCGTCATGGCCACGGCCCGGCCCTCGCGGTCGACCACGCTGATGTGGCTGGTGCCGTACTCCGGCTGGGCGGCCATGGGGGCGTAGGCGCTGCGCTGCGCCCCGGGCTGGCCGGCCTGGGCCTGACCCATGCTGCGCTCACCCACGAGGCTGGCGCGCTGGCGGAGGTAGTCCGGGGCCAGCAGCGTCTCCCAGCGGCCGCCGGGGGCCTGCACGAAGTCCGGGTCGGCGATGTACTGGTTGCGATCGGCGAAGGCGAGGCGCGCGACCTCGGTGTAGCGGTGCAGCCAGTCGGCGCCGGGCTTGCCGGACTGCAGCGCCTCGGCGGCCGGCACCGGCGGCAGCATGCCCAGCATCTGCATGATGGTCAGGTGGCCCGAGGACGGCGGCGGGAAGCCGCACAGGCGCCAGGGCTGGCGGCCCGGACGGGACCAGTCGGTGCACAGCGGCTCGCGCTCCTTCGGGCGGTAGGCCGCGAGGTCGGACAGGGCCAGCGTGCCGGGATTGACGGGATGGCTGCGCACACGCCGCACCACGTCCTCGGCGATGGAGCCGCGGTAGAAGGCCTCGGCGCCCTCGCGGGCGATGCGGCGCAAGACCTCGGCCAGGGCCGGGTTGCGCAGCAGATGGCCGCGGGGCCAGGGCTTGCCGGTGGCGTCGAGGAAATAGCGGGCCGCCACGGGGTCCTTCGCCAGGAACTCGTCCTCGGCCAGCAGCTTCTGGAAACGGGCGCTGACGGGGAAGCCCTGCTCGCTCAGGCGGATGGCCGGCTCGAAGAGCTGCGCCCAGGGCAGGCGCCCCTCGGCCGCGTGCGCCTGGGCCAGCATGCGCAGGAGGCCGGGCGTGCCGACGCTGCGGCCGCCCACGACGGCCTGCATGAAGGGCATGGGCTTGCCGTCGGCTTGCAGGAAGAGCGATTCGTCCGCGGCGGCGGGGGCCGTCTCGCGCCCGTCGAAGGCGCGCAGGCGGCGGCCGTCCCAGTGCAGCAGGAAGGCCCCGCCCCCGATGCCGCTGCTCTGCGGCTCGACCAGCGTCAGCACCATCTGCACGGCAATGGCGGCGTCCAGCGCATTGCCCCCGGCGCGCAGCATGGCCACGCCGGCATCGACCGCCAGCGGGTTCGCCGCGGCCACGCCGCCGTGCGGCAGCTGCCAGCCCGGCTTGTCCTCCCAGCCACTCTCGTTCTCGGGCTGGGCCTGCTGGGCCGCGAGCGCCGGCGCTGCCGCTGACGGGGGCGCCGATGCCGATGCCGACGGTGACACCAGCGGCGCCTGCGTGCAGCCGGCAAGACCTGACCCCAGCAGGGCCAGCGCCAGCAAGGCCGTGGCACCGGCAGGCGGCAGCAGCGACGGACGCGGGCCCGGGGCGGCGCGCCGGGACGAAGTGCGGTCAGGGGCGATCAGGCTCATGGCAGGCGATGGATCCGTGAATGGCGGCCAGTGTAGGCCGGCCGCCCGGCGCGGCCATCCTCAAACGAAATAGCCCAGATCCTTCACCGAGTAATTGCCGATCTGCGGCAGCACGCCCGGCAGGTCGGTGGCGCTCACGCCCATCCAGGTCGCCAGCGTGGCGCCGAGCTGGTCCACGGAGGTGGTCGGCAGCAGCCGCCCCTGGCCGACGTCATCCGGCCCGTTGACGGTGACCGAGGGCAGCTGCCCCCAGAAGCGACCGCCCTTGACGGCGCCGCCCATCACGAAGTGGTGGCTGCCCCAGCCGTGGTCGGACCCGTCACCGTTGCTGCTGAGGGTGCGGCCGAAGTCCGAGGCGGTGAAGGTGGTCACGGCGTCGGCGATGCTCAGCTCGACGGTCGCGTCGTAGAAGGCGCCCATCGCCTCGCTCACGGTCGTCAGCAGGCCCGGGTGCTGGTTGGGCAGGAAATCGTGCAGGTCGAAGCCGCCCATGGAGACGAAGAAGACCTGCCGCTTGACGCCGAGGCTGGCGCGCGAGCCGATCAGCTTGGCCACGATCTGCAGCTGCTGCGCCAGGCCGTTGTTCGGGTCGAAGACCGTGGTGAGCGGCGGCAGCGCGTTGAGCGCGCTCGAGACGATGGTCTGGGCCGACAGCGAGCGGGACACCACGCGGTTGAGCTCCTGCTCCATCCAGTGCGAGCGCGGGGCGGTGATCAGCGTGCGCAGCGCGTCGGCGCACTGCTGCGAGCCGTAGAGCGGCTTGGTGACGGCATTCACGGCCACGGCGCCATTGGTGGCGACCTGGTACTGCACCGCCTGCTGGCCGGCCATGAAGACGGCGTTGCCGGAGGCGTTGATGCAGGTGAAGGTGGTGTTGCCGTTGCCGGACAGGAAGCGGTCGCCCATGCGCCCGCCCCAGCCGGTGACGGCGCCCTCGGGGCTCGACGCCTGCCAGACGCTCTGCTGGTCGTTGTGGGAGAAGAGCTTGGGCGGCAGGGGCACGCTCTGGGCCTTGTACTGGGCCAGCGTGGTCGGCTGGATCAGCGTGCCGACGTTGAGCTGCACGCCGAGGCGGCCGTTGTCGAAGAGCGTCTTGAGCCGGCCCATCTGCGGCGCCAGCGCCATCTGGCGGGCATCCGGCAGGGCGATGCGCGGGTTCAGGGCGGTGGCGGCCAGCTGGTCCCGCGGCGTGGCGATGGCGCCGCGGATCGTGGCGTAGGCCGCGTAATTCGTGGCGTCGTAGGGCACGAGCGTGTTGCCGTAGTCGTTGCCGCCGTAGAGGAAGACGCAGACCAGCGCCTTGTAGTCGTTGCCCGCCGTCTGGGCCGCGGCCTCGCCGAGCGCGGCGAGGTTCAGCGCGAAGGGCGCGGCGGTGCCGGCCAGGCCGAGAGCGGAGGCGCGGCGCAGGAACTCGCGGCGCTGCAGCTGGGGAAGCTTGCTGGGATGCATGGCGGCGCTCCTCACTTCTGGATCAGGTACTCGGGGCCGGCCATCAGCATGAGGATGGCGGCGCGAATGCGGTTGAGACGCCCGGCGTCGTTGGCGACATTGCTCGCCGCGATCGCGCCGATGGCGTTGGCGATGAGCGTCTGCGTGCCCGCGCTGACCGTGTCGCCGGCCAGCAGCAGGGCCAGCTGGGCCACGAGCCGGGGCGGGTCGAGCGCCAGCGCGTCGAAGGCGGTGTAGACCGGCTTGAGCTCGCCGATGCCGTTGGCGATCACGCTCTGCATGAAGTTCAGGTAGCCCGCCACCGTGCTCTCGTTGAGCAGCTGGAACTCGGGCGCGGTGACCTTGTTGTCCCCCAGCACGGAGTTGGGTGGCACATAGCCCGGGCGGAAGAAGTTGAAGACCGAGGGGCTGCGCAGCGGGCTCTGGCCGAGGCGGTTGGCGGGGTTGCTGAGGTCCCCGATGTTCCAGAGCTCCGTGGGCGACGTGAGGCCCGCCAGGCGTGACCACTGCACGAAGCGCTGCACGGGTTCGCGCAGCTTGCCGGTGTCCAGGCCGGTGCCGGGGCTGCGCGCCTCGATGTCGAGCAGGATGGCCTTGATCACCGACTTCATGTCCCCGCGCTGACCCAGCCCGTTGTCATTGAAGACCGTGGCCACGCGCTGGACGTAGGCCGGGCTGGGGTTGGAGCACACCAGGCGCTGGATCAGCTGGCGCGAGATGAAGGGCGCGGTGTTGGCGTGGTTGGCCAGCGTGTCCAGCACGATCTTCAGCGCCGCCGGGCCGTCCGCCGTGGCGGGGATGTCGACGTTCAGCACCTTCTTGGCACCCGTGGCGAAGCGCGCCGGGTTGTTGACCATGGGCTTGCGCATGAAGGCCGGGTCCGTGGCGCTGGCGCCGTCGAAGTCCCAGCCCGTCAGCACCCGGGCCAGCTCGGTGATGTTGGACTGCTGGTAGGTCTCGACCGGCTTGCCGCCGCTGAGCACCGGCGTGCCGTCGAGCTTGAGCTGGTACAGGCCGATGCTGAACAGCTGCATCACCTCGCGGGCGTAGTTCTCGTCCGGCACGCGGCCCGTCTTGGGGTCTTCCTTCTGGTTGCCCCGCATATTGAGGTAGGAGCCCATGGCATTGGACAGCGTCACGCCCTCCAGCAGCTCGCGGTAGCTGGTGAAGGCCTTGGCCTCCAGCATGTCGAGGTAGGTGGCCACGGCCATGCCGCGCCACGTCACCGGGATGCCGGCCATGGAGACCACGAAGATCTCGCTCAGGGCCAGCACCACGCGCTGGCGCAGGGTGTCGGGCGAGCTGATGAGCTTGCGCCAGATCGTGTTGTCCACGCCGCGGAAGTCGTTGCGGAAATCGACGGCGCCGTAGCCCTTGGCGACCATCCAGTCGTAGTGGCTCTGGCTGGTCGGCTTGGCGAACTCGGCGTCCAGCCAGGCGGCATAGCCCCGGGCCTTGACGGTGGCGATGTCTTCCGGCGTGGCGCTGAAGCCGGCCTGGTTCAGGAAGCGGGCCGCCGTGGCGTCCGTCGGGGGGGACGGGACAGGCGGGGGGACGGGCGTAGGTGTCGGTGTGGGCGTCGGCGTCGGCGTCGGCGTCGGGGTGGGCGTTGGTGTGGGCGTCGGCGTCGGTGTGGGAGTCGGCACCGGGCTGGGCGACGCCCCGTCGCTGCCGCCCCCGCCGCCGCAGGCCGCCAGCGGCAGGGCGGCGGCCAGGGCGATCAGGCCCGCGGGAAGCGCCACGCCGTCGGCGGGAGGCGGTGCCTCGGGGCGGACGGCGGGCTCGGCATCGAGAAGGTCGGAGGCAGACATGAGAGGCTCCCGGCAGGAGGGTGGAGGCACAACCCGCGCAGCCTAGGGCATCTGTTTGTCCGCCATGCGAATCACCGGCATCAACTCGCAAGCATTCGTTAACGATGTCCCGGCGCGCAACCGATCCGAATGCCAACGCTGACAAGCACTTGGCGGGCGACAGGCGCCGGCCGGCTTGACGCTTCTTTACCTGGGGCCCGGCCCGGAGGCGGCCTCGCGACCTCAGGGCGCCAGCGGCTCGATCGCCACGGCGGCGCTCTGGGCGTCCAGGCACACGCGGTGCGTCGCGAAGAAGCCATGGCCGAGGAAGCCGGCCAGCACCGGCAGCTGAAGCTCGATGACCTGGAAGCCGCCCAGCGCGAGCGGGCGCCCCTCCCAGCTCGTGGCCGGCAGGGCGCGGCGCTCGCCCGCAGTCGCGGCGCCGGGCACGCGGCCGGCGAGCAGCACGTTCTGGTTGGCGCCAGTGTCCAGCCCCAGCGGCAGCGGCTGGCCGTCCTGCAGCACGGTCACGTAGGGCAGGCTGCCGAGGTGCTTGAGCGCGGCCCGGGCCTCCCCGCACGCCGGGGCGAGCTGGCCGGCCGGCCCGAGCTCGAGCTGCTGCCGGCCATAGTCCAGCACCACGCTGAACTGGCGGAGGTAGCCCCAGCCGAGGTAGCCGTCAATGCCGGGCGGATACGAAGACTTGCGCCACATCGCCGCGGGCAGCTCGACGGGCTCGCCCGCCCCCAGCTGGAGGCGCAGGCGCGCAGGTGCCGGGGCCGTGGCGGAGGCCGGGGAGGAGGCCAGGGAGGAGGCCCCTGCCGAGGCCGACGCAGCCACGTCGGCCGGCGCCAGCGCAGCCGCGACGTCCGGCCGCAGGGCCAGGGCGGCGCCGCCCCCGGTGTCGAGCAGCAGGCGCACGGGCCGGCCCTCCACCTGGGCGCTCAGCACGGGCAGCGTGCCGAGCATCTCGAAGCCCAGCACACGGGGCGGGGCTGGCGCCGCCATCGTCGTTGCCGTTGTCAGCGTCGCCACGGACGCCGCCACGCCGGCACGCGCCAGCCCCTGTCCCAGATTCATGAAGCGCTCCCTCGCAGGCACAAAGCCGGCAGGCTAGCGCGGGGTCCGGCGGTGCGGCGCCCCCAGGCGACGCACCGTCGCAGGGGCAGGACAGGCTGCATCGGCGCCGGACAGGGCGGGCGCCGTGGCAAGACCTGACCCCGGCACGCGGGGCCAGGCTGCGGAGCTCAGATCAGCGGCACGCCCGTGCGGCTCTGCACGAACTCGCGCGTCACGCCCTCGGCCAGCTCGACGAGCTTCAGGCCTTCGGGGGTCACGTCCATCACGGCGAGGTCGGTGATGATGCGGTTCACCACGCCCTTGCCCGTCAGCGGCAGGGTGCACTGCGGCAGGATCTTGAGGTCCTCGGTGCCGTCCTTCTTCTTCGCGACGTGCTCCATCAGCACGATGACGCGCTTGACGCCGGCCACGAGGTCCATCGCGCCGCCCATGCCCTTGACCATCTTGCCGGGGATCATCCAGTTGGCCAGGTCGCCCTGGGCCGTGACCTGCATGGCGCCGAGGATGGACAGGTTGATCTTGCCGCCACGGATCATGGCGAAGGAGTCGTGGCTGCCGAAGATCGACGAGCCGGGCAGCGTGGTGACGGTCTGCTTGCCGGCGTTGATGAGGTCGGCGTCGACCTCGTCCTCCGTCGGGAAGGGGCCGATGCCCAGCATGCCGTTCTCGCTCTGCAGCCACACGTCCATGTGCGAGGGCACATGGTTGGCCACCAGCGTCGGGATGCCGATGCCGAGGTTCACGTAGAAGCCGTCTTGCAGTTCCTGGGCAGCACGCGCTGCCATCTGGTCTTGGGTCCAGGCCATGTCAAATCTCCAAAAAAGGCGGTGCGCTGAGCCGCGTGATCACGCGGCGCTCCGGGTGGTGCGCTTCTCGATGCGCTTCTCGGGAGTGGGGTTGTGCACGATGCGGTGCACATAGATCCCGGGCAGGTGGATGGCGTCCGGATCGAGCTCGCCGATCTCGACGACCTGCTCCACCTCGACCACGGTGAGCTTGCCGGCCATCGCGACGGCCGGGTTGAAGTTGCGCGCGGTGCGGCGGAACACGAGGTTGCCGCTCTTGTCGGCGATGTGCGCCTTGACCAGCGACACCTCGGGCGTCAGGGCCCGCTCCATCACATAGGTCTGGCCGTCGAACTCGCGCAGCTCCTTGCCCTCGGCCACGAGCGTGCCCACGCCGGTGCGCGTGAAGAAGGCCGGGATGCCCGCGCCGCCGGCGCGCAGCTTCTCGGCCAGCGTGCCCTGGGGCGTGAACTCCAGCTCCAGCTCGCCCGCGAGGTACTGGCGCTCGAACTCCTTGTTCTCGCCCACGTAGCTGGAGATCATCTTCTTGATCTGGCGCGTCTCCAGCAGCTGGCCGAGGCCGAAGCCGTCCACGCCGGCGTTGTTGGAGATGACGGTGAGGTTCTTGACGCCGCTGTCACGCAGCGCGGCGATCAGGGCTTCGGGAATGCCGCACAGACCGAAACCGCCCACGGCCATCAGCTGGCCGTCCTTGACGATGCCGTCCAGGGCCGCGGCGGCGCTGGGGTAAAGCTTGTTCATCGGGATCTCCTGGTGGAAAGGCACGCCGCAGCCCGCGGCAGCAGCGCCGAAGCGTACTACGTAAGCCTTTACGTAGTCGTTACGTAAAATTGACTATCGTCAGGTCCGCTCGGGCCCTGTCATCCTGCCGCCCTGCCCCATCCCACCCGGAGACGCCATGAACGCCGAAGCCCTGCAAGCCGCCATTCCCGAGATCTTCGCGCCGTGGATCGCCGCCATGGGCCTCGAGGTCGAGCGGGCGGAGGCCGGCACCGTGCAGCTGCGCCTGCCGATCCGCCCGGAGTTCGTGCATGTGGGCGGCGTGATGTGCGGGCAGACGGCCATGGCCGCCGCCGACACCGCCATGGTGCTGGCGATGATGAGCCAGCTCGGCGCCTTCAAGCCCATGACGACCGTGCAGCTGCAGACGAGCTTTTTGCGCCCGCTGAGCGGCTCGCACGCCACCGTGAAGGCCACGGTGCTGCGCAGCGGCCGCAGCCTGGCCTTCGGCAGCATCGACCTCCTCGACGAGCAGGGCCGTCTGGCCGTGCAGGCCACGACGACCTACGCCCTGCTCTGAGCGCCGCGCGCATGGGCCTCGACTACCGCACCGCCTTCCACCAGGCGCCCGTGGGGCTGATGCTCTCGGAGCGCCGCCTCATCGTGGACTGCAACGAGCAGGCCCTGGCCATCTTCGGGGCGACGCGCGAGCAGCTCATCGGCCAGAGCTTCGCCCTGCTCTACCCGAGCCCGGACGAGTTCGAGCGCATGGGCGAGCGCATCGCCGCCAGCCTCGACGCCCGCGGCTACTACGCCGACGACCGCGTGATGAAACGCGTGGGCGGCGCCAGCGTGGGCGAGCTCTTCTGGTGCCATGTGGCCGGCCGCGCGCTGCGCCCCGAGGAGCCCCATGCCCAGGGCATCTGGAGCTTCGAGGATCTCTCCGCACGGCGCCGCATCACGGGCGACCTGACCCCGCGCGAGCGCGAGATCGCCGCGCTGCTGATCGAGGGGCTCACGAGCAAGCTGATCGGCCGGCGCCTGGAGATCAGCCCACGCACCGTGGACGTCTACCGGGCGCGGCTGATGAAGAAGTACGAGGCGGCGACGACGCCCGAGCTCGTGCACAAGCTGCTGCAGGGCTGAGCGGCGCGTCTCATTCGGACGCTCATTCCGACGCTCATTCGAACGTCTCCTCCCCATCCCCCGGCAGATGCGCGGTGCGCAGGGCGGTGTTGAGCTGGTCCACCAGCTGCGCCCAGTCGGCATTGGCGGCCAGCTCCTCGCGCAGCAGCTGGGCCTGGGCGGGCGTCCAGAACGGCGCCTCGTCGAGGCGCAGCGCGGGATCCAGCGGCGAATGCTGCCAGAGGAAGTGCCGGATCTCCTCGGGGTGGTCCGGCAGGCCGAGCTGGGCAAAGAGCTCCGAGAAGCGGTGGTTCATGGGGGTCATGGCGTCGAGTCCTGTGTGCCGTAGCCCGAGCCATCGGCAGGCCGCGTGCCATGGCGCTGCCAGCCCTCGGCAGAGGCTGCCGCAAAAGCTGCCGCCGACACGGCCGGCAAGGCGACCCCTGACCGCCCTGCCGCCGTCCGGCCGGGCGGGCACGGGCCTTGCCCCTGTGCGGTTCACGGACATTGCAGGAGGACCCATGACCCAAGCCGCCGAGATCATGACGCCGGACCCCGTCTCCATCGGCCCGCGCGAGACCCTGCAGCGGGCCGCGCAGCTGATGGACGAGCTCAACGTGGGCGCGCTGCCCGTCTGCGAGGACGGCGAGGTGCTGGGCATCATCACCGACCGCGACATCGCCGTGCGGGCCGTGGCCGTGGGGCAGGACCCGGCCGCCACGCGCGTGGGCGACATCATGAGCGGCACCGTGCGGGTGTGCGCGGGTGACGCCGATGCGCGCGACGTGCTGGCCGAGATGGCACGCGTGCAGATCCGGCGGCTGCTCGTCGTGGATGGCGACCACCGGCTGGTGGGCGTGGTGTCGCTGGGCGACTTCGCGGCGCGCTACCCGGCCGGCGTGGAGTCCACGCTGCGGGCCATCTCGCTGCCCGCACGGCCCGAGCGGCGCAGCCCCGCGCGCACGGGCGCCGAGCTCGTGCGGGCCCCGGCCGCGTCCCTGGGCTGAGCCGGGAATGCGGCCGAGGCCTTCCGCATCAGAGGGCCTCGGAGGGCCTCAGATGGCGGCGGTGCGGCCCTGCAGGGCCTGCCATTGCGCCTCGACGTAGCGCGCATCCTCCTCGCTGTGCGGCCGCAGGCTCAGCAGGATGCCGCCGTCGCGCAGGCCCGATTCGTAGGCCTTGACGCGCTCCTCCGGGATGTTCCAGCCGATCAGCGCCCCGACGAGGCCGCCCGCCGTGCCACCGAGGCCGGCCCCGGCCAGGGCGGCGGCCAGCGGTCCGGCGATGACGAGGCCCAGCCCCGGGATCGCCAGTGTGGTGCCGGCCGCCGCGATCCCCGCGACGAGCGCGCCCAGCGCGCCGCCGATGCTGGCGCCCACGCCCGTGCCTTCGGCTGCCTTGGTGCCCAGCTCGGTGGGGCGGGCCTCGTCGGCCGGGAAGAGTCGGTGGCGGGTGGACTCCGACATCAGCACATTGACGTCGTCCCGGCGGTAGCCCCGGTCGACGGCCACCTGGTAGGCGCGCTCCGCGGCGTCGCGGTCGGGGAACAGCGCCGTGACATGCGGCGGGGCATGCGGGCTGGCGTATGAGGGCGTGTGAGGCGTGGTGATCTCGGTCATGGTGGGGCTCTCCGGTGGGAACGAGGGACGGAAGGCGCACACGAGGGGCCACAGGCCGGACGCGTGACAGGGCCCGGCGGGCAAGCGTCGTGCCGACGCCCCCTCGGGACGGCCATTCCCGGCATGTGGATTGCCTCCACGCCCGCACCCTAGTCTTGGAGGCCCTCATGCCCACAGCCCAGTCCAGCGGCACTGCCCGTGCCAGCACCCGCAGCCGCGCCAGCAGCACCAGCAGCCGCGCCATCTCGAAGGCGCGCAACGAGCTCATCACCCAGCTCAAGGAAGACCACCAGCGCGTCAAGAAGGCCTACACCAAGTACCGGCGCCTGGACGCCGAGCAGGACGCCGACACGCGCGAGGCCCTCGTGACACAGGTGCTGGACGAGCTCGACCTCCACGCCCGGCTGGAGGAGGAGCTGCTCTATCCGGCGGCGCGCGAGGCCCTGGAGGACACGGACCAGATCGACGAGGCCGTGGTGGAGCACGAGATGCTGCATCTGCTGATCGGCCAGCTGCGCGAGCTCGAGCCCGGCGGCGACGAGCACCAGGCGCGCTTCACGGTCCTGTGCGAGTACACCCTGCACCACGTGAAGGAAGAGGAGCGCGAGATGTTCCCCCAGCTGATGAAGGTGAAGCTCGACTGGCTGCAGATGGCCCGCGACTTCGAGGAGCGGCGCGCGGCCTACTGCGCGCAGGGCGGCATGGAGGAGGACAAGGATGAGGACGAGGATGCCGGCCCGGAAGACCGCGAACGCGATGAAGACGCTGGGCGCCTGGGCATCGGCACCGACGAGCCGCCCGAGGCGGCGGACGGCGGCGCCGGCAATGGGGCGGCCTCCCCCGATGAAGCGACGGGCCGGACCGGCAAGTCCGCCCGCGCCTCGGCAGGCAAGGCCAGCCGCCCACTCGGCGGCCGCGGGGCGGGACAGGACGACGATCAGGACAAGACCTGAACGTGTGCTGAGGGGCGCGCCGCAATGACGGCGCCCCCCCCAGCGTCTGGTCTCAGCGGCTCAGCCGCGCCAGCAGCAGCCCGAAGGCCGCGGCCACGGCGATGGCCTTCACCGGATGCTCGCGGACGGTGCAGCGCAGGCTCTCGGCCCAGGCCTCGCCGTCCTCGCGGACCATGCCGGCCTGCCGCCGCATCGTGCCGCGCGTGGCCCGCAAGCCGCTCTGCAGGCGCAGCAGCCGGGGCACCGCCGCATCGGCCAGCCGGTCGATGCCGCTGTGCAGGCGCTCCACCCAGCGGTCCAGGCGCTCCTGGTCCGTGGGATCGAAGTCCTGGCTCGACGAGTCACCCGAGGGGGCCTGCGACGCCGACGTGCGGGGACGGCCCTCGCCGCCGGCGCTGAGCAGGTCGTCGCCGATGGACACGCCGGGAGGCGAGGACGGCGATGACGAAGCGCCCGTGGCCGAGGCAGGCGACGAAGCGCCTGAGGTCGAGGACGGCGAGGAGGACGGCGAGGAGGAAGGCGAAGCGGAAGAAGCGGGAGACGATGGCGTCATGGGTCACCTCAGGGTCAGGGTGTGGACAGCGGCCACGGAGGCTGCCGCGGCGGCAATCGCCATGCCGGCTCGGGACGACGCCCGCGGGCATGCCGCCTGCCGAGGCGCCGCATGCAGACCTATCGACAGCGCTTCTCTCCCCGCACCGGCGACACGGCCGGCTTTGACACCCTCATCGTCGGCGCGGGCTTCGCCGGCTGCGTGATGGCCGAGCGCCTTGCCAGCCAGGCCGGCCAGCGCGTGCTGGTGGTGGAAAAGCGGCCGCATATCGGCGGCAATGCCTGGGACCACTACAACGCCGACGGGCTGCTCGTGCATCCCTACGGCCCGCACATCTTCCACACCAACTCGGCGGAGGTGTTCGACTACCTCTCGCAGTTCACGCGCTGGCGTCCCTACGAGCATCGCGTCCGGGCCAGCGTGGACGGGCAGCTCCTGCCCATTCCCATCAACCTCGACACCGTGAACCAGCTCTACGGCCTGCGGCTCAGCAGCGCCGAGGTCGAGACCTTCTTCCAGCAGCAGGCCGAGGCCGTGGATGCCGTGCGGACCTCGGAGGACGTGGTCGTCTCCCGCGTGGGGCGGGACCTCTACAACAAGTTCTTCCGGGGCTACACGCGCAAGCAATGGGGGCTGGACCCCTCGGAGCTCGACGCCGGCGTGGCGGCGCGCGTGCCCGTGCGCAGCAGCCGGGACGATCGCTACTTCACCGACACCTTCCAGGCCATGCCGCTGCACGGTTATGCCCGCCTGTTCGAGAACCTGCTCGCGCACCCCGGCATCCAGGTGATGCTGAACACGGACTACCGCGACATCGTGCACTGCGTCCCGTGGCGGCACATGGTCTACACCGGCCCCATCGACGCCTTCTTCGATCACAGCTTCGGCGCCCTGCCCTACCGCAGCCTGCGCTTCGAGCACCTCACCCGGCCGCTGCCCGCCGGTCGCGAGTACCTGCAACCCTGCGGCACCATCAACCACCCCAACGACCAGCGCTACACCCGCGTGACGGAGTTCAAGCACCTCACCGGCCAGCTGCACCCCGCCACGGCCCTGGTCTACGAGTACCCGCAGGCCCAGGGCGACCCCTACTACCCGGTGCCGCGCCCCGAGAACACGGCGCTCTACCGCCGCTACGAGGCCGAGGCCGCGCAGCTCAAGGACGTCACCTTCATCGGCCGCCTCGCCAGCTACAAGTACTACAACATGGACCAGGTGGTGGCTCAGGCCCTGAGCCAGTTCCGTCAGCTGGGCCTGCCGCCCGCCGGCACGCCCTGAGGAGAGACGCCATGAACGACCCGCAGTCGCCGAGGATGCCGCCACGGCCGGTCCCGGCTCCAGCACCCGCGCCGGCCGACGACGCTGCCAGCGCCGCCGACAGCACGCCTTCCGTGGCCGGCGAGGAAGACCCGGGCGCCGCGCTCGACACGCTCGTCACGCCCCCGCCGGACGCCCCCCGCGATCCGGCCCGGCCGGCGCCTTCGGGACCACCGCCGCGCGGGTGATCTCCGCGCCCAGCAGGAAGATCAGCGCGGCGTAGTAGACCCACAGCAGCAGCACGACCAGCGAGGCAGCGGCACCGTAGGGCGAGGTCAGCCCGCTGCGCGCGATGTAGAGCGCGATGAGGGACTTGCCCAGCGTGAACAGGAGCGCGGCGATCGCCGCGCCGGGCAGCACGTCCCGCCAGCGCAGCGGCACCTGCGGCACCCATTTGTAGATCATGCCGAACAGCAGGCTCACCAGGCCCGCGCTGACCAGCAGATCGACCAGCTGCGCCAGGGCGAGCAGGGACTCGAGCCAAACACCCCATCGTGCGCGCAGGGCCGCCAGCGCCGCGCTCAGCAGCAGCGAGACGATCAGCAGAAAGCCCAGGCTCAGCACCAGCCCCAGCGCCCGCAGGCGGGAGCGCAGGATCTTCCAGACCCCACCCCGCGCCTGAGGCGGCACCCGCCAGATGCGGTCCATGGCGTTCTGCAGCTCGCCGAAGACGGAGGTCGCGCCGATCAGCAGGCTCAGCACGCCGATCACCACCCCCGCCAGGCCGGCCGCGGGGCGGTCGAGGCTGCTGAGCATGGCATCGAGCAGGCGCGCGATGTCGGAGCCCGCCACCCCGCCGAACTGCGCCAGCACGGCCTCCCGCGCCACCGGCACGCCCACCACCAGCCCCGCGAGCGAGATCACGATCAGCAGCAGCGGCGTGAGCGAGAACAGCGTGTAGAAGGCGATCGCCGCGCCCATGCTCGGCGCATAGTCGTCGAGCCAGGACTCGCCCGCCTCCCGCAACACCTGCAGCCCCCGCAGCACCCCGGCGAGCGGGCGCCACCGCCCGGCGATCATGCCCTCCTCCCGTCGCGCCTCATGAGCACTCCCTCGATGGCACAGCGATTGCCGAAAGATGCGGCCTGGCCCCGTCGGGCCGTACAGGAGGTCTCTTCATGGTCAATCTCATCGTGCTGCTCGTCATGGGTGGCTTGATCGGCTGGGTCGCCAGTCTGTTGATGCGCACGGACGGACAGCAGGGCATCCTGCTGAACGTGATCGTGGGCATCGTCGGTGCGGCGATCGCCGGCATCTTCATCTCGCCCATCCTGGGCATTCCCACGATCAACCAGGGCGTCTTCAGCATGGGTGCGCTGCTGGTGTCGCTGCTGGGCGCGGTGATCCTGCTGGCCATCGTCAACCTGTTCCGGCGCGGCCGCCCGCGCTGAGTCCTCGTCCGGCCCGCGCGGACGACGCGCGTGCCGGTGCCGGTACGCCGTCATGAGCGGCGTCACCGACACCCCATGCAGCAGGAGGGACAGGGCGATGCTCACCAGCGTCGCACCCGCCACCGCCTCTGCCACCTCCCCCACGAGCCCCGCCTGCAGCGCATGGCACAGGTAGAACAGCGAGCCCAGCCCGCGGATGCCGAACCACGCCAGCAGGCGGCGCTGACCGCGCAGCAGGCCCGTCCCCGGCAGCACCAGCCGCACGGACAGCGGCCGCACCAGCAGCAGCAAGGTGAGCGCAAAGCCCAGCGCCGCCGCATCGATGCGCACGCTGTGCAGCGCCAGCCCGAGCGCCAGCACCGAGGCCGCCTCCACCAGCCGCTCCACGCGAGAGCCGAAGCCGTCGATGCGGTCCGGCAGGGACAGCGAGGCCAGATCGCCCTCCGTCTGCGGCGCGCGCGAGGACGGCGGCAGCAGCACCAGCCCCGTGCAGAAGACGAGCAGGAAGGCCGAGGTCTCCGTGACCCGGGCTAGGCCGCTGGCCAGCGCCACGGTGCCGACGAACAGCAGCTCGTCACGCGCCAGCAGCTCGCCCCGCCCCACGCACCAGCGCAGCCAGAGGCCCAGCAGGCGCCCCAGCGCCAGGCCCAGCAGCCCGCCGCCCAGCATGGGCCACAGCAGGTCCTCCAGCCACCAGCGCGTGCTGCCCGTCGGGCCGCCGACGCCCAGCGCGTGCAGGCCCAGCCCGCCCAGCGCCAGCATCACGGCCGGGAAGGCCGTGGCGTCGTTGAGCGCGCCCTCCGCGGTAAGGACGCGGCGCACGGCGTCGCCGTCCGTGTCCGAGCGGACCTGGACCTCGGACGCCAGCACCGGGTCCGTGGGCGCGAGGATGGCGGCCAGCAGCAGGGCCGCCGGCCAGGGCAGCCCCAGCCACTGCACGGCCGCGAGGCCGCCCAGGAGGATGGCGAGCACCATGCCCGGCCCCGCCATCAGCGCCGCCGCCCGCCAGCTGCCGCGGTCGAGGCGCCGCCGCAGGCGCAGGCCGATGCCGAACAGCGACATCAGCAGCGCGAACTCCGTCGCCAGATGCAGCACGGGCACGGCCCCTTTCCAGTCCCCGACGGGCAGCGCCCCCACGAGCAAGCCGGCCAGCCAGCCCGCGACGAGGTACACCACCGCCGTCGTGAGCGGCAGGCGTCGGCGCCACCGATGCGAGACCGCCAGCGCCAGCAGCACGGCGCCCGTCAGCAGGAGCAGGGGCGTCCCCATCGCGAGGCCTCGGGCGCGTGGTGCGCATTGGATGGGCAGGGCGCCGCCATCCCTCGTCCGCCCTCTTCAGCCCGCCTGCAGCAGGCTCGCGCGGGCGGGCCGGCGGGACGGCGTCGGGTGCGGCGGCGTGGCGTCCAGCCGGGGCGCCAGGCCCTCCTCGACACCGGGGACGGCCTTCGCCCCGACGGCGCCGCGCCCGATGCCGCGGTAGTCCAGCCCCGCCGCCGCGAGCAGCGGACCAGCCAGCGCATTGCGCCCGTCCAGCACCAGCGCTCCCCGCATGCGGGCGCGCAGGTGGCCGCCGTGGACCTCCGTGAACTGCGGCCACTCGGTGACCAGCAGCAGCGCGTCGGCCTGGTGCAGCGCCCGCAAGGCGGTGGTGGCCAGCCGGAAGCCCGGCGCGTCGCCCAGGGCCTCGCGGGCGGCGATGCCGGCGAGCGGGTCATAGGCCTGCACCTGCGCGCCGCGCCGGCACAGCGCGCGCACCAGCGGCAAGGCGGGCGAGTCCCGGACATCGTCCGTGTGCGGCTTGAAGGCCAGGCCCCACAGCGCCACGCGGCGGCCGCGCAGGTCCTCGCCCAGCACCTCGCACAGCCGGCGCTCCAGCAGGCCCACCATGCGCTCGTTGCTGCGGGCGATGGCGTCGAGCATGGGCGTGGCCTCGCCGAGCGCAGCGGCGGCATGGCGCAGGGCCTGCAGGTCCTTGGGCAGGCAGGAGCCGCCGAAGCCGCAGCCTGCCCGCAGGAATTGCGGCCCGATGCGCGGGTCCAGGCCGACGGCCGCGCGCACCTGCTCGATGTCCGCACCCAGCGGCTCCGCGAGCAGCGCGAGCTCGTTCATCAGGCTCAGCCGGGCGGCCAGCATCACGTTCGAGGCGTACTTGCACAGCTCGGCACTGCGCAGGTCCATCGCCAGGAAGGGGCGCTGCGCGCAGGTCAAGGGGGCGTGCAGGGCGCGCAGCACCTCCAGCAGGGCCGCGTCCTCGCTCCCCGCGACCACGCGTGTCGGCCGCAGGAAGTCCTGCACCGCCAGCCCCTCGCGCAGGAACTCCGGATTGGAGGCCACGCTGACGGGCCAGTCGCGCTGGCGCCGCTGCAGCCCCTCGCGCAGGCGCGCCTGCACGCGCTCGCCCGTGCCCACGGGCACCGTGCTCTTGATGACCAGCTGCGCCGGCCCGGCGAGGTGGCGGGCGATGTCGTCCGCCACCGCCATCACCTGCGTCAGCGCGGCGCTGCCATCGGCCTGCATTGGGGTGCCGACGGCGATGAAGAGCAAGGAAGGCAGCGCGAGCCCGCCGCCCGCCAGGGAGGCCAGCGTCGCCCGCGGTCCGCTCGCCACCCGCAGCCGGCCCGCCCGCAGCTGCTCGCGCAGCAGCTCGGCGAGCATCGGTTCATGGAAGGGCACCCGCCCCTGGCGCAGCTGGCGCAGGCGGCGCGGATCGGGCTCGATGACGTCCACGCGGTGCCCCAGCCAGGCCAGGCACGTGGCGCTCACGAGGCCCACATAGCCGGCGCCGAAGACGGCGAGTGGCCGGCCGGGCAGTCCGGACGCAGGCGGGCTCGCCATGGCGGGCAGCGGGAGGCGGACACCAGGGGGCTGGCGGACATCAGGCGGCGGGCTTTGCATGCGCCGGCCGCGGCAGATGGCATGCCCGGCGGCGGGCCGAACCTTCGCACCGCCGGGCCTGCCGCCTCGTCCGAATTTGCCGCAGAACTTGCCGCCGCGCGGGCGAGGCGCTTGCCCCTGGCGCAGCTTCACGCACTGCCGGACGCCCGCATGATCACTCTCGGAATCAACGCCTGCTTTCACGACCCCGCGGCGGCGCTCGTGCGCGACGGCGTCGTCGTCGCCGCCGCCGAGGAAGAGCGCTTCACCCGCATCAAGCACGGCAAGCGGCCGCTGCCCTTCACCGCCTGGGAGCAGCCCTGGCATGCCATCGACTACTGCCTGGGCGAAGCGGGTCTGACGCTGGCCGAGGTCGATCACGTCGCCTACAGCTTCAACCCGCAGCGCTTCCTCGACGGCAGGGCGCAGCAGGACGGCGGGCTGCTGCTGCCGCTGGAGCCCTCCGCCGTCGGGCGCGGCCACTGGGAGAACCCCTGGGACCCGCTCTTCGCGAGCTATGTAAGCTGCGCGCCGCGGCTGCTGGTGGACGCCGTGCCGCATCACCTGCGGGCGCGCTTCGCCGGCGTGCGCCACGAGCAGGCGCCCTACGAATGGCACTTCGTCGCCCACCACCTGTGCCACCAGGCCAGCGCCTTTCTGGCCGCGCCCTTCGAGCGCTGCGCCGTGATGACGCTGGACGGCCGGGGCGAGCGGTCCACCACCAGCTACGGCGTCTACCGCGACCACCGCTACGGCGGGCTCGGCGAGGTGCATGTCCCGCATTCGCTGGGTCTGCTGTACGAGCGCGTGACGGCCCATCTCGGCTTTCTGCATTCGAGCGACGAGTACAAGGTGATGGCCCTCGCGGCGCTGGGCAGCCCGCGGCATGCGGCGGTGCTGCGCGCGCACCTGCAGCTCGGCGAGCAGGGGCAGTTCCAGCTGCTGCCCCTCGACCTGACCCAGGCCTTCGGCCCGCCGCGCGGCCCCGGCGAGCGGCTGGACGAGCGCCATCTGGACCTCGCCGCCTCGCTGCAGGACCTGCTGGAGGACGCCGTGCTGCAGCTCGCACGATGGCTGCGCGAGGCCAGCGGCGAGACCCACCTGGCGCTGGCCGGTGGCGTGGCGCTGAACTGCGTGATGAATGCGCGGCTGCGGGACAGCGGCCTCTTCGATGCCGTCTGGGTGCAGCCGGCCGCCGGCGACGCCGGCACCGCGCTGGGCGCCGCGCTGTGGGTGGACGCGCGCGAGCGGCTCTCCCGCATGGATGCGGACGCCGGCCTGGACCGCACCCCCGCCCAGGCGCACACGAGCGGCCTCGTCTACCCGCTGGCGCCGCGGCGATGGGAGATGCGCGACGCCTTCCTCGGCCCGGCCTACGAGGACCAGGAGATCGAGGCCCTGCTGCAGTGGGCCCGGCTGGACTACGAGCCGCTGGACAACGTTGCCGAGCGCACCGCGGAGCTGCTCGCGGCCAACCGCATCGTGGGCTGGTTCCAGGGGCGGATGGAATTCGGGCCGCGCGCGCTGGGGGCCCGCTCCATCCTGGCCTCCCCTGTCGATCCGGCCATGCAGGCGCGGCTCAACGAGCTCAAGGACCGGGAAGACTTCCGCCCGGTGGCGCCCGTGCTGCCGCTGGAGCGGCTGGGGGACTGGTTCGAGCCCTCGCAGGCGCGGGGTGGCGAATCGCCCTTCATGCTCTTCACCCATCGCCTGCGCCCCGGCCGGCGCGAGCGCATCCCGTCCGCCTGCCACACGGACCAGAGCGCCCGCGTGCAGACCGTCCGCCGCGAGGACCAGCCGCTGCTCCATGCCCTGCTCCTGGCCTTCGAGCGGCATGGCGGCGTGCCGGTGCTCATCAACACCTCCTTCAACGTCCGCGGCCAGCCCATCGTCTGCACGCCGCGTCACGCCGTCGAGGCCTTCGCGACCACGCCGCTGGACGCCCTGGTGATCGGCCGCTTCCTGCTGGTGAAGCCGGAATTGCGGCAGATGTCGCCAGCGGCGGACTGAACGCCGGGCATGGGGCTTGCCGCCCAGAGACCGTCGGCGCAGGGACCGACGCCACGCAAAGGATCCGCCATGAATCAGCAGAATCGCAACGACACCCGCAATGATGGTCGCCACAGCGGCCAGGACGACAAGAAGTCCGGCACCGAGGCTCGCAAGAGCCAGGACGAGTCGCGCAAGGCGCAGGCCGGCGGCACCAAGCAGGAAGCCGAGGGCAAGGGCCGTCAAGGCCAGGCCGAGCAGGACGGCGAGTAAACCAGGCCATCATCGCCTTCAGGCCTTCATGCCTTCATGCCTGCGGGCATGGCGCGGCGGCCCTCGCCTGGCCCGCCGCGCCCCTCCACCCTCCCCCGGGCGCTCGTGTGCGCGCCCATTTGGCCCGGACCGCAGGGTCCGGGCCCTTTTTATTGGATGGGTCCCCTGGCGGACCCGGGAGTGATGCCATGTTCGAACCATCCCGACCCTTCACGACGTCCGCCCGCCCGGCCCGCTGGGGCTGGCGGCCCACCCTCTGGTCCGCCGTGGCCGCGAGCAGCCTGCTCGGCGCCTGCGCCTCCATGGACGACACCGGCCGGCGCACCGCCACGGGCGCGGCCGTGGGGGCTGCCACGGGCGCGGTGCTGAGCTCCGCGACCGGCGGCCGCACCGGCACGGGCGCCGTCATCGGCGGCGCGCTGGGTGCCATCGCCGGGCATGCCTGGTCCCGCCGCATGGAAGACAAGCAGCGGGCGCTGGAGCAGGCCAGTGCCGGCACCGGCGTCGAGGTGAGCCGCACCGCGGACAACCAGCTGCGCCTGCATGTGCCGGGCGATGTCTCCTTCGACACCGGCCGCTCGGACCTTCGGCCCGGCATGCGCCCGGTGCTCGACCAGTTCGCGCGCGAGTTCTCCGGCGGCATGCGCGTCACCATCGTCGGCCACACCGACAGCAGCGGCAACGACGCGCTGAACCAGCCGCTCTCGCTGCAGCGCGCGGAAACCGTGCGGGACTACCTGGCCGCCCGCGGTGTGCCGACCTCCCAGATGACGGTCGCCGGCCGGGGCTCGCGCGAGCCGCTGGCCAGCAATGACAGCGAGCAGGGACGCGAGCGCAACCGCCGCGTCGAGATCCTGCTGAGCGAGCAGGGCTGAGGCGGCCCCGAGGAGCCGACTCTGTGACCCCGCCGGCTGCGGGGGTCAGGTCTTGCCTGGCGGCGGGGGCACCTTCGCGCCCGCCTTGCGCGCCCGCGACAGGCCGATGGCGATGGCCTGCTTCGGGTCCGTGACCGTCTTGCCGCTGCGGCCGCTGTGCAGCTCGCCCTGCTTCTCCTCATGCAGGGCCTTCGCCACCTCCTTCTGGGCCCGCGGACCGTACTGGCGTCCGGAGGACGGGGCGGGACTCTTTCTTGCCGCCGGGGATGCCTTGCTCATCGTTCGCTCCTGACTTTTCTGCGCCGTGCCCCGCCGATCGGGGCGGGCGCAGGCGGGAGCGGCAATCGCCGTACCCCGCCCGCCTCCCTTCCCCAGGATCTCCCCCGGACCTCGCCGGATCTCTCAAAGGACTGCCATGACGCCCGCCAAGCCCCCTTCCCCTTCGAAGCGATCCTCACGGAGCGCCAGCCCGCGCGCCTCCTCCGCACCGAGCGCCGCGGGCTCCGCGCCACCGGTGGGATCGGCCCTGAGCACGATGTCGGGACCCTCGACCGTGGCCGTGGACGCCCGCGGCCTCGAGGCCACCCGGACGGCGGCGCAGGCTCGCCTCCTGCAGCGGGCCGGCGGCATCGAGGCCATGGCGCAGGCCATGCCCGCCAACCGGCACAAGGCGGCGGAATATGGTGCGGCGGAGGCGCTCACGCCGCCCACGGGCGAGCAGGTGCCGCCCGGCGATGACGACCTCACCGCCAGCACGCTCACCGAGCGCCAGGCCTCGCACAAGCTTGGCGACGGCCTGCCGCGCACCGGGATCAACGCCAGCAACGAGTCGCTGGACCGCGTGCGCGTGGACAGCAGCGCGCAGGCCCTGACGAGCAACCAGGGCGTGCGTGTGGCCGACAACCAGCACTCGCTCAAGGCCGGGCTTCGCGGCCCCGCGCTGCTGGAGGACTTCCTCCTGCGCGAGAAGCTCACGCACTTCGACCATGAGCGCATTCCCGAGCGCGTGGTGCATGCGCGCGGCTCTGGCGCCCATGGCTACTTCGAGTGCTACGACGGCCTCGCCGAGCTGACGATGGCGGCGCCCTTCGCCGGGCCCGGCAAGCGCACGCCGGTGTTCGTGCGCTTCTCCACCGTGGCCGGCGAGCGGGGCTCGGCGGACACCGTGCGCGACGTGCGCGGCTTCGCCGTCAAGTTCTACAGCGAGGACGGCAACTGGGACCTGGTGGGCAACAACATGCCCGTGTTCTTCATCCAGGACGCGATCAAGTTCCCGGACCTCGTGCATGCCCTCAAGCCCGAGCCGCACCACGCCATGCCGCAGGCCTCCAGCGCCCACGACACCTTCTGGGACTTCGTCTCGCTGATGCCCGAATCCACGCACATGCTGCTGTGGCTGATGTCCGACCGCGCGCTGCCCCGCAGCTACCGCATGATGCAGGGCTTCGGCGTGCATACCTTCCGCCTGGTCAATGCCCAGGGCGAGAGCCGCCTGTGCAAGTTCCACTGGTCGCCCGTGGCCGGCACGCATGCGCTGCGCTGGGACGAGGCCGTGAAGATCGCCGGCGCCGACCCGGACTTCCACCGCCGCGACCTCTGGGAAGCCATCGAGGCCGGCCTGCATCCCGAGTGGGAGCTGGGCCTGCAGGTCTTCACCGAGGCCGAGGCCGAGGCCGAGGCCTTCGACTTCGACGTGCTCGATGCCACCAAGCTCGTGCCCGAGGAGCTCGTGCCGGTGCGGCCCGTCGGCCGCCTCGTGCTGACGCGCAACCCGGACAACTTCTTCGCGGAGACCGAGCAGATCGCGTTCTGCACCGCCCACATCATCCCGGGGCTGGACTTCACGAGCGACCCGCTGCTGCAGGGCCGCGTCCATTCCTACGTCGACACCCAGCTCAGCCGCCTGGGTGGGCCCAACTTCCACGAGATCCCCATCAACACGCCGATCGCGCAGGTGCACAACCACCAGCGCGACGGCATGCACCGCCAGGCCATCGCACGCGGCCGCGTGGCCTACGAGCCCAACTCGCTGGCGGGCGGCTGCCCCTTCCAGGCCGGCCGGCTGGGGTTCGTGAGCTTCCCGGAGGTGGTCGAGGGCACCAAGCTGCGCGCCCATCCCGAGCGATTCGCCGAGCACTTCGCCCAGGCGCGGCTGTTCTGGCGCAGCCAGACGCTGGTCGAGCAGCAGCACCTGGTGGCGGCCTTCCGCTTCGAGCTCTCCCGCGTGCAGGTACCGGCGGTGCGCGTGCGCGTGCTGTCCCTGCTGGCCGCGGTGGACGGCCGGCTGGCGAGCGCCGTCGCCGCCGGGCTGGGCCTGCCGGTGCCCGAGGCGGCACCCACACTCGCCCACCCGACCCCCGGTGGCGCCGACACGTCGTCCCAGGACCCGGCCGACGCTCCCATCTCCACCGCGCTGTCCCTGCTCGCCCGTCCCGGCGACGGCCAGCCGGCCGGCCGCCGTGTCGCGCTGTTCAGCCAGACCGGCATGGATGTCGAAGGCTTGCTCGCCGTGCATGCGGCCCTCCTCGCCGCGGGGGCGGTGCCGCGCTTCGTCGGGCACCGGCTCGGCGCCCTCGACCCCGCGCCCGCACCGGGCGCCCTGCAGATCGAGGCCACGCTCGAGGCCCTGCCCTCGGTGCTGTGGGACGCCCTGGTGCTCCCCGACGCGCAGTCGGGCGACGGGCGTGGGCTGCCGCTGCAGCACCAGGCGGAGCTCGTGGACTTCGTGCGGGACCAGTACCGCCACGGCAAGCCCCTGCTCCTGCTGGGCGACGCGGCCGAGCTGCTGCGCGCGGCGGGCGTGCCGGAGGCGCTGCTCGACGGCGACCCGGAGGTGGGGCTGTTCCGCGGCGCGCGGCCCGAGGACCCCGCGCTGCGGGTGGACGCGGACGTCGTCGGCGCCTTCATCGCCAGCCTCGGCCGCCCCCGGCACCTGGCCCGCGAGGGGCTGATGGCCTAGCGGTCCGTCCCTGGGCGCGCGTCTTGCCTGTGTCGCCCATGACTGCTCCCACTCCCGCCGCCGACCGGGGCGCCGCGGCCGGCACGGCAAGCCCCCTGGCCGACGCCCTCCTGCCCGGACAGAAGCTGCTGGCCGTCGTCATCCACGACGTCGCTCCGGAGACCTGGTCCCGCTGCCGCATCCTTGTGGCGGCGCTGGAGGGCCTGGGCATCGCGCCCCTGAGTCTGCTCGTGGTGCCGCACTACCACGGCGGGCCGCGCAATGTGGCCTTCGAGCGCTGGCTGCTGCAACGGGCGGCGCTGGGGGACGAGCTCGTGCTGCACGGCTATGACCACCTCGACCCGCTGCCGCCGCAGGGCCCCGCCCAGCGCTGGCTGCGCCGCGTCTACACCGCCGGGGAAGGCGAGTTCGCCGCGCTCGACCACGACGAGGCGCAGCGCCGGCTGCGGGCGGGTCGCGAGTGGATGGGCGCGCTGGGCGTGCGGCCGGCCGGCTTCGTCGCGCCCGCCTGGCTGATGAGCCGCGGGACGTGGGAGGCGCTGCGCGAGCAGCCGCTGCGCTACACCTGCACGCTGCGCGAGGTGATGCTGCTGCCGCAGGGCCCCTCGCTGCGCAGCACCGCCCAGGTCTGGAGCAGCCGTTCGCCCTGGCGGCGCGCGGCGTCCATCGCCTGGAATGGCGCGCTGCGCCACCTCCAATCCGAACGCCTGCTGCTGCGCCTGGAGCTGCACCCGCTGGACGCCGCCCATGCCTCGACCTGGGCCTCCTGGCGGGAGGTCGCCACCGCAGCCATGAGCCAGCGCCGGCAGGCCGTCCGCCTGGACCAGCTGGCCGATCTGCTGGCCGACACGGCCTGAGCCGGCTCCGCCAGACCGGTCAGACCGGTCAGAGCGCCGGCGCCTTGACGGCCTGGGCGGGTGCCGGGGTCTCGCGCAGGGCCAGCAGCGCCGCCTCGAAGGCCGCCAGCACGCCGGCGTGCGGATGCTTCAGGGCCGTGGCGCGGGCCTGCTGCCGCAGCGACTCATACACGCTCGGCGGCGCGGCGAAGCGCAGCACGCCGTCGAGGAAGGCCGTGTCGTCCCCCACCGTCGCGAGGAAGCCGTTGACGCGCGGCACGATGAGATCGCCCGCGGCCGCCGTGTTGAAGGCCAGCACCGGCAGGCCCGAGGCCATGGCTTCCAGCGTGACATTGCCGAAGGTGTCCGAGAGGCTGGGGAACAGGAAGGCATCGGCGCTGGCATAGCAGCGAGACAGCGCCTCGCCGCGCAGCGTGCCCAGGAAGCGCACGGCCGGATAGCGGCGCTCCAGGCGCGCCCGCAGGGGGCCGTCGCCCGCGACGACCATGCGGCAGTCGGGGCGGGCCCGGCTCAGCAGCGCATGGGCCCGCAGCGCGAGCTCCACGTTCTTCTCGGCCGCCAGCCGCCCGACGTACAGCAGCACGATGCCGCGTTGCGCCTGCCAGGACTGGCGCAGCGCGTCCGAGCGCCAGGCCGGCGAGAAGCACTCGGTGTCGACCCCGCGACCCAGCCACTGCAGCTGCGTGAAGCCGCGCGTGGACAGGTGCCGGAAGGTCGTCATCGAAGGCACGAAGGTGCGCTGCGTGCGCTGGTGCAGCTGCCGCAGGCCGGCCTCCACGAGCGGGCCCAGCCAGCCGAGGCCGTAGTAGCGGGTGTACTGGTGGAAGTTGGTTCGGAAGTCTGCGCTCGTGGGCAGGCCCAGGCGCCGCGCCGCCATCAGCGCGGCCCAGGCCAAGGGACCGGGGGTGGCGAGGTGCACCTGCTCCACCTGCGTGGCCTGCATGCGTGCCGCCAGGGACGCGACGCTCGCCAGCCCGAAGCGCAGGTCGGGATAGACGGGGATCGGGCAGCCGCGGGTGAGCCATTCGTCCCCCCCGCCTCCTGCGCCGGCCTCCGCGGGACCGGGCCGCTCGTGGGCCTGGGCCGGCCGGATGAGGTCCACCAGGTGCCCGCGGGCGCGCAGGTGGCGCACCACCCGCTCCACGCTGAGGGCCACACCATTGACTTCGGGCGGATAGGTTTCGGTGACGTAGGCGATGCGCACGGACGCTCCTTGCGTTCGAGGATGGGCGGGGTGAACGCGGACCGAGGCAATCCACGCGCCCGCCTTGCGCGCCCCGCCCGAGCCGAAGACTTCCCCGAGGGCGATCGACGCTCAGATCGCGCCCACGCTCCCCGTCACCGGCAGCACCAGGCCCGTGATGTAGGAGGCGCACACGGGCGACGCCAGGAATACATAGGCCGGCGACAGCTCCTCGGGTTGCGCGGGCCGTTTCATGTCGCTGTTGCGACCGAACTCGGCGACCTTCTCGGCGGGCAGATCGGCCGGGTTCAGCGGCGTCCAGACCGGCCCCGGCGCCACGGCATTGACGCGGATGCCCTGCGGCAGCAGGTTCTGCGCCAGCGCCTTGGTGAAGGCGTGGATCGCGCCCTTGCTCGTGGAGTAGTCCAGGAGCTTGGGATTGCCGCGCAGGCCGGTGGACGAGCCCGTGTTGATGATGCAGGCGCCGCGCTTCAGGTGCGGCAGCGCGGCGCGGGCCATCTGCAGGTAGCCGTAGATGTTCGTCTGGAAGGTGAGGGCCAACTGCTCGCGGTCGATCTCCAGCAGCGAGTCGGCGTGGCGCTGGTAGGCGGCGTTGTTGACCAGCACGTCGAGCCGTCCGAGCTCCGACACGCAGCCGCGCACGGCCAGCTCGCAGAAGTCGGGGTCCCTCACATCGCCCGCGATGAGCACGCAGCGCCGGCCCTCAGCCTCTACCTGCTCGGCGGTCTCTCGGGCGTCGTCATGGGAGCGGTGGTACACGATGCAGACATCCGCGCCCTCCCTCGCGAACAGCACGGCCACGGCCCGGCCGATGCCCGAATCCGCCCCGGTGATGAGGGCCGTCATGCCCTCGAGCTTGCCGCTGCCGCGGTAATGCTCGGCGAGGTAGCGCGGGGGCGGGTCCAGCGCGGACTCGTCCCCCGAGCCCGCCAGATGCTGGGGCGGCAGGGACGACGGCTGCGTCGTGGGCCCCGTCTGGACGGCCTCGCCCTCCGCGCTCGAAGACGGCGCGGGCGTGGACGATGGGCCCGGCGTAGCTTGGGAGAGGGATTCGGCCATGGCAAGACTCCTCAGGGTCGGGAATCCAACCGACCGGCAAGGCGCGCGCCGGGGCCGGCCCGGGCGCGGAGATTGCAGGCCCTGAGGCCGCCCTGTCCCGGGGAGGCAGGAGAAGCCGATGCTCATATCCCCCTTGCCGCTTGCCATGCCCGTGGCCATGCCGATGGCCCTGCTCATCACCCCGCTGCTGCACCACCCGGCGGCGTGGGAGGCGCACATCAATCCGCCGATCCCGCCCGAGCTGCCGCCGCTCTCGCCCCCGCCGCACGGGCCGCAGCGCTCGCCGGACCCGCCTCCGCCGGAGATCGACGAGCCCGAGCCTATCGAGATGCCGCCCCCCGTGCGCGAGCCCCCGGAGCTGCCCGCGCCGATCGGCCTGTACTGCCAGACCCCGGCGCTGCCGCAGGATTTGCCGACAGGCCTGCCGAAGGCGGTGCATCGGGTCCCCGGCGCCCGGCGGTCCCTGGCCCGTGCATGAGCGGGCCGCAGGCAAGCCGCGCCCCGCTGCTGCGCCGCATCCTGCAGCGCGGCGCCTGGGCGGCACTGATCTCGGGGCTCCTGCTGGTGCGCCAGGGCCGGCGGGACGCCCGCAGCGGGGCCGCGCCGCTCAATGCCATCAGCCACTGGCTCTGGCCCGACCGGGCACTGCGCCATCGCGGGCTGAGCGCGCGCTACACGCTGACGGGCATCTTCATCCACTGGGGCGCCTCGTGCTTCTGGAGCGCGATCTACGAGGGTCACCGCCAGGCCGGCGCGCTGGGATCGCCGCCACCGCCGCCGCCCGCGCGCGAGACGAGCCGGCCGCCAGCGGGGGCGACAGGGGCGCCAGAGAACGCGGCGCGGAGCAACGACCTGGTCGACGCCCTCGCCCTCAGCGCCATCGCCGCCTGGGTGGACCTGGTGCTGGTGCCGCCGCGCCTCAGCCCGGGCTTCGAGCGGCACTTGAGTGACGCCAGCCTGTGCCGCGTCTACCTCGCCTTCGGGGCCGGTCTGGCCTGGGGCGAGGCGCGCTGCCGGCGCGCACACCGATTGCCTGACCCCGCTCGCCAGCTTCATGTTGAAAGCTGATGACAGGAGGCATGCCATGAAGCCATCCCATCGACCGCACCGGCTGACCCCGCTGGCCCGCGGGCTCCTCACCGCCGCGGTGGTGAGCCTGGTCGGCGTCACTGCGGGCCCGTGGCCCGGCGCCCTCGCCGTGCCGTCCGCGGCGCAGACCAGCCCCCCCACGCAAGGGCAGCCGAGGTCGTCCCCGCCGCCGCATGGCCGCGCCCAGACCGCCTCCGGCCCGCATTCCGACGGCGCGGACGCGGTGCTGCGAGACCGCCAGCGCGCCGGCAACAGTGCCGGCAACAGCACGAGCAACAGCACGAGCACCAGCGCCGGCACCAAGCTCAAGCGCGCCGACCAGCAGTTCCTGACCCAGGCGCTGGCCGCGGGCACGGCGGAGGTCGAGCTGGCCCGCCTCGCCCAGAGCCGCGCGCAGAACGCCGAACTCAAGAGCTTCGCCGAACACATGGTGGAGGACCACACCCGCGTGAACGGCGAACTGCGGGCGCTCGGCACCCGCGCCGGCCTGGATTGGCCGGAGGACCGCGGGATGTCATCGGGCAGCAGGAGCGGCAGCGGCACCACGGGCGCGGCCATGGGCTCCTCGTCCGCCAGCGGCTCGGCCTTGTCGACGGGTGCGGCATCCGGGGTGACCTCCGGTGCCGGCATGCGCTCGACACCGGGCGCCACACCCGGCTCGGCCAGCAGCAGCGGCACGGGCACGAGCACCGCCACCGGCACGCCCGCGCTGTCCGCTTCGGCGCAGCGCACGATGACGCGGCTGCAGGGCCTGAACGGCGCGGACTTCGACCGGGCCTTCATCCAGCAGATGGTCAGCGACCACCAGCGTGCCGTCGCGGACTTCCAGCGTGCGGCCTCGAGCGCCTCCGACAGCGACGTCCGGCGCTTCGCGCAGCAGACGCTGCCGGGCCTGCAGGAGCATCTGCAGCAGGCCCGGACCCTCAGCGAGCGCCTCGGCGGCCGCTCGCGCTGACGGCAAGGCGGTCGTCTCGGGAGATTCCATGAGCAAGGTATCGGATGTGATGACGCGCGGGGTGCAGACCCTGACGCCGGATGACAGCATGCTGCAGGCCGCCCAGGCCATGGAGATGCTGGACGTGGGTGCGCTGCCGGTGTGCGACGGCGAGCGACTCGTCGGGATGGTGACCGACCGCGACCTCGTGCTGCGGGGCCTGGCCCAGGGCTACCCGCCCGCCACGCGGCTGGACGGGCTCATCACCCGGAAGGTTCAGAGCTGCCACGAGGACGACGCCCTGGACGAGGTGCTCCAGCGCATGGCCGACGCCGGCATCCGGCGCCTGCCCGTGCTGGACGAGTCCGAGCACCTCGTCGGCATGGTCACGCTGGGCGATGTGGCCGCCAAGGCCGAGACGAGGACGGACGCCACCCGCGCCGGCGAGGCGCTGTCCGACATCTCCCAGCCGCCCGCCCCACCCCAGTCGGGCCCCCGCACCAGCGGGACCACGGGGGGCAGCACGGCGGAGGACCCGTCGCAGCAGGTCAGTTCCTGAGGGCGGACGGCGCCCCACTGGAGGGCGCCGGGAGCGTATGGGAATAGCACTTGCCGGAGATGGGGGACCGCCCCGCCCGCGTGGGGCGGTCAAGCCCCTCAACTTCGGAGTCCCCCATGCATGACCACTTCCATCGAGCCCCTGGCCGTGGGCGCTGCCGCTTCCTGCTGACGGCCCTGGCCCTCGGCATTGCCTCGCTCTCGACCACGGCCGCCCACGCGCAGGCCGCCTCCGTTCCCGGCCATCCCGCCCCGCAGACGTCCGCCACCCCGCCGGCCACACCGGCCACCGCCCGGGATGCCCGCGTCAGCCAGCTGATCGGCAAGGACGTGCGCAATCCGCAAGGCGAGAAGCTCGGGGAGATCAACGACCTCATCGTCGACGTCAACAACGAGGTGGTGCATTACGCCATCCTCTCCTTTGGCGGCTTCCTGGGCGTGGGCGACAAGCTCTTCGCCTACCCGCTCAACGTGTTCCGGCACGCGTCCGACAAGGACGAGCTGGTGCTGGACATCGACAAGGAGAAGCTGCGCCGCGCGCCCGGCTTCGCCCGCAACCACTGGCCGGACTGGGGCTCGCCCGACTACGGCAATTCGGTGCGCCGCCACTTCGGCGACGCCGACCGCATGACGCCGCGGCCCAACGCCCACCTCCTTCGTGCCAGCAAGCTCATGGGCAAGAACGTCGATGACAGCAACGGCCGCGGTGCCGGCGAGATCCAGGACCTGGTCGTGTCCATGTCCACGGGCCGGCTGCGCTATGCGGTGCTGGAGTTCGACCGCGCCTGGAACATGAACGACAAGCTCCTGGCCCTGCCGATGAAGGCGCTGCGCTTCCCGGCGCAGGAGCGCGCCAATGTCGTGCTGCTGGTGCCGCGCGAGCAGCTCGACGCCAAGCAGGGCTTCGAGAAGCGCCAATGGCCGGATGTCAACGACCCCACCTTCCGCCGCCAGGTGGACGCCTCGCTGGAGCGCCTGGGCGCCGCCGTGCGCTGACCTGCGCCCGCCACGCCTCGGGGACGCGACGCTCCGGGGCGTGGCGCATGAAGAAAGCCGGCATCACGCGTCGTGATGCCGGCTTCCGTTTGAAGACGGGCCGCGGTCAGGGCGTCGCGCTCGCGCCCGAAGCCGGTACCGTCGGCTGCGGCATGGGCGACGAGGCGGGCAGGTCGGGCTGGACGCTGCGGCTGTCGGGGGCCGGCACCTCGCTGCGGCGCTGACAGGCTGACAGCGAGGACAGCGAGGCCACCGCCAGCCCGCAGACGAGGAGCACACGCGCCGATCGCACGGCCAGGGGCGGGGGACAGGTCTTGCCTTTCGTCGTCACGCCCGGCGGCTGCCCCGGTGCAGCGCCCTGCTCATTCACCTTCACTTGCATCATGTCGATCTCCTCATGGCACGGCGCCATTGCCGTCGCCCCACGGGAGCAAGCCGTGTGCCCTGCCCGCGCCCGGGGCCCGGCTTGCCTCGATGGGCCCGGACACGCTCCGTCCGCCCTGCCGAAGGATCCGCGATGACGCATCGAACCGGTCGCCCCCACCAGCCCGCGCTGCCGGACCCGCAGGCGCCGGGCGTGACGCGAGACCCCCTGCCCGGCAAGCCGGCCCGTCTGCGCGGCCACGGCCCGGTGGCGCCGGGCTCCACCGCGCCGGCCGATGACCGCGAGCTGGCCTTGCCTCACGAGCGGGACGAATCCCCCGGCCATGCCTCCACGGGCCAGGCCGGTCGCGGCGAGGCGGGGCGCCGGCAGCGCCGCGTGATGCAGCAGGCCGCGGACGATCTCGCCCAGGGGCAGGTCGATACCGATCTGCGTGCCACCCCCGGGCTGGACGCCGAACAGCGCGAGACGCTGGTGGCGCCCACCCCACCACCGGCCACGCCCTCCAAGCGCCGCGGATGACGGGAAGGCCGGGGGCTCAGCTGTGCAGGCGTCGCCGCTCGACCGCGTCGATCTTCAGCATCTGCCGGTACTTGGTGACGGTGCGCCGCGCGACGACGAGCCCCTGGCGGGCGAGGAGCCGGGTGATGTCGGCATCGGACAGCGGCGCCGACGGGTTCTCAGCCTCGATGATGTCCTTGATCAGCCCGCGGATGGCCGTGCCCGAGCAGGGACTGCCGTTGCTGCTCACGATGGCCCGCGAGAAGAAGTACTTGAGCTCATAGACACCGCTGGGCGTGGCCAGGTACTTGTTGTTCGTCACGCGGGACACGGTGGACTCATGGATGCCGACCTCATCGGCGATCTCCTTCAGCCCGAGCGGCTTCATAGCCATGGCCCCGAACTCGAGGAAGTGCCGCTGCCGCTTCACGATGGCCTCCGCGACGTCAAGGATGGTCGCGAAGCGCTGGTCGATGTTGCGCAGCGTCCAGCGCGCCTCCTGCAGGTGGCTGGCCATCTCGCCATCGCCCTGGCGGCGGTGGCGCTGGAAGAGCTCCGCATAGATCTGGTTCATGCGCACCTTGGGAATGACGGCCGGGTTGAGCTGCACGCGCCAGCGGCCGCCCACCTTGGACGTCAGTACATCGGGCACGATGTAGCCGGCATGGCTGCTGCTGAAGCGCCAGCCGGGCCGCGGGTCCAGACGGCGCAGCCGCAGGCACACCGCCTCGGCCTCGGCCGGCGTGATGCCCAGGCGCTCGGCCAGGCCGTTCATGTCCCGCGAGGCCAGCAGCGAGATGTGATCGCGCACGATGCGCTCCGCCAGGCGGCGCGTGTGCTCACAGGGAATGCCCGGCAGCTGCAGGCACAGGCTCTCGGCCACGCTGCGGGCGCCGACGCCCGGCGGGTCCAGCGCCTGCACGCGGCGCAGGGCGATGTGCATCTCGTCCATGTCCGCCGCGGGGTCCAGGCCGCTGAGCGGCGCGAGCTCCTCCAGCGGCGTGCGCAGGTAGCCGTCGTCGTCGACGGACTCCGCCACGATGCTCGCCAGCACGCGGTCGCGCTCGCTCAGATGCAGCACCCGTAGCTGGCCCAGCAGGTGCTCGTGCAGATTGCCGGGCACGGGCGTGAGGTCCAGCGCGCCGAACTCGCCGTCGTCCGCGCGCCCGCTGCCGCCGCTCTCGGCGCGCCAGATCTCGCGGTCGTCCAGACCATCGCCCTCGCCGTCCGGCAGATCGGCGGCGACGGGCGTCACGCTCTCGAGCCGGTCGTCATAGGGGCGATCCAGCCCGGCGTCCGTCGACGCGTCGCTCGCGCGGTCCTGGCTGCCATCGACGGCGCGGGCCTCGGCCATGGAGGCCATCGCCGGCAGCGGTGCGCCCTCCTCGGCGCCCTCGGCCGTTTCCAGGAAGGGATTGCGCCCCAGCATGTCGTGGACCATCGCGCTGAAGTCCAGCGAGGACATCTGCAACAGCCGGACGGCATGCTGGAGGCGGGGCGACAGCGTCTGCGTCTGCCGCTGCGACGTGCGAAGTTCGTGGAAGATCATCAAGGGCGTGCTCCCGTCGTGTGTGGATGAGGGCGCCGTGCCCCGGCGCCGCCTGCCCGGTGCTTCGCAAGTCCCATGCCGACCGGGCCCGCGGCGGGCGGCGATCAAGGCCTTGGAGCGTCGGACGGACCAGGCCGCAGGTGCCGGATTTGCCCCTTCTGCCGGGGGCCGCGCGGAGCCTGTCACGGTGCATGTCACGTGTGTAAGCAGGCGTAGCCCGGTGGCACGGTGCGGTCCGGCCGTTCGCTTCGTGGACAACGCTCACTGTCGCCCGCGTCCAGCACCTCGGAACCGGCAAGATTTACCGCAAGTTCTGCTGGCTCGCCCTGACCCGCCGACCCACGCTGCCTCTCACGCCCCGGGCCGTCACGGCACGGGCGCGGCGTTTGCCCCAGCCGGCCGCGGGCTCGCCCCGCTCCCTCAACTTCAGGAGCACACGCATGAAGCATCACGAGGCCCTCAGCCGGTCCACCCTCACTTCCCACGCCCCGCTCATCCGGGCCACTGCCGTCGTGACGGCCGTCATCGCGCTCGCCTTTGGCGGCCTACCGGGCTGCGCCGTCACCAGCGGCCAGAGCTCCGTCGGGCAGTACGTGGACGACGCCACCATCACGACGCGCGTCAAGGCCCGCATGGCCGAGGACCCGGCGGTGGCGGCGCTGCGCATCAAGGTGGAGACGCTCAAGGGCGAGGTCCAGCTCTCCGGCTTCGCCACCAGCCAGGCGGAGAAGGACAAGGCGGGCGCCATCGCGGCCGCGGTGCCCGATGTGAAGGGGGTGCGCAACAGCATCGTCGTCAGCAAGCCGGAGCAGTGAGCGCCATGCGCGACGCCCCCGTCCTGACCGTGGCCGCCACGCCCCGGCCACCGCCCGCGGACGCTGCGCAGTGCCGCAGGAGCGCCTGACCGCCTGGACCGTCCTGCGTCACGCATGGGCGGTCCGGGGGCTGTTCCTGCTGGCCCTGGTCTTTGCACTGCGGGAGGCCCGCTCGCTGCTGGTGCCCGTCGTGATCGCCCTGCTGCTGGCCATCGTGCTGACGCCTGCCATCCGCTGGCTGCATCGGCGGGGCATTGCGCAGCCCTTGGGCGCAGCCTTCCTGGTGGGAGCGCTGCTCGCGGTGGGCGGCACCGTCGTGGCCCTGCTCGCCGAACCCGCGGCGCAGTGGTGGGACCGTGCGCCACGGACGATCGGCTCGGTGCTCTCGCGCATCGACCGCTGGCGCGGGGAGCTCCCGGGGCTGATGCCCTGGGTCAGTGGCCGCCCCGGTGCGAGCGTCGAGGCCGCGGAGTCGGTCAAGGCCAAGCTCGCCAGCGAAGGCGTAGCCCTCACCGGCTCGCTGCTGACCCAGGGGGTGCGCTTCACGCTGTCGGCCGCCTCCTCGGTCATCCTGCTCTATTTCCTGCTGGCCTCGGAGCACTGGCTTCTGTCCCGCTGCATCGAGGCCTTGCCCTCGCGGCGGCGCCTGCGCGCGCTCGTGCTGAGCGGGCTGCGCGCCTTCCAGCGGGACCTCTCGCGCTATGTGATCACGCTGACGCTGATCAACATCGGCGTGGGCTTCGCGACCGCCTGCGTGATGAGCCTCCTGGCGCTGCCCAATCCCGGCCTCTGGGGCGTGGCGGCGGCCCTGCTGAACTTCGTGCCCTACATCGGCCCCTTTGCCACGGCCGGCGCGCTGACGCTGGCCGGCGCCATGGCGGATGCCAGCGGCCTCGCACTGCTGCACCCGGCGCTGGGCTTCCTGGCCATCCACGCGGTGGAGAGCAATCTCGTCAGCCCCTGGCTGATCGGGAGCCGGCTGGCGATCAATCCGCTGTCGGTGTTCCTGTCGGTGCTCTTCTGGGGATGGCTGTGGGGTCTGGCGGGTGCCCTGATTGCCGTCCCGCTGCTGATCAGTCTGCGCTGCATCTGCCGTCGCAACCGTAAACTGCGCGTCGTGGCACTCTACCTCTCTGCCAGCAGCCGCCCCTGTGCAAGCCTGCGAAGCCTGCTGGGACCCGGCCGATCGGCGCCCAAGGTCCCGGGCTGAAGTGGCTCACCCTCTGACGTGTTGGATGTCGGCCCATGCTTGAACGCGATGATGTCGATCGCCCGGTGAGCCACCCGCAGGCGTCGGGGTGGCGCCGGCTCGGCCAGCGGCTGACGTCCCGCTTCGGCGGTGCCGTCACGCCGGCGCTGTCCCTGCGGGCGCGCCTGGTGTGGCTGGTCCTGGCCGTGGCCCTGCCCGGCACCGTGGCCTCGCTCTGGACGGCCTGGAACGCCAGCGAGGAGCACCAGGCCCGGCAACTGCGAGACGACACGCGGGCGCTCGCCATGGGCGTGGACCGCGAGCTGGCGCAGCGCGCGGCCATCGCGCGGGTGCTGGCGCTGTCGAGCTCCCCACCCTCGATGCCGCGCCGCTGCAGCGCCTGCAGGACCAGGCCGCGCGGGCCATGCTGGGCCTGGAGGGCTGGGTGCAGCTGAACACGGCCGACGAGGTGCTGTTCACCACGCGCGGCACCCGCGCCGAGTCGGCACCGGCGGCTTCTTCCGCCTCGCCCCGGCCGCGTCCGCCGGCCGCGCTCCCGCTGGCGAACCGGCCGGTGGTGGACGGGCTCGTCGAGGGCAGTGCCCTGCCGCCCGGGGTGCCCCCGCATGTCTCGCTGCTGCAGCCGGTCGAGCGCCGGGGGCAGGTGCTGGCCAATGTCGAGGTCACGCTGCTGCCGCAGGAACTCCGGCGCCTGACCGATCGCCAGGAGCTGCCGCCCGGCTGGCGGGCCGCGGTGCTGGACAGCCGCGGGCGGGACGTGACGCACGTCGCCGGGGCCGCGTCCCCGCGCGTGGACATCGCCGCCTGGCCCGCGCTGCAGGCGCAGATGCAGGCGCATGACGAGGCGCTGTTCCGCGGGCCCGGTCCCGCCGGCCCGCCCGTGACGGCCTACTTCAGCACCTCGCCGCAGGGGTGGAGCGTGCTGCTCATCGCCCCGCCCGGGGGCCTGGGCGCGCCGGCTGCGCAGCCGCTGCTGCCCATCCTCGCCACGGCCCTCGTCCTGCTGGCCACGGGGATCGCCGGCGCGCTGTGGCTGAGCCGGCGCATTGCCCGGCCGCTGGACGAGCTGGCCTCGATGGCCCAGTCCCTGCAGTCGGGCCGCCCGCTGCATGGGCGCCAGACGGGCATCGCGGAGTGGGACAACGTCTCGCGCGCCCTGGTCAGTGCGAGCGAGACGATCCGCCAGGCCCGCGGCGAGCTGGAACGTCGCGTGAGCGAGGCCGTGGAGCGCACGCGCGCCAATGAGCAGCTCAGCTCGCGCAGCCAGCGCATCGCCGCGCTGGGGCGCCTCACGGGCGGCGTGGCGCACGACTTCAACAACCTGCTGGGCATCATCAGCAACAGCGCGCACCTCATCCAGCGGCATGTGCAGGCCGAGGGCGTGCAGGTGCCGCTGGGGGCGATCCGCCGCTCGGTGGAGATCGGCAGCCGCCTGACGCAGCACCTGCTGCGCTTCGCCGGCCAGCAGTCCGTGCATCCGCAGGCGCTGGACCTCGCCAGCACGCTGAACGACCTGCGGGTGCTGCTCAGCACCGTGCTGGGCAAGCGGGTGGAGCTCAGCATGGACCTGCAGCCGGGCATGCTGCTCGTGACGGCCGACCCCTCCGAGCTGGAGCTGGCCCTCATCAATATCGCCCTGAACGCGCGCGACGCCTTGAACGGCAGCGGGCGCGTGCACTTCACGCTGCGCGGCGCCCGACCGGAGGAGACCGAAGGGCTGGCGCCGGGTGAGTACGTGCTGATCGCCGTGGCCGACAGCGGACCGGGGATTCCCGCGGACATCCTGCCGCGCGTCTTCGAGCCCTTCTTCACGAGCAAGCCGGCCGGGCGCGCCACCGGCCTTGGCCTGAGCCAGGTGCTCGGCTTCTGCGTGCAGGCGGGCGGGACCGCGCGCGTCGCGAGCCCCCCCGAGGGCGGCACCGTGGTGTCCCTGCTGCTGCCCGCCACGCGCAATCGCCATGGGCTCGCGACGGCCGGGGACACCGCGGCCAACGGCAGCCTGGCCGGCGCGCGCGTGCTGCTGGTGGAGGACAACGAGGAGCTCAGCCGCATCACGGCCACGCTGCTGCGCTCCTTCTCCTGCCAGGTCATCTGCGTGTTCGACGCCGACGAGGCCCTGCGCCGCTTCGGCACCGGCGCCGGCATCGACGTGGTGCTGTCGGACGTCATGATGCCCGGCCGCATGGACGGCCCGACCCTGGTGCAGGCCCTGCGCGCCCTGCGCCCGGAGCTGCCGGCCGTGCTGATCAGCGGCTACAGCGAGGTCCAGCGCGATGCGCCGGGGGTCATCATCCTGCGCAAGCCCTGCTCGCCCTCCCAGCTGCTCGACGCCCTGCGCCGGGCCATGGCCAGCCACCGCCCGCCCGCCGACGCCGAGGCGCACTGAGCGCCGGCCCGCCGCGGGCATGAGGCTTGCTGCCCGAGAAACGGGCGCCGGGCGCATGCAGGCCTGATGCCCTTGATCCACTCTTGAATCCACTATCCGGAGGCCCAGCCATGGACAAGGACGATGTCATCGACACGCTCAACACCCTGATCGAGACCAGCAAGGACGGCGAGTACGGCTTCACCGCCTGTGCCGAACACGTGCGCAGCGCCACGGTGCGGCAGATCTTCGCCGCCCGGGCGATGGAGTGCCGCGAAGGCGCGCTGGAGCTGCAGCGGCTGGTGCGGGAATACGGGGGCGAGGCCGAGGACGAAGGCAGCGTCGCGGGCGCCATGCACCGCGGCTGGGTCAGCGTCAAGGGCACGCTGGCCGGCTACAGCGACCTGGCCATGCTCGAGGAATGCGAGCGGGGCGAGGACGCGGCGCTGGCCCGCTACCGCAAGGCCTTGCAGCAGGAATTGCCGGCGGACGTGCTGATGGTCGTGCAGCGCCAGATGAGTGGCGTGCAGCGCAACCACGACCAGATCCGCCGCCTGCGCGACGAGGCCCGCCAGCACGAGCACGGCGGCTGAAGCCCGCGGGGCGGCGCGGCCCCGGGGCCGCTCAGTCCTTCGGCACGACGGTGATGCGGCCGTCGCTCTCCATGCGGGCGCTGTCCACCTGGTCCAGCGCCCGCAGTCCTTCCCGGTGCAGGGCGGCCATCAGCTCCTCCTGCGTGATCATCTCGCGCCGCAGATTGGCGTGCAGCACCTCGCCGCGCCGCACCAGCAAGGTCGCGGGCGGCTGCAGGAAACGGCGCAGGCGCCGGCTGCGAAAGCCGGCCCAGTCGATCAACCAGTTCCAGCCGGCGATGGTGGCCACGAGCACCACGCCGTCGCTCAGCGAGCGGTACTCCCCCGCCATGGCGTTCTGCGAGGCATCGGCGATCAGCACGATGAGCAGCACGTCCGCCAGGCCCAGCGTGCCGGCGTCGCGCCGCAGCAGGAAGCGGAACATGAGGAAGAGCAGCCAGTACATGACGGTCCCGCGGACGACCAGTTCCGCGGGATGCAGCGTGAAGCTGAACACCGCCTCCCAGTCGGGCGGCGACGGCCAGGCGGGGGTCATGTCTTGCCGGGGGCGTCGGGGTGGGGACGGGGCGCGGCGGACATCGCGCCCGACGAGGGCTCCGCGTGCCGGGGTGCGGCGCGGGGACGCAGCCAGCGCTCCGCCAGGGCGGCGAGCTGGGCCTCGGTCGCGCGCTCGATCGCCGGCTGCACGAGTTGCCGCACCAGGGGCCACGCAGCGGCCACCAGGACGGCGCCGAGCCCGGGGTGGTGGTGATGCCGTGCTTCAGCCGCCTGTCCGCGCCGGGAGCGCCG
Source organism: Burkholderiaceae bacterium (assembly GCA_041912595.1). Lineage (GTDB taxonomy): Bacteria > Pseudomonadota > Gammaproteobacteria > Burkholderiales > Burkholderiaceae_C > Roseateles_B. The sequence continues at coordinate 60,964 of JAYRMR010000001.1, forward strand.
TCCCTCGCTCGGACCGGGCCGGCCGCGCCGCCACAGCAGCGCCAGCAATGCCCCGCCAGCCAGCCCGAGCGCCCCCGGCACCAGCGCGGACCGCACCCAGCGCAGCGGATCGGTCTGCTGCTCCAGGACGCCCCACGCGCGGCGGATGTCCCGCCGCCGTCGCGCCATGCGCTGCTCGATGGCCTGGAGCTGCACGTCCCAAGCGGGCTCGCCGGGGTCCGCGTTCCGCCCGGTGCCATGCCCTGACGCTTCGCTCATGACGTCGACCTCCCCTGTCTCGTACGCGGGCCTTCGTCCTGCCGTGCAGCGCCCTGCTCGTCCGGCTCTCCCGATCCGGGACCCGGCACCAGCTGGCGCCGCAGCGAGTCCCACGTCAGCAGCGAACGCAGCAGGCGCGCCTGTGACAGGCACAGCGCCAGCACCCCGGCGTTCGCGAGCACGACGACGGCGCAGGCCAGCGGCACGCTGAGGCCCGCCTCGGCCAGCACGACCGCGAGCCCGACCCAGAAGGAGAGCCAGGCCGTGAGCAGCGCCGCCCAGCCGAGCAGCAGGAGCCACAGCAGCCGCTCCATCACCTGCCAGGCGCGCTGGAGCTCCAGCGACAGCAGCTCCAGCCCGTCGCCCAGCAGCCCGAGCACGCTGACGAGCAGCGTCTGCAGACCGCCCAGCCAGCCGGCATCGGCGGGCCCCGGTGCTTCCTCCGGTCCGGCGGGTGACGTCGGGGCGGCGTCGGTCTCCCCCTCCGACGGCCTCACCGGGAGAGCCGCGCGAGGAGCACGCCCAGGGCCAGCGCCGCGGCGATGGTGGTGAGCGGGTGCTCGCGCACGCTGCTGCGCACGCCGTCCCGCCATTCGCGGCCCATCTGGCGCATCTGATCGGCGCGGGCGTGCAGCATCTCGCCCGTCGTGTCCAGCTGGTCCCGCAGCTTCTCCGCGGCCGGCGCGGCCTGCGCCTCCAGGCGATCGATCGTGTCGTGAGCCCCCTCGGCGGCGCGGTGCACCAGCTCGGCGGGCGATTGCCGGCGATCGTCGGACGCAGACTCGGCGCCCCCCTGCTTGTGATTCATGGCCATCGTGATGTCCTTTCGGTGGTGTGCGGATTGCAATAGCGCGCGGCGGGCTCGCCGGGACGACCGGGGCAAGGGCTGCCCCACCGGCGGCCCCCGCGCGGCCGACGGCAGAACCACCGGCCCCACCGACCGGCAAGGCGCATGCCGGGCCTGCGCCGGCCGATGGCTGCCGTGCGCCGGGAGAGCCGCAGGGGCTGGGGGCGCGGCGGGGGCGGGCACGCGCCGTGCTCCCCTGCCGCCGTCCTGAACTCCACGCCTGAGCGCGCATCGCCCCATCATGAACAGCACCCTCGCCACCCCCGCCCCGACCGGCACCGCCACGGCCACCGACCACCTCGCCACCGAGGCCTCCCTCCCGGCCACGCTGGACCGCCCCCTGCGCGGCCGCGTGGTCCTGATCACGGGCGGCGGCCAGGGCCTGGGCGCCGCGCTCGCCCGGGAGCTGGGGGCGCAGGGCGCGCGGCTCGCGCTGGCCGACCAGCACCCCGAGCGCGCCGAAGAGGAAGCCGCCGCCCTGGCCGCCGCCGGCATCGAGGCCCGCGCCTATGCCCTCGACGTGGCCGACCCCGGCCAGTGCATCGACCTCGTGACCCGCGTGGACCAGCACTTCGGCCGCCTCGACGTGCTGGTCAACAACGCGGCCACGGACGTCACCGCGCCGATGGACGAGCTGTCGGTGCCGGACTGGCTGCGCATCCTGCACACCAACCTCACGGGACCCTTCGTGCTGAGCAAGTACGCCGCCGCCCGGATGGCCGACCACGGCGGCGGCCATATCGTCAACATCGCCTCGACCGCCTCCAAGCGCGCCTGGCCCAATGCCAGCGCCTACCACGCCAGCAAGTGGGGGCTGCTGGGCCTGTCCCATGCGCTGCATGCCGAGCTGCGGCCACGGGGCATCCATGTGTGCGCCGTCGTGGCCGGCGGCATGCGCACGCCCTTCCTGCTGGACCGCTTCCCGACGCTGGACCCGGCCTTGCTGCAGGAGCCGGCCGCCGTGGCGCGGGCCATCCGCCACGTCCTCTCGCAACCCGCCGGCAGCTGCATCGCCGAGATCACCGTGCTGCCGGAACGCGAGACCTCCTGGCCATGAGGGCGCCGCTGCTGGAGCGCAGCGGGCGCCTGGACGGGCCGCCGGCCGGGTCACGCCGCGCGCTGCGCCCGGCCGTGTTCATCGACAAGGACGGCACCCTCGTCGAGAACGTGCCCTACAACGTCGATCCGGCGCGGCTGCGCTTCATGCCGCAGGCGGGCCGGGTGCTGCGGCGGCTGGCCGACGCGGGCTTCGCGCTCGTGGTGGTGAGCAACCAGAGCGGCATCGCGCGCGGGCTGTTCACGGCGGCCGATCTGCTGCGCCTGGAGGCCGCGCTGCGCCTGCGGCTGCTCGAGGCGCATGGCGTCCACCTCGACGCCATGCTCAGCTGCCCGCACCTCCCCGACGCGCGGGGCGCGCCGGCCTGCGCCTGCCGCAAGCCGGCGCCGGGCATGCTGCTGCAGGCGGCCGCGCTGCTGGCGCTGGACCTGCGGCGCTCGTGGATGATCGGCGACACCCTGGACGACGTGGAGGCCGGCCATCGCGCCGGCTGCCGGGCGCTGCTGTTCGACAGCGGCGGCGAGACGCTCTGGCGACCCGGCCCGCTGCGGGAACCCCAGCAGCGCGTGACCCACTGGAGCACCGCCGGGGCGCTGATCCTCGCGGATGCCCGGGGATGGCGCTGAGCCGGGGCCCGCCATCGTTGGGAACAGCGCTTGCTGACGGCTTCGCATGCCCTTGCCTCCTCTTCCGATGCCCGCACGGGGCGCCCCCGCCCCGCTGCCCTCGCCCGCCGGCCCCGTGCCGCGGCCCCCGGACGCCGCACCGCACGTGCTCGACGCCGCCATGTTCTGGAGCAGCCAGGCGACGGGCGGCGTGCGCCGCGTGCTGTGTGCCAAGCGGCAGCACCTGATCGCGGCGGGCTGGCGGCACACCCTGCTGGTGCCGGACCTGGCCGGCGATCCGGCCCTGCAGGCCGCGAGCACGCAGGACGGCGCTCAGGTGCTGTGCTGTGGGGGCTTGCGGCTGCCGCGTTCGGGGGGCTACCGCTTCGTGCTGGACCGGGCTGCCGCCGCGCAGCAGATGGTGGACGCGCGCCCGGACGTGATCGAGGCGGCCGATCCCTATGTGCTCGGCTGGGCCGCCCGCGAGGCCGCACAGCGGCTGGGGGTGCCGGCCGTCGCCTTCTGCCACAGCCACCTGCCCGCGCTGCTGGAACGCTGGGTGCGCGCCGCGCTCGGCCGGCACGCGGCGCGCTGGGCCGCGCAGCGCGCGCGGCGCTACCTCGTGGCGCTGTATGGCGGCTTCGATGTCGTGCTGGCGCCCAGCCGCACGCTGGTCGCCCAGCTGCAGGACTGGGGACTGCCCCAGGCGGACTACCAGGCGCTGGGCGTGGACGGCCGCATCTTCCGCCCGGCGGCCCATCCGCAGACCTGCGCCCGCTGGTTGAAGCGCACGCTCGGCGTCCCGCCCGACACGCGCCTGCTGCTCTATTGCGGCCGCTTCGCCCCGGAGAAGCGCCTGCCGCTGCTGGCCGCCGCGGTGCGCGCGCTGGGACCGGGCCATCTGCTGGTGTGCGTCGGGGCGGGGCCCTGCGTGCCCGAGGGCCCGCAGGTGCGCGTGCTGCCGCCCGAGCGCGAGCCGGCGCGACTGGCGCAGCTGATGGCCAGCTGCGATGCCTTCGTCCATGCGGGCGACCAGGAGACCTTCGGCCTTGCGGCGCTGGAGGCGATGGCCTGTGGCGTGCCGGTCGTGCTGTGCAAGGAGGCCGGCCTCGGCGAGCTGGGCGCGGACCTGGCCCTCACCGTCGAGGGCGCCCGGCCCGGCGTGTGGGCCGAGGCCATGCGCGCGGCGCTGGAGGCGCCCGATCCCGCCCGGCGGCAACGCGCCCTCGCGCGGGCCCGCTCGCTGGACTGGACGGCCGTCACCGCACTGATGCGCCAGCGCTACGCCAGCCTGTTGCAGGGGCGCCGTCCGGCCGAGGCGGCCGCCGCGCCGTCGACGGATCAGGACCGCCCGCCGAGCTCCGCATCACTGGACGCCGCCGCGCCGCCGTCCGCCGCCGCATATTCCTTGAGGCGGTTGTAGAGCGTCTTCAGGCTGATGCCCAGCACGGCGGCGGTGCGCTCCTTGTGCTGCTTGTAATGCTGCAGCGTGGCCAGGATGAAGCGCCGCTCGATCTCCGCCATGGAACAGCCGATGGGCAGCACCAGGGCGTCCGGCGCGCTGGCGCCCGAGGCCGGGCCTGGCCCTGACTCCCGCCGCGCCGGGACTTGGGCCGACCCGTCGGACGCACCCAGGCCGGCCGTCTCAGCGGGCACCGCGGCGGGCTCCGCCGGGAACAGGGCCGACACCGCAGGCGCCATGGGCACCGGCGCCAGATCCACCGCCAGCCCCGCCTCCGCGCCCTCGGGCGGCGGCAGGTCCGCCGCGGGCAGCCATTGCTCGTTGATGACCTCGCCGCTGGCCATCACGTAGGCCCGCTGCACGGCATTGCGCAGCTCGCGCACATTGCCCGGCCAGCGGTAGCGACACAGGCGCTCCATGGCCGCGGCATTGAACTGCTTGGGATGGCCCTCCTTGGCGGCAATGGCCCGCAGGAAGTGGCCGGCCAGCAGCGGGACATCACTCAGCCGGTCGCGCAGCGGCGGCAGCTCGATCGGGAAGACATTGAGCCGGTACAGCAGGTCCTCACGCAGCTTGCCCGCCTCGACCGCCTGGATCAGCGGACGGTTCGAGGCGGCGATGACGCGGACATCGGCCTCCATCGTCTGCGTCGAGCCCACGCGCATGTAGCGGCCAGTCTCGAGCACGCGCAGCAGCTTCACCTGCAGCTCCAGCGGCATCTCCGTCAGCTCGTCGAGGAACAGCGTGCCGCCGGACGCGCGCTCGAAGAAGCCCTGGTGCTGGTGGTCCGCGCCGGTGAAGGCGCCCTTCTCGTGGCCGAAGATCTCGCTCTCGATGAGGTTGGGCGAGATGGCGCCGCAGTTGACCGCCAGGAAGGGTTTCTTGCGGCGGCGGCTCAGGTCGTGCACCGTCTGGGCCACGAGCTCCTTGCCGGTCCCGCTCTCGCCCTGGATGAAGACCGACACCCCGGTGCCCGCCACGCGCGAGATCTGCTCGTAGACCGGCAGCATGGCCGGGGCACGCCCCCACAGATGGCCGAAATTGCCGGCCTGCGCCAGGTGCGCATGGAGGTCCGCCACCTCGGCCTGCAGCACGGCCGGGCGCATCACGCGCGAGAGCACGCCCTGCAGATGGCGCAGGTTGATGGGCTTGACGAGGTAGTCCGCCGCGCCGAGGCGCAGCGCCTGAATGGAGGTCTCGAGCGAGGCGTGGCCGGTGATCAGCACGATCTCGGAATTGGCCACGAGCGGGGCGTCCGTGAAGAGGTCCATGCCATTGCCGTCGGGCAGTTCCAGATCCAGCAGGACCAGGTCCGGGGGCTGCATCGCGATATGCCGTCGGGCATCGCGCAGGCTGTAGGCGACGGACACCGTGAAGTGCTCCGCCGCGATCAGCGCCTGCAGGGACTCCACTGCGTCGCCATCGTCATCCACGATCAGCGCATGTGCCACACCATTCCCCTTCTTGAAGTTCGAGCCGGTACCTCGAATCAGCCTCCCGGTCCGCGCCGGAGCGACTGCATCTTGCAGCGCCAGCGCGCCAAATGCACTCCCCACCCGCGGGCCATTTGCATCAGCTTGTGACACGGGCCGGTGGGCACGCTCATGACGCGGCAGGCACGCGCGTTGCCCTCATCGCTCATTGTCAGTCCACGGAGCCTTCCATGCTGATCACCGACCGTCCTCCTTGCAAGTCCCTGCCGGCCGCGCCGTGCGATCACCGCCTGCAACGCTGCGTGACCTGGGCCGGCCTGCTCGTCCTCGGACTCGGCAGCGCCTGCTGTGTCTGGCGCACGCACCGGCGGCGCTGTCACGATGCCTGATGCCCGCCCGGGAGGCAGGGGCAATCGCTGTTCCCGCCACCGGTGCCGGCGCTACCGTGCGCCATGCCCCCTTGCTTCGAGGCTGCGCGGCAGCCTCGTTCACCCATTCCGTGTTCCGCGCCGCCCCGCGTGCCACTGCGCATTCACGGGGTGGCCCGCCACCCCGACGCTCCCCTACACACACCCTTCATCGATGTGCTTCAATAGCGCGCCCGGCGTCTCTCCCCCCCCGCATGCATCCGGAGGCCCGGAGCCTGACAAGACCATAGAGCATCCATAGGGGCACACACCCATGCCAACCGCAGGGAGCCCGAAGCGCTGGCAAGCGCACGCCTATGCGCTGACGACAGCCCTGCTCGTCACCGCCCTTCAGCTGTTCCTGGCCCGGCACGGGCCCAGTGCGGACCCCGGCGGCAGCCTGCCTGGCCGCGCACTGGCCGCCGTCAGCCACTTCCTGGGTTGCGAACTCGGCCAGGCCCTCGACGGACTGACGCCCGATCTGCCGGCCCGGCTCCTGGACTGGGCGGTGCTGCCGCTGGCCCTGGTCTTCTCGGTGTACTTCGGCGCCGCCTCCGGGCTCACGTTCCTGAGCGCCTGCTGGGCCCTGCCCTGGCTGCTCAGCCTGACCCCGTCCAGCCCCGGCCCGCCGACGCCGCCCGCCGAACTCGCCCTGAAGGCCTTGGGGAGCGTGATCCTGATCGGACTGCTGGCCCGGCACGCGCGGCGCCAAGACGCGGCGCGCGACCGGGCCGAAGTTGCCGAGCGCCGGCAGCGTCTGCGCATCGAGAACGCCGGGCTGGGCCTCGTCGAGATCGACCTGCAGCGGCGCTGCGTCCTGGCCTCGGCCCGCTTCGCCGAGATGCTGCAGATCCCCTGGCAGGCCGCCCCCGTGCCGTTGGAGGATTGGCTGCGCCAGTTGCCCGCGCCGAGCGCCGAGCGTCTGCGCACGCTGGTGGACGAGCTCGGATCGCGCCGAGACCCGGTCTTTCTCCACGAGCTGGACCTGACCGACGCGGACGGCCTGCCCTACTGGCTCCTCCTGAGCGGGCAGGTCCGCGCCGACACGCCGGAGCGCCCGGTTCATGTGCAGGCCGCCGCCATCGACATCACGCCCCGCAAGCGGGCCGAGGCCGACCTGCTCGGCGCCAAGGCTTCGCTGGGCGCCCAGCTCGAGGATCTGCGCCGGCTGCACGAGCTGAGCATGCGACTGCTGGTGCCCGGCACGCTCGAGGCCCAGCTTCAGCAGGTGCTGGCCACGGCGCTGCAGATCCATGGCAGCCGGCACGGCATGATCAGCGTGCAGGAAGCGGGCCTGCCGCGGCGCTCGGTCCAGATCGGCTTCTCCGACGTGCCGGCCGAAACCCTGGCCCGCATCGCCGCGGACGGCGGCATCTGCGGCATCGCCATGCGGGAGCGCACCCGCGTGCTGGTGAGCGACATCCAGCGCGACCCGCGCTGCCACGCCGTGCGCGAGCTGATGGCCGCGCGGCAGCTCCATGCCGCCCATGCGCTGCCCCTGGTCAACGACCGCGGGGAGCTGATGGGCGCCATGAGCGTCTTCCTGCCCGAGGCGCGCCTGCCGAACGCCCGGGAGCGCGCGGCGATGGACATGTGCGCCAACAAGGCCGCGCACTTCATCGAGCGCGCCCGCTCCCGGGCCGAACTGGAGGCCTCGGAGCTGCGTTTCGAGTCGGTGCTGGATGCCTCGGCCGTGCCCTTCGCGGTGCTCAGCCCCCTGCCGGGTCCGCGGGGCGAGCTCGAGGATTTCCGCCTGGACTACCTCAACTCCGCCGCCACCCGGGTGCTGCGGCGCACGCGCGAGCAGGTCCTCGGGCGGCCGGTGCTGAGCATCCATCCCGGCTTCTGGCATCAGCGGCCGGAGGTGCTGGCCCATGCCCGGCGGGCCCTGCGCCAGGGCGAGCCCTGCGAGTTCGAGTTCACGCTCCGGGCCGACCCCGCAGGCCGCGGGCCGGGCCAGACCTTCCACTGCATTGCCTCGCCGATGGGCGCCTCCGTGGCCCTGTGGGCCGCCAATGTCAGCGATCGCATGCATCACGAGCAGCTGCTGCGCGACGCCGACCGGCGCAAGGACGAGTTCATCGCGACGCTGGCCCACGAGCTGCGCAACCTGCTCGCCCCCATCCGCCAGGCGGCCCATCTCTCGAGCGCGAACGGTGCCAGCGAGGAGCAGAAGCGCTGGGGCAACGAGCTGATCGACCGGCAGGTCCGCCACATGGCGCTGCTGCTGGACGATCTGCTCGACATCTCCCGCATCGCCCGCGGTGCCCTGCTGCTGCGCCTGGAACGCGCCGAGCTCGGCAGCATCGTCTCCCATGCCGTCGAGGCCGTGCGGCCGCTGATCGATGCCAAGCAGCACCAGCTGGTGGTCGAGCTGCCGCCGCAGCCCCTGCGCTTCGATGCCGATGCCCTGCGGCTCTCGCAGGTCATCGCCAATCTCCTGAGCAATGCCGCCAAGTACACGGACCCCGGCGGCGTGATCCGCCTGCGGGCCGAGGCGGCGCATGGCGAGCTGTGCATCGAGGTGAGCGACAACGGCATCGGCATGCCGCCGGCCTCGCTGTCGGAGGTCTTCCACATGTACACGCGGCTGGGCAGCGGCGACGAGGGCAAGCCCGGCGGCGGCCTGGGCATCGGCCTGGCGCTCGCGCGCGGGCTGGTGAGCCTGCACGGCGGCCGCATCAGCGCCTACAGCGCGGGCCTCGGCTGCGGCAGCCGCTTCACCGTGCGCATTCCCCTGCTGCACATCAGCCAGCCCGCGGCGCGCGAGCCTGCGCCGCACCCGCGCGACGAGACGCCGCCCCCGATTCGCGCCCGCCACGTGCTGATTGCCGATGACAACGAGGAGGCCGCCCAGAGCCTGTCCGCGCTGCTGCAGATGCACGGCCACCGCGTCACCTGCGCCTACGACGGCGAGCAGGCCGTGGCAGCGTTCCGCGCCGACGCGGCCGACGTCTGCCTGCTGGACATCGGCATGCCGCTGCAGGACGGCAAGGAGGTCGCCCGTGCGATCCGGGCGCTGCCGGGCGGCGGTCGGCCCGTGCTGATCGCCATCACCGGCTGGGGCCAGGAGGCGGACCGCCGGGAGGCCATCGCGGCCGGCTTCGATCACCACCTGACCAAGCCCGTCGACCCCGAGCAGGTGCTGCGCCTGATCGCGGCGGCGCCGGGGAACGACGCCCCGGCGCTGCCCTAGGCGCGGGCGGCGCGGGCGGCGCGGGCACCCGCTCAGCCCGGCTCGGCCAGGTAGGCGATGCGCAGCAGCTCCGCCGGGTCGGCTGGCTTGCTCAGAAAGGCATCGAAGACGTCCTCGGCCAGCTGCACCTCGAGCTGGGCCCGGCTGAGGCCGGACAGCGCAGCCAGCACGATGTGCCGGCCGTGCCGCGCCCGCAGCTGCTGCGCCACCTGGACGCCCGACAGCCGGGGCATGTCGATATCGAGAAAGGCCACCTGTGGCGCCCACGACAGGCCGAGCTCCGCCGCGTGCAGGCCATCGTGCACGCAGGCCACTTCAAAGGACTCCCCGCGCAGCAGCGCCGCCAGGGTCTCCGCGGCGTCGACGTTGTCGTCCGCCACCAGCACCCGCCGCCCGGCCAGGGGCGGCCGTCCACCCGGGGGCGGAGCCGGCGGCGTCGTGGCATCGGGCGCCCGGCTGAGCGGCAGGCGCAGGGTGAAGATGGCGCCGCGGCCCGGCCCCTCGCTGTGCCCGACCAGCGTGCCGCCGTGCTGCTGGGCGAAGGCCTGCGCGATCGTGAGGCCGATGCCGAGGCCCTCGTTGCTGCGCTCCCGGCCCTCGCGCAGGCGCACGAACATGCCGAACATGCGCTCGGCGTCCTGGCTCGTGAAGCCGACGCCGGTGTCCGACACGGTGATGCGTGCGGACGCCTCATGCCGGCTCACGACCACCTCGATCGTGCCGCCCGGCGGGGTGTAGTTGCAGGCGTTGTTGAGCAGGTTGGAGATGACCTGGATCAGCCGGACGCCGTCCACGTCGACATGCAGCGACTCCGGCGGACAGCGGACCGACATCGCCTGCCGCTTCGCCTGCACGCCCGGCGCGGCCACCTCCATGGCCTGGCGAACCAGCTCGTTCAGGTCCAGCCGCTCCCGGCGCAGGGCGAGCTGCCCGCGGTCGATGCGGCTCACATCGACCAGGTCCTCGATGAGGCGGGCCAGCGTGCGGATCTGGCGGTCCATCATGGCCTCGATCTCGGCCCGGCGCTGGGGATCGGCGATCCCGGGCAGCAGGGCCAGCCCCGTCCGCAGCGGTGCGAGCGGATTGCGCAGCTCGTGCGCCAGCAGCGCGAGGAAGCGGCTCTTCTTCTGGGCCGCCTCCTGCAGGTGCTGCGCCTGGCGCCGGAGCTCCTCGTGGGTCACCCGCAGCTCCTCGTCACGCGCCTGCAGCCGCTCGCCGGCCGTCTGCAGCGCCCGAGAGAGCTGCTGCAGCTCGAGCAGGCGCGTCTTGACATGCAGCGCCGGCACGGAGGCCGGCAGCGCCTCGGCAGCCGTGGCCAGGGCCGCGATCGGACGCGAGATCAGCCGCCCCAGCCAGGCCGCGATCAGGAGGGCGGCGGCGAGGGACACGGCCAGCCCGGACAGCGTCAGGAAGGCCGCGCCTTGCATCCCGCCGGTCACCGCTTCGGCCGGGAGGGCATAGGCAATGGACCAGCCGGTGAGGTCGGAGCGGGAGAAGGCGGTGTAGGTCTCCGCCCCCTCCAGCGTGGTGCCGCGGAACCAGCCCTGGCTATTGCCGCGGGTGTGAATGGCGTAGTCGCGGGATGTCGGCGACCCCGGCGGCACGCGGGGGAGGCGCGCGATCAGGCGCCCGTCCGTCCCCACGACGCCGGTCATCGCCCCCGGCGGCAGGCGCTGCGCCTCCAGCACGTCCTGGAAGATCCGCGGATTCAGGACGGCCGTGAGCACATAGGTCACCTCGTTCTCCATCAGCACCGGCAGGCGCACGGCAATGCCCGCCTGCCCGCCCAGCTTGGGTGCGTTCGAGACGTTGCCGATGGCCGGCGCGCCGGTGCTGAGCGACTTGCGGAAGGACTCCGGCTCGACGAGATGCCGGATGAGCGCCGTCCCCCAGGGCAGGCGCGCATTGACGAGCTGGACGCCGTCCGGTGCCGCCAGGGTGACGTTCTGCCAGCCTTCCTGCGTCTGCAGCACGGCCTGCGCGTCCGCGTGGAAGGACTTCAGGTCGTGCCGGCTGAGGCTGCGCGAGGCGCTCAGGGCCCGCAGCGCGTCGATGCTGCTGAGCAGCCGGGCGTCGATGGTGCCGATGGTGGCGCTGTTGCGCGCCAGGGCGGTGTGGACGAGGCTGTCGCTCTCGCGGTCGACGAGCAGCCAGGCGGCCGTCGCGCAGAAGACGACCAGCGGCGCCACCGCCGCCAGCGCGAGCAGCAGCAGGCTGGACTTCAAGTGGACGACCGGCAATGCCATTCCCAAGCCTTTCTCATGACAGCGCCGCCCTCGCCTGCCACCGGGCCGGTGCACTGGCCAAACCAGCACTATGAACGACACACCCGCGGATTCCTCCGCTGCCGTTGAAAGCCGCAGTAACCGAATTTGACAGACCCTGGCGCCAACCCGGCCCGTGCGCGACTTGCGGCAAGTTCTTCCCGCCCCGTGACGCGGCCCCGCGTCGCCTCGACAGCCCAGGGGCGATGGAGGCAGGCACGGCGCATGCCCAGGCCGGGGATCCTTCCTTTACACAGACAGGGCATCGTGCAGCACGCCTGGGACAGCTCGAGCAAATGCCTGGAACCGGCCGCGCTGGCGGCCCTGGCCTGCGCACTGCCGCGGCCGCTGGTCTTCACGAACGGCGTCTTCGACCTGCTCCATGTGGGCCATGTGGCCTGCCTGGAACGCGCGCGGCGCCATGGCGCCTGCCTCGTGGTGGCGCTCAACGCCGACGCCTCGGCCCGCGGCCTGGGCAAGCCGGGCGAGCGGCCCGTCCTGCCGCTGGCGGAGCGGGCGCGGCTCGTCGCGGCGCTGGGCTGCGTGCGCTGGGTGAGCTGGTTCGAGGAGCCGACGCCGGCCCAGTTGATCGAGGTGCTGCGGCCCGAGGTCTACGTGAAGGGGGGCGACTACCGCGCCGAGTCGCTGCCCGAGACGCGACAGATCGCGCGCTGGGGTGGCCGCACCCTGATCGAGCCCTACCTGGACGGTCACTCGACCACCGCGCTGCTGGCCCGGCTGCAGCGCCCGCACCCTCAACAGCGCCGAGACCTCCCCCGATCCCGGCAGGAGGCGCCATGAGGGTCGAACCGCAGGTGCTGGTCGTCGGGGACTGCATGCTGGATCTCTACCTCGAAGGGGCCGTGCAGCGCATCTCGCCCGAGGCGCCCGTGCCCGTGCTGCGCATGCAGCGGCGCTCGCCGCGCGCCGGCGGGGCCTCCAATGTGGCGCTCAACCTCGCGAGCCTCGGCTGCCCCTGCAGCCTGGCCAGCTCGCTGGGCGAGGACGCCGCCGGCTTCTGCCTGGAGCAGCTGCTGGACCACCCGCACATCGAGCGCCATTGGGTGCGCAGCCCGCTCTTTCCCACGACGCAGAAGATCCGCCTGGTGAGCCAGCGCCAGCAGCTGCTGCGCATGGACATCGAGCAGCCGGTGCCCGCGCCCGTGGCCGAGGCGCTGATGTCCCTCGTGCGGCCGCTGCTGCCGCGGCACCGCTACCTGCTGCTGTCCGACTACGGCAAGGGCAGCCTGCATGAGAGCGCGCAGCTGCTGCTGGACGCCCGCCGGGCCGGCTGCCGCACGCTGGTCGATCCCAAGAACCCCGACCTCGGCGCCTACCGCGGGGCCTGGCTGCTCAAGCCCAATCTGGCCGAGCTGCAGGCGGCGCTCGGGGACTGGGCCGACGAAGCGGCACTGCGCTGCCGGGTCGACGCGCTGCTGGCGAGCCTCGAGATCGAGCACCTGCTGGTGACACGCGGCGCCGAGGGCATGACGCTGTACTCGCGCAATGGTCAGGTGCTGCAGGTGCCGGCCGAGACCCGCGAGGTCTACGACGTCAGCGGCGCGGGCGACACGGCCCTCGCCGCCCTGGCCTGCTTCCTGGTGCGCGGCGCGGGCCTGGAGCAGGCCGTGCGCATGGCCAACCGGGCCGCCGGCATCGTGGTCGGCAAGTTCGGCACCGCGCGGCTGAGCCTGGCCGAGCTGGGCATCTTCGAGGACGACCTGGCATGAGCGAAGTCCCACGCTCCCTGGCGACGGCCCCCGCACCGCCCCCCGCACCCGCGCCCGCCGACGACGGCCCGCCCCTCTTCGACACGCTGCTGCGCGAGCACCTCGAGGTCTTCGTGGCGCTGCACCGGCAGCAGGTGCTCGTGGGGCGCATGGCCTGGCAGATGAGCGCCGCCCTGCGTGCGGGCCACAAGCTGCTGTTCTTCGGCAATGGCGGCTCGGCTGCCGATTGCCAGCATCTCGCCGCGGAATTCGCCGGCCGCTTCCGCCGCGAGCGCCGGCCCTTGGCGGCCCTGGCGCTCACCACCGACAGCTCCGTCCTCACCTGCGTGGCGAACGACTACGGCTACGACGAGGTCTTCGCCCGCCAGGTCGCGGCGCTGGGCCGCCCGGGCGACTGCGCCGTCGGCATCTCGACCTCCGGCAAGTCCCGCAGCGTGCTGCGCGCCCTGGCCGTCGCGCGCGCGGCGGGCCTGCACACCCTCGGCCTCACCGGGCGGGACGGCGGCTACATGCCCAGCTTCTGCGACCAGTGCCTCATCGTCGAGCACGAGGACACGGCGCGGATCCAGGAGGCGCACCTCTTCGTCGGCCATGCTCTGTGTGCCCAGATCGAGCAGCAGCTCGGCCTGGCCGGCTGAGCGTCCCGCCACGGCCGCCGTGTTCAGCTCCTTCTGGATGGGCGGCTACGAGGGCGCCGACCACGTCAACGCGCAAGGGCAGGCGCTGGACATGGCGCGGGCGAGCGGCCACCTCGACCGGCTCGATGAGGACTACCGCCGCGCCAAGCGCCTCGGCCTGCGTACGTTGCGGGAGAGCATCGGCTGGCGGCTCAGCGAGGCGCCCGGCGGCGCGCTGGACCTGCGCCGCGTGCACCGCATCGCCGACGCGGCGCGGCGGGCCGGCGTGCAGCCGCTGTGGACGCTGATGCACTACGGCGTGCCCGGCGACCTCTCGCTGTTCGACGACGCCCTCATCGAGCGCTTCGCCCGCTTCGCCGCCGCAGTGGCGCGCACGCTGCGCCCGCGGATGCCCGGCCCGCGCGTCTACACGCCCATCAACGAGATCAGCTTCCTGGCCTGGGCGGCCACCAGCGGCGGTCTGCTGCGGGACCCGGGCGCGCCCGAGGCCCTGGCCGGCGGGGACGCCGCCAGCACCGAGCACAGCGGCTATGAGGTCAAGCGGCGCCTCGCCCGCGCCGCGCTGGCGGGCATGGCCGCCATCCGCGCCGAGGACCCCGAGGCGCGCTTCCTGCACGTGGAGCCGCTGGTGCACGTGGCACCGCCCCTCGACCGCCCCGAGCTGGCCCCGCTCGCGCAGCAGATCCGCGACTACCAGTGGCAGACGCTGGACCTGCTGTGCGGCCGCCAGGAGCCGGCGCTGGGCGGCCATCCGCAGGCGCTGGACTGTCTCGGCTTCAACCACTACCACAGCAGCCAGTGGGAGGCTCACAGCGAGGCCCGCCTGGCCTGGCATCTGCGCGACCCGCGTCGCCTGCCGCTGCATGTGCTTCTTCACGAGGCCTGGCAGCGCTACGGTCGGCCGCTGGCCCTGGCCGAGACCGGCCATGTGGGCATGGGCCGGGCCGCCTGGCTGCATGAGATGGCCGGCGAGGCCCGCGAGGCCCGGGCCCGGGGCGTGCCGCTGGACGGGGTCTGCCTCTACCCACTGCTGGACCGGCCCGACTGGCAGGACGGCACACGCTGGCACCGCTGCGGCCTGTGGCATGTGGACGACGCGGCGGCGGGCCGCACGCGCCATCTCGTGCAGGCCTGCGCCGTGGCGCTGCGAGACTGGCAGCGGCCGGACGCCCCTCGCGAGCGGCGCCTGCTCGTGCTGCTGCCCACGCGCTGGGAGCGGCTGGAGGCCGGGCTGCAGCGGCTGCTGCGGCGCCTGGCGGCTTCGTTCGAGGTGCTGGGGGTCGAGCCGCCCGGGCCGTCGACGGGCCCCGCGGAGGTCCGCCGCCATGCGCTGGGGCCGGCGCTGAGCCTGCTGATGCTCCACGGCCTCGGGGCCGGCGGCTGGGCCCTGCATGCCGAGCGTGCCCTCGCCGGCCTGCGCGCGGCGCTCGGGCCGGGCCCGGCCGGCGGCACCGTGCTCTGGTGGATGCAAGCGCCCGAGGACACCGGGATGCTGCGCCTCGCCCGGGCCGTCTTCCGCGGCGCCGCGCTGGTCTGGCAGCCGGCGCGGCAAGCGCC
Organism: Burkholderiaceae bacterium; assembly: GCA_041912595.1. GTDB lineage: Bacteria > Pseudomonadota > Gammaproteobacteria > Burkholderiales > Burkholderiaceae_C > Roseateles_B. The sequence continues at coordinate 76,418 of JAYRMR010000001.1, forward strand.
TGTGGCGCTCCCGGCCGGCTTCGCCCCCGGCGACCTGATCCTGTGCGATTCCCCGGCCCGGCGCCGCGCCTGGGCCGAATGCCATCCCCTGACGATCCCACTGCCCCGCGGCCTGCCCGCGGACCTGCTGCGCCCGCCGCCGGCCGGCAGCTACGAGGCGCAGGAGGCCGAGCGCCTGCTCGGGCCGCGCACCGGGCCGCGTCTGCTGCTCCCCGCCGCTGCCGACGCCGCGGCCGACCCGGCCCTGCTGCAGGCGCTGGCGGACCGCCTCGCGCTGGCGTTGCCCGGCTGCCGCCTCTACCGGCTGGGACCGCCCGGCACCGCGCCGGATCCCGCACCGATCACGGCATTGGGGGAGCTGGCGCCGGAGCTGCTGCCCGGCCTGCTGTGGGCCTGCGATGCGGCCCTCGTCCCGGCCTTCGTCCCAGCCCACGAGCGGCCGGCGCTGCTGGCGCTGGCCCGGGCCGCGGGGCTGCCCGTGGTGCGCCTGCCCGCCCTCACCGCGCAAGACCTGACCCAGCAAGACCTGACCCCTGCGCTCCTGGCGCTCATCGCCCGACGGATCGGAAGCCGGCCATCCGCCGAACGCCGGGCTCGCGGGGCGTGGCAGCGCCATCGCGCGGCCCACACCCGGGCCTACCACCACGCAGAGGCCCGGCTGCTCACGGCCCTGGCCGACCTGCGGGCGCCGGCATCGACGAGCACGACGCCGGCGCCGGCCGCGCAGACGCCATTGCCGCCGCCGCGTCCACGGCCAGACGGTCCCTGAAATAGGCCACCGTTCGCCGCAAGCCCGTGTCCAGGTCGACCTGCGGCGTCCAGCCCAGCCACTGTCGTGCGAGGCGGATGTCCGGCCGGCGGCGGCGAGGGTCGTCTTCGGGCAGCGGCCGGCAGACCACGCCCGCCGCATGGCCCGTCACGGCCTGCACCCGTGCGGCCAGCGTCGCCATGCTGCATTCCTCGGGGTTGCCGAGGTTCACCGGGCCGCGCAGGCCGGAGGCCATCAGGGCGATCAGGCCGCGCACCGTGTCGTCCACATAGCAGAAGCTGCGGGTCTGCGTGCCGTTGCCGTAGAGGGTCAGCGGCTCGCCGCGCAGGGCCTGCACGATGAAGTTGCACACCACGCGACCGTCACCCGGGTTCAGGCGCGGCCCGTAGGTGTTGAACAGCCGGGCGATGCCGACATCGGTGCCATGCTGGCGGGCGTAGGACAGCAGCATCGCCTCGGCGCAGCGCTTGCCTTCGTCGTAGCAGGCCCGCGGGCCGATGGGGTTCACGTGGCCCCAGTCCGCCTCCTGCTGCGGATGCTGCAGCGCGTCGCCGTAGACCTCGCTTGTCGAGGCCTGCAGCAGGCGCGCACCGCTGCGCCGGGCCAGCTCCAGCAGCTGCCAGATGCCCAGCACGCTGGCCAGGACCGTCTGCACCGGCTGACGCTGGTAGAGCGCGGGGCTGGCGGGACAGGCCAGATTGAAGATGCGGCTCACTCCTTCGGCCTCGGGTGGCGGCGGCAGGCAGACGTCGCGATGCACGAAGCGGAAGCGCGGATGATCGCGCAGCGGCGCCAGGTGCTGGAGGTCGCCGCTGCTGAGGTCGTCGAGCGCGATCACCTCGCAGCCGAGTGCCAGCAGCTGCTCGCACAGGTGGCTGCCCAGGAAGCCGGCGCCTCCGGTGACGAGCACGCGCTCCCCCGGCCGCCAGGGTGCGTGCGGGGGGTGAGGGGTTTGAAGGGTGTGAGGGGCCGGCGGCGGGCTCATGTGCACACCTCCGCCAGCAGCTGCTGCCAGTCGCGGACGAAGCGCTCGATGCCGAAACGCTGGCGCGCCAGCTGCTGGCCGGCACGCCCCCACTGCGCGGCGAGCGCATGGTCCTCCAGCAGCGTCTGCATCGCGGCGGCGACGCGTTCGATGCGGGTGTCGATGAAGCCGTTCTCGCCGCTGCGGATCACGGTGGACAGCTCCGTCGTCGCCAACCCCACCACGGGCATGCCCAGCATCATGGCCTCGATCAGCGCGAGGCCGAGGCTGGTGTAGCGGACCGGGTGGAAGAAGAAGCGGTGGGCCGCCATCAGCCGCGGCAGCTGCCGGTGGCCGATCTCGCCGAGCCCGCCGGGCAGGCGCTCGCTGTCCATGCCGGCGAGGCTCAGCGGCAGCGACTGCTGCAGCGTGAGATAAAGATCCGCCCCCAGGCGCCGACCGCGCCGCGCCAGGTGGTTGACGACGACCAGCCCGCGCGCCCAGCCGCCCTGCCAGGGGATGTCCTCGAGCGGCTTCACGCCGTGCTCGATCACGCGGACCGGGCAGCGGCCGGCGTCCCACATCAGCGCATTGAAGGGGGTCACGTGCACCAGCATCGTCTGCGGGTCGTCGGCCCAGTGCACGGTGCCGGTCGGATGATCCTGCGGCGGATCGTGCTCCAGCACCAGGCGCGGCAGGCGCTGCTGTGCCGGGCTCAGCAGGCTCACGCGGTCCTCCTCCCAGGCCTGGCGGGACTGGTAGAGCACGGCGTCGAAGGCCATCGCATGCAGTGTCTCGGCCGGCGCGTCCTGCACATTGGCACCGAAGGGCAGGTCTCCGCAGCGTCCGCACCGGTAAGGAAGGCCGGAGCTGTCCTTCACCAGGAAGAAGTCATGCGGGACCTGGCTGAGGTTGTAGAGGTAGTTGCCATGCACGTGCCAGGTCAGGATGCGCAGACGACGCGCCATGGGCAGCTCCCTTGAAGGTGGAAAGGGGAATGGGGACGGCCGCCGCAGCGGCCGTGATCGGCGGCAGCTCGAGCACCGACTGCAGCGCCTCGAGCACTTCGTAGACGGTCAGCGCGTGCGCGCAGCCGTGGCCCGTGGGGCACTCGCGATGCGCGCAGGGGCGGCATGGCACGGGCTTGCTGAGCACGCGGTGCAGCGTCGGGTCGGGCGGGGCCCAGCGCGACACATCGCCGCCACTCGAAACGATCAGGCTGGGCACGGCCAGCGCCGCCGCGATGTGCGAGACGCCCGTGTCGTTGGCGATGAGGCAGCGCGCGCCGGCAATCAGCGCGCCCAGGGTCCACAGGCTCGTCAGGCCGACGAGGTTGTCGCAGGGCGCCCGCATCAGATCCTCGAGTTGGCGCGCGAGCGGCAGCTCCTCGGGGCTGCCCGTCAGCACGACGCGGTAGCCGGCATCCTGCAGCGCGTCGGCCACGGCCGCGAAACGCTGGGCCGGCCAGCGCCGCGACGCCAGCTGCGCGCCGGCGTGCAGGCACACATAGGGCGACGCCGCCGAGTGGCCGGGCCACACGCGCGCCAGGGCCTCGGCGTCCGCGGGCCGAAGGGGAAAGCTCAGGCGCTCGTCCACCGCCGGCATCCCGAGATGGCGGCACAGCGCCAGGAGACGCTGGCTCTCATGGCCGCGCTCGGGCCAGGGCAGGAAGCGGGACTCCTGCCCCGGAGGCACCCAGCCGCCCTCGCGATGGAAGCCCGCGCACAGGCGCGCCCCCAGCAGCGCCACGAGGCCATTGCTCGCGGTGCCGCTGCCATGCAGCTGCACGGCCAGGTCGAAGCGCTGGCGCTGCATGTCAGCCAGGAAGGCCGGCAGCGCATCGGGCCGCAGCGGCTGCTCGTCGAGCCCGGGCCAGCCGGGCAAGCCGATCCAGCGGTCCACGGCCTCATGCCGCGTCACGTAGCTTTGCGCCCAGGGCAGGCCCAGCAGCGCGATGTCGGCATTGGGAAAGCCCGCCCGCAAGGCGCGCAGGGCAGGCCCCGCGCACAGGAGATCGCCGAGTCCCAGGGCGCGCAGCACCACGATGCGGCGCACCTCGCCGGGCACAGGCAGGGACAGAGGCAGGGCACGGCTCATAGAAACATCACCTTGAAATGCAGGGCACCGCGCAACCGCCAGTACACCGAGAGAAAAGGAATCAGGACGGAGGTGAGCAGCACCTCGCCCACATGCGCGGGCGTGCGGGCGGTGTGACGCAGGCGGCGCGCCGCGAAGGCCAGCACGAGGCCCAGGGCCGCGGCCAGCGCGACGACGGCGCCCCAGACGGGCCCGGTCCCCGCCAGCAGCGCCCCGAGGATCGTCAGCGCCACGATCAGGTAGTAGTCCCAGGGCGGCTGCCGCCGCACCCGCACGCGGTAGAGCTGCGGATGCTTGCGGTACAGCAGCGCGTCGAAGAAGACGTTGCGCTGCTGGCGCAGGGACACGCCCCAGGCCTCGGGCCGCACGGGATGCCACACCAGCGCCTGCTCGCAGCGGCCGACCGGGCCCAGCGCCTCGAGGCGGAACTGCAGGTCGGAATCCTCGCGCCAGGGGCGTTGGAAGCGCTCGTCGAAGCCGCCGACGAGGTGCAGTGCCGCCCGCCAGACGAAGGCATTGGCCGTCACGAACTCGGCGCGTTCGAGCCCCCGCGTCATCAGCTCGTGGTCCGTCGGCGCGCGCTCCCGGCTACGGCGGCGCGGCACGCGCACCTGACCCGCCTGCGCGAGCCATTCCGGCCGCATGCCGACGAGGCCGTGATGCAGCCAGTGGCGGTCCGCGATGGTGTCGTCGTCGGTGAAGGCCACGAGCGGCGCCCGCGCGGCACGCCAGCCGCAGTTGCGCGCCACGGCGGGGCCTCGGCCCGTCGCCGGCCGCAGACAGCGCAGGGCCGGCGCCCCGGGCCGCTGCGCCAGGCGGTCCACGAGGCGCTGCACCGCATCCTCGTGGCCGTCATCGACGACGAGGATCTCGTAGCAGGCCGGCGCCAGCGTCTGGTCCAGCAGCGCGCCCAGGCAGCGCTCCAGCAGCGCCGGCCGCCGGTAGGTGGGCACGACGACGGACACCAGCAGGGGCAGCGGCACCTGCAGCGGCGGGCTATCCGGGCGCGGCTTCATGACGGCACCTCCACCAGCAGCTCGAGCGCGGCCTGCGCCACGGCCGCGGGCGGCACGCCGCGCAGGCAGGGATGCAGGGGCTGCGGGCAGCGGCTCTGCAGGCAGTCGCGGCAGGGCACGTCATGGCTCAGCACGCGCGAGCGCACGCGCCAGGGCGTGTGCTGCGGGTTGGTCAGGGCATACACGTCCACCACCGGCGTGCCCAGCGCGGCGGCCAGGTGCACCGGCCCGCTGTTGTTGGCGACGAGCACACGGGCGCCCCCCACCAGCGCGGCCAGCTCGCCCACCGTCAGCGGCTCGGAGATCACGAGGGGCGTCCACCCCGGCACCGGCTCGCGCAGCGGCGCCAGCAGTGACGACTCACCCGCCCCCGCGCACACCACGAGCGCGAGGCCCGCGGGCGCACTCGCCCGCAGCTGCGCCATCGCGGCCGCGAAGGCCTCGGGGGGATAGCGGCGGGACGGCGCCGTGGCGCCCGGATGCAGAAGGACATAGGCCCGCCCCGTCCCCAGCCCGAGCGTCGCCAGCCGCTGCCGCATCCGCGCCTCGTCCGCCGGCTGGCGCGTGAAGCGCAGGCGCGGATCCCCGGCCTTGAAGCCGACGCTCGCCACGAGATCGAGCTGCCGCTGCACCTCATGCCGCATGCCCTGGCCCAGCACGTCGGACTCCGGCAGGCGGTCGCTCAACAGCCCATAGGCGGGCTCACGGCTGTGGGCCAGGCGCAGCGGAATGCCCGCGAGACGGCACAGCAGCGCGGCCGGCAGCGCACTCTGCGTGCAGGTGCTGAAGATGAGGGCGGCATCGAAGCGCTCCCGCCGCAGATGCCGCAGCAGCGCGCGCTCCGCATGGCCGGTGGCGGCATCGACGGGGCCGCGCACCCAGGGCGCCTCGAAGGCGATCACCTGGTCCAGCTCGGGCAGATGGGGCGCAAGCGCGGCCCCGGCCGGCGACGTCAGCAAGGTCAGGCGCGCCAGCGGCAGCGCCGCGCGGACGGCCGCCATCGCGGGCGTGCACATCAGCACGTCGCCCAGGCCGTCAAGCCGCACCAGCAGGACCCGGCGGGCCTGCCGCCAGGGCGCGGTCCGCGCGGTGTCGCTCATGGGCGCGGCGCGACGGCACCGGCGGCCGGCACGGGGAGCGCCTCGTCCTCGAGCGCCACCGGCGGATGGCCGTCGCAGCGCAGGATGAAGGCCGTCGCGTCGGCAAATTTCATGGGCACATGCCCCCGCAGCAGCGGCCAGCGGCGGCGCAGGGGGCGCCCCGGCTCGATCAGCCGGACGCTGCGGCAGCCCGCCCGCCGGCTGGCCGCGCCCAGGCCCTCCTCCCAGCACAGGAACCAGCCCCGGCGCAGGTCCAGGCGATGGCATTGCGCCGTGCGCTGCAGTACCTCGGGCAGCTCCTGCGGCGTCATCGGCGCGAGGATGCCGGCGGGATGCACCTGCCCTTCCTCGGCGAGGCGCTGCATCAAGGCCCGGTTCGCGCCCGCCGAGCGCAGCGCCTGCGACGCCGGCTCCGGTGCGCCGGCATCGCCCATCTCCGCCCCGTTGACAAGCAGCACGCGATAGCCCCGCAGCTCCAGGGCCTGCAGCGCGGCGAGCGCGCGCGGGCGCCAGTGCACGGCCTCGACATCGGCCGCGTCGGGCAGGTGCCAGTCCAGCAGGCAGGCCTCGGGCACAAAGACCGCGGCCCGCCCCGGCAGCGGCTTGCGGCGGTTCGCGCGATGACCGTACTGATCGGTCCGCATCCCATGCAGCGCGTCGCCGTTCATGCCTTCGCTCCCCAGGCCGCAGCGGCCGACACCGGCTCGGACCACAAGGGCGCCCGCGCCGGCAGCGAGGGCATCGAGCCGCCCGCCGGCACCAGGCCCAGCCCGGCGGGCAACAGCCCCAGGCCACGGGCCGCAGGGGCGACCACGGTCTGGCGGCGCTCGGCCATCACGCGGCGATAGACCGCCTCCAGCCGCGCGGCGACCTGGTCCCAGGTGAACATCCGGCGCACCCGCCCGAGCCCGGCCCGTCCCATGGCGGCGGCCTGCTGCGGATGCTGGCGCAGCCAGTCCAGATGGGCGGCCAGGGTGTCGGCGTCCATGGGCGGCACGAGGTAGCCGGTGACGCCGTCCACCACCGTGTGCTGGATGCCGCCCACGGCGCTGCCGATCACCGGGCGCGCGCAGGCCATGCTCTCCAGCGGCGTGATGCCGAAGGGCTCGTACCAGGGCGTGCTGACGAACACATCGGCCGCCTGGTAGTAGCTCGCCAGCTCCGGCCGGCTGCGGCGCCCGATGAACTGCACGCGGTCCTGCACGCCCAGCGACTGCGCGAGCCGGCGCAGCCGCCCGATCTCGGGCGTGAGGCGCTCGTCCGGCTGCTCCGACTCGCCGCCCACCACCAGCAGCCGCGCCCGCCGCGGGCACTCGTCGTTGTGGATGCCCGGCATGCGGGCCAGCGCGCGGATGACGTTGTCAATGCCCTTGCGCGGCACGAGGCGGCCGAGCTGCAGCACGATGAAGTCTCGCGGCGACAGCCCCAGGCGGGCCCGCGCGGCCTGCAGGTCGCCGGGGCGGAACTCGCGCAGGTCCACGCCGCAGGGCACCTCGGTGATCTGGCGTTCGGGCACGCGGTAGTGGGTCATGAGGTCCTGCCGGTCCTGCGGGCACTCGGCGATGACCCGGTCCGCCCCGTGCGCCACCTGGCGCTCCAGGTCCACGCGCTCTAACGGGAAGCCATCGGCCCCGGCCTGATGCAGGCGGCGCACGGCACCCAGCGCATGGAAGGTCACGACCAGCGGCAGGCCCAGGCGCCGCTGCAGCTGCAGCCCTGCCAGACCCGACATGAAGAAGTTCGCGTGCACGAGGTCGCAGGGCGGCAGGCGCCGCAGCAGCGCGCGGGCCTGGAGCTCGAAATCGCGCACATGCGGCAGCAGCTGCTCCTTCGGGACGAACTGCGCCGGGCCCGCGTCCAGGTGGTGCACACGCACGCCCTCGCCCATGGCCTGCATCGCGGGCAGCTCGGGGCTGTCGCGCCGCGTGAGCACCTCCACCTCATGGCCGCGCCGGGCCAGCGCCGCCGCCACGTGGGCGACGTAGACGTTCTGCCCGCCGGCGTCCACGCTGCCGGCCCGGGCCAGGGGTGAGGCGTGTTCGCTGATGAGGACGATGCGTAGGGACCGGGCTGCCATGGCGCCTCCGTGTTGTGTGTCGTGCCCAGCCAAGGCAAGCGCAGTGCCCGCCGCTCCCGCCCCCCTGCCGCAAATCTTGCCGACGCCGCCGCGGCGCCATGGCATGGCACTTGCCGACCCGGTCGTGGCAACTGCCTTGATGGCATGCGTCCGTATCCACCCTGAACATCGCAAAGGAACTCAAGATGTATGTACGACACGGCCTCAACTCCGGAGCACCGGCGCGCAGCGCGTCTTGGCGCGGCAGCCTCTGCCTGGCCTTGATCAGCTGCCTGGCCGCGACGGGCGTCAGCGCACAGACCGGCACGGGTACCGGCTCCGGCTCCAACACGGGCTCCAACACCGGCACCACCTCGGGTAGCAACAGCGGCACCGGCATGGGCAGCAACGCCAGCGCGGCGCGCATGTCCAGCATGAACGAACCCAGCCTGGCCCAGCAGGACCAGCATTGGGGCAGCGGCGGCAGCTACGGCAGCGCCTATGCCGGCAGTGACTACTCCTGGATTCCCTACACCCACCGCGGCTACGTCGGGATCAGCCTCGGCAACTCCGACTACGACACGCCCTGCGGCCCGGCCCCGCTGAGCTGCGACAACCGTGACCGCTCCGTCGCGATCTACACCGGGGGCATGTTCAATGACTTCCTCGGCCTCGAGATCGGCGCGCGCCACTTCGGCAAGGTCAACCGCGCCGGTGGCGAGGCACGGGCCTACGGCGCGAACATCAGCCTCGTCGGCATGCTGGACATGGAGAACGTCAACCTCTACCTGAAGGCGGGCGCGATCTACGGCCACACCAAGGTGACGGTCGATCCCCTCTCGGGCGCGCCCTTCGGCACCGCCACCGGTTGGGGGCCGTCCGCCACGATCGGCGTCGGCTTCAACTTCAATCGCAACTTCAATGTGGCGATCGAGCGCAGCCGCGACCGCTTCGACCTCGCTGGCGGCGGCCGCACCTATGTGCAGAGCACGAGCCTGGCGCTGAAGTACCGCTTCTGAAGTACCGCTGCTGAAGCACGGCTTCCGCCGTCGCCGATGACGCAAGACAAGAGGCCCCGCGGGGCCTCTTTCTTGTGGGCGATCGGCCCCTCAGCGATAGCTCAGCCGCCCCTGCGCATCGGAGAAGAGGATCTCCACCCGGCGGTTCTGCTGCCGGCCCGCGGCGGTGGCGTTGTCGGCGACGGGGTATTCCTCCCCGAAGGCCCGCACCTCCACGCGGTCCGGGGCGACGCCCGAGCGGACCAGCGCGCCGCGCACGGCCTCGGCACGGCGCTGCGACAGACGCTGGTTCATGGCCGCGCCGCCCGTGCTGTCGGTGAAGCCCTCGATCAGGACGCGGCGCTCGGGATGCTGGCGCAGCACCTCGGCCAGACGGTCGATGGAGCGGCGCACGCCGGGCTGGAGCTCGGCGCGGCCGGTCGCGAAGAGCATGTCCTTGAGCATCACGGTCAGCCCGCGCTGCGTGTTGCGGGCATCGAGCTCGGCGAGGTCACGCTGCAGGCGGGCGGCCTGCTCCTGGGCGTCGGACGCGCTGCGTCGAGCGTCCGCCTCCCCGGCGCGCGCGCGGGCCAGCTCGGCCTCGCGGGCCTGCAGGCGCAGGCGGTCGCGCTCCGCACCGGACTGCTGCACCTGCGCATCGGCGTCCCGGCGGCTGGCCTGGGCGCGCAGGGCCTGGAGGTCGACGCTGGCGAGGTAGGCCAGGTGGCGGGTCTGCTCGAGGTTGTGCTCGACGCTGTAGTAGCGCTGGGCCCGCGTGAGCATGCCGCGCACCTGGCCGAGCTCGGCCGCGGCCTGGCGCTGGACCATGGGGTCCGCCGCGGCTTCGCGGTATTCGCGCTCCGCGGCATCCAGGGCCGGATCGCGCTCCGGCAGCGTCTGGCAGGCGGCCAGCGCGCTGACGGCCACGGCCGTCATGAGGGTCTTGAGTTCTCGCATGGGGGCTCCTGCAATCAAGGAATGGGCGGGCCGGGCGACCACGCGGCGCACCGGCATGGCCGCTCGGTGGCGCCGACGTTCAGCGCGAGGCCGCGCTGCCCGGCGGCCGGGCGGCGCTGCGCTGCAGCTCGTCACGCAGCGTCTGCATGGACTGCTGCACCTCCGCCAGCGCGCGCTGCGAGCGCTGCTGCGCCGAGCGCGCGCGGGCGAGCTCGGCGTCCGCCGCCGCCTCCTCGGCGAGGCGGTGCGCGCGCAGGCGGTCGGTCGGGGCGAGCTGCTTGGCGCGCTCGAGCTTGGCCCGGGCGCGCGACAGCTCGGGCGCGGACAGCTCCTCGGCGCCGTCGCTGCGGGCCGCGTCGATGGCAACCTGCGCCGCGGCCACCGAGGCCGGCGGACCGCTGGGCGTGGCGCAGGCCGCCAGGGCCAGCAATCCTGCGATCAGTGATGCGGCATGCAGCCGTCTTGCAGAAGAATGTGTCATGGCCTTCCTTTGGGTTCTTGGGCCCCGGCTTGGGGCAGCTTTCATGCCCGACGACCGGGCAAGGCGGTCGGGCTCATGCCCGCCAGTCCTCGGCTGCGGTCGGGCTCATGCCCGCCAGTCCTCGGCTGCGGTCGGGCTCATGCCCGCCCGAGAGCACTGACATCCTCCAGGCGATGCGGCTCGCGGGTCTGGCGGGCCAGGGCCTGCATCAGGGCGGCGACGCGGTCGAGGCTGGGCCGCAGATCGAGGCGCTCCACCATGTCGCGGCGGGCCGCGGCGCCCATGGCCTGGCGTCGCTCGGGCGCGTCGAGGAGCTGGCGGATGCGGCCGGCGAGGTCCTCGATGTCGCGCGGGGCCACAAGCCAGCCGCTGATGCCGTGCTGCACGATCTCCGGCATGCCCCCCACGCGGGTGCCGACCACCGGGACGCCGCTGGCCAGGCCTTCCATCACGGCCAGGGGCATGGCCTCGGAATGCGAGCAGGACACGAGCACGTCGAGCTCGCGGTACAGCGTGCTCATGTCATCCCGCTGCCCCGCCATCCGCACGCGCTCGCCGAGTCCGAGGCGCGCGAGGTCCGCCTCCAGCGAGCCTCGCAGCGGTCCGTCGCCCACCATCACGAAACGGGTGCCCGGCGGCAGCCCCTCGGACAGCAGCGTCGCCGCGCGCAGGAACTGCTCCGGGCCCTTCTCCGGCGACAGACGCCCGACAAAGCCCACCAGCGGCGCCGCGGCGTCCATGCCCAGCTGATGGCGCAGGCCGTCCAGCGGGCGCGGGCCGGGATGGAAGCAGCGCGTGTCCACGCCATTGGGCTCGCAGCTGAGCCGGCGGCGGTCCACGCCCACGCCCAGCGCGTGCAGATAGCTGTGACGGCACACCACGCTCAGATGGCTGCGGACGGCGCGATGCACCTCCAGATCCAGCAGCGTGAGCTGCCGGCCATGGACGGTGCACAGCAGTGGCAGGTCCGTCAGGCGCGACACCAGCCCGCCCAGTGCATGCGCATTGGGCAGGTGCGCGTGCAGCAGGTCGACGCCCGTGCTGCGGGCCAGCGCCTGCCCGAGCTGGGCCGCGCTCCAGGCCGGATCCTCGGGCATGGGAATGCAGACCACATCCGCCCCCAGCGCCCGCATGGCGGCGCTGAAGCGGCCTTCGTAGGGGCAGACGACGGTGATGCGGAAGCGCTCGCGCGGCAGATGTTGCAGCAATCGCTCGACCCAGCATTCCATGCCCCCGACGATGGCGTTGCCCACGAGCTCCATCACATGGATGCGGCGCGTGGCGAGCGCACTGCCCGGCCCGGTGGTGGCGATGGTCTGTCCCTGCATCGGTCGGCATCCTCAACAGCAGCGCCCCAGCAGCGCGAGACCCTGGCCGCCGCGACGCAGGTGCTGAGCCAGGCCGGGCGAAGCATCCGTCTCGGTCGGCAGCGTCGCAGGCGGCAAGGGCGGGAAGGAGGGGCGCTCCGAGGTCGCCGGCACGGACCGCGGCCCGTCCGCCGGGCGGCCCGCCGCCGGCAGGCGCAGCCATGCGGCCGCCGTGCCCCAGAGCAACTGCTCGCGCGCCGCGGCGTCCAGGCCCAGCTCGTCCATGAGCGTCTGCACCCAGCCGCAGCGCTCGCGCAGATGCGCCCCGCTGCAGGGGAGGAAGCAGTCGCTGCCGAACTGCAGCGAGCCGGGGCCGAGCACCTCCAGCATGCGGGCCAGCACCTCTCGCCGATAGGGCGGCGGCGGGCCGAAGGAGATGTCCAGGCGGAACTGCGCGTCCTCGTAGGGCACCTGGTGGATGCGGTCGATCAGCGCGACGGCCAGGGCCTCGTCCGTCCAGGGCCAGCCCATGTGGGCCAGCGTCACGCGGGCGCCGGGATGGTCGCGCAGGGCCTCGAAGTAGGTGGGGCGGCAGAAGCGCCCCGAGCGGCCGTCGATGAAGATGCCGCTGTGAAAGAGCATGGGCAGTGACAGGGCGGAGGCCACCTCGTAGACGCTGTGCGCGCGCTCCTCGAAGGGATACCAGCCCGTCGGCACCATCTTCACGCCGTGCAGGCCCAGATGCTCGATGGCATGGCGCAGGTCCTGCGCCGCGTGGTCGTGACGGGGGTCCACGACGGCGAAACCGCTCAGGCGGTCCTCATGGCCGCGCACCAGGCGCGCGAGGTGGTCGTTGGCGCGGCGCAGCGAACCCGCATCGCCCAGCGAGTAGCCGGGGCTCAGGAACGGCGCCAGGAGGACGGCGTGCTCAATGCCCGCTTCGTCCAGCGAGCGCAGCACACCGGCGCTGTCTTCCCTGCCGCTGCAGTGCAGGTGGGCATCCAGGATGCGCATGGCGGGCCCGGCTCAGCTGCGGCCGGAACGCAGCGCCCAGACCCGCGTGCCGCCCGCGCCCGCGCCCGCACCCGCCCCTGCGTTCGGCGGGAGCGGAACGGGATGCCGGGACGTGGCCAGCACCGCCTCGGCGCCAGCGTCGGCGGTCGTGCCGAGTCGCAGTCCGACGGTTGCCGAGGCGGCTTTGCGCTGCGCCTCGTCCTGTCGACGCTGCAGCGCTGCCTCGAGCAGCGCCTGCGCGACCTGCGCGCAGCCGTCCCAGGAGTAGGAGGCCACGACGTCCATGGCGTGCGTCAGGCGTTGGCGGCGCTGGGCCGGCGTCTCGTGCAGGGCCTGCTCGCAGGCTTCGACGAAGGCCTCGCCCGCCGCGGCGGTGCGCACCACGGCACCGTAGAGGCGCAGCACATCGGGCACCGGCGTGCTCACCACGGGCTTCTCGCCCGCGAGGTACTCCAGCGTCTTCGTCGGGCTGATGAAGCGGGTGGACTCGTTCAGCGCGAAGGGCATGAGGCAGACGTCCCAGCCCTCCATCAGCGCCGGCAGGGACTGGTAGCGCTGCATGCCGATCCAGTGCAGATTGGGCCGCCGCGGCAGGCTGGCCGGATCCACCTTCACGACGGGCCCCGCCATCACGAGCTGCCACTGCGGGCGCGCATCGGCCAGCTGGGCCAGCAGGGCGAGATCCATGCGCTCGTCGATCACGCCAAAGAAGCCGAGGCGCGGGTGCGGCAAGTGGCCCTGCACCTGCTCGGCATGCTGCCGGGCCTCCTCGCTGGCGGAGCCGGGCTGGAAGTGCTCGACATCCACCGCGCTGGGCATGCAGTGCACGTCGGGTCGCAGGGCGCGCTTGGCATCGGCCAGCGCCGGGCCGCCGGCGAGCACCACGTCCGCCAGCGCCAGCAGCTCCCGCTCGCGCGCGGGCAGCTCGACCGAGGCGCCCTTGAAGGCGGAGAGCTCGTCCATGCAGTCATAGGCCCACAGCACGGGATCCAGGTCCCGCGCCAGCGGCAGTGCCAGGGGCGTGTAGAGCCAGGCCATGGGCGAGCGGATGCCCCGATCCCGAAGCGCCTGCCGCAGGACGGGGCGCAGCAGCAGCGCCTGCGCGAGGTCAAAGCCGCGGGCCGGCAGCGGCGTGCGCGGGGTCAGCACCTCGATGGACCGGCCCTGCCAGCTGCTGTCCAGCCGGACGGGGCCGGGGTCGTGAAGCGGCTCCTCGATGAAGAGCACGGGTTGGTGCAGCGCCAGCCGGGACATGAGGTGCTGGGGCCGCTGGTAGACAAAGGACCAGCGCAGATGGCTGAAGACGACAAGGGGTGACATGGAGTTCCTGATGCCCGCGCCAGAGCGAGGGACGCATGCCGATGGCGTCCTGCCGCTGGCGCAGGCGGGGGCTCGAGGCAGGCGGGCCCTGCTGTGCCAGCCCCGCGCGACGGCAGGGCTGGCGGGCATCGCAGGGCGCCGCCCGGGCGTGACTTACTTGGTCTTGCCGCTGGCGCTGCTGCTGCCAGAGCCGGTGGACGAGCCGCTCGACGAGCTGCCCGTGGTGCCGGACGAGCCCGTGCTGGCGCTGCTGCCACCCGAGCCATGGCCCTCGTTGCCGTGGTCCATGTGGTGGCCGCTGGCCTCGCTGCCGCTGCCCGAACTGCCGCCCGAGCTGCTGCCGGAACCGCTGCCAGAGCCGCTGGAAGACTGCTGCGGCCGCTGGTTGCGCCACTGGCTGAACTCGTCGGAGAACTTGCGGTAGCGGTCCTGGCGCCACGACTGGTAGTCGTTGTCCAGGTTGCGCATCTGCTCCGTGCGCCACTGGTGGTAGTCCGGATCGAAGTGCGTCTGCTGGCCGCCGTGGTCGCCGTAGCCCCCGCTGCTGCCCATGCCGCTGCTCGATCCGCCCATGCTGCCGTGCTGACCGCCGTAGCCGCCGTGGCTCATGCCGGCGCTGGTGCCCGAGCCGCCGTAGTAGCCGCCCTGGCCCTGCATGGACTGCCAGGGGCGGCCCATGTCGTGCTGCCCGCCGGGGTAGCCGCCCTGGTAGCTGCCGCCCTGGTAGCCACCCCCTTGGTAGCCACCGCCCTGGTAGCCGCCGCCGTAGGAACCGGACTGCCCCCAGGGCATGCCGCCCTGGTGGCCGCCAAACTGGCCGCTGGACTGACCATACTGGCTGTGCTGGCTGCCGTAGTCGCTGCCGGCGCCCGGGTAGTTAGGCCCGTAGCCGCCGCTGTTGGCATCGCCGTAGCCGCTGCCGTAGCCGCTTTGCTGGCCGCCATAGCCGCCATAGCTGCCGCCCATGTGCTGCTGGCTGCCCTGATAGCCGCCTTGGTAGCCCCCTTGCTGGCCCCCCTGGTACGACGTGTGCTGCTGGCCTTCCTGGCCCTGGGAGCGGTGGTTCGACCAGTCACCGTAGTTGCTGCCACTCTGGCTGCGATGGCCCTGGTCCTCGTGGCGTCCCTGGTTTCGACCCTGCTGGTTCATGTTGCATCCTTTCCGATGATTCAGTCGTCATGTCTGGGCCCGGCGCCCGGGGGGCGGTAGGCGCTCCACGTCGGTGCGCCGGGCCTGCCGGAGGGTGGCAAGCGCCATTCCCGGCAAAGTGCGCCGGTCCGCGCCGCGCGCTGTCCGGCCGGTGACAGCGGCGGCACCGCATGAGCGGCCCGGACCGGGGCCGGACGCCCCGTGGGCATGGGACTTTCCCGCGGTCGAGGCCCCGCAGCCCCCTGCCCTTGGGACTTTTGCGCACGGGCGGGCTGGCGGGCCCGTGTTTATGGGGCACAATCCGCGCCGCCCGAGCCTGTTCGGGCTCAACCAAACAGTCACACGAATGAACAAGACCGAACTGATCGAACACCTGGCTTCCAAGCACGAGCTGACCAAGGCTGAAGCCGGCCGCATCGTCGAAACCCTGCTGGACGCCGTGGTCACCACGGTGAAGAAGGGTGGCTCCGTGTCCATCCCCGGCTTCGGCTCCTTCAAGCAGCACGCCCGCGCTGCCCGCACCGGCGTGAACCCCAGCACCGGCGAGAAGATCATGATCGCCGCAGCCAAGCTGCCGAAGTTCACCCCGGGCGCTGGCTTCAAGGCCGCCGTGGACCCCAAGGCTGCCGCTCGCAAGGCTGCCAAGGCTGACGCCAAGCCGGCTGCCAAGGCTGCCAAGCCCGTCGCCAAGAAGAAGAAGTAATCACCGCGCAGGCCGTGCGCCTGCCCCGTGATGCTCGAGCCCGCTGTGGCGCACGCCGTGCCACGCGGGCTTTCTCTTTGGCGTGCCAAGTTGTTGGCATGCCAGCGGCGCCCGGGCCGCGTACAGTTCACGCAGCCCCGCCCTCCACCCCACTTTCGCCCGCCCCGCCACCGTGCCCGCCGTGACCGACCTGCGCGTGCTTGCGCTCATCCCCCCGATGACGCAGCTCAACACGCCCTATCCCTCGACCGCCTACCTGACGGGCTTCCTGCGCTCGCGCGGCCTGCACTGCGAGCAGCGCGACCTGGCGCTGGCGCTCGTGCTGGCGCTGTTCTCGCGCGAGGGGCTGCAGGGCATGCGCACGGCCGTGGAAGCGCTCGATCGCAAGCAGCAGACGGCACAGACGCGCAGCTTCGCCGAGCAGTTCCCCGCCTACGAGGCCACGATCGAGCGCGTGATCGGCTTCCTGCAGGGCCGCGACCCCACGCTGGCGCACCGCATCAACACCCGGCAGTTCCTGCCCGAGGGCGCACGCTTCGCCGCCATCGACCACTACCTGGCCGACGAGGGCGAGGATCCGCTGGCCTGGGCCTTCGGGGCGCTGGGCCTGCAGGACCGGGCCCGCCACCTGGCCACGCTGTACCTCAACGACCTCGCGGACGTGCTGCGCGATGCCGTCGACCCGCGCTTCGAGTTCGTCCGCTATGCCGAGAGCCTGGCCACGGCGCAGCCGCATTTCGACCCGCTGGCCGAGGCGCTGGCCGCCGCGCCGAACCTCATCGACCGCACCCTGCAAGACCTGACCCTCGCCGCGATGGACGAGGTGAAGCCGGACGTCGTGCTGCTCTCCGTGCCCTTCCCCGGCGCCGTCTATGCCGCGCTGCGCATGGGGCAGGCCATCAAGGCGCACCGGCCCGGCGTGACGCTGATCCTCGGCGGCGGCTTCGTCAACACCGAGCTGCGCGAGCTCTCCGAACCGCGCCTCTTCGACTACGTCGACTTCGTGACGATGGACGGCGGCGAGCGCCCGCTGCTGGCGCTGCTGGAGCACCTGGCCGGCCAGCGCTCGGCGCAGCGCCTGGTGCGGACCTTTGTGCGCGAGGACGGCGAGGTGCGCTGGCGCCACCTGGCCGAACCCGACATCCCCTTCGAGGACGTCGGCACGCCGACCTGGGACGGCCTGCCCATCGACCGCTACCTGTCGCTGCTGGACATGCTCAACCCCATGAACCGGCTGTGGAGCGACGGGCGCTGGAACAAGCTCACCGTGGCCCACGGCTGCTACTGGAAAAAGTGCAGCTTCTGCGATGTCTCGCTGGACTACATCTCGCGTTACGAAGGCGCCACCGCGGCCACGCTGGTCGACCGCATCGAGGCCATCGTGAAGGAGACGGGGCAGACCGGCTTCCACTTCGTCGACGAAGCCGCGCCGCCCAAGTCGCTCAAGGCGCTGGCGGCCGAGCTGCAGGCGCGCGGCACGGCCATCAGCTGGTGGGGCAATGTCCGCTTCGAGAAGACCTTCACCCCCGAGCTGTGCCAGCAGCTCGCGGACAGCGGCTGCATCGCCATCTCCGGCGGCCTGGAGGTGGCCTCGGACCGCCTGCTGAAGCTGATGAACAAGGGCGTGAGCGTCGAGCAGGTGGCGCGCGTCACCAAGGCCTTCGCCGACGCCGGCGTGCTGGTCCATGCCTACCTGATGTACGGCTTCCCGACGCAGACGGTGCAGGACACCGTGGACGCGCTCGAGTACGTCCGCCAGCTCTTCGAGAACGGCTGCATCCACAGCGGCTTCTTCCACCGCTTCGCCTGCACCGTGCACTCGCCCGTGGGCCTGAATCCCGAGCAGTTCGGTGTTCAGCTGCTGCCCCTGCCCGAAGGCCGTTTCGCGAAGAACGACGTCGGCTTCGTCGACCCCACCGGCACCGACCACGACGCCATGGGCCGCGCGCTGAAGAAGGGCCTCTACAACTTCATGCACGGCATCGGCGTGGACGAGGACGTGCGCCGCTGGTTCGACGTGCGCGTGCCCAAGCCCACGGTCAAGCGCGGGCATATCGAGCGGGCGCTGGCGCAGCGGGACTGAGTCGGGCCATGTGGCACCTGTGCCTGGCCTGGCTGTGGCTCATGGCTGGACTGCTCTTCGGACTCGCACCGGTGCGCAGCCCGCTGGTCGCCTGGTGGACGCCGGCAGCGCTGAGCCTGGTCCTGTTGCTGTGGCAGCGCAGCGCATGGCGCGGGCTCCTGCAGCCCCTGCGCGGCGTGCGGGCCCTGTGCTGGGGCGGCCACGCGCTGATGATGGCGGCCGCGCTGCTCCTGCTCGGTGCGAGCAGCCCGTTCATGGCAGAGGTCAACAGCCTGGGCCTGGGCCTGCTGCTCGGGCTTCTGCTGCTGCCCCTGCCCTTCATCGGCGCGGCCGCCTGGCTGTGGCAACTCCTCAGCCTGTGGCGTCGAAGCTGCCGGCCGACCTGAGGCGCCTCCCCGCCGCCTCGCCACGCGCAGCACGTCCCCCCGTGCAGATCACGGCTGCCAGTTCACCGTCACCGTCGCCGTGCCGCTGGCCGGCGTCGTGAAGCTGTGGTTGGCGCCACCTTCCCAGGTGACGGCCGTGCCGTTCTTCTTGATGA
Source organism: Burkholderiaceae bacterium (assembly GCA_041912595.1). Lineage (GTDB taxonomy): Bacteria > Pseudomonadota > Gammaproteobacteria > Burkholderiales > Burkholderiaceae_C > Roseateles_B. The sequence goes on from JAYRMR010000001.1 coordinate 94,973, forward strand.
ACTTGAACTGCAGCGTCGTGCTGGCCGGCACGCTGACGTCGTAGTACCAGTTCGGATAGCTGGTGATGACCTGGTTGAAGGCCGGGCCCACGGGCGTGCTGGTGCTCCAGCTGCTCAGCTCGAACTTGTCGCCGGTCAGGTAGACGTTCTCGCCCAGGGCCGTCGTGGCGTTGGTGACGATGAAGCGCACCGTGACCTGCGGGCCGCTCAGCAGCTGGTAGCCGGCGTAGGCATTGCTGTCCACGGCGCTGGCGTTGCGCACCTTGACGGCGTAGCTGCCGGCGGCGATGGACGGCACGGTGACCTTGATCTGCGTGTCTTCCCAGCTGAGGATGCTCGCGCCGGTGACGGCCGTGCTGCCGAAGAAGACGGAGCCCTTGGTGGCGCCGAAGCCGCGGCCGTCGATCGTCAGCACATTGCCCGGCTTGCCCATCATCGGGCCCACATGGCCGAGCGTCGGTGAGGTGATGGCGGGCGCGGCCTGCCAGACCGCCACGGCGCCCGCGCCCAGCACGAAGTTGGGCACCGCGCCGCTGCTGCCCACGCTCAGGGCACCTCCGCCGAGCAGCCCGCCGAGCACATCGGTGTAGCTGCCCGCCGGCAGGGCCGTCACGAGGCCGCTGATGGTGGTGGCACTGGTGCTGCTGCGGTTCACGGCCACCAGCACGGTCTGCGCGCCGAACTTGCGCTCATAGAGGTAGACGTCCGGGCTCAGCCAGCGCTCCTGCTGCGTGCCGTAGGCCAGCGCGGCGTTGCTCTTGCGCAGGGCGGCGAGCTTCTTGATGAGCTGGTAGGCCGGGGTCGTGGTGCCGAAGCCGCTCATCATGGCGCGGTTGTTCGGGTCGCCGTTGCCGGTCATGTACTGCTCGCTGCCGTAGTAGATGGCCGGCACGCCGCGCGAGGTCAGCGTGATGGCCAGCGCCTGCTCGAGCCTGCGCTGCGGCGCGCCGGCCTGGTGGAAGCGCTCCATGTCGTGGTTGTCCACGAAGGTCACCTGGTCGATCACCTGGCGGTACTGGCCGGCCGTGTCGACGAGGGTCTGGTGCAGGTCCTGCATCGTCTTGCTGCCGTCGCGCAGCACCTGGCGCATGCGCTGGGCGTACTGGAAGTCCAGCAGGCTCATGCCGCTGCTGTTGGCGAAGGCGTGGTTCGCGGGGTCCACCTCGTTGACGCCCAGGAACCACTCGCCGAAGGTGAACACCGGCTTGTAGCCATGGATGTGCGCCATCCAGTTCTTCTGCCAGCCGAAGGGCATGTGCTTGACGGCATCGACGCGCAGGCCGTCGACGCCCAGGTCCAGCCAGCCCTGGATGGCGGACTTGAAGTAGCCGTCCACCGTGGCGTTGTTGTGGTTCAGGTCCGCGAGGTCGAAGAGGTTGCGGTAGATGCCGTCCTCCAGCGTCGCGAAGGTGGTGCCGCCGTTGTGGTGGAACAGGCCCGCCGGGTCGCTGCTGTAGCTCGCCATCAGCGTGCCGTTGTTGTAGAGGCGGCCGTTCTCGGCGAAAGCCGTGTTGGCCGGATCGGCGGGCGAGCTGTGGTTGGGCGCGAAGTCGATGATGACCTTGATGCCGGCGTTGTGCGCCGCCGTGATCAGCGCCTGGAAGTCAGCCATGGAACCGAAGGCCGTGTTGGGCTTCTTGAAGTCGCGCGCCCAGTAGCCATGGTAGGAGGTGCTGTTGGTGCCCGAGTAGTTGATGACGGCGCTGATGTTCTCGACCGGCTGGGAGATCCACAGGGCCGTCACGCCCATGCCGGGGAGGTAGCCGTCCGTGATCTTCTGGGTGATGCCCTTCCAGTCCCCGCCGCAGTAGAGCTTGAGCTGCGTGCAGCCGGCGCTGAAGGCTGCGCCGGTCGGGTTGTTGGTGGTGTCGCCGTCCTTGAAGCGGTCGGTGACGATCTGGTAGACGACGTCGGTCGCGAAGCTCTGCTTGTTGGACACATGGGTGTCCGGGCTGGCCAGGGCCAGGGAGGCGGCCGCGGCGAGCAGGCCGAGGGCGAGCCAGGGCCGCGCAAGGCGGCCGGCGCTGTGGGTAGTCATGTCTCTTGTCTCCGGTGTCAGGCCTGTGCCGGCCCGTCATGAGTGGGTGATGGGTGATCCCCCCAGGCCCCGGCGAGTCAATATGCTCGCCGGCGGCAAAAGTAGTATTGCTACATTTTCGAGATGCAATATCGGGATGATCACCAGTAAAAATGGCGACGAACCCCAGCACAAGAGCGTCATTCAGGCACAAATAGCGGCTCACTCCTGTCAGCCACCGAATCGATTGGAAATGTATTTTTGATACATCACCCCTCCAAAGATGAGCGCTGGCCGCACGAACTCGCATCGGCGCCTCCCGCGCACGGGCGCCGGCATCACACAATGGCGGCACAACGAGGGGAGCCCACACCATGTCCGAACAGGGGAAGGCGCGGCACGTCCAGCCGCCCGCCAAGCACCACATCCAACCGCGCACCACGGCGCTGCGCCGCCTGATGCCGGCCGCCGCGCTGTGCCTGCTGCTGGGCGCCTGCGGCGGCAGCGGCGGTGGCGGCAGCACGCCCGACAAGCCCGTCGAGCCCGTGGAGCCGCCCGTTCTGCCGGTCACGGGCCCGGGCGAGCTCCGGTCCGCCACCTCGCTGAAGCTGCTGGCCAGCAGCGAGATCCAGGCCGCCATCACGGCCGCCGGTCCCAAGGCACCCGCGGTGACCGCCCGCTACGCCGTGCAGACCTGGCGCCTGAACTACCTCACGGTGGACGCTGCCGGTGCCAGCGTCGAGGCCTCCGCGCTCGTCTGCATCCCCGTCAAGCCGGCCGGCAGCCGCAGCCCGGTGCTGAGCTACCAGCACGGCACCACGACCAAGGATGCCGAGGCGCCCAGCAATCACGCGACGGCCGACGAGGCGGCGGTGGTGATGGCCTCGGCCGGCTACATCGTGCTGGCCGCCGACTACGTGGGCTACGGCGCCAGCAAGGGCCGGCCCCATCCCTACCTGCTCTCGACGCCCACCGCCGCCGCGGTGAACGACCTCCTGACCGCCGCACGCTACTGGCGCTACACCCAGGGCATCAAGGACAACCGGCAGCTCTTCCTCGGCGGCTATTCCGAGGGCGGCTACGCCAGCGTCGCGGCCTTCCGGGCGCTGCAGGGCGGCGGCAGCGAGCTCAAGGCGCAGCTGCAGCTGACCGTGGCCGGTGCCGGGCCCTACGAGGTCGACCGCGCGCTGGACGACCTGCTGGCCAAGGTCAAGGCCGAGAACAAGGTGCTGGGCGCCCTGCTCAACCCGGGCTTCCTCAAGCTGCTGGGGAACGGCGACCGGCGCAAGGTCCGCGACCTGCTGCTGAGCAAGGCCATCGGCGACGATGCCGACGTCGTCTTCGACCCGACCTTCCTCGACCTCTACCTCGTGGATGACGTGGCCGGCATCGAGGCCCGCAGCAACGTCTACAACTGGCTGCCCGCCCTGCCGCTGCGGCTCTACCACGGGCGCGAGGACGCCACCGTGAGCTACCGCGCCTCCAGCGACACGCTCACCGCCATGCAGCAGCGCGGCGCCGGCAGCCTCGTCACGCTGACGGACTGCCCCGCGCAGCCGTCCGGTCACCTGGATTGCGTGCAGCCGTTCTGGAACTACATGCTGCAGCAGTTCGGCACGGTCGCGAAAGACCTCTGAGCCAGCGCGGGCGGCGCCCGGTCAGGCCGTGCGCAGGGCGCCGGCCAGGGCCCAGCCGCCGAGCAGGGCCGCGGGCCACTGCCCCTTCTGCAGCAGGGCCGCCATGGCCGTGACCTCGGGATCGCAGCAAAGGCCGTGCGACTCGCGCCAGGTCGCGTGGTGGTAGGTGTGCCGGTAGCGTTCGCCGCTGTCGCACAGCAGCGTGACCACGGAGCCCTGCTCGCCGCGCTCGCGCATCTGCTGCGCGCAGGCCAGCGCCGCCAGGAGATTGGTGCCCGTCGAGGGCCCCACGGGGCGGCCCAGGTGCTCGCTGAGCGCCAGCGTGGCCGCCAGCGACCACACATCCGGCAGCTTGACCATGGCGTCGATCACCGAGGGCAGGAAGCTGGCCTCGACCCGCGGGCGCCCGATGCCCTCGATGCGCGAGCCCTGCTCGATGCGCAGGTCCGGGTCGCGGCTGAGGTAATGGTCGAAGAAGACCGAGCGCTCCGCGTCGGCCCCGCACACCAGCGTGGCGTGCCGCGAGTAGCGCACGAAGCGCCCCATGGTCGCGAGCGTGCCTCCCGTGCCAGCGGAGCAGACGATCCAGCGCGGCACCGGGTGCGGCTCCTTCTTCATCTGCTCGAAGATGGACTCGGCGATGTTGTTGTTGCTGCGCCAGTCCGTGGCCCGCTCGGCGTAGGTGAACTGGTCCATGTAGTGGCCGCCCAGCTCGCGCGCGAGGCGCTGGGACTCGACGTAGATCTGCGTCGGGTCCTGCACGAGGTGGCAGCGGCCGCCCTGGAAACCGATGGCGCGGATCTTCTCGGTCGACACCGTGGCCGGCATCACCGCCACGAAGGGCAGGCCCAGCAGGCGTGCGAAGTAGGCCTCGGAGACCGCCGTGGAGCCGCTGGAGGACTCCACCACGGTGCTGCCCTCGTGCAGCCAGCCGTTGCACAGGGCATAGAGGAACAGCGAGCGCGCCAGGCGGTGCTTCAGGCTGCCCGTGGGATGGCTGGACTCGTCCTTGAGGTAGAGGTCGATGCCGGGGAAGCCCGGCAGGCCCAGCGCGATCAGGTGGGTGTCGGCGGAGCGCTGGAAATCGGCCTCGATGCGGGCGACGGCCTGGCGCACCCAGTCGTGCGCGGGAGCGGTGATGGCATGCATGCCGGCACTGTAGCAGCGCCGGTCGGAGCCGCCGCCGCGCCCGGGCCCGAACTCAGCGGGGGGCGGGCGGGGTCATGGAACGACCGGCCTGGGACGTCTGCTTGGACAGGCTCTCGCCATTGGTCACCTGCACGCCGGAGGGCGTGTCGCGGTTCTTGCGCGGCAGGCGCGAACCGGTGAGGTACTCGGGCTCCTCGCGCTCGGCGCGGGCCTTCTGCTCCTCCGGCGTGTCCGGCGTTCCGGCGCAGGCACTCAGGCCCGAGACAGCGACAAAGGCGCCCAGCATCAGCCAGGCAGACATCTTCTTGTTCATGCGGATCCCCTTGTTGAGGCCCGCAGTGTAGGCGGCAGGCGCGCCGCCGCGGTCCGCGCACTCATCGCGGCAGGATCGGCAATCGCACGATGCCCGCGGGCCGCGTCGCCGCCGGCAGGCCCGGCGGCCAGGCCGCGGCAGCCGCTCAGTCCTGCAGCCCCAGCTCCGCCATCAGCCGGGCGACCTGGGCCTTGAGCGTGTCCACCTCGGCGCGCAGCTGCTGCAGTTCCTCGTCTCGTGCGCCGGCGGCGCGGGCCTCCGTGGGCGCGGCCTGCAGCAGCTCGGCCGACACCGCCCCGCACAGCTGGTGCGCCCAGCGCTGCTCGCGGGCGCCCGGTGCGCGGGGCAGCTTCACGGCCAGGGCCGGCTCGCGGGCGGCGAGCTCGTCGAGGAAGCCCTCCACGGACGAGATGTCGGCGAAGCGATGCAGGCGTTCGGTGTTGAGCCGCAGCTCGGCCGCCGTCAGCGGACCGCGCAGCATCAGCACGGTCAGCAGGGCCTCGGCCTGCCCCGGCACGCCGTAGACGCGCCGCAGGTTGTGCTCGAAGCGGACGACGCGGCTGCCGCTCACCTCCTGCACGAGGCTCATGCCCTTGAGCTCGTTGAGCGCGTCCAGCACCTCGGGCTCGCCGAGGTTCATGACCGGGTCGCGCGCCGTCTTCTGGTTGCAGCCCTGGGTCAGGGCATTGAGGGACATCGGGTAGCTGTCGGGCACGGTGTGCTGCTTCTCGACCAGCACGGCCAGCACGCGGGCCTCGGCGGCACTCAGATCACGCAGGCTCATCGATCAGACTCCGAAGCCGTCGTCCGCCTGGATCACGGCGCCGTTGATGAAGTGGCTCTCGTTGGCGCACAGCATCAGCAGCGTGGTGTCGAGGTCCTGCGGGTGCCCCACGCGCTTGCGCGGCAGCAGCTCGATGAGCTTCTTCCCCTGCTCGGTGCCCCAGTGGTGGTGGTTGATCTCGGTGTCGATGTAGCCCGGGCAGATGGCGTTCACGTTGATGCCGAACTTGCCCCACTCCAGCGCCATCGCGCGGGTCATGTGGATGACCGCCGCCTTGCTCATGGAATAGACGCCGATCTGGCTCAGCACGCGCAGGCCCGCCATGGAGGCGATGTTGACGATGCGACCGCCGGTGAAGGTGCCCGGCGCCGCGCCGCGCGCCCGCGCCAGCATGCGCTTGCCCACTTCCTGGGCCACGAAGAAGGCGCCGCGCACATTGGTGTCCATCACGAAGTCGTAGTCGTCGACGGAGACGTCGGTGAGCTTCTGCGTGGTGCTCACGCCGGAGTTGTTGACGAGGATGTCGATGGTGCCCATCTCCGTCTCGGCATGGGCCACGGCCGCCTTGATGGAGTCGAGGTCCGTGACGTCCAGCGCCACGACGTGGGCATCGCCGCCCGAGCCCTCGATCTCGGCGCGCAGGTCCTTGAGGCGCTCGATGCGGCGCCCGGCCAGGACCACGCCCGCGCCCGCCTTCGCCAGGGTCCGCGCGAACTGCGCGCCCAGGCCGCTGCTGGCGCCCGTCACCAGGGCCACGCGCCCTGCCAGATCAATGCTGTAGCTCATGGATCACATCCTTCATGCAATGTCCGGGAGGATGTTAAGCCCTGGCGGCGCGGCAAAGGCATCGCGCTTGCCACCGGCGACGGGCGGCCACGCGCCATCGGGATCTCCACCCGGCTAGAGCCGCGGCTCTAGGGGCGGGCACCACAAAAATAGCACGATCGTTCTATTTTCTCGGCACACCAGTAGAATGCGCCGCAATTGTGCCAAGTCGGGGCCCTGCCCTGCCGAGCGGCAAACCCCATTGCAAATCCTGAAGGACACCCGATGACCAGCGAAGAACTTCTGGCCCAGTTCGGCCCCCGCGAGAACATGGAATACGACGTGGTCGTCGTGGGCGGCGGCCCCGCCGGCCTCGCCACGGCGATCCGCCTGAAGCAGCTGGCCGCCGAGAAGGGCCAGGAGCTGTCCGTCGTGGTGCTGGAAAAGGGCTCCGAGCCCGGCGCGCACATCCTCTCGGGCGCCGTGATGGACCCGCGCGCGATCACCGAGCTCTTCCCGAACTGGAAGGAGCTGGGCGCCCCGCTGAACCAGCCGGTGTCGGCCGACGAGGTGCTGTTCCTGAATGAGAAGGGCGCGCACCAGACGCCGCAGTGGCTCATCCCCGAGTGCTTCCACAACCACGGCAACTACGTGATCTCGCTGGGCGCCGTCACCAAGTGGCTGGGCGAGCAGGCGGAAGCCCTGGGCGTGGAGATCTTCCCCGGCTTCACGGCGGCCGAGATCGTCTACGGTGAGGACGGCAGCGTGCGGGGCGTGGCCACCGGCAATGTCGGCGTCGGCCGCGACGGCGAGCCGCACGACGGCTTCCAGCTGGGCATGGAGCTGCTGGGCAAGTACACCATCTTCGCCGAGGGCGCCCGTGGCCACCTGGGCAAGCAGCTGATCGCCAAGTTCCAGCTGGATGCAGGCAAGGATCCGCAGTCCTACGCCATCGGCATCAAGGAGCTGTGGGAAGTGCCGGCCGGCCAGGCCAAGCCCGGCCTGGTGGTGCACACCGCAGGCTGGCCCGCGGACCACGAGACCTACGGCGGCGGCTTCCTCTACCACCTGGAAGGCAACAAGGTCACGCTGGGCTATGTGGTCGGCCTCGACTACAAGAACCCCTGGCTGTCGCCCTTCGAGGAAATGCAGCGCTGGAAGACGCACCCGAGCATCCGCCCGCACATCGAGGGCGGCAAGCGCATCGGCTATGGCGCCCGTGCCATCACGGCCGGTGGCCTGCTCTCCCTGCCCAAGCAGGTCTTCCCGGGCGGCGCGCTCGTGGGTTGCGACGCCGGCTATCTGAACGCCGCACGCATCAAGGGCAGCCACGCCGCCATCAAGACCGGCATGCTGGCCGCTGAGGCCGCCTTCGAGGCCGTCAGCGCCGGCCGCCAGCACGACGAGCTGAGCGCCTACCCCGCCGCCTTCGACAAGAGCTGGCTGCATGAGGAGCTGGACCGCTCGCGCAACTTCAAGCAGTGGTTCAAGAAGGGCAACACCGTCGGCACGCTGATGACGGGCATCGAGCAGTGGCTGCTGCCCAAGCTCGGCTTCAAGAGCCCGCCCTGGACGATCCACCGCGAGCTGCCGGACCACGTCTACCTGCGCCCGGCCGCCGAGTGCGCCAAGATCGACTACCCGAAGCCGGACGGCAAGCTGACCTTCGACCGCCTCTCCTCGGTGTTCATCTCCAACACCAACCACGCGGAAGACCAGCCGGTCCACCTGACCCTCAAGGACGCCAGCGTGCCGGTGAAGCTCAACCTGGCCAAGTTCGCCGGCCCGGAGAGCCGCTACTGCCCGGCGGGCGTGTACGAGTTCGTGAAGAACGAGGACAACAGCGATCGCCTGCAGATCAACGCGCAGAACTGCGTGCACTGCAAGACCTGCGACATCAAGGACCCGACGCAGAACATCGTCTGGATCACGCCGGAAGGCGGCGGCGGCCCGAACTACGCGGGCATGTAAGCAGCCCTCGCCTCAGAAAGGAAGGCCCGCGGATGCGGGCTTTCCCGTTTCTGGATCAAGGCCAGAGGGCGCCATTGACTGCAAGGGCTTGAGCATCGCCGGGAGGCGGGCGCTGCACCGAGCTCGGGCATGGCTTTCATGCCATCGCGGCAAGCTTCGCTTTGACGGCCGGCCACTCGCTGTCGATGATGGAGAAGTAGACGGTGTCGCGCACCCGGCCCGAGGCGCAGACGATGTGCCGGCGGAAGATGCCCTCCTGCACGGCGCCGATCCGCGCGATGGCGTTGCGGGACTTCTCGTTGAGCGCATCGGTCTTGAGCTCCACGCGATGGGCGCCCAGCGTCTCGAAGGCATGGGTCAGCAGCAGGGTCTTGGCCTCGGTGTTGACGCCCGTGCGCTGGTGGCGGGCCGCCACCCAGGTCCAGCCGATCTCCAAGCGGCGGTCCGCTGCCGAGATGTTGCCGAAGCGCGTGTTGCCCACGATCTCGCCCGTGCCGCGGTCGCGGATCACGAAGGGCAAGGCCAGGCCGCGCGACTGCTCGGCCAGCGCCGCCTCCACGTAGGCGCGCATCTCGGCCGCCGTGCCCACGCTGCTCGGGATCCAGCGCCACAGCTGCGGATCGAGGCCGTGCACGCACAGGCCCTCGACGTGATCGAGGCTCAGGGGCTCCAGCTGCACGAGGCGGCCGGTGAGGACGACGGGGCGGATGTCCAGAGGGTCAGGTCTTGCCATGGTGGTGCGGAGAAAGGTTGACGTTGAAGGGACGGGCTCACAGGCCCAGCTGCCGCATCCAGCGGGCCATGGCGGGCGAGGTGCCGGCGACGAAGTGCTCGATCAGCCGCTGCCGCTCGCCAGCCGAGCGGTTCTGGCTCAGCTTGGCCTTGGCCTGCACCGACTGCACGGCCACGCGCAGGCCGACGATGGCGCCCAGCAGGCTCTCCTGGAAGTCCTCCGGCAGGCCCCGCCATTGCGCGATGTAGCCCGGATCACGCGGCTCGATCAGGCGCTTGAGGAGCCGGTCCTTGGCCAGCGCCTCGTCCACGCGATGCAGCGTGCCGAGCACCTCCAGCGCCAGGTAGTTCCAGGTCGGGACGTTGCGCGGGTTGTCGTAGTGGGCGGGTGAGACATAGGCATCCGGCCCGGTGAAGACGAGGCGGACGGTCTGCCCCTCCGCCAGGCCCGCCAGGTGCGGATTGGCGCGCGCCAGATGCCCCTCGAGCCAGGACTGCTCACCGTCGTCGACCCACACCATGGGCAGGTGCAGGGCGAGGGGCGGCGCCGCGGCATCGCGGGCGGCACGGGCATCAGCCGCCACGAGCAGGGCGAGCGGGTGGGACTGCACCAGCTGGCGCTGCAGGGAGGGGTCGTCGAGCTGGAAGTGCTGTGGGGTGTACATGCGGCGCGGGATGAGGGGTCGGTGACGATGTGGAGCGAAGCATAGGGCGCGCATTGGTACGATCAAAGATCCAATTCGCCGAACATCGGCAGGACCAATGCCATGCAGTCGCCGCCTCAGCCCGCCCTGCCCTTCGACGTCGCCGGCATCCGCCTGGACGGGCCCGGCCCGCTGGCGCGCCAGCTGGTCGAGCAGCTGCGCCAGCGCATGCTCCAGGGGCAGCTGCCGGCCGGTGCGCGCATGCCGGCCACGCGGGACCTGGCGGCGGCGCTGGGCGTCTCGCGCAACACGGTGGTCCGCGCCTTCGAGCACCTGCTGGACGAAGGGCTGATCAGCAGCCGGGTCGGCGACGGAAGCTACGTGACGCCGCCCCTGGCGCAGATGGTCTCGCCCCTGGCGCGCCCGTCCTCGCGTGCGAGCGCGCCGGCCCTGTCACCCGAGCCGCAGACCCCGTGCTGGCAGGCCCTCCAGCACTTCACGCCGTCGCGGACGCCCGGCGGTCCGGTGCGGGCCTTCCGCTGGGGCAGCCCCGCCATGGACCTGTTCCCAGCCGCCCTGTGGTCCCGCCTGCAGGCGCGGGCCTGGCGGCGGCACAGCGTCAGCAATCTGGCCTATGGAGACCCCGCCGGCCTCCCCGCCCTGCGCGAGTGGCTGGCGGACTATCTGCGCAGCGCCCGCGGCCTGCCCTGCGACGCCGGGCAGATCCTCATCACCGGCGGGGCGCAGCAGGGCATCGCGCTGGCCGCCCTCGCCCTCCTCGGTCCGGGCGACGAAGCGGCCACGGAGTCGCCGGGCTACCGCTCCGCCGCGGCCGCGCTGGGCCTGCAGGCCGCCCGGGTGCGTCACGTGCCCGTCGACGCCGAGGGCCTGCGCCCCGCGGCCCTGGAGGCGCTCGGCTCCCGCTGCCGGCTGCTCTACGTCACGCCCTCCCACCAGTTCCCCACCGGCGTGGCGATGAGCCTGCAGCGCCGGATGGACCTGCTCGCCTGGGCCCGCCGGCAGCAGGCCTGGATCCTCGAGGACGACTACGACAGCGAGTACCGCCACGTCGGCCTGCCCCTGGCGCCGCTCGCGAGCCTGGACACGGCCGGGCGGACCCTCTACGTGGGCAGCCTCTCCAAGCTGATGTTCCCGGGCCTGCGCCTGGGTTATCTCGTCGCCCCGCCGGCCTGGCTGCCGACGCTCGCCCGCCTGCGTTCGGTGCTGGACCGGCACAGCGCCTGCATGGACCAGCAGGTGATGGCCGCCTTCATCGCCGAGGGGCACTTCCTGCGGCACGTGCGCCGCATGCGCCGTGCGGCCCGGGAGCGGCGCGACGCCCTGCTCGAGGCCTGGGATCGCCACATCGCCCCGCTGGGCCTGCCCCTGCCGGCGCCGGAGGCCGGGCTGCACGCCTACCTGCCGCTGCCCGGCGCCGCCCTCGAGCAGCGCCTGACCGAGGCCGCCGTGCGGGCCCGGCTCGAGGTCGGGGCGATGCGGCGCGTCGGCGGACTGCCGGAGAGCTCGGCGCGCGCCGGGCTGGTGCTGGGCTTCGCGGCCGTGACCGCACCGGGCTTGAGCGACGCGGTCGTGCGCCTCGCCCAGGCCTGGCGGCCGGAGCTCGGCTAGCCGGCGCCGCGGCAGGCGCGGGCGTCGCTCAGGCGCCGCTGCAGGGCCTCCTGCACGAGCGGGTTGTCGCGGTTCTGGATCTTGCTGATGTCGATCTCGATCTCGCGGATCTCGGCCGCCGATGCACAGGCCCGCGGCGCGGGCGCGCCCTCGTCGGCCTGCACCGCGCGGACCACGCCACGCTCCATCACCACCACCAGGCGGCTGCGCTCGCGCTGGTAGCCCCAGTGGCTGTAGACGGAGGCGCCGTCCTGCACCGTGCGCGAACGCTCGGGGGGGCCGAGGACGGCCAGCACCTGGGACTGCGTCATGCCGACGCTCACCGGGCCGACATCGCCCACCGTCGGCAGCGGCCCGACGCTGCGCAGCCCGGCCCGCGGGCTGCCGCTGCCCGAGGGTGTCAGCGAGGGGGTGGACGGCACCGTCAGCGGCACCGTCTGCGGCGGGTTGGCCGGCGCGAGGATCCGCTGCTGCAGCCCGGCCGCACACGGCGCCTGCTGGTAGACGATGCGCCCGGCGGCATCCGTGCACTGGTACTGCGCCACGGCCAGGGCGGGGAGGCTCAGACAGCAGCACAGCGCCGCGGCACGGCGGGCTCGGGCTTGGGCAGACAGGGCAGGCAGCAGCATCAGGGGCACTCCGGGATCAGGGCGGACACGGACCCGGCGCGGCAGGGCCGGCGAGTCCCACATCCTGCTCTAACGCGCCAGCGGCGCGCCCGCTGACCGCCGCGTCGTGAAATCAGCGCTGGCCGACGCCAGGACGCGTCCCGCGGTGCCGGCTATCGCCCAGCCCCTGGCGCCCAGGCCCCTCAAATGCATTCAGGCGATGGGCGGATAGGTACCCAGGCCGTCCGGCCAGGTGGTGAGGACCTCGAAGCCCGTGTCCGTGACAAGCACCATGTGCTCCCACTGGGCGGACAGCGAGCGGTCCTTGGTGACGACGGTCCAGCCGTCCTTCATTTCCTTCACCTCGCGGCGCCCGGCGTTGATCATGGGCTCGATGGTGAAGATCATGCCCGGCACCAGCTTCACGCCCTCGCCCGGGCGGCCGAAGTGGTTCACGTGCGGGGCATCGTGGTAGATGTCCCCGATGCCGTGGCCACCGTACTCGCGCACGACGCTGTAACCGTCGCGGAAGGCGATGCTCTGGATGGCGTGGCCGACATCGCCCAGCGTGGCGCCCGGCTTCACCTGGCGGATGCCGGCGCACAGGGCTTCGTAGCAGGTGTTCACGAGCCGGCGGGCATGCAGCTTGGGCTCGCCCGCGTAGAACATGCGGCTGCTGTCACCGAACCAGCCGTCCTTGATGATGGCCACGTCGATGTTGATGATGTCGCCGTTCTTCAGGATCTTGGCCGGCGTCGGGATGCCATGGCAGACGACATCGTTGACGGACGCGCAGATGGTCTTGGGGAAGCCGTGGTAGCCGACGTTGGCCGGGATGACCTTCAGCTCATGGACGATGAAGTCATGGCAGATCCGGTCCAGTTCTTCCGTGCTCACGCCGGGCTTCACATGCTCGCCGATCATGGCCAGCACCTGGGCCACCAGGCCGGCGGCCTCGCGGGCCTTGGCGATCTCTTCCGGGGTGCGGATCTTCACAACGGTGTTCATGTCACAAGACTTCCACAGCAGCAGGCACTGGGTCAATGAAGGAACAATGAAAAAACCCGCCACAAGCACGCTTGGGCGGGTTTCTCAATACTGTCTGGCGGAGACGGAGGGATTCGAACCCTCGATGCAGGTTTTGCCCACATACTCCCTTAGCAGGGGAGCACCTTCGGCCACTCGGTCACGTCTCCAGCAGAGCCTCGCAGTATAGCAGCGGTTTTTGAGCCCCTGCTAAAAATTCCCGACTTTTTTCAGAAAAGCGCGGGAGAGGCAGGATCAGGTGGCCGGCTGGTCCAGGTCGAAGGCCCGGTGCAGCGCGCGCACGGCGAGCTCCATGTACTTCTCGTCGATGACCACGCTGGTCTTGATCTCGCTGGTTGAGATCATCTGGATGTTGATGCCTTCCTCGCTGAGGGAGCGGAACATCTTGGACGCCACGCCCACGTGCGAGCGCATGCCGATGCCCACGATGGACACCTTGCAGATGCGCGGGTCGCCCAGCACCTTGGCGGCGCCGGTGGCCGGGGCGACGGTCTTCTCAAGCAGCTCCAGCGTGCGCTGGTAGTCGTTGCGGTGCACGGTAAAGCTGAAGTCGGTCTTCCCGTCGTGCGAGACGTTCTGGATGATGACGTCGATGTCGATGTTGGCCTCTGCCACGGGGCCGAGGATCTGGAAGGCGATGCCCGGCTTGTCAGGCACGCCCAGCAGCGTCACCTTGGCCTCGTCGCGGTTGAAGGCGATGCCCGACACGACGGCTTGTTCCATGTTTTCGTCCTCTTCAAAAGTGATCAGGGTGCCGGACTTGGCTTCCTCGTTGATGTCGATGTCCCAGGCCGTGAAGCTGGACAGCACGCGCAGCGGCACGCGGTACTTGCCGGCGAATTCCACCGAGCGGATCTGCAGCACCTTGGAGCCCAGCGAGGCCATCTCGAGCATTTCCTCGAAGCTGATGCTCTTCAGGCGGCGCGCCTCGGGGACCACGCGCGGGTCGGTCGTGTAGACGCCGTCGACGTCGGTGTAGATCAGGCACTCGTCCGCCTTCATGGCGGCGGCAATGGCCACGGCCGAGGTGTCGGAGCCGCCCCGGCCCAGCGTGGTGATGTTGTTGTGCTCGTCGATGCCCTGGAAGCCGGTGATGACCACCACCTTGCCAGCGGCCAGGTCGGCACGGACGCGCTTGTCGTCGATGCTCTCGATGCGGGCCTTGGTGTAGGACGAGTCGGTCGCCACGGGCACCTGCCAGCCGGTGTAGCTGACGGACTCCAGCCCTTCGGCCTGCAGCGCGATGGCCAGCAGGCCCACCGAGACCTGCTCGCCGGTGGCGGCGATCATGTCCAGCTCGCGCATCAGCGCGGGGCTGCTGCTGGCGGGCGAGAGCTCCTTGGCGAGGCCCAGCAGACGGTTGGTCTCGCCGCTCATGGCCGAGGGCACCACCACCATCTGATGGCCCGCACGCGCCCACTTGGCGACGCGCTTGGCCACGTTGCGGATACGGTCGGTCGAGCCCATCGAGGTGCCGCCGTACTTGTGAACGATCAATGCCATGGTTGTGAAGATGCGCGGAGTTGGAGGGGGTTTCTTGCGCCGCGGTCGCTGAGGCCGATTCTAAGGTTGGGCTTGGCGAAGCACGAAGCCCTGCCGGCGTGGCGGCGAGGGCATCAGCCCCTCGTCAGGGAGCGTCCGGCAGCCAGGTCAGGCGCAGCCGCGCCCCCTCCCCCTGCCCTCGGCAACGCGCGTCCAGGCCCAGGGCCGGCACCCACAACAAAGGCGGTGGCGCGCCCGTTTCCCCAGGGAAATCCGCATAAACCAGCGGACCGCCCCGCCCCAGCGCAGGCACGCCCGCCGCCTGCCAGGCCTTCTTCAAGGCGCGTGGCGGCGTGCCCGGCGCGCGCTGGAATTGCTCGCTGCCTTCGCGTGGACGCAAGATCACATTGCGCAATAGCGATGAGCCCACCCATTCCGACGAAGGCTCAAGCGCTCCCTCGACGAGGCTCACCTCCCAGGCCCCGCCGAAGGCCGGGCAGGCATGGCGGCCGGGTGTGCTGAGGTCCATGCGGCAGGCCTGTGCGGCGGGGGCGGCCGGGGCGGGCAGCACCAGCAGGTGGCCCCGATGCTTCTGGACCACCCGCTGACCTGCCGGCCAGGACGCCCCGGCCGGCGCCGCGGCGGCCTCGTCCAGCAGGCGGCTCACCAGGCTGGCGGGCGCGGACTGAGGCAGCGACTGTCGCAGCCAGTGCCGCAGCAGATTGCTCAGGCGCGGGCGGGACAGCGCCTCGAAGACCGCCAGGCGCAGGGCTGGCGAGGCCGCAGGTGAGGGATCGAGCCAGCGCTGCGCGTCGTCCCGGGCCAGCTCCGCCAGCAGCTCGCCCGCCTCCTGCGCCCAGCGCGCGGACTGCGTCAGCGCGGCCTCGGCGCCAGGAAACGCCGCCTGCAACGCGGGCCATCCCTGCAGCCGCAGCCGGTTGCGGGCAAAGCGCGGGTCGGCGTTGCTCTCGTCCTCGATGTGGGCCAGGCCATGCGCCTGGACGTAGTGCTCGATGCGCGCGCGCGGCTGCTCCAGCCAGGGCCGCGCCCACACCAGACCCTCGCGCGCCTGCCGCTGCGGCATGGCGGCCAGCCCGGCCAGGCCGGCGCCACGCAGGGCCTGCAGCAACCAGGTCTCGGCCTGATCGCGCCGGTGATGCGCCAGCAGCAGCAGCGAGGCCCCCGCCGCCTGCGCCATGGCCTGCAAGGCCGCGTGGCGGCCGGCACGGGCCCAGGCCTCGATGCTCTCGCCCGCGGCGGGCGCGCCCTCGAGCCGGTGCCATTGCAGCGCGACGGGCAGCCCCTGCCCGCGCCAGGCCTCGACCTGCTGCTGCAAATGCACCAGCCAGGCGTCCGCCTGGGGGCTCAGCCCGTGATGGACATGCAGGCCGAGCACCCGCAAAGCAAAACCCTCATGCGCCAGGGCCTGCGCGCAGCGGGCCGTGGCATGCATGAGGGCGGTGGAGTCGCGGCCGCCGCTCCAGGCGACGGCCACGCAGGCGCCAGCGGCGCTGGAGTCAGGCTCAGCGATTCTTGGTGTCGCCGAATCGGCCATAGGCCTGCAGGCGCTCGTAGCGGCGGTCCAGCAGCTCCTTGGGCTTGAGGTCCGACACCTGGCGCAGGGCATCCGAGAGCGCGCGCTTCAGGTTGGAGCACATCTGCTTGGCGTCGCGGTGGGCGCCGCCGACGGGCTCGTTCACGATCTTGTCGATCAGGCCCAGGGCCTTCAGGCGGTGGGCGGTGATGCCCAGCGCCTCGGCGGCGTCGGGCGCACGCTCGGAGGTCTTCCACAGGATGGAGGCGCAGCCTTCCGGCGAAATCACCGAGTAGGCCGAGAACTGCAGCATCAGCACCTGGTCCGCCACGCCGATGGCCAGCGCGCCGCCGGAGCCGCCTTCGCCGATCACGGTGGCGATGATGGGCACTTCCAGCTGCGCCATCTCGAAGATGTTGCGGCCGATGGCCTCGGACTGGCCACGCTCCTCGGCACCGATGCCGGGGTAGGCACCCATGGTGTCGATGAAGGTGAAGACGGGCAGGCCGAACTTCTCGGCCAGCTTCATCAGGCGCAGGGCCTTGCGGTAGCCCTCGGGGCGCGGCATGCCGAAGTTGCGCAGCGTGCGCTCCTTGGCATCGGCACCGCGCTGATGGCCCACGACCACGCAAGGCTGGCCATTGAAGCGGGCGATGCCGCCCACGATGGCGGCGTCGTCGGCGAAGTGGCGGTCACCATGGAGTTCCTGGAACTCGGTGAAGACGTCCTTGCAGTAGTCCAGCGTCTGCGGGCGCTGCGGGTGGCGGGCGACCTGGTAGGTCTGCCACGGGGCCACGCTGGAGTAGATGTCCTTGGTGAGCTGCTGGCTCTTCTTGGAGAGGCGGTCGATCTCCTCGGAGATGTCGACGGCGGACTCGCTCTGCACGTAGCGCAGCTCTTCGATCTTGGTTTCGAGCTCGGCAATGGGCTGCTCGAATTCGAGGAAATGTTTCTTGCTCATCAGTCGTCCTGATTTCAAAGCGCCCGCCGCGGGGGGCCCGAGGGCCGGCGGCGGGACCGGATCGGCGGAGTCACACCCTTCGTGGGGGCTGGTGCAGCCGAGACGGAATGGGCTAGTACTCCACCGGTAGCGGATCGAGACTTCGCCAAATGTACCATGTGGCTACCGAGCGGTAGGGGGCCCAGGCCTCCCCCACCTCCCGTGCCTCGGCCCGCGAAACGGGCTCGCCGGAGAAGTAGTTCTCGCTGATGCCCTTGAGCAGCCCAACGTCGTCCAACGGCATCACATTGGGGCGCATCAGGTGAAAAATCAGGAACATCTCGGCCGTCCAGCGGCCGATGCCGCGGATGGCGACCAGCTCCTCGATGATGGCTTCGTCGTCCATCTGCGTCCATTGGCGCACATGAACGCGGCCGGCCTCGAAGTGCTCGGCCAGGTCCCGGAGGTATTCCACCTTGCGCACGGACAGCCCCGCGGCCCGCAGTGCCGCGATGTCCAGGGCCAGCACCGCCGTGGGCTGGATGCGGTGAACGGGGCCCGCCACGAGCGCCAGGAATTTGTCCCAGACGGACTGCGCCGACTTCACCGAGATCTGCTGCCCCACGATGGAGCGGGCCAGCGTGGTGAAGGCATCCGCCTTGCTCTGCAGGCGGGCCTCACCGAACTGGGGGATGAGCTTCTTCATCACCCGGTCGCGCTTGACCAGGTGCCTGCAGGCCTCGTCCCAATACTCCGGGGTGACCCCGGCCGCTGCCGAGCGCGCCATCAGGCCTTCATCCAGGTCGTGCCGGTGGGCGAGTCCTGCAGCACGATGCCGGCGTCCAGCAGCGCCTTGCGGATGCGGTCGGCCTCCGCAAAGTCCCGGGCAGCCTTCGCGGCCGCACGGGCCTCGATCTGGACCTGGATGGCGGCCTCGTCCAGCGTGCTGCCGGCCTGCAGATAGGCACGGGGCGACTGCTGCAGCAGGCCCAGCGTGGCGGCCAGCGCCTTCAGCAGGCCGGCCTCCTCGGGCGAGCGGCTGCGGTTGACGCTCGAGGCCAGGTCGAAGAGCACCGCCAGCGCCGCGGGGGCGTTGAAGTCCTCGTCCATTGCGGCACGGAAGGCCGCGGCGACGGGGTTCGACCAGTCGATCGTGACGCTCGCCGCCTCGACACCGTCCAGCGCCGTGTACAGGCGGCGCAGCGCCTGGCGGGCGTCCTCCAGGGCGGCGTCGCTGTAGTTGATCGGGCTGCGGTAGTGCGTGCGCAGCATGAAGAAGCGCACCGTCTCGCCGTCGTAGCTCTTCAGCACGTCCTGGATGGTGAAGAAGTTGCCCAGGGACTTGGACATCTTCTCGTTGTCGACATTCAGGAAACCGTTGTGCATCCAGGTGCGCACGAAGGGCTTGCCGAGCGCCCCCTCGCTCTGGGCGATCTCGTTCTCGTGGTGCGGGAACTGCAGGTCCAGGCCGCCGCCGTGGATGTCGAAGGTCTCGCCCAGCACGGCGCAGCTCATGGCCGAGCACTCGATGTGCCAGCCGGGCCGGCCGGGGCCGTAGCGGCCGTCGTACTTGGCGTCCGCGGGCTCGTCGGCCTTGGCGGCCTTCCAGAGCACGAAGTCGAGCGGGTCATGCTTGCCTTCGTCCACGGCCACGCGCTCGCCGGCTCGCAGGTCGTCGAGGTTGCGGCGGGAGAGCTTGCCGTAGCCCGGGAACTTGCGCACGGCGTAGTTCACGTCTCCGTTGCTCGCCTGGTAGGCCAGGCCCTTCTCCTCGAGCAGACCGATCATGTCCAGCATCTGGCCGACGTACTCGGTGGCGCGCGGCTCGTGCGTCGGACGCTCGACGCCCAGGGCGCCGATGTCGCGGTGCATGGCGTCGATCATCTCGTCCGTCAGCTGGCGGATGCTGATGCCGCGCTCCAGGGCCCGCTTGATGATCTTGTCCTCGATGTCCGTGATGTTGCGGACATAGGTCACCCGATAGCCCGAGGCCTTGAGCCAGCGCTGGACCACATCGAAGGCCATCATCATGCGGGCATGGCCCACGTGACACAGGTCGTAGATGGTCATGCCGCAGACGTACATGCGCACATGGCCAGGCTCGATGGGGGCGAAGGGCTCGACCGCGCGGGTCAGGGTGTTGTAGATGCGCAGGGACATGGACTCGCAGGGCGAAAGGTGGGGCTCGCAGGGCGAACTCGGGGCGAACCGGAACGAAAGCGTGACGCCGGGCAAGGGCATCGCCGCCAACGAGCGGTGCCGGACGGAGCCAGCTTATAGAATCATCCAGTATACCGATTGGGCCTTTGCGGCCCTGCCCACCCGCCCATGAAGCTCCGCCTCCCCGGTTTCGCCCTTTCCGCCCTCCCCGCCCTGCTGATGGCCGCCGGCCTGGGCCTCGCCGGGCCCGCCCTGGCGGCGGGTGAACTGGAGAAGGCCCAGCAGCAATGGCTGCAGGGCCACCAGGCGGACGCCAAGAAGACGCTGGAGCAGGCGCTGGGCGAGGACCCCAACAACGCCCGCGTGCGCTTCGCCCTGGCGCTGATGCGCATGGAATCCGGCGAGACCGCCCAGGCCGAGACCCTGCTGCGCCACCTGACCGAGGACTTCCCGGACCTGGCGGACCCCTTCAACAACCTCGCCGTGATCCTCGCCGGCCGTGGCGAGCTGGACGCCGCCCAGGACGCCCTGCAACGCGCCGTGGCGCTGCAGCCCGACCATGTCCAGGCCCAGGAAAACCTCGGCGACGTGCTGCTGCAGATGGCCGCCCGTGCCTATGGCATCGCCGCCCGGCCCGGCCCCCAGAGCTCGGTCAACGCCGGCCTGAAACTGCGCCGCACGCAAGAGCTGCTGCGCCACCTGAACGGCCCGGCCCGCTGAGCGAGAATGCGGCAGCTGCCCCGGCCGCCGCGCCCTCGTCCCTGATGAGGCCCGCCCGGCACGACGGGCATCCCTCCAGAACCATTTGCCAAGGGAGTCCACGCCACATGGCCCACCACCTGCCGTCTCTCTCCTGCCTGCGCGGCCTGCTGGCCGCCGCCCTGCTGCCCCTGGCGCTCAGCGCCCAGGCCCAGCAGGTCAAGCTCGCCACCACGGTAGGCGACATCTGCGTCGAGCTGAACGCCGAGAAGGCCCCGAAGACCGTGGCCAACTTCGTCCAGTACGTGAAGGCCGGCCACTACAACGGGGTGGTCTTCCACCGCGTGATCGACGGCTTCATGATCCAGACCGGCGGCTTCACCGACAAGCTCGTTCAGAAGCCGACCCGTGCGCCGATCCCCCTGGAAGACAAGACCGACCTGAAGAACCTGCGCGGCACCATTTCGATGGCCCGCACCGCCTTCCCGGACTCCGCCACCTCGCAGTTCTTCATCAACGTGGCCGACAACACCGGCCTCGATGCCGAGAACTCGAACACCGGCCGCGGCTATGCCGTCTTCGGCCACGTCGTCGCCGGCATGGACGTCGTCGACAAGATCCGCGCCACGCCGGTGGAGGCCAAGGGCGCCTTCCAGCACCTGCCCACCACCCCCATCCTCATCAACAAGGCCACCCTGGAGTGCAAGCCATGAGCAAATTCGTCGAACTGACCATCAACCTGAACGGCGCCGCCAAGGTCATCAAGCTGGAGCTGGATGACGCCAAGGCGCCCATCACCGTCGCCAACTTCCTGAGCTACGTGAACAAGGGCCACTACGACGGCACGATCTTCCATCGCGTCATCAAGCGCTTCATGATCCAGGGCGGCGGCTTCACGGCCGACATGAGCCAGAAGCCCACCGACGCCCCGATCCAGAACGAAGCCAACAACGGCCTGAAGAACGCCCAGTACACGATCGCGATGGCCCGCACCAACGCGCCGCACTCGGCCTCGGCCCAGTTCTTCATCAACGCCATCAACAACGACTTCCTGGACTTCAAGTCCGAGTCGCCCTCGGGCTGGGGCTATGCCGTGTTCGGCAAGGTGGTGGCCGGCGCCGAGGTGGTGGGCGAGATCGAGAAGGTCCGCACCGGCAACAAGAACGGCCACGGCGATGTGCCCGTCGAGGCCGTCGTGATCGAGAAGGCTGTTGAAGTCCAGGGCTGAGCCCCCGCCCTGCCTGGATGAACTGCCAGGCGAGTGGATCGCCCCGCCGCACTGGCGGGCGATCGACTTCATCTCGGACCTGCACCTGTCCGAGCAGACCCCCGGCACGCGCGCGGCCCTGGCTCACTACCTGAGCCACACGGCGGCCGACGCCATCTTCCTGCTGGGGGACATCTTCGAGGTCTGGATCGGTGACGACGCCCGAGACCAGCCCGACGAGGCCGCACTGCTCGCGCTGCTCCGGCAGGCCAGCACGCGGACGCCCCTCTTCTTCATGGCGGGCAACCGCGATTTCCTGTTCGGCAGCGCCGCCGCACAGGACGCCGGCCTGACCCGCCTGGCCGACCCCTGCGTGCTGCAGGCCTTCGGGCGGCGCCTCCTGCTGAGCCATGGCGACGCCTGGTGCCTGGAGGACCGGGACTACCAGGCCTTCCGCGCCCAGGTGCGCGCGCCCGCCTGGCAGCAGACCTTCCTGGCACAGCCACTGGACGAGCGCCGCCGCATTGCTCGAGGCCTCCGCGAGCGCAGCATGGCGCAGAAGGCGGGCGTCGCCGATCGCCCCGAGCTGTGGGCGGACCTCGACGCGGACGCCGTGCGCCAGGCCCTGCAGGCGCGCTCCTGCGAGCAGCTGATCCATGGCCACACCCATCGCCCCGCCCGCCACGCGCTCGGCGACGGGCGGCAGCGGGACGTGCTCAGCGACTGGGATCTCGACCATCCGCCCCTGCGCGCCGACGTCCTGCGGCTGAGCGCGGCCGGGCTGCAGCGGCTGTCGCTGCCCGAGGCGGACCGCCCGCCATCTGCCGTGGCGGATGCCGCCGCTGCCCCAACCGCCCTGCCGACGTCCAGCCCGGCGCCCCAGGCCGAGGGGCCCGACACGCCCGCCGGCCGACCATGCTGACGCGGCTCCTGCAGTCCTGGCAGGCGCGGCGCGAGCAGCGGCAGCTGGCGCGCCATGCCATCCCCGACAAGCTGTGGGCGCTGACGCTGGCCCGCTACCCCTTCATCGGCCGCCGCAGCGAGGCGGATCTCGCGTCACTGCGGCGCCTGTGCTCGCTGTTCCTGGCCCGCAAGGAGTTCCACGGTGCCGGCGGCTTCGAGGTGACGGACGAAGTCGCCGTGGCCGTGGCCGCCCAAGCCTGCCTGCCCATCCTGGCCCTCGGTCTGGCGGCCTACGACGGCTTCGTGGGCATCGTGATGCATGAATCGGAGGTCGTCGCGCCTCGCGAGGTCATGGACGAGGACGGCGTCGTGCATCACTACGAGGAAGAGCTGGCCGGCGAGGCCATGGAAGGCGGGCCCCTGATGCTGGCCTGGAGCGAGTTGCAGCCCGATCCGGCGCTCGGCGCCGGGCCGGTCTACAACGTCGTGATCCATGAGTTCGCCCATGTGCTGGACATGGCCAACGGCGCGCCTGACGGCATCCCGCCGCTGCCCACGGCGGCTGCGACCGAGGCCTGGATCGCGGTGATCGACCCCGCCTGGGAGCGCTTCTGCGAGGCGGTCGATGCCGGCATCGAGACCGTCATCGACCCCTACGGCGCCGAATCCGTCGAGGAGTTCTTCGCTGTGGCCACCGAGGCCTTCTTCGTCGAGCCGCAGCAGCTGCAGCAGCACGACCCGGCCCTCTACGGCCTCTTTGCCGGCTTCTATCGCCAGGACCCGGCGGCCGGCTGAACGGCACACCGGGCATGAGGTGGCGCACGAAGTTGGGCAGGAAGTTGGGCAGGAAGTGGGGCAGGAAGCAGCGCAGGAAGCGGGGCACTAGGTCAGGCGATGCGCCCGGCGAGTGGTCATGCGCGACCACTCGGCCCGGGCGGCGGTGCCAGAGGACGCGACTAATCCACGGCGTCCGACGTGCAGACCAGCAGGCGAGCCAGCACGAAGGCCAGATCGTCGTCCGACAGCACCGCCACTACCTCGCGAGCCGTCTCGAGGGCCTGGGCGATGTTGTGGTCCCCCGCCAGCGCCGAACGCAGATGCTGAAAGACGTCGAACGGCAGGGCGTCATAAGCATAGGCCACGCGCAGGACGAGCCGGTCGATACGCGGCGGAACACCGGCTGCCGGCTCGGGCGGCGGCGCCGGCCCGGGCGCATCGGCGGAGGCGGACGCCATGCTCAAGGCCCACGCTTCAAGCCAAGCGCCACCGCCACACGGTGCCCCTCCCCATACAGGCCCTTGTTCACCCCCCGCACCACTTCCGACACCGTGCGGTACTTGAAGCCATGCTGGCGCGCGAACTCGCTCAGGGTGATGCCCTGCATCTGAAGGGTGCGTTTCGCCGCCGCCGGCGAGGCCTGGTCTTGCAGAAACCGCGTACCGCCTTCCGCGACCAGACCATCCGTTTGTTGATTGCTCATGATGGTCTCTGATGTCCTGTTGAACTGCAGCCACTCTAGTTTCAACAATTGAAAATCACATCATCAAAAGTCTTGATTTTGTTTCCATACGTGAGATTGCGGGCCATTCATCCCCTCGATTGATGACATCCGGGACCCCCATATCGTCCGTTTGTGGGCGACCGGCCAGTTAAAAACGGGTACAGTCAATGCACTGTGACGCCTCCTCTTGACCCCCAGGATTCCACGAACGTGGGCATTGGCGACCGCCTCCGCGCGGAGCGCCAGCGGCTCGGCTATGCCCAGGCCGACTTCGGCGCGGCCGTCGGCGTCAGCAAGACCACGCAGTTCAACTACGAGGCCGGCGATCGCAGCCCGGATGCCCGCTACCTGCGCAAGGCGGCTGCGCTGGGCATGGACCTCACGCTCGTCATCACGGGGCGCAAGGACGACAGCGGCGCCGAGCACTTTGTCCGCGTCCCCGCGCTGCCGGACCGGGCGGCCCGCGGCCCGGCCTCCGCCAAGGAAGAGGCCGCCGCCTACGAGACCGGCCAAGAGGTCAGTGGGCTGTGCTTCGGCAAGGACTGGCTGGCCTCGCGTCAGCTGGACGTCGGCAAGCTGACGGTCGTGACGGTGCGGGGTTCGGCCATGGAAGGCATGCTGTCCGACGGGGACCAGGTGCTGGTCGACCAGCAGGACATCGCGCCCCGCAGCGGCTTCGCCTATGCCCTGCGCCAGGGCGAGGAACTGCTGGTGCGCTACTGCCAGATGCTGCCGGGGCGCGTGCTGCGGGTGAGCAGCGCCAATCCGGCCTTCGCGGCCTACGACGTGGATCTGTCCACCGCCACCGACCTCGAGGTCATCGGTCGCGTGGTGGCGTCCGTCCACAAATGGTGAGCCGCGCCAGGCGGCGCCCATGAAAAACGCGCCCCTCGGGGCGCGTTGGCAAGGAGCACCGGGGCTCGCGTCGAGCGTCAGCCCGCCGTGGCGGCCTCGGCCTTCGGGGGCTTGCTGTCGGACTTCTTGCCGGCCGGCTGGATGTCCAGCTGCACCTCCCCGGCGGCATCCACATCCACCTTCAGGCGTCCGCCATCGACCAGGCGGCCGAACAGCAGTTCGTCGGCCAGCGCCCGGCGGATGGTGTCCTGGATCAGACGCTGCATCGGCCGCGCACCCATGAGCGGGTCGAAGCCCTTCTTGGCGAGCTGCTGGCGCAGGGCGTCGGTGAAGGTGACCTCCACCTTCTTCTCGGCCAGCTGGCTTTCCAGCTGCAGCAGGAACTTGTCCACCACGCGCAGGATGATCTCCTCGTCCAGCGCACGGAAGGACACGATGGCGTCCAGGCGGTTGCGGAACTCGGGCGTGAACAGGCGCTTGATGTCCGCCATCTCGTCACCCTGCTGGCGCTGGGTGGTGAAGCCGATGGTGGACTTGTTCATGATCTCGGCGCCGGCATTCGTCGTCATGACGATGATGACGTTGCGGAAATCGGCCTTGCGCCCGTTGTTGTCCGTCAGCGAGCCGTGGTCCATGACCTGCAGCAGCACATTGAAGACATCCGGGTGCGCCTTCTCGATCTCGTCCAGCAGCAGCACGCTGTGCGGCTTCTTCGTGACGGCCTCGGTCAGCAGACCGCCCTGGTCGAAGCCCACATAGCCCGGAGGCGCGCCGATGAGGCGGCTCACGGCGTGGCGCTCCATGTACTCGGACATGTCGAAGCGGATCAGCTCGATACCGAGGATGTAGGCCAGCTGCTTCGCCACCTCCGTCTTGCCCACGCCGGTGGGGCCCGAGAACAGGAAGCTGCCGATGGGCTTGTCCGGCTTGCCGAGCCCCGAACGCGCCATCTTGATGGCGGCGGCCAGCGCATCGATGGCCGGGTCCTGGCCGAAGACCACGCTCTTGAGGTCGCGATCCAGGCTCTTGAGCTTGCCGCGGTCATCGCTGGACACGCTCGCCGGCGGAATGCGGGCGATCTTGGCGACGATGTCCTCGACCTCGGCGCGCGTGATGGTCTTCTTCTGCTTGCTCTTGGGCAGGATGCGCTGCGCGGCACCGGCCTCGTCGATCACATCGATCGCCTTGTCCGGCAGATGGCGGTCATTGATGTACTTGGCCGACAGCTCCGCCGCCGCCTGCAGGGCGCCCAGCGCGTACTTCACGCTGTGGTGCTCCTCGAAGCGCGACTTCAGCCCCTTCAGGATCTCGATGGTCTGCTCGACCGACGGCTCCGCCACGTCGACCTTCTGGAAGCGGCGGGACAGTGCGGCGTCCTTCTCGAAGATGCCACGGTACTCGGTGAAGGTGGTCGCGCCGATGCACTTCATCGCGCCGGAGCTCAGCGCCGGCTTGAGGAGGTTGCTGGCATCGAGCGTGCCGCCCGAGGCCGCGCCCGCGCCGATGAGCGTGTGGATCTCGTCGATGAAGAGGATGGCGTTCGGCTGGTCCTTGAGCTGCTTGAGCACGGCCTTCAGGCGTTGCTCGAAGTCGCCGCGGTACTTGGTGCCGGCCAGCAGCGCCCCCATGTCCAGGGAATAGACCTGGGCTTCGGCCAAGACGTCCGGGACGTCACCCTCCGTGATGCGCCAGGCCAGGCCCTCGGCGATGGCGGTCTTGCCGACACCGGCCTCGCCCACCAGCAGCGGGTTGTTCTTGCGGCGGCGGCACAGCACCTGCACGACGCGCTCGACCTCGGCCTCGCGACCGATCAGCGGATCGATCTTGCCGTCCTTGGCCTGCTGGTTCAGGTTCTGGGTGAACTGCTCCAGCGGCGAGCCCTTCGAGCCCGCGGCGGCGCCCTCGCCGTCCTCGCGCTCGGCCTCGCTGCCGCTGCCCTGGCCGTCCTGGCCCTTGGGCGGCTCCGGCGGCTCGCTCTTCTTGATGCCGTGGGCGATGTAGTTGACGACGTCCAGGCGCGTCACGCCCTGCTGATGCAGGTAGTAGACGGCATGGGAGTCCTTCTCGCCGAAGATGGCGACCAGCACGTTCGCGCCGGTCACTTCCTTCTTGCCGCTGCCGGTGGACTGCACGTGCATGATCGCGCGCTGGATCACGCGCTGGAAGCCGAGCGTGGGCTGGGTGTCCACCTCCTCGGTCCCGCCCACCGTGGGCGTGTTGTCCTTGATGAACTGCGTCAGGCTCTTGCGCAGGTCGTCGATGTTGGCCGAGCAGGCGCGCAGCACTTCCGCTGCGGACGGGTTGTCCAGCAGTGCCTGCAGCAGATGCTCGACGGTGATGAATTCGTGGCGCTGCTGGCGCGCCTCGACGAAGGCCATGTGCAGGCTGACTTCAAGTTCTTGGGCAATCATGCGGCCTCCATAATGCACTGCAAGGGATGGCCGGCACGCCGGGAGGCGGCCAGCACCAGTTCGACCTTGGTCGCGGCTACATCCTTGGTGAAGACACCGCAGACGCCGCGCCCTTCGTGATGGATCTTGAGCATGATCTGGGTGGCCGTGTCCAGGTCATGGCGGAAGAACTCCTGCAACACCATCACGACAAACTCCATCGGGGTGAAATCGTCGTTGAGCAGCAGCACCTGGTACAGGCGCGGGGGCTCGGTTTTCTGGGGAACGCGCTCGAGGATGACGGTCCCGTCCGCATCGTCACGGCCCGGCACCGCGCCGGGCGGCTGGCCCGGCGGCACAGGGGGCTGGTTGGGAAGATCTGGCATGGACCGATTCTATAGAGAGGCACATGGCCTCACATGGCGCTGGCTTGATCATGATTCAAGGACGGGGGCTTGAAAAAGTGATCTGCAGGGCGCGGTGCGGCCATATTCGCGCCATATGCCACGCCGACCTCCGTTTCCGTGCGGCCGCGGCACGACCCCGCAAGGTCTGACAGGTGGGCGTGGCCCCCGGCGGCACATCCGCACCTCGGGGGAGGCCCCGAATTGACACAAAGGCGACAGAGCTTTGAGAATCCGCCTCGGTGCGTTAGACACCGGGATGGAGAAGGAAATGCAACAAGGAACCGTGAAGTGGTTCAACGATGCCAAGGGTTTTGGCTTCATTGAACCGGAGCAAGGCGGCGAAGACGTGTTCGCCCATTTTTCGGCGATCCAGATGGAGGGTTTCCGGACCCTCAAGCAGGGCAGCAAGGTCAGCTTCGAGCTGGTGGCCGGCCCCAAGGGCCAGCTGGCCCAGAACATCACGCCGATCGGCGGTGAAGTCGCCCTCAGCTGACCCCCACATCAGCCCCTAGGCGCCTGCAGTGCGCCCCTGTCATCAGGGGTGTGTTGCAGGCGTTTGTCATTGGAGCCAGGCGCGGCGCGATGCGTGTTGATGAACGCATCCAGCGCCCGCATGTGCGCGAGCCCTCCCCTTCCGCCAGCCGGGCCGGTGACGAGTCCGGCACAGGCTCAGGCAAAGAAAAAGGCACCCGAAGGTGCCTTGTCATGCGGGATGCGGCTCACGCCGCAGCCTTCACATGTGGTCGATCATGACTTGACCGAAACCGGAGCACGACACTTGCGTGGCGCCGTCCAGCAGGCGGGCGAAGTCATAGGTGACCTTCTTGCTCAGGATGGACTTTTCCATCGACGAGATGATCAGGTCAGCGGCTTCCAGCCAGCCCATGTGACGCAGCATCATTTCGGCGGACAGGATCTCGGAACCGGGGTTCACGTAGTCCTTGCCAGCGTACTTCGGCGCGGTGCCGTGGGTGGCTTCGAACATGGCGACGGAGTCGCTCAGGTTCGCGCCGGGGGCGATGCCGATGCCGCCGACCTGGGCTGCCAGGGCGTCAGACACGTAGTCGCCGTTCAGGTTCAGCGTGGCGATCACGGAGTACTCGGCCGGGCGCAGCAGGATCTGCTGCAGGAAGGCGTCGGCGATGGAGTCCTTGACCACGATGTCCTTGCCGGTCTTCGGGTTCTTGAACTTGCACCACGGGCCGCCGTCGATCAGCTCGGCGCCGAACTCGGTCTGGGCCAGGGCGTAGGCCCAGTCACGGAAGCCGCCTTCGGTGAACTTCATGATGTTGCCCTTGTGCACGATGGTCACGCTGGGCTTGTCATTGTCGATGGCGTACTGGATGGCCTTGCGCACCAGGCGCTCGGTGCCTTCCTTCGACACGGGCTTGATGCCGATGCCGGAGGTTTCCGGGAAGCGGATCTTCTTGACGCCGAACTCGGTCTGCAGGAAGTTGATCAGCTTCTTGGCCTTGTCGCTCTGGGCCTCGAACTCGATGCCGGCGTAGATGTCTTCCGAGTTCTCACGGAAGATGACCATGTCGGTCTTGTGCGGTTCCTTCACGGGGGAAGGCACGCCCTTGAAGTAGCGCACCGGGCGCAGGCAGACGTAGAGGTCCAGTTCCTGACGCAGGGCCACGTTCAGCGAACGGATGCCACCGCCCACGGGCGTGGTCAGCGGGCCCTTGATGGACACCACGTAGTCCTTCAGGACCTGCAGGGTCTCTTCGGGCAGCCAGACGTCGGGGCCGTAGACCTTGGTCGACTTCTCGCCGGCGTAGATCTCCATCCAGTGGATCTTCTTCTTGCCGCCGTAGGCCTTGGCCACGGCAGCGTCGACGACCTTGATCATCACGGGCGTGATGTCAAACCCCGTGCCGTCGCCCTCGATGTAGGGAATGATCGGCTGGTCGGGCACATTCAGGGAGAAGTCGGCGTTGACCGTGATCTTCTGCCCGCCTTCGGGCACCTTGATGTGTTGGTACATGTGTAGTCGTCTCCGCTAGTCGCGAGGTTGGTTGCGGCGGGGTGCCGCCATAAAGAAATCGATTCTATGCCAGCAGAGCTTTCACGGGCCTGATACGACGACCCGTCTGGCGTTTCAATGCGGTTTCACCCGCGGTCGTCGCCCGCGGCGGGCGATGCCGGGCGGCACTCGGGGGCATGTCCGGGCCTTCAGGCGCAATACGCCTGGATCTGCGCCCAGACGCCGTGCCCGAGCGCCCAGCCGGCGCTCAGCACCAGACCCAGCCCGCCCAGGCGCGTGGCCCAGCGCATGCCGCGCCCCTCCTCCACCGAGCCCAGGCCGAGCAGCTTCCACAGGAGGGCCGGCCCGACGGCCAGGCCGAGGCCGGAACTGAGCGCGAAGGCGCCCATCACGGCGGCACCGCCCGCGGCACCGTTCGCGAGCGCCGCCAGGAGCAGCGCCGACTGCAACAGGCCACAGGGCCAGGCGACCCAGCCGAGCCCCGCCAGCAGCGAGCGCCAGCGCGGACGGCGCGGCACACTCAGCGCCGGCCCGCCGGCCGCGAGCGCGGTCACGTCGATCGCGCTGTCACGGCTGCCCTCGCGCCCGAGGGCCGAGAGCCAAGCCGGCTGGCGCGCCTTCCACAGCAGGTAGAGCCCCAGGCCCAGCGCGCCCAGATGCAGCAGCAGCCACAGCGGGCGCAGCCAGGCCACGGTCTGGCCCCAGTGCGCCATGAGGGAGACGCTGGAGGCGGCCACCGCCCCTGCCGCGGCGTAGCTGAGCAGGCGCCCCGCCTGGAAGCTGAGGTGGGCGACGCTGCGCGGCGAGCCCTCGCTGAGCGCGGCGCAGGGCGCGCCGCACATGACGGCGCAGTGCGGGGTTCCTGCCAGGCCCATGAGGAGGGCCGAGCCGACGAGCGCTGCTTCCATGGACGGCAATGATGCGCGAAAGTCGGTCGCCTGGCGCGTCAGATGATGCGCGAGAACTGCGCGCGGGTCCGGTCGGCCTGGAGATAGCGGTCAAAGACCATGGCCACCGCCCGCACGAAGTACCAGCCCAGCGGCGTCACCTGGATCGCCTCCGGCTCGACGACGACGAGCCCCGTGTCCTGCATGGACGTCAGCAGCTCCAGCTCGCTGCGGAAGTAGTCCCGCACGCGGATCAGGTGCGCCACCTCGATGGACTCGAACTCCACGCGCCCCTGGCACATCAGGGCCATGATCATGGCGCGGCGCACGAGGTCGTCCCGGTTGAGGGCCAGGCCGCGCTGGATGGGCAGCTGGCCCTGGCGGATGGCGTCGTAGTACTCGGGCAGCGTCTTGGCGTTCTGGCTGTAGGTCGCGCCCACACGGCCGATGGCCGATACCCCGAGACCGATCAGGTCGCAGTCCGGCTGCGTGCTGTAGCCCTGGAAGTTGCGGTGCAGTCGGCCCTGGCGCTTGGCGACGGCCAGCGAGTCGTTGGGCAGCGCGAAGTGGTCCATGCCGATGTAGGCATAGCCATGGCCCACGAAGCCGCTCAGTGCGGTCGACAGCATGGTCAGCTTGGACGCGGCGACCGGCAGCTGCGTGGCGTCGATGCGGCGCTGCGGCTTGAAGCGCGTGGGCAGATGCGCATAGCCGTAGAGCGCGATGCGGTCCGGGCGCAGCGTGGCCACCTGCTGGATCGTGCGCTGGAAGCTCTCCGGCGTCTGCTGCGGCAGGCCGTAGATCAGGTCGACGTTGGTGGACTCGAAGCCGAGCGCACGCGCGTCCTGCATCAGCGCCTCGACCATCTCGTAGCTCTGGATGCGGTGGACGGCCTTCTGCACCTCGGGATCGAAGTCCTGCACGCCGAAGCTCAGGCGATTGAAGCCCAGGTCGCGCAGATGCTTCAGGCGATCCGCGGTGACGGTGCGGGGATCGACCTCGATGGAGACCTCCGCCCCCGGCGCCAGGCGGAAGCGCTGCTTGATGGCGTCCATCAGCTGCGTCAGCTCCTCGTCGCTCAGGAAGGTCGGCGAGCCGCCCCCGAAGTGCAGCTGCGACAGCGCCTGCGCGCGGCCGAGCTCGGCCACGGTCAGGTCCATCTCCTGGATCAGCACGTCAAGGTACTCCGCCGCGCGGTCGTGGTGCTTGGTGATGACCTTGTTGCAGGCGCAGTAGTAGCAGACCGACTCGCAGAAGGGCACGTGGATGTACAGCGACAGCGGCGCCCCGCCGCCCACCACACCGCCCTGCGCGCGCTGGTTCAGTGCCTGCCTGTACTGCTCGACAGTGAACGCCTCGACGAAGCGGTCGGCCGTGGGATAGGAGGTGTAGCGCGGGCCGGACACATCGAAACGGCGCAGCACGTCTTCGGTGATTCCCGGCAGGGCGGCAGTGGTGATGGTTTTCATGTCGCCACTGTGCCAAGCCTGCACAAGCACTGATTGACCTGTGTCAAGATTGATCAAATGCCGCGGGTAAACAATGGCTCCAGCCTTGAGGAGCGTCATGTTCAACCCATCCCCTGCCCCGGTCGCGGCTATTGACAATTCGCCGTCGCCCCCGCAGTCCCAGCCCATAATGCGCACCATGAATACCCAGACCCCGATCAAGATCGAGCCCTTCAAGGTCGCCTGCTCCAGCTGCAACTTGCGCGAGCTTTGCCTGCCGGTGGGCCTGTCGCAATCGGACCTGGACCAGCTGGACAACCTGGTCGCCACGCGCCGAAATGTGTCCCGTGGGGACACGCTGTTCCGCACGGGGGATTCCTTCCAGTCGCTGTACGCGGTGCGCACCGGTTTCTTCAAGACCTGCGTGTCCTCCGAGGACGGCCGTGACCAGGTCACCGGCTTCCAGATGGGCGGCGAGCTGCTGGGCCTCGACGGCATCAGCAATGACCGCCATTCCTGCGACGCCGTGGCGCTCGAGGACAGCCAGGTCTGCGTGATCCCCTACAGCCAGCTCGAGGAACTCTCCCGCGAGTTCACCGATCTGCAGCACCAGTTCCACAAGATCATGAGCCGCGAGATCGTGCGCGACCACGGCGTCATGCTGCTGCTGGGCTCCATGCGCGCCGAGGAGCGCCTCGCCGCCTTCCTGCTCAACCTCACGCAACGCCTGCAGGCGCGCGGCTTCTCGGCCTCCGCCCTCGTGCTGCGCATGACCCGCGAGGAGATCGGCAGCTATCTGGGCCTCAAGCTCGAGACCGTCAGCCGGACCTTCTCCAAGTTCCAGGACGAGGGCCTGCTCGAAGTGAAGCAGCGCCAGATCCGCATCATCGACCAGAACGGCCTGCAGAAGCTGGTCAACACGGCGCACTGCACCTGAGGCCAGCGCCCCCGAACGAACAAAGCCCGCTCTCGAGCGGGCTTTTTGTTGAGCGCCGTTCCGACGCGGGGGAGCTGGTGTTTGCGAAGAGCCGTCAGGGGCGGCGCCAGGCCGTCTGGCCCCTCCCCGCGACCTTCCCCGCGGTTTTCCCCGTGACCCTCACTGCGGCCAGCGGCGCGGATGCCCCGGCGCGGCCTCGGCCGGCAGCCGGGCCAGCAGGAGCGTCATGGCCGACGCCAGGCTGATCAGCACCCAGAAGGCCATGAAGCCGAGCGTGTAGATCGCCTCCCGGCTCAGCTGCACGGGAGCCGCACCGAACCAGCTGAGGTCCATCGGGTCGACGAGCGTGAAGACCAGCGCCTCGGTGACGCCGGCCATCACGAAGGCCGGCCAAAGAATGTGCATGGCCCAGCGTGCCGGGCCCGGTTTCTCACCAATCAGTCCCATCCCGGTGTCCTCCAGATGGACTGCGACGGCTTACTTGCCGCTCGCCGGACCGCCCGTGGCGGCGTGATTGCGCGCCGCGATGGCGGGCGCCAGGGCCGCGGCCTGCGGGCCGTCGGCTGCGCTGTCGGCGGAGACGCGCTGCTGCGTCTCGATCACCGGGTCCGGGTGCTTGATGGCCATGCCCAGCGTCAGGAAGCTGGCGCAGACCACCGTGGCCGGTCCACCGACGACGAGCCACATCATGCGCTCGTGCCACCAGGCACGCGGCGGGGTGGAAGCAGTTTGCGAGTCACTCATGTTGCGCTCCTAGCGGGGAACCACGAACGTGGATTTTTCGACCAGCTGGCGTTGTTCCTCGCCAGCGGCTGCATCACGGACGATGCGGAAATGGATCTCATGGGCACCGCTGCCCGCCGATTGTGCCGTCTGCGGCGGGACGCGCAGCGAGACGGACACCCAGCGCGCCTCGGCCGGGCCGACGCTCATGTGCAGCGGCTGCGTCATGGCCAGGCCCTGCAGGCCGTCGGCGGTCACGGTGTAGGACTGCGTCTGCTCGGTCGCATTCATGACCTGCAGGCGGTAGACGTTCTCGATGAAGCCGTCGTCCACGAGGCGGGCCAGCGAGGCACGGTCCCGCACGACATCCACCTTGAACGGCGTGCGCGTGAGCATGTGCCAGAACAGCGCGATGCAGATGATGACGAGGATGCTCGAGTAGATCAGCACGCGCGGGCGGAACATGCGCCGGATCAGCTGGGCGCGGCTGAGGTGTTCGTTGAGGCCGTTCTGCGTGTCGTAGCGGACGAGGCCACGCGGATAGCCCATCTTGTCCATCACGCCGTTGCAGACGTCGATGCAGGCGGCGCAGCCGATGCACTCGTACTGCAGGCCGTTGCGGATGTCGATGCCGGTGGGGCAGACGTGCACACACAGATTGCAGTCGATGCAGGAGCCCAGGCCGGCGGCCTTGATGTCGATCTTGCGACCGCGAGAGCCCCGCGGCTCGCCACGCTCGGCGTCGTAGCTGATGATCAGCGTGTCCTTGTCGAACATCGCGCTCTGGAAGCGCGCGTACGGGCACATGTACTTGCAGACCTGCTCGCGCATGTGACCGGCGAACAGGTAGGTGGCGAAGCCGTAGAACAGCACCCAGAACAGCTCCCACGGCCCGAGGCCGAAGGCCGCCACCTCGGCCGCCAGGACTTGGATGGGGGTGAAGTAGCCGACGAAGGTGAAGCCCGTCCAGAGCGCCAGGGCGATCCAGGCCGCCTGCTTGCCGCCCTTGCGGGTGAGCTTGTCGAGGGACCAGGGCGCGGCGTCCAGCTTCATGCGGGCGGCGCGGTCGCCTTCGAACTTGCGCTCGATCCACATGAAGATCTCGGTGTAGACCGTCTGCGGACAAGCGTAGCCGCACCACAGTCGACCGGCGACTGCGGTGAAGAGAAAGAGCGCGTAGGCTGAGATCAGCAGCAGCGCCGTGAGGTAGATGAAGTCCTGCGGATACAGGACCATGCCGAAGATGTAGAAGCGGCGCGCACCGAGGTCGAACAGGACCGCCTGCCGCGCATTCCACTCCAGCCAGGGCAGCCCGTAGAACAGGAGCTGCGTGAACCAGACCAGGGCCCAGCGCCAGCGGATGAACCACCCGCTGACGGCCTTGGGGTAGATCTTCTTCTGAGCCTGGTACAGCGACACCATCTCGCGGGCTGCATCGTCGCCCGGCAAGGCTTGGGATGTGGCACTCGAGGAGGTATCGCTGCTACTGCTCATGGGGATCAATCCTTGCTGCGTTCGAGATTACTGAGCGGCGACGGCGGTGCCCTGCGACAGGCTCCACACATAGGCACCCAGCACGTGGATCTGCTCGGGGCTCAGGCGCGAGGCATGGGCCGGCATGACGTTGTTCTTGCCGTTGTTGATCATGGCAATGACAGCGTCCTCGCCCCAGCCGTGCAGCCAGACCTTGTCGGTCAGGTTCGGGGCGCCGATGGCCTGGTTGCCCTTGCCGTCAGGACCATGGCAGGCGGCGCACGCACCGAACTTGGCCTTGCCCAGCTGGGCAGCGATCGAGTTGTGCGGGCTGCCCGACAGGCTCAGCACGTAGTTCGCCACGTTCTTCACGTCCTCGGGACCACCGATGGCGGCAGCCATCGGGGGCATCACGCCATTGCGACCGCCGGTGATGGTCTGCACGATGGTCTCGTGCGCGCCGCCATACAGCCAGTCGTTGTCGGTGAGGTTCGGGAAGCCCTTGGAGCCCTTGGCGTCGGAACCGTGGCAGCCGGCGCAGTTGTTGGCGAACAGGCGCTCGCCGATGGCCATGGCCGACGGGTCCTTCGACAGGGCCGATGCGTCCATCGCCTGGTACTTGGCATAGACGCCTTCCAGGGCCGCGCGGGCCTTGGCCTGCTCTGCCTCGTACTGGCCGGTGCTGGACCACTTGAGGGTGCCCTCGCTGCCGCCCAGGCCCGGGTACATGGCCAGGTAGATGCCCGAGAACACCACCGTGATCACGAACAGGCCCATCCACCAGCGCGGCAGCGGGTTGTTCATCTCACGCAGGTCCACGTCCCAGACGTGGCCGGTGGTGTTGTCGTCGGACATCACCCGGCGACGGCTGGCGATGATCAGCAACACCAGGCACAGGACCAGCCCTGCGATGGTGGCGGCTGCGACGAAGGTCGACCAGCCGCTGGAGAAAAAGTCACTCATTGCGGCCTCCTTGCGAGGAGAGTGCGCCGGGGGCCTGATCGTCCATCAGGGGCAGACCGCCCAGCTCGTCAAAGGATTGCTTGTTCCGCTTGGAGAACGCCCAGGACACGATGCCCAGGAAGATCACCATGGAGAACAGCGTGAAGGCGATGCGGATGTCGTTGACGTCCATGAGAGGCCTCCTTACTTCTTCAGGGCGGTGCCCATCACCTGCAGGTAGGCGACGACGGCATCCAGCTCGGTCTTGCCCTTGACTTCCTCGCCAGCCTTGGCGATTTCGTCATCGGTGTAGGGCACGCCGACCACGCGCAGGGCCTTCATCTTGGGCGCCATGTCCGCCGGATCCACCATGGCCTTGGTGAGCCACGGATAGGCCGGCATGTTGGACTCGGGCACCAGGTCACGCGGGTTGTTCAGGTGGATGCGATGCCATTCGTCGCTGTACTTGCCACCCACGCGGTGCAGGTCGGGACCGGTCCGCTTGGAGCCCCACTGGAAGGGGTGGTCGTACACGAACTCGCCCGCCACCGAGTAGTGGCCGTAGCGCAGCGTCTCGGCGCGGAAGGGACGGATCATCTGCGAGTGGCAGTTGTAGCAGCCCTCGCGGATGTAGACGTCCCGGCCGGCCAGCTGCAGCGCGGTGTAGGGCTTCAGGCCTTCGACGGGCTGGGTGGTCGAGCGCTGGAAGAACAGCGGCACGATTTCCACGATGCCGCCGACGACCACCGTCAGCAGCACCAGCACGATCATCAGGAAGTTGCTGGTCTCGATCTTCTCGTGACCGGAAACGGCGTGGTTGTTGTTAGCCATGTTGAGTTCTCCCTTGCCTCAGGCGTGAGCCGCGACAGCGGGGACAGGTTGTGCCTGCACCTTGCCGACGCCGACCGTCTTCACGACGTTCCAGGCCATGATCAGCATGCCGCCGAGGTACAGCAGGCCACCGCACAGACGGATGACGTAGAAGGGATAGGTCGCCTTGACGCTTTCGACGAAGGTGTAGACCAGGGTGCCGTCCGGGTTGACCGCACGCCACATCAGGCCCTGCATCACGCCGGCGATCCACATCGCGGCGATGTACAGCACGATGCCGAGGGTGGCGACCCAGAAGTGCAGCTCGATGGCGCGCTTGGAGTACATCTCGGTGCGGCCGAACATGCGCGGGATCAGGTGGTACAGCGAACCCATCGAGATCAGGCCCACCCAGCCCAGGGCACCGGAGTGCACGTGGCCGACGGTCCAGTCCGTGTAGTGGCTCAGGGCGTTCACCGTCTTGATCGACATCATCGGACCTTCGAAGGTCGACATGCCGTAGAAGGATAGGGACACGATCAGGAACTTCAGGATCGGGTCGTCACGCAGCTTGTGCCAGGCACCCGACAGGGTCATGATGCCGTTGATCATGCCGCCCCAGGAGGGAGCCAGCAGCACCAGCGAGAACACCATGCCCACCGACTGCGCCCAGTCGGGCAGCGCGGTGTAGTGCAGATGGTGAGGGCCCGCCCACATGTAGGTGAAGATCAGGGCCCAGAAGTGCACGATCGACAGGCGATAGCTGTACACCGGACGGCCGGCCTGCTTCGGGATGTAGTAGTACATCATCCCCAGGAAGCCTGCAGTCAGGAAGAAGCCCACGGCATTGTGGCCGTACCACCATTGCACCATGGCGTCCTGGACGCCGGCGTAGGCGGAGTAGCTCTTGAACAGGCTCACCGGGATGGCGGCGCTGTTCACCAGGTGCAGCAGGGCGACGGCGATGATGAAGGCACCGAAGAACCAGTTCGCCACGTAGATGTGGCGGATCTTGCGGATGCCGACGGAGCCGAAGAACACGATGGCGAACGAGACCCAGACCAGCGTGATCAGGATGTCGATGGGCCATTCGAGTTCAGCGTATTCCTTGCCGGACGTGAAGCCCAGCGGCAGCGTGATCGCGGCGGCCAGGATGACCAGTTGCCAGCCCACGAAGGTGAACCAGGCGAGGCCTGGCGCGAACAGGCGCGTCTGGCCCGTGCGCTGCACCACGTGATAGGCCGTGGCGAACAGCGTGCAGCCACCGAACGCGAAGATCACCGCGTTGGTGTGCAGGGGCCGCAATCGGCCGTAGCTGAGCCAGGGAATTCCGAGATTGAGCTCGGGCCATGCCAGCTGGGCGGCGATGACCACCCCCACCAGCATGCCCACGATGCCCCACAGGACGGCCGCGAGCGCAAACGCTCTGACGACGCCGTCCTCATAAACCGGCCCGGCCGGCTGAGCGACACTTGCCATTGACGTGCTCCTTCACACTTGATTGACCATTGGATTCTTAGGGGATTACTTTGTTCATGGCTTGATCGCCATCAACCCCCTGAGATTCATCGTCGAGAATGCGCTCGCCTTCGCGCTCGAGATCGTCCAGCTGGCCGCTGTTGATGGCCCAGCCGAACACCCCGACGATCAGCAGCACCAGCACCACCGACATCGGAATCAGCAAATAGAGAATGTCCATGTCATGCACCCGCCCGCCGGGGGTCAGGTCTTGCTTTCCCGCGCGAGGCGCAGGGCGTTGAGGATCACCAGCAGCGAGCTGCTGGCCATGCCGATGCCCGCGGCCCAGGGCGGCAGCCAGCCCGTGAGCGCCAGCGGGATGCAGGCGGCGTTGTAGACGGCGGACCACGCCAGGTTCTGACGGATCACGCGGCGGGTGCGCAGGGCCAGCGCGCGCATGCGGGCCAGCTCGGACAGGCGCCCTGACAGCAGCACGGCATCCGCCTGCGTCCGGGCGATGAGGGCGCCCTGCCCCATCGCGATGCTGGCGTCGGCCCGCGCCAGCACCGGCGCGTCGTTGATGCCGTCCCCCAGCATGAGCACCCGGCGTCCCTCAGCCTGCAGCGCCTCGACGCGCGCCAGCTTGCCCTCCGGCGTGGCCCCGCCCGTGGCCTGCGCGATGCCGGCGGATTGCGCCACGGCCGCCACGCGCTCGGGGCGATCGCCGGACAGCAGCTCGACCGCCAGACCCAGCCCCTGCAGCGACTGCACGGCGGCGATGGCGTCGGGGCGCAGCGTCTCCTCGAACTGCAGGGCGAGGCGGGCCTGCCCGTCGCAGCTCAGCACCAGCTGGGCCGAGGGCAGCTCGTCGCAGGCCGGCGCGGCCCAGCCGCCCGCCCCCAGGCGCCAGCGCCGGCCCTGGTCGTCCGTCGCTTCCATGCCCTGCCCCCGCTGCTCCACGACGTCGTGCAGCACGGCGTCCGGCTGCGGCTCGAAGGCCGCCAGCGCGGCCTGGGCATAGGGGTGCAGCGACTGCCGCCCCAGCGCCTGCATCACCGCCAGGTCCGGCGCCGCCGGCGCCTGGGGCCAGGTCTTGCCCAGGCGCATGCGGTCCTCGGTCAGCGTGCCCGTCTTGTCCATCACCACGGTGTCCACCTGGGCCAGCGTCTCCAGCAGGTCCAGGCGCGACAGCAGCACGCCGCGGCGCGCCAGCAGACCCGTGGCCGCGAGCCAGGCCGACGGCGCCGCCAGCGACAAGGCGCAGGGGCAGGTCACGATCAGCACCGACACCGCCACCCACACCGCCCGCGAGGGGTCGATCCAGCTCCAGGCCACGGCCGCACCGGCCGCCAGCACCAGCACCCCCCACAGGAACGGCCCGGCGGCGCGATCGGCCAGCCGCAGCTGGGACGGCCGCTGCGTGAGCGCGCTGCGCATCAGGCGCACGATGGACTCGTAGCGCGTGTCGGCGCCGAGGCCGCGCACCTCCATCAGCAGGGGCGCCTGCAGATTGACGCTGCCGGCCACGAGTGCATCCCCAGCGGTCTTGCCCACCGGCAGGGACTCGCCGCTCAGCAGGGATTCGTCCGCCGCGCTGGCGCCCTCGAGCACCACGCCGTCGCCAGGGAAGGCCTGCCCCGCCAGCACGCGCACGCGATCGCCGACCCGCAGATCGGAGACGCCCACCGCGACGAACTGCCCGTCGGGCTGCTGCCGCTGCACGAGCTCCGGCAGGCGGTCCCCCGCCAGCTCCAGCGAGCGCGCGACCTTGTGCCGTGCCCGCAGTTCCAGGTAGCGCCCGCCCAGCAGGAAGCTGACGAACATCGTGAGCGAATCGAAGTAGACCTCGTGGCCGAAGATGCCGGCCGGGTCGAAGACCGCGCCGGTGCTGGCCACGAAGGTCACCAGCAGGCCGAGCGCCACCGGCACGTCCATGCCGAGGCTGCGGGTGCGCAGCTGGCGCCAGGCGGCGCTGAAGAAGGGACCGGCCGAGAAGAGCATCACCGGCAGGCTGAGCACCCATTCGCCCCACTGCAGCAGATTGCGCAGGTCCGGCTCCATGTCGCCCGGGCTGGCGACGTAGATGGGCGTGGCCAGCATCATCACCTGCATCATCAGGAAGCTGGCCACGAAGAGGCGCCACAGCGCCTGGCGGTGTTCCTTCTCGCGCAGCTGCCGGGCGGGCGCGGCCAGGTCCGGCACCGCGCCATAGCCGGCGCGCTCGACGGCCTCGATCAGGCGGGAGACCTGCGTCTGCGCGGGATCCCACTGCACCTGGAGGCGCTCGGCGGCGCTGTTGACCCGGGCCTCCAGCACACCCGTCTGGCCCAGCAGGGCCCGTTCGATGATGCCGGCACAGGCGGCGCAATGCATGCCGGAGAGCTGCAGCTGCGAGCGGCCGAGCCGGCGGCCGCCCTCGTCGCGCCACTCGGTGTAGCGGTCCAGCTGCGCGGCGTCGTCGCAGGCCGCGGACGGGCCCGCCATCGCCGGGTCGGCGGTGCCGGCCAAATCTGCGGACACCGGGGCGGGTACCGGGGCGGCCGCGCCCGCAGGCGGGTTCAATGCGGCGGCGCTCAGCGTGGCACTCATGGGCTGGGGCGGTCCTGCTCTCGGGGCTGGTGGGCACGGAATCCGGCGGACTCCGTCAAGCCACGAATCTAGCCAATGCGCGCCAAAGCGGCATGACTTATGTCAAGCCCAGGCCCGGATTCCGTCAGAACGCCACAGTCTGGCGCACCGCCGGTACGCCTGGCGCCCCGGCCCCGCGTCCGCGCCCCCCCTCAGGCCAGCGGCAGGCGCCAGACCAGTTCCAGGCCGTCGAACTCGGGCCGGCTGCGCACCTCCCACCGCCCGCCGAGCCGCTGGATGACGTCCCGGGCGATGGCCAGGCCGAGGCCGGTGCCGTCCTGCGCCCGCACGTCCGCTCGCTCGCCGCGCCAGAAGGCCTGGCCCAGCCGCGCCAGATCGGCACTCGGCACGCCGGGACCATCGTCGCTGATGCGGATGCAGGCCCAGCCCTCCTCCGCCTGCAGCCGAACCCGGATATGCCGGCCGCCATAGCGCAGGGCGTTGTCCACGGCATTGCTGATCGCCTCGCCGAGCCACAGGGGGTGCGCGCGCGCCTCGATGGGCTGCTGCGGCGTCTCGTCGAGTTCCAGCTGGATCTCCCGCCCTCGCCGCACGGCCTCCAGCGCCAGCGGCTCGACGGCCTCATGAATCAGGGGCCCGAGCGCCAGGGTCTCGACGCCCTGCAGCTGCATCAGCGCCGCCTCGGCGCGGGCCAGCGTCAGCAACTGCGCGATGAGCTTGCCCATGCGCTCGCTGGACTGCTGCAGGCCCTCCAGCAGCGGCGCCGTCCGCCCGGCCAGCGCACCGCCGACGCCGCTCAGCTCCGCCCCCAGTTCCTGGCTCAGCACCCGCAGCCCCGCCACCGGCGTGCGCAACTGATGCGCGGCGTCCGCGACAAAGCGGCGCTGCAGGGCCACGGCGTCCTCGACATTCGCGAGCAGGCTGTTGATCCGCTCGATCAGCGGCAGCACCTCGGCCGGCACGCCCTGGACGGACAGCGGCCGCCAGTCGCTCGGCTCGCGGCTGGCCACCTCGGCCGCCACCGCCCGCAGCGGGGCCACGCCACGGCGGATGCCCCAGGCCAGAAGCGACAGCGTGAGAAAGCCCAGGCCCAGCGTCGGCACCGCCATCACCGTCAGCACGTCCAGCACCAGGCGCTGGCGCTTGTGCAGCGTCTCAACGACGAGGATGCTGACGTGCCGATCCAGCATCGGCGAGGCGATGGAGAACAGCGCGCCGCGCACCGGCTCGTCTCCCATGCGGGCGTTGTAGAGCATGGGCCGCTCGAAGGCCCGGCGCGAGACGCGCTGCAGCGGCGGCGGCACGGTGGCGTCCCCCGCCAGCACCCGGCCCTGCTCGTCCAGCATGGCGTAGTTGCTCAGCTCGGTCTGGTCCCAGGTGAGCAGCTCGAAGTACTGCCGGCTGACGTCCAGCAGCGGTCCGCGGTCCGTCCAGACGACCTTGCCGGCCAGCGCGGTGGCGGAGTCCTGCAGGCCGCGGTCAAAGGCGGCATCGCCCGCCACGACGGCCAGCTCGTAGGCCCCGAAGGCCGCCACCGCGAGCCCCAGGGACCAGATCCAGGCCAGCGGCCGCAGCAGCTGGGCCCGCAGGCTGCGCGCGCGCCGCGGGCCGGCCGGCGGCGCGCCCTCAGCCGTCGGCACCGACGGTCTCTCCCGGCTGCACCTGGTCGATGGCGTAGCCGAAGCCCCGCACGGTGCGGATGGCCACCCCCAGCTCGACGAAGCGCTTGCGCAGCCGGCACACATAGACCTCGACCGAGTTCTCGCTGAAGTCCGCCTCCCAGCTGGAGAGCCGCGCCACGATGGCATCCTTGCTGACCACGCGCCCCGGGCGCTGCATGAGCATCTCCGTCAGGGCGTACTCGCGCGGGCTCAAGCGCACGATCTCGCCCTTGTGGCTCAGCTCCTTGTGCGCCAGATCCAGGCTCAGCGCGCCCAGCACCAGGCAGTCGCTCGTGCGCCCGTCGGCGCGGCGCTTGAGGGCCCGCAGCCGTGCGACGAGCTCGCTTAGATCGAAGGGCTTGACGAGGTAGTCGTCCGCACCGGCGTTGAGGCCGCTCACGCGGTCCGCCAGCTCGTCGCGGGCCGTCAGGAGCAGCACCGGCAGCTTGAGGCCCTGGGCGCGCCACTCGCGCAGCACCGTCATGCCGTCGACCCCGGGCAGGCCGAGGTCCAGCACCGCCAGGTCGAACTGCGCCATCAGGCCCGGCGCCAGGGCCGCGCGGCCCTCCTGGAGCAGGTCCACCTGCCAGCCTTCACGCTCCAGCGCCCGGGCCACGCCCAGGCCCAGGGCGGCATCGTCTTCGACCAGGAGCACTCGCATCGCACACCATCTACTGCAGGGAAGGCGTCGATTGTGCCGCCTGCGAGCCAAAAAAAAGACCGGCGCGGGGCCGGTCTTTCACTGAGGCGGCCTCGACGCCGCCCGCTCGCCCGAAGCGAGATTCAGGCGAGATTCAGGCGAGGCTCAGGCGAAGTTGGCCTGAGCGAACTCCCAGTTCACCAGATTGGACAGGAAGGTCTCGACGAACTTCTGGCGCAGGTTGCGGTAGTCGATGTAGTAGGCGTGTTCCCACACGTCGACGGTCAGCAGGGCCTTGTCGGCGGTGGTCAGCGGCGTGCCGGCGGCGCCGGTGTTGACGATGTCCACGCTGCCATCGGCCTTCTTGACCAGCCAGGTCCAGCCCGAACCGAAGTTGCCGACGGCACTCTTCACGAAGGCTTCCTTGAAGGCGTCGTAGCTGCCCCACTTGGCGTTGATGGCGTCAGCCAGCGCGCCGGTGGGAGCGCCGCCGCCATTGGGCTTCATGCAGTTCCAGAAGAAGGTGTGGTTCCAGATCTGGGCGGCGTTGTTGTAGATGCCGCCGCTGGAGGTCTTGACGATCTCTTCCAGCGTCTTGCTCTCGAACTCGGTGCCCTTCTGCAGGTTGTTCAGGTTCACCACGTAGGCGTTGTGATGCTTGCCGTGGTGGAACTCCAGCGTCTCGGCGCTGTAGTGGGGAGCCAGGGCATCCTTGGCATAGGGCAAGGCGGGCAGGGTGTGTTCCATGGTGAGTCCTCTCGTTGTCGATGGTGGAAGGGTCCGTGGCCTGACGGGGTGCCAGGGCCCGCGAGACGAAATCCAGGCGCGGCGACGGGCCGCCGCACGCGGTGCCGGGGCATTGTAGGCAGAGCCGCCAAGACCCTGGGCGATCCAGGCGCTTTGATCTGCCTCAGCCTTCGGCGGGTTTGCGAGGGCGCCGGGCCGGCGTCTTGCGTGCCGGCGTGGCAGGGGCGGCCTCGGCGCCCGCCTCTCCCAGGCTCAGGACGGCCATCGCGGCCTCCCCGTCGGCCAGTACCGCGCGCAGGGTCTGGCCGGTCTGCAGCTGGCTGACGGAGGTCAGCGCCCGCCCCTGGCCATCATCCAGCCAGGCATAGCCGCGGGCCAGCACCTGCTTGGGGTCCAGCGCCGCCAGCCGGGCAGCCAGGCCGTCCAGCCGCTGGCCCCCGGCGCGCAGCAGCTGCGGTGCGCTCGTGCGGTGGCGCTGGGCCAGGTGATCCAGGCGCTGCGCCTGCAGGGCCTGCCAGCGCGGCAGCACCTGCCCCCAGCGCTGCGCCAGCAGGGCCACCTGCCGCCGCTGGCGCGCCAGGCCCTCGGCCGGCCGTGCCAGGCGCAGGGCGACGCGGTCCAGGCGCTGGGCCGCGGTGTCCAGTTCCCGGTGCACGCGACGCTGCAGGAGATGCTGCAGATGCGCGAGCTGCCCGAGGCATTCCTGGCGCGAGGGCGCGGCCAGTTCGGCCGCCGCCGTGGGCGTGGGGGCGCGCAGGTCCGCGGCCAGGTCGGCCAGGGTGATGTCGGTCTCGTGGCCGATGCCCGCGATGACCGGCAGCGCGCTGGCGGCCAGCGCCCGGACCAGTCGCTCGTCATTGAAGGCCCAGAGGTCCTCCAGCGAGCCGCCGCCCCGGCACACGATCAGCAGCTCGGCATCGCGCCGCGCATTGGCGTGGGCCAGTGCGGCCATCACGCTCGCCGGGGCATCCGCGCCCTGCACGAGGCTCGGGTACACGAAGACCTCCACGTGCGGCGCCCGGCGCTCGAG
This sequence comes from Burkholderiaceae bacterium, assembly GCA_041912595.1. Taxonomy (GTDB): domain Bacteria; phylum Pseudomonadota; class Gammaproteobacteria; order Burkholderiales; family Burkholderiaceae_C; genus Roseateles_B. The sequence goes on from JAYRMR010000001.1 coordinate 139,679, forward strand.
GGCCGTCAGCACATCGTGCAGGGCCGCCCCGGCCGTCGAGGTGATGACGCCGATGCGGCGGGGAAAGGCCGGCAGCTCGCGCTTGCGGTCCGCGTCGAAGAGGCCTTCCGCCTCCAGGCGCGCCTTGAGCCGCAGGAACTGCTCGTACAGCGCCCCGGCGCCGGCGCGGCGCATGGACTCGGCCACGAACTGCAGGTCGCCCCGCGGTTCATACAGGGCCACCCGGCCGCGGATCTGCACCCGCTGGCCGTCCGCCGGCTGGAAGTCGAGCATCGCGGCCGTGCGGCGGAACAGCGCACAGCGCAGCAGCGCATTGCCGCCGTCGGCGTCCTTCAGGCTGAAGTAGCAGTGGCCGCTCGCCGCGCGGGTGAAGCCCGACAACTCGCCCTCCACCGTGACACTGGCGAAGCGGCTGGCGAGGGTGTCGCCGATGGCGCGAACGAGGCCTGCGACCGACCACGTGAGCCGTGCCGATGCGGGTTTGAAGCCCTCATCCATGCGCCAGCCCAGTATCCATGCGGGTCCAGAACTCCACAGCCGCGCCAATCAAGGCTTTGCGGGCCATCCACCCCGTCATGTCTGCGTCACAGACACATAAACGCTTGTTTTTCAACACCTTTTTCCTGCTCAAAAATGCAGCAATCTGAGCCAGACCTCGATTTGACGGGCCCTGGCGCCCCCGGCTGACAGCTTGCCCACAAAGTTATCCACAGGCTCGGTGGATGACTTGCCGGTGCTCGCGACAGGCACCGGAACCTGCCGGTGCGAACACCGCGCCGGGCGGCGGATCGGCACCGCTTTACGGGAGCGCGGCTCTCACGTCTACTTGCAAACCTGGGTCCGGGCGGGGTGGCTTCGCGCCATAATCCCGCGCGCAGCGTCCGTGCTGCAGACCTGCGAAACCGCCGAGGGGTACCCTTTGTTTTCGATCATACAAGCCGCTGGCTGGCCGATCTGGCCCTTGCTTCTGTGTTCCATCGTTGCCATGGCCTTGATCATCGAGCGCCTGGCCAGCCTGCGCCCGCAGCGCATCGCCCCGCCCAAGCTCGTCGAGGAGGTGATCGCCGTCACGCAGCAGCAGATCCCGCCGGCTGACGTCGTGAACAAGCTCTCCGACAGCTCCCTGCTCGGCCAGGTCCTGGCCACCGGCCTGCGGGCCTGCGTGCTCGAGCCTCGCATCCCCGAGTCCAAGCTGCGCCTGACCTTCGAGCTGGCCGGCCGCGGCGCCATCCATCAGCTGGAGCGCTATCTCAACACGCTGGGCACCATCGCCACGGCCGCCCCGCTGCTGGGCCTGCTGGGCACCGTGGTGGGCATGATCGAGATCTTCGGCAGCCAGGGTCCGAGCGGCAACAACCCCGCCCAGCTCGCCCATGGCATCTCGATCGCGCTCTACAACACCGCCTTCGGCCTGATCATCGCGATCCCCTCGCTGATGTTCTACCGCTACTTCCGCGGCCGCATCGAAGCCTATGTGCTCGAGATGGAGGAGTCCTGCGACGCGCTGCTGGGCCACCTCATGCGCCTCACGCAGGGCGGCTCGCGATGAAATTCCGCCAGCGTCAGGGCGAGGAGCCCGAGATCAACCTGATCCCCTTCATCGATGTGCTGCTGGTGATCCTGATCTTCCTGATGCTGTCCACCAGCTACTCGAAGTTCACCGAGCTGCAGATCACCCTGCCGACGGCCAGTGCCGACCCGCTGAAGGACCGGCCGAAGGAGATCATCGTCGCCATCTCGGCCGACGGGCACTACGCCATCAACCGTCAGATCATCGAGGGCCGTTCGGTGGACATCCTGGCCGCCGCCCTGGCGCAGGCCGCCCAGGGCAGCAACGGCGTGGACCCCGAGACCACGATCACCGTGTCCGCCGATGCCGCCGCCGCCCACCAGTCGGTCATGAACGTGATGGACGCCGCCCGCCGGGTGGGGCTCGCCCGCCTGACGTTCGCGGCCCAGGGCACAGGCGGCAATTGAGCGCCTGAGCGCTCGCGAGGCCTCGACTCGATGAGCTGGCAGGAGCGGCTTCAGCGCGCCTGGGCGACGGACGATGCCCTCGCCCAGTGCCTGCGCCCGCTCGGAGCGCTGCACGCGGCGCTATTGAAGCTGCGCGTCTGGGCCTACCGGACCGGGCGCCGCCGCAGCACACCGCTGCCGCGTCCCGTGATCGTCGTCGGCAACTGGATCGTCGGCGGCGCGGGAAAGACCCCCGCCACGCTGGCGCTGCTTGAAATCCTCGGCCAACACGGCTGGCGCGCCGGCGTCGTGTCCCGCGGCTACGGCCGCCGGGACGAGGATTGCACCCGGCTCGTTCGCGCGGACAGCCTCGCGGCGGAGGTCGGGGACGAGCCGCTGCTGATCCATCTGCGCAGCCGCTGCCCGGTGGCCGTCGGGCGGGACCGCATTGCAGCGGCCGAAGCGCTGCTGGCGGCGCATCCGGCGCTGGATCTCATCGTCGCCGACGACGGCCTGCAGCACTGGCGCCTGCCGCGCCAGCTGAGCATCGTGGTCATCGACGACCGCGGCCTCGCCAACGGCCGCCTGCTGCCGGCCGGTCCGCTGCGCCAGCCCGGCCCCCTGCCCGCCCCGCCCGGCAGCCGTGACGACACGCTGCTGCTCTACAGCGCCGGCCGCGTCACCACGGCACATCCGGGCTTCGTGGGCACGCGCCGCCTCGCCGGGGCCGTGCGGCTGCAGGACTGGTGGCAGGGGCGGCCTGCCCGCCTCGACGCCCTGCAGGCCTTGCGCGGCCGCCCCGTGATCGCTGCGGCGGGCCTGGCGCGGCCGGCGCCCTTCTTCGAGATGCTGCGCGCCGAGGGCCTGGACATCCACCCGCTGCCGCTGCCGGACCACCATGACTTCTCCACCCTGCCCTGGCCGGCCGGCAGCTCGACGGTCGTGCTCACTGAAAAAGACGCCGTGAAGCTGCCCCCGGATCGCATCGGGACCACGGAGGTGTGGGTGGTGGCGCTAGACTTCAGGCCCGAGATTGCTTTCGAGCAGGCCCTGTGCACCCGCATCGAGGCCCTGCTCCACTGAACATGGACACGCGACTGCTGGAAATGCTGGTCTGCCCGATCTGCAAGGGCCCCCTGGAACACGTGCGCGAGGGCGAGCGCCGCGAGCTGGTCTGCCACGCCGACCGCCTGGCCTTCCCCATCCGGGACGGCATCCCCGTGATGCTGGAGAACGAGGCGCGTTCGCTCGACGCCGCCAGCCCGAGCGCGCAGCCCGCCGAGCCGGCATGAGCTTCCACATCGTCATCCCGGCCCGCCTGGCCTCCACGCGCCTGCCCAACAAGCCGCTGGCCGACATCGCCGGCCTGCCGATGATCGTGCGCGTGGCCCAGCGGGCGGCGATGGCGGGGGCGCTGCAGGTCGTCGTGGCGACGGATGCCGCCGAGGTGCAGGCCGCCTGCGACGCTCACGGGGTCCGCGCCCTGCTGACCCGCGCGGACCACCCCAGCGGCAGCGACCGCCTGGCCGAGGCCGTGGAACTGATGGGCCTGCCGGACGACGCCGTCGTGCTGAATGTGCAGGGCGACGAGCCCCTGATCGACCCCGGCATGATCCGCGCCTGTGCCGACCTGCTCCTGAGCCGGCCGCAGTGCGCGATGAGCACCGTGGCCCACGGCATCGACAGCGCCGAGGAGTTCGCCAACCCCAATGTCGTCAAGCTGGTCTGCGACGCGGCCGGCCATGCGCTCTACTTCTCGCGCGCGCCGCTGCCCTGGTGGCGCGACGCGCCCGGCGGCGGGGCCCAGCCCTACCCCGGGGCGGTCCTGCGGCATGTGGGTCTGTACGGCTACCGCGCCGGCTTCCTGCGGCGCTTCCCGCAGCTGGCGCAGAGCCCGCTGGAGCAGATCGAGGCCCTGGAGCAGCTCCGGGTGCTGTGGCATGGCGAGCGCATCGCCGTCCATGTGAGCGAGACGCGACCGGGGCCGGGCGTCGACACCCCCGACGACCTGGCGCGGGTGCGGGCGCATTTCGCCGCCAATGCCGCTCGCTGAGCGCGATTGACGTCGTTTGCCCTCGGCGCAGGGGCGCCGAGGCGGCCTGCGCTAGCGCAAGCCAGCCTTGCCGGAAACCTCGGGTTACACCGCATGAACAGCCGGGAGCCCGTCAGCCAGGCGAAGGCTGGCGCGTGATATTCTCCCCGGCAGTTTGTCGGAGCACCGGGCAGGTGCGCCCCTTTGAGTATTGAGGACCCCCATGCGACTGATTCTTCTCGGCGCCCCCGGCGCTGGCAAAGGCACCCAAGCCGCCTTCATCTGCCAGAAATTCGGCATCCCCCAGATCTCCACCGGCGACATGCTACGCGCTGCGATCAAGGCTGGCACCGAGATGGGTCTGGCCGCCAAGAAGGTGATGGACGCCGGCGGCCTCGTGAGCGATGACATCATCATCGGCCTCGTGAAGGAACGCATCGCCCAGCCGGACTGCGCCCAGGGCTTCCTCTTCGACGGTTTCCCCCGCACCATCCCCCAGGCCGACGCCATGAAGGCCGCCGGCGTGAAGCTCGACTACGTGCTGGAGATCGACGTGCCCTTCGAGGCCATCATCGAGCGCATGAGCGGCCGTCGCGTGCACGTGGCCTCGGGCCGCACCTACCACGTCAAGTTCAACCCGCCCAAGGTGGACGGCAAGGATGACGCCACCGGCGAAGACCTCATCCAGCGTGATGACGACAAGGAAGAGACCGTCCAGAAGCGCCTGGAGGTCTACTCGGCCCAGACACGCCCCCTGGTGGACTACTACTCGAGCTGGGCCGCCCAGGGCGACGCCCAGGCCCCGAAGTACCGCCGCATCGAAGGCATGGGCTCCGTCGACGAGATCACCAGCCGCGCCATGGCCGCCCTCTCGGCCTGATCCGCGTCACAAAAATCCCCCGAAGCCGCTGTTCAGCGGCTTTTCTTTTGCGGGAGAATTGACGTTTACGTTAACGTCAGTTGTTCAGGAGACAACAAGCATGGACATCGCAAACAAGGTTTTCATCGTCACCGGCGGCGCATCGGGTCTGGGCGAGGGCACGGCCCGCATGCTGGCCCGTGAAGGCGGCAAGGTCGTGATCGCCGACCTGAACGTGGAAAAGGGTGAGGCCCTGGCCGCCGAACTGGGCGGCGCCTTCGTGAAGGCCGACGTGAGCCAGGAAGCCGACGCACAGGCCGTCGTCGCCAAGGCCCTGAGCCTGGGCAAGCTGATGGGTCTGGTGAACTGCGCCGGCATCGCTCCGGCCGCCAAGACCGTCGGCAAGGATGGCGCCCACGCGCTGTCGCTGTTCCAGAAGGTCATCAACGTGAACCTGATCGGCAGCTTCAACATGATCCGCCTGGCCTCGGAAGCCATGTGCAAGAACGAGCCGGAAGCCACCGGCGAGCGCGGCGTGATGATCTCGACCGCCTCGGTGGCCGCCTATGACGGCCAGATCGGTCAGGCGGCCTATGCCGCATCCAAGGGCGGCATCGTGGGCATGACCCTGCCCATCGCCCGCGACCTGGCCCGCAATGGCATCCGCAACATGACCATCGCCCCCGGCATCTTCGGCACGCCGATGCTCTTCGGCATGCCCCAGGAAGTGCAGGACGCGCTGGCCGCCAGCGTGCCCTTCCCCTCGCGCCTGGGCCGCCCGGACGACTACGCCAAGCTGGTGCACCAGATCGTCACCAACGACATGCTCAACGGCGAGGTGATCCGCCTGGACGGTGCCATCCGCCTGGCCCCGCGCTGAAGGTTGCGTTCCCGCCCGCACCGCCTGGTGCAGGCGGACACCGGCAGACAAAAGAAAACGGCCCCGAGGGGCCGTTTTTCATGAGGCGCGAGGGCGCAATCAGCGCTTGGCGCCGCGCGCGTAGACGCTCCACAGGCGGGCCATGTCCTGCACGCCGTCGGTACCCTTGACCGAGCGCCAGGCCGTCTGGGCCTTGGCCACGTCGCCGCCCTGGAAGTAGGCCAGGCCCTGGTAGAGCTTGGCGTCTTCCGGACGCTTCAGGTTGCCCTTGGCGATGCCCTGCTCGACCAGCTTGGCACCCTTGGCACCTTCGCCACGGAAGGCGTAGGCCAGGCCCAGCGTCACCAGGGCGTTGCCGTCCTTGGCATCCTGGGCTTCCTTCTCGGCAGCGGCGGCACCGGCCTTGGCCTCGGCCACCTTCTTGACGATCAGGTCCTGCAGACGCTTGTGACGAGCGCCTTCGTTGCCCTGGCCCAGCGTGCCGGCAGCGAAGCCCTTGTCGATGATCTGCTTGCCTTCGTCAGGGAAGCCGGCCTGCACGGCCAGCTGAGCCGACTCCATGTAGTCGTTGGCGTCCTTGAAGTTGCCGGTGGCCAGCTTCAGGCGGTAGATGTCCAGCGAGAAGCGGTCGGAGAAGCTGGGCTTCTGCTGCACGCGGCTCAGGACGTCTGCCCACAGTTCCTTGCGGGGGTAGTAGGTCAGCAGCTTTTCCAGGGCCGAAGCCTCGGTGTTGCTGTCCTTGGCCTTCATGGCGGCGTTCAGCAGCAGGTTCAGCTTGTTCTGCGAGGGCGTGCGGCCGGCGCGCTCGTCGGCGGCCACTTCTTCGCTGGTCTCCTTGATGATGGAGGCCATGTCACCCGACAGGTACTGCGCCTGCGACAGCACTTCCTTCATGGTGGCGCTGGTGCCGCCTTCCTTGAAGTAGCGCTGCGCCCAGGTCAGGGCCTTGGCGTGGTCACGGTTGCGCAGGTAGGTGCCGGCGATCGACTCGATCATGCGCAGCTGGTCGGCAGCGCCGAGCTTGCCGCTGGCCTTGAGGGCTTCGAAGCCCTTGACCATGGAATCGGTGTCGGAAGCACCCGAGGCTGCCGCGACACGCATGTATTCCAGTTGGTAGTTCTCGCTGGCGGTACGGCCGGACACCGCTTCGGCGTCTCGCACCTTGCCCAGCGCTTCCTTGTACTTGCCGGCCTTGATCAGGGCGCCCGCCTCCTTCAGGGGCTTGCCGATCTCGGGGCGCACGCCTTCCGACTGCGCGCTCGCCTGGGAAAAACCGATCTCTCCCTGGGGGCCGGCACCCAGAACCAGAGCCATGGCGCCGACGGCGGCCGTGGCCAGTGCCTTGATTTTCATTGTTTCATCTCCTGACGTGAAAAGACGCGCGGCCCTTGCGGACAGCGCGTCCATGAAGTCTACGCAAGTTTTACTTGACGAACTGCTCGTTGCCGACGATGCCCATCTTGGTCACACCGAGGCGTTGAGCGGCTGCCAGCACCATGGCCACGCGGCCATAGTCCACCAGCTTGTTCGGCTTGATGTGGACTTCGGGCTGGTCGGGACCCGGCTTGGCGGCCTCGATCAGGCGGGCCTCCAGCTGGTTCTTGTCGACCTGCTCGTTGTTCCACAGAACGGTGCCGTCGAAGTCGATGAAGATCTCGACCACCACCGGCTCCTTCACATCCGTCGGAGGCGGCGTGCCATTCGGCATGTTCATGTTCACCGAGTGCAGCTGGATCGGGATGGTGATGATCAGCATCACCAGCAGCACCAACATCACGTCAATCAGCGGCGTGGTGTTGACATCCATCATCACATCGGCTTCGTCCCCGCTGGACGAACTACCAACATTCATTCCCATGCTGTGCTCCTGCCTCAACCACCGCGCGCAGGCGGCTCGGTGATGAAGCTGATCTTCATGATGCCGGCACGCTGGCAGGTGTAGATCACCTTGCCAACGGATTCGTAACGAGCCTTTTCGTCGCCACGAATGTGCACCTCAGGCTGAGGATTCAGCACGGCCACCTTCTTCAGACGCTCGAAGAGAGCGTCCGTGTCCGGCACATTGGCGGTCGCCCAGTAGATGTCGCCATCCTTGGTGACCGCGATTTCGATGTTCTCCGGCTTGGTGACGCGAACCAGGTTCGTTTCCTTGGGCAAGGAAAGCGTCACCGATTGCGTGACCACCGGAACGGTGATCAGAAAGATGATCAGGAGCACCAACATCACGTCCACGAGGGGCGTGGTGTTGATGGTCGAGACCACTTCATCATCGCCGGAGGAGGATCCGACGTTCATTCCCATGATGGAGCTCCGGGATGAATTGGATTAGCGCTTGACTTGACGGCTGCCCATCAGGACGCCATGCAGGTCCGAGGCGAAGGCGCGCACTTGCGACATCACGGCCTTGTTGCGGTTCACCAGCCAGTTGTAGCCCAGCACGGCGGGCACAGCGACGGCCAGACCGATGGCGGTCATGATCAGGGCGGCGCCCACGGGGCCGGCGACCTTGTCGATCGAAGCCTGACCGGCCACGCCGATCTGGGTCAGGGCCTGCAGAATGCCCCACACGGTACCGAACAGGCCGATGAAGGGAGAGGTCGAGCCCACGGTCGCCAGGAAGCCCAGGCCGCCTTGCAGACGGGTGTTGACTTCGCCGACGGCGCGTTCGACGTTCATGGTCACCCAGGTGTTGTGATCGATGTTCTCGGTCAGGGCACCTTCGTGGTGGTCAGAGGCTTCCACGGCGCTCTGGGCGATGTAGCGCATGGCGCCGGTCTCGCTCAGGGTCTTGATGCCGTCCTGCAGGCTGGCCTTCTTGAAGAAGGTGGCGCGGGCTTCCTTGGCTTCCTTCGCCAGCTTGGTGGTGTCCCACAGCTTGGTGAAGAGGATGTACCAGGAACCCATGGACATCACGGCCAGGATGGCCAGGACCATCTGGTCGACCACATTGCCGTGGGCGACGATGTTGCCCAGGCTGTAGGGGTTCTCGGTGGACTTTTCAGTCACGGGAGCGGCAGGAGCGGGAGCGGCGGCTTCAGCAGGAGCTGCGGTTTGCTCGGCAGGCTTCTGGTCCTGGGCATGAGCAACCATCGGCGACACGGCCAGGGTCGCAGCAACTGCGATTGCCGCGATCAAGGCGGAGATACGAGAGATCATGGAGTCAACTCCTACGCAAAGAAAACTGAAGTTCAGTTGAGAAAGCGGGGCCGGGTGCCAGCCCCTTCTTGTGTCGAGAACCGGGCGCGGGGCCCGGCTTCATCAGTCGATGTTGAACACGAAGTCCTGTTCGAACACGTGATCGCCAGGGCACTCGTAGGTGTCTGCCAGTGCCTGGGAAATGGCGTTCTGCATGGCGCGCTGCGCCTTGCGATCGCTCGCCGCCTTGATGACGGTCAGCTCGACGCCGACCACCCGGCCGGCCTTCACCGTCGCCGTGGCCTTGAATTCAGCACGGCCGGACCAGTTCACCGACGGCACTTCCGGCTTGCCCATCTTGGTGCAGACCATGGCAGCGGTCTTGGGACCGGTCACGGCAGGCTTCGGCGCGGGCGGTGCCGGCGTGGGCTGCGGCGTCGGGCGCACTTCGGTCGCGGGCGGGCGATCAGAGCTCTGCATCTGGATCGGGGCCGGGGGCGCCGGAGCCGTCACCTGGACTTCAGGAGGCGGAATGAACGGAGGCGGCGGAGCCTTCATGTCAGGAGGCGGCGGGACCACCTTCTCGACGGGAGGCGGCGGCTTCTTCACCTCTTCAATGACCTTGGTCTCGATCGGCGCGATGGCCTGGACCACCTTTTTCGCCAACCCGCTCGCCAGGGCGTAGGCCATCAGCACGTGGACCAACACCACGACGCCAAAGCCCGTCAGCCGCGACGAACTGTTGTTCTCCTGCGCAAAGTTCATGCGCGCTCCTTCAAAAGACTTCGAAAAACTCAGCAACACGTACCGCTCGAGGCGGCACAACAAAAAAGGACGCCCCGTGAAGCGACCCCTTCTACGCAGGTGGATGCCCAGTCTCCAAAGCAACCACCCTTCACTCGACGCAGGACCGGCAATGTAGCAGCAAGCGACATGGGTCTGACTTCAAGCGGGTTACCGACATGCCCAATAGTTCCTGGCACGCCTCGGGACGCGCGCGCAGAACTCCGCGGCCATGCAGCAGAGGCGAAATGATACGCGAGAGCCCTCTCTAGACCGGTTCGGGCTTACCCCGAGCTTTCAAGACGCCTTCTGTGCTTGCAAGCCAGCGGCCACTGCCGCCCCAACCGGTATTCTACTGGTCCCATCGTAATGCATCTGCGCCGGTCGCGCCGCAAGATCCGCCGCGAGAGCGGTCTTCATCACCGCAACGTCGCCGCCGCTGCGCTTTGTTGCTCGCCAAACACAAGGGTATACGCGCAGCCATTCGTCATGGGGATGCCCTGCGTCATGTCCCGAAATGATCTCCGTAGCGCACAAATACCCTGCGCTGACAGAAGCTTGGCAGCACTTTGCACGCCGCAGCTTGAAGGCGCCCATGAATGCTGCGCTTGCACATCATGGGCTAACCCTTAGGAGCCCCCTCCCCAAAGTTCTGAAAATCGCCAGCGCAGTTTCTGCTTGCCGCGCCAACCACGCGCCTCACGAAGGTCGTCACGGTGAGTCAAGTCAAGACTGAATGCAGTCTTCCTAACAAATGAGGGTTTTCCTATGACAGTTCGAGTGAATGAAGGCTCCCTGACCTTTGCACGTCGGTCAGCGGTTGCAGTTGCTGTGGGCCTCATGGTGGCGTCCAGCGCCGTCTATGCCCAGTCCACCACCAACAGCACGGTCTACGGTGCGGTCGTTGCCAAGCCCGGCACCACCATCCAGCTGGAGAACGTGGCGACCGGCGCCAAGCGTTCCGTCACGCCTGACGCCAAGGGCCAGTTCCAGGCCTCGTCCCTGCCCCCCGGCACCTACCGTGCCCAGCTGATCGTCGACGGCAAGGTCACCTCGACCGACACCATCGAACTCGTGGCCGGCCAAGGTTTCGAGCTGAAGTTCAGCAACGCCACCACCGCCGCCCTGCAGACCGTTGAAGTGACCGGCCGTCGCCAGGTCATCGACGTGTCCCGCTCCAACAGCGGCGCCACCTTCACCTCGAAGGACATCGCCCGCCTGCCGGTGCAGGAAAACGTGGCCGCCGTGGTGCAGCTTGCCCCCGCCACGACCCGCGCCGACTTCCGCTACGGCAACAACGCCGCCAGCTTCGGTGGTTCCGGCTCGTCGGAAAACGCGATCTACATCAACGGTTTCACCGCCACGAACGGCATGTTCCAGGTCGGCTACTCGTCGCTGCCCTTCGGCGCGATTGCCTCGACCAACGTGATCACCGGCGGTTACGGTGCTGAATTCGGCCGCTCGACCGGTGGCGTGATCAACATCAACACCAAGTCGGGCTCGAACGACTGGGAAGTCGGCGTTGGCGCCTCCTGGTCGCCCAAGGCCCTGCGTGCCAAGCAGCGCGACATCCGCTACGGCAACACCGGCGCATTCCCGGCCACCGACGGCACGCTGTTCTTCTACAACGGCGATGACAGCTACGACGAAAAGCGCCTGACCGCCTCCATCGCGGGTCCGATCATCAAGGACAAGCTGATGTTCTACTTCGCCGCCGAGCGGACGGAGATGAAGCACGAAGGCACCCGCCTGGCCTCCAACAGCGTGGACGCCGGCAAGACCGGCTGGCTGGAGCAGACCCGCACCACCCCCCGCTCCTTCCTGAAGCTGGACTGGAACATCTCGGACAACCATCACCTGGAATACACGGGCATCCGTGACACGGTGAAGTCGAAGGACCGCTACTTCGGTTTCGACTACAAGACCCTCAAGCGCAATGACGTGCTGGGCGGTGGCGCCGACTTCGAGAACTACGCCGCTGGCGTGCCGTTCCTGAGCGCCACGGGTGCTGCCATGTCGGCTCCGCAGGGCGCCAATCTGGACATCATCAAGTACACCGGCTACATCACCGATGACCTGACCGTCCAGGCCCTGGCTGGCAAGAGCAAGACCGTTCGCGTGCAGAGCCCGCTGAACTACATCCCGGGCCTGTATCCGGTGAATGCCGCCGTGGACGCGCGCGCTCCTGGCGTCAACTACACCCCGTCGCAGGTCCAGGGCTTCACGTCCAACCTGCTGCGTGACGACGCTCACGACGAGAACACCGGCTACCGCCTGGACGTCGAATACCGCGTCAACGACCGCCACACGGTCCGCGCCGGTATCGACTCCAACCACATCAAGGCAGCAAACGGCAACTCCGCAGCAGGCGGCGGCAGCTACACCTACCTGCGTTCGGACAACCCGAACGAAGTCAGCTCCGGCATGACCGCATCGCCGGCGTCGACTGGCAGCCCCCTGGGCAAGCTGGGCTACTACGTCAGCGAGAACCACCTGCTGCAAGGCGCCACGCCTGAAGTCAAGCAGGCCGCTCAGTACATCGAAGATCGCTACCAGGCCACCAAGGACCTGCAACTGGTCTTCGGTCTGCGTAACGAGCAGTTCACCAACCTGAACTCCCTCGGCGAAACCATCATCGAGAAGAAGCGCCAGCTGGCTCCCCGCTTCTCGGCGACCTGGGACGTCAATGGCGACGCCAGCATGAAGGTGTACGGTACGGCGGGTCGCTACCACCTGCAGATCCCGGCCAACCTGGCCGTGCGCTTCGCCGGCGGTTCGCTGAACACGCAGAACTTCTACACCTACACCGGCGTGGATCCCGTCACGGGCGCTCCGCAAGGCAAGGTCTCCATCGGCAATGTCTACTCGCCCAACAACGAGTACGGCGTGCCGCCGGATGCCCGCGTGATCGCAGCGAAGGACATCCGCTCCAACACGCAGGACGAGTTCGCCATCGGCTTCGAGAAGGCCCTGGGCTCGGAGTACGTCGCCGGCATGCGTTTCAACTACCGCAAGCTGGTCAGCTCGATCGACGACGTGTCCGACACCCGTCCGTTCAAGAGCCACATGACGGCCGCCGAGTACGCCTACTTCGCTGAGAACTGGGGCGGCAGCCTGTTCAACCCGGGCCAGGACAACACCTTCATCGTCCCCGTGGGCGAGACCGTGGTCAACGGCAAGACCGTCCAGACCATGAAGGAAGTCGGCATCAAGTGGAGCGAGTGGGGCTTCCCCGAAGGTCTGAAGCGCAACTACATGGCGCTGGACTTCTCGCTGGAACACCCGATGCGCAATGGCTGGTACGGCAAGGTGACCTACACCCTGGCCAAGAGCACCGGCAACACCGAAGGCCAGCAGAAGTCTGACAACGGTCAGGCGGACGTCGGCTTCACCTCGGTGTGGGACTTCCCCGAGATCATGATCAACGGCAGCGGCCCCCTGCCCAACATGCGCCGCCACCAGATCAAGGCCATGGGCGTGTATGAGCTGAGCGACCAGTTCTCTGTCTCGGGCAATGCCCTGCTGGCCTCCGGTCGTCCCCGTTCCTGCTCGGCCACGCTGCCTGTCGACCAGGATCCGGCACACCTGAGCTCCGGTTACGGCTCGATCTTCTACGTCTGCAAGGACGCTCCTGGCCGCGGTGGCCTGGGCTTCCTGCCGTGGGAGACCCGCCTCGACTTGGCTCTGATGTACAAGCCCAACTGGCTGAAGGGTCTGACGCTGAAGGCGGAAGTCTTCAACGTGTTCGACAAGCAGACCATCACGGCCGTCAACGAAGCCTACAACTCGGCCAGCGGCGCCCGCAGCGCCCTGTACCAGATGGAACAGAACTACACGGCTCCCCGTGCTGTGACCTTCTCGGCACAGTACAACCACAAGTTCTGATCGAGGCTTGACGCCCCTGCTCTCCCGCCGCGGCGGGAGAGCCCCCAAAGAAAAGGCCCTGATGGCGACATCAGGGCCTTTGTTCTTTCTGTGGGCCGCCGGGCCCGTCGCTTCAGCGAGGGATCAATGCCCCCAGGCGGCGATCACGTCACGACCCTGGACGACGAGGTCCACGCGATGGCCCACCGGCAGGCAGACCTTGGTCGGCACATGGCCGAAGGGCAGCCCGGTCAGGATGGGCGTCTTCGTGCGAGCGCGCACGGCCTCGACGGCACTCTTGAGCGTGTAGCCCCGGTCCAGCGGCGACTTCTTCCAGCCGCCGAAGTCGCCCAGGATGACCGCCTTCTGCTCATCCAGGATGCCCGCCTGCTGCAGCTGCAGCAGGCTGCGCTCGACGCGGTAGGGATGCTCGTTGATGTCCTCGAGGAAGAGGATGCCGCCCTTGACGCGCGGGAAATGCGGCGTGCCGAGCAGCGAGTTCACGATGCTCAGGTTGCCGCCCCACAGCGTCCCGCGAGCCTCCAGGCCGTCGAACCCGACCTCGGTGCGGAAGCCGATGGCCTCCAGCTCGCCGTGCATGGCCTCCAGGAAGCAGTCCTGGGTGACGTCGTCCACACCGCCGTCTTCATCGGTGCGGCCGAAGTCCTCGCAGGCCATCGGGCCCGCCCAGCTGACGGCCTTGGCATGCTTGAGCAGGCCGAGGTGCAGGCTGGTGAGGTCGCTCAAACCCACCCAGCGCGTGCCCTGCTCGACGCTGCGGGCGAGCAGGGGCCAGTCGATCTGGTCCAGCAAGCGCGTCATGCCGTAGCCCCCGCGCGTGGCCATGGCCACGGAAGGCGCGGCAGCGGCCACGCGGTGCAGCGCGGCCAGGCGCGTGGCATCGTCACCCGCGAAGCGCTGGTGCTTGGCCAGAGCCGCCTCGTCGACGCTGACCTCGAAGCCCAGCGCGCTCAGCCGACGGGCGGCACGGCGCAGAGGTTGGGCCTGCGGCAGGACGCCGGCAGGGGTGTAGAGGATCAGGCTGCTGCTCATAGGCTGGGGAAGTCCTTGGGGGAAAAGTCCAGCGGGCTGGCGTCGCCCACCGGGATGCTGGAGTCATCGGACCGCGCGGCGGCGGCCCGCCGCTCGTCGCGGCGCTGGCGGGCGGCCTCGCGCCGCTCGGCGAAGAACTGGCGCAGCAGCTGGGCCGCCGGCTCGGCCAACACGCCGCCCTGGATGCAGGTGTGGTGATTCAGCTGCCGCTCGCCGAAGAGGTTGAGCACCGAGCCGGCAACCCCGGTCTTCGGGTCCGGCGCGGCGAACACCACGCGCTTGAGCCGGGCATGCATCATCGCCATGGCGCACATGGCGCAGGGCTCCAGCGTGACGAAGAGCTCGCACTCGGGCAGGCGGTAATTGCCCAGCAGTTGCGCGGCATGGCGCAGGGCCACGATCTCGGCGTGCGCCGTCGGATCGTGCGTGGTGATCGGGCGGTTGTAGCCGGTGGCGATCACCTGCCCCTGCCGCATCAGCACGGCACCCACGGGCACTTCGCCCACGAGCCAGGCGTTGTGGGCCTGATCCAGCGCCAGGCGCATGGCGTAGTCGTCGGCCGGCGAGCTGGGCGGGGCGTCCGGAGCGGTGGAGGCGTGTTCGGTCATGGGGCCTGCCAGTGTAGCAAGCAGCCTTCTGCGCACCGCTTGTGCGGTCGCAGCCGCTGGACGAATCGACGGGAAGCCATCGGTCTGAACGGTGGGGCCCCAAGGCGGGACGCCCGGGAAGGCCTCACCGGCCCCCGGTCTTCGCGGCCGGCATCCCGGCTGCCCTGGCACCGCGACGTATGCTGCGTCCATGCAGGAGAGCCTCTTCCCCCATGACACGCCCGCCGCGCCCGCCTTGCCCGGGAAACGGGCGACGTCCTTGGCCTCCGGGGGCGATACGGCATCGGCAGATGAACCGGCAGACGCCCCGGCAGGTGACGCGGCAGATGAGCAGACCGCGGCGGCCACGTCCGGCCCCTCTCGGGCGCGGGGCATCCAGCCGGCGGTCCCGACACCCGAGATCCTGGCCCTGGCCGCCGAGCTGCCCCCGCTGATCCGTCTCGGGGGATCCACCTGGAGCTATCCCGGCTGGGCCGGCCTGGTCTGGGACAAGCCCTACAGCGAGTCCCAGCTCGCCCGGCGCGGCCTGCAGGCCTACGCGCGACACCCGCTTCTGCGCTGCGTCTGTGTCGACCGGACCTTCTATCGCGGCCTCACGGTGTCACAGTACGAGCAGCTGGCCCAGCAGGTGGGTGACGATTTCCGCTTCCTCGTGAAGGGCCCCGCCCTGGTGTGCGATGCCCAGATGCGCGATGAGCAAGGGCGCGGCCGGCAGGTCAACCCGGCCTTTCTGGATCCGGCGCTCGCGCTGCAGGATTTCGTGCAGCCGGCGATGGAGGGCCTGGGACACAAGCTGGGGGCCCTGGTGTTCCAGCTGAGCCCCCTGCCCCCGGCCTGGCTGGATCGCATGGACGACTGCCTGGCCCGGCTCGACCGCCTGCTCGGCGCCCTGCCGGACCTGCCCACGCTGCGCCAACGCTGCCCGCAGGGCGTCATTGCCATCGAGGTGCGGGACGCCCAGTGGCTGACGGACGGCTTCGTGCAGGTGCTCCGGCGTCACGGCGCCAGCTACTGCCTGGGCCTGCACCCCAAGCTCCCGGCGATCGACGATCAGCTGTGGATCCTGCGCCGCCTGTGGCCAGCTCCCCTGGTGTGCCGCTGGAACCTCCACCGGCGCCACGGTCCCTTCGGCTACGAGGACGCGGAGCAGCGCTACGGTGACTACTCCCGGCTGGTGGACCCCGACCCCGACACGCGTCGGGTGCTGGCCCGGGTGGCCCGCGCCACAGCGGGGGCGGGGCTGCTCGTCTACATCGGCATCAGCAACCATGCCGAGGGTTGCGCGCCGCTGTCGGCGCTGGCCCTGGCGGCCGGCATCCGAGAGGCCGCCTGAGCCGCGTCAGGGGGCGGCGGCCTCCGACGCCCGCTGCGCCGCCTGGTCCACCAGGCCCTGGACCTGCTCGCGCACGGCCTCGGTCTGGGCGCGGGGCTCGACGGGGGCACCGGTGCTGGACGCCCCCGCAGGCGAGGCCACCTTCAGCGTCTGCGTCGAGTGCTTCGCATTGATCATCACGATGGCCAGCACGACGAGCAGGCCGACAAAGCCGAAGATGGCGCGCATGAGGGACTCCCCGTCATTCCGTCATTGAGTCTCACGACCCGGAGCGGGCATCTTCTCATGCGGACGCCCTGCCGGCCCCTCGCACCGGCCAGCCGGTCGACGGGGCCCGGGCTCGCCCCCATGTCATCCCTCCTCATCATTTCTCGTCATGCTTCGGCAGGCGCTGCTGCCGCCGCATCTCGGAGTCCAGCAGCAGGCGGCTGCGCAGGGCGGCCTGCACGACGACCAGATGGCGCTCGGTGTCGACGATGTGCGCATGCATCAGGCGCGCCACAAGCGCCGCATCCTGCCGGCGCGCTGCGGCCAGAATGCGACGGTGATACCGCACCGCCGCCTGCCCGAGCTGCTGGTAGGCCTCCGGCGAGGCATGGACCGACCCCACGACCAGGGTCTGCAGCAGCGCGTTGATCAGCTTGCAGTGAAAGCGCAGGAAGGGATTGGGGCAGGCGTCCGCCAGGATGTCGTGGAAGTGCAGGTCCTCCGTCCGCTGGTGCATCAGGCACGACGCCCCGGCGATCGGTTCGCAGCAGTCGATGGTGCGCTCCATGGCCGCGAAGTCCTCGCTCGTCAGATGGGGCACCGCCTCCGCCGCCAGGGCTGGCTCGACCAGGCGCCGCACGGCATAGATGTCGCGGACGTCGATGTCCTGGAAGAAGAGGTAGTTCTGGAGGAACTGGAAGGTCCGGTCCAGCGACACCGCCTCGATCGTCGCACCGCCGCCCGGCCCGGTGCTCAGGCGGATCAGGCCCTGAACCTCCAGGGCCTTCAGCGCTTCGCGCATGCTGCCGCGGCTGACGCCGAAGTGCTCCAGCAGGTCCACCTCCTTCGGCAGGCGGGCGCCCGGGCGAAGGTTCCGTTCGGTGATCCAGCGCTTGATCTGCTCCACCACCAGATCGCCGCGCTTGAGCGCCCGGGGTGCGGCGCCTCCCTCGTGCCAGTCCATGGGCGACTCCTCGGATGATCCGGCTCGCCCATGGGGCCGGCGGGCGGATGCCGGTGGCTCGGGGCTCAACGCAGCGAGCTCATGTCGATGACAAAGCGATAGCGGACGTCGCCCCGTTCCAGGCGCTCGAAGGCCGCGTTGATGTCCTGCATGCGAATGCGCTCGATGTCGCAGACGATGCCGTGGGCGGCGCAGAAGGCGAGCATCTCCTGCGTCTCGGCGATGCCACCGAGGGAGGATCCCGCCAGGCGGCGTCGCTGCCCGATCAGGCTGGAGGCCCTCAGGGACTGCGCCTGCGGCGAGATGCCCAGCAGGACCAGCGTGCCGTCGCAACGCAGCAGGCCGGCCAGGCCGTCCAGGTCCGCCGGCGCGGAGACGGTGTTGAGGATGAGATCGAAAGCCCCGCGCAGCAGCGGCTCGGCGCCGAAGTCGCTGGAGCTGTGGAAGGCGTGCGCGCCCAGCCTGAGCGCGTCGGCCTGCTTGCGAGGCGAATGGCTGAGGACGGTCACCTCCGCCCCCAGGGCCCGGGCCAGCCTCACGCCGACATGGCCCAGCCCGCCAAGCCCCAGGATCGCCAGCCGGGTGCCGGGCCCGACCTGCCAGTGGCGCAGCGGCGAGTACAGCGTGATGCCCGCGCACAGCAGCGGCGCCGCGGCATCAGGCGGCAGGGCCTCGGGCATCGCCAGCGTGAAGGCCTCGTCGACGACGATGGCCGTCGCATAGCCGCCATAGGTGCGGGTGAGCCCGTCCCGCTCCAGGCCGTTGTAGGTGGCCGTCATCCCGCGCTGGCAGTACTGCTCGAGGCCGGCACGGCAGGGCTGGCAGTGCCGGCAGGCGTCCACGAAGCACCCCACGCCGACACGCTCGCCGACGCGCCGCTGCTGCACGGCCGCCCCCACCGCCGTGACGGTGCCGACGATCTCGTGCCCCGGCACCATGGGGAAGAGCTGCCGCCCCCATTCGCCGCGCGCCTGGTGGAGATCGGAGTGGCAGACGCCGCAGAAGTCGATGTCGATGAGGACGTCATGGGGTCGCAGCGCACGGCGCTCGACCTGCCAGGGGGTCAGCGGCTCGCCGCGACGTTGGGCCGCGAAGGCTTGGGCCAGATACATGGGACTGCTCCATCAGAGGGTTGAGGCTCAGCGCTGCCAGGGCGGCGCGGCCATGGGCTCGGTGCGGATCTCGGGCGGCCAGACGACCCGCCGCTCGCCGTCCGGGCGCCACTGGTTGACGCCGATGGCCCGGAAGCCCGGGCCGAAGCGGGCGTTGTGATTGCGCTCGAAGGCCCAGCGCGCCGTCACGCCGACGAGGTCCGTCGCCTCCAGGGACTGCACGAGCGCGTCCGGCGTGGCGGCGCCCTTCTCCAGGGCCTGCTTGAGGATGAAGAGCGCGTCGTAGGTGTAGCCGCTGGTGTAGTCGGGCGAGACCTTGAAGCGGGCGACGTAGCGGTCGTACCAGGCGATGGTCCGCGGCGTCATGGCGACGCGCTGGCCGCCCGTCATGAGGTTCATGTGACTCACCGCCCGGCCCTCGGTGTCCTTCCAGAACCGCGTCGAGGCGCCGGAGGCATTGACGCCGACCATGGGCGGCCCCTGCATCTCGCCCCACTGCTTGACGTAGATGGCGCCGTCGACATGAGAGGACAGGTCGATGATGTACTGGGGATCGGCGCGCAGGAGCTTGGTCAGCAGCGGCTTGAAGTCCTTGGTATCGACATCGAAGGCCTCTTCCGCCACCACCTTCACCCCGGCGGCCGCGAGCCCTTGCTTCAGCGGTGGCAGCAGGCCCTTGGCCCAGACGGCGTTCTCCGTCAGGAGGGCCGCGCGCACCAGCCCTCGCTCCTTGAGCAGGAAGCGGACAGCGAAGTCGCTGAGCGATCCCGCCATCTCGTCGGTGGTGTGCATGACGCGGAACCAGTACTTGTGCCGCTCACGGTCCTGCATGACGCGGTCGGAGAGCTGCAGGGTGGCCGCCCCCGTCGAGAGGAAGGGAACCTTGTAGCGCACCATCTGGTCGACGACGGCCAGGGCCGAGCCGCTGGAGGCGGTGCCGACGACGGCAACGACCTGGTCGGAGAGCGCCAGCTTCTTGTAGGCATTGGCGGCCCCGTCGGGCTTGTACTCGTCATTGGCGAGCACCAGCTCCACCGGGCGGCCGCCGATGCCGCCCGCGGCGTTGATGTCGTCGGCGGCGAGCCGTGCGGCATTCAGCAGGCCGTCGCCCGGGGGCGTGTTGAAGGGGGCGATCACGCCGATCCGGAGGGCCTCCGCCGCCCGCACCGGCAGCGCCAGGCTCAGCGCCGCGGCCGCCAGCACGAGCAGCAGCGCGGTTCCGAGGGTCCGCCGGCGCGCGCGCGTGGCCAGCGCCCGCGCGCGGTCCCGCAGGAAGGCGCCGGGCCCCCATCGCAGCCGCGCCCGGGCGCCAGCTGCGCCTCCTTGCGGCCGTGGACAGATCGGGCCACCGGGCGCCTGCTGCGCCATCGTCAGGGGTTCCATGGCTTGAGCTCCATTCATCGTGAAGGGTTCAGAGGGCCTGCCTCGGCGATGGCCGCGACAGGCGGAGGAAGTCGTTGCGCTCAGGTGAGATGCGCCGGCCGCGCGGCCATGATCTCGACCTCGAGCATCCAGCGGGCATCGACCAGGCCGGCCACCCACACGAGCGTCATCGC
This sequence comes from Burkholderiaceae bacterium, assembly GCA_041912595.1. GTDB lineage: Bacteria > Pseudomonadota > Gammaproteobacteria > Burkholderiales > Burkholderiaceae_C > Roseateles_B. The sequence goes on from JAYRMR010000001.1 coordinate 160,021, forward strand.
CGGCTTGATGCTGCCGAAGTAGCGGTGGCGGATCTCGGCGAAGGTGGCCATGTCGCACTGGGGCTTGAGGTAGCCCGTGAACTTCACGACGTCGTCCCAGCCCATGCCCGCGGACTGCAGGATCTCGCTCAGGTTGAGCATCACGAGCTCGACCTGACGGCCGAAGTCCGCGGGTACGCCGCCGTCCGGCTCGACGCCCACGGTGCCGGAGCTGATGAGCAGCCGGGATTGCGGCGGCACGACGAAGGCATGCGAGTAGCGATGCCGATAGGGCGGTGCGATGGTCTGGGGATCGATCAGCTGGTTCATGGGGCGGTCTCCTTCTGGGTATACGGCCGGTGTGAGAACGGGGTCGGGGCGCGCATGGCAGGGGCGGTCGTCCATCTCAGAGGCCCAGGTAGGCCTCGCGGACACCCGGATGGATGGCCATCTCGGCACAGGTGCCCTCCAGCACGACCCGGCCACCTTCCAGCACGTAGGCGCGATGGGCGAGCTCCAGCGCGGCGCGCGCGTTCTGCTCGACGACCAGCGCCGTGAGCCCTTCTTCATTGAGCTTGCGCAGGACGCTGAAGATGCGCTCGACCATCAAGGGCGCGATGCCGAAGGACGGTTCGTCCAGCATGAGCACGACCGGCCGCGCCATGAGGGCGCGGGCGATGGCCAGCATCTGCTGCTCGCCGCCGCTCATCGAACCCGCGCGCTGGCGCCGCCGCTGCAAGGCCGGGAACAGCTGCCCCATGCGCTCGATGTCGGCGCCGACGGCCTCGCGGTCCCGGCGGAGGTGGGCGCCCAGCCGGAGGTTGTCCTCCACGCTGAGGTCGGCGAAGAGCTGACGGCCCTCGGGGCAATGGATGAGCCCCGCACGCACGATCAGCGGGGGCGCCCTCCCCTGCAGATCGCGCTCATGCAGCCGCACCCGCCCCTGGCTGGGCAGCAGGCCGGAGATCGCGCGCAGCAGCGTGGTCTTGCCGGCGCCGTTGGGCCCGATCAGGGCGACGATCTCGCCGGCCGCCACGCGCAGTGACACGCCATCGAGCACGGGCACGGCGCCATAGGCCGCCCGCAGCTGGTCGATCTGCAGCGCCACCGGGCTCTTGAGCGGCGGTCTCATGCGGCACCTCCCGGACGGCCAAGGTAGGCCTCGATCACGCGCTCATCGTGGGCGATCTGCGCCGGTGTCCCTTCCGCGAGGCGCTCGCCGAAGTTCATCACCAGCACCCGGTCCATCAACGGCATCAGCTCCCGCAGGCGGTGCTCGATGATGACGGTGGTCCCCCCGTTGGCGCGCCGGTCCTGGAGGCAGCGGATGAGCTGGCGGATGGCCGGCAGGCCCAGCCCCGAGAAGGGCTCGTCCAGGAGCAGCACGGCCGGCTCCTGGGCCAGCGCCCGGCCGATGTCCAGCAGGCGCAGCTCGCCCTGGTTGAGGGACTCGGCGGGGGCCTGCGCATGCGCGCCGAGCCCCAGCGCCTCGAGCTGGGCCAGGGCCCGTCGGCGGCATTCCCTGGCGTGGAGGCCCCGACCGGGCGCCCCCAGCGGCAGCATCAGCACCTCGAGGGTCCGCAGCCCCACGAAGGGCCGGACCAGCTGGAAGGTGCGCGCCAGGCCGGCCCGCGCGACGGCATGCGCGGGCCGGCCCACGAGCTCCGCCCCCGCGAGGCTCACCGAGCCACGATCGGCCTTCAGGAAGCCGGACATGAGGTTGAACAGGCTGGTCTTGCCGGCGCCGTTCGGGCCGATGATGCCGAAGAGCGTGCCCGCCTCGACCTGGAAGGACAGCGACTCCACCGCCCGCACGCCGCCGAAGCGCTTGCTCAGGCCCTCCACCGCCAGCAGCGTCATGGGGCCTCCCGGGCGGGGTGGTTGACGGAGGGGGCGCTACCGCCGCTACCGCCGCTACCTCCGGTACTACCAGGACCGTCGGTCGCGGAACGCAAGGCACCCGACGCCCCACGCAAGGCCGCGGCCAGGCCGTCCGGAAACAGCCAGACCAGGGCAATCAGCGAGCCGGTGAAGATCAGGGCCCGGTAGGGTTCGACCGCCCGCAGGCCTTCGTGGGCCAGGGTCAGCACCGCGGCCGCGAGCGCCGGCCCGGCCAGCGTGCCGCGCCCGCCGACGGTAGCGAACAGGACGACCAGCACGCACAGGCTGCCCGCCAGCAACTCGGGATTCACCTGCATCTGCGTGTGACCATGCAGCCCGCCGCCAATGCCGGCGAGGAAGCCGCTGAGCATGAAGGCCCGGACTTTGCAGCGCGCGGTATCCAGCCCGCAGGCCTGCGCCGCTTCCTCGTTGTGGCGCGTGGCACGCAGGATCAGCCCCTGCCGCGAGCGCTGGAACAGCCACATGGCGCCCATGCTCATCGAGAAGAACAGCAGGCAGACGAGCAGGTCGCTGCAGGCCTCCCCGGTGAAGGTGCGCAGCCCGGACAGCCCCTCCTCCCCGCCCGTCACCCCGGACAGCAGATAGGCCAGCTTGAAGCCCACCGCCGCACAGGCCAGTGTCGCCAGGGAGAAGTACGGGCCGCGCAAACGCAGCGTCAGCGCGCCGATGGCCGCACCGAGCAGGGCCGCCGCCAGAGCGCCCGCCGGCACGGACAGCCACGGCGAGAGCCCGAGATGCCGCCCCAGCAGGGCCGAGCCGTAGGCGGCCACGCCGATGAACAGCGCATGGCCGAAGTTGTCGAGCTCGGTCGGGCCGCTGAACAGGTCCCAGCTGGCGGCGTATTGGGCGTGCAGCACCGCCACGATCAGGACCTCATGCAGGTAGACGCTGGTGCCGAAGCACGCAGCCACGGCAGCCGCCAGCACGGCCGCAGCGAGCAGCAGGAACCCGCCTGAGCGTCGATCGATCGAAGCCGTAGAGCCTGCCGGTCTCATGCGCTTCTCCGGGCGATCAGTCCTGAAGGCCGCAGCACCAGCACCGACACAATGACGAGCAGCGCCACGAGGTCGGCGTACTGGTCCGAGAGTACGAAGGTGGTCAGCACCTCGGCCAGGCTCAGCAGAAAGGCCGCCAGCACCGCCCCCGTCAGGCTGCCCAGGCCGCCCATGATGGCGACGGCAAAGGCCTTGACGAGCCAGTAGGCCCAGAGCGTCGGGACGACCGTGATGAGCGGCGCCACCAGCGCGCCCGCCAGCGCCGCCAGCCCCGCGGAGAGCACCAGCGCGCCCGTCAGCACGGCCGCGGCATCGATGCCCACCAGCGCCGCGCCCTGCCGGTTCTGGGCAACGGCGACGAGCGCGCGCCCGTGACGGCTGTAGCGGAGAAACGCGCCGAGGCCGGCCAGCAGGCCCAGGGCCAGTGGCAGCAGGAGCAACTCCAGGCGCAGCAGACGGACGCCCAGCGAGGTGTCGCTGCCGGGCAGCAGGGACGGCACGGCCGTCGCACTCGAGCCGAAGGCCAGGCGCAGCGCCTGCTCGATGAACAGCGCCACCGACAGCGTCATCACCATCGCGTACGACGTGGACTGTGGCCGCCGCTGGAGCAGGGTCTTGTGCAGGAGCGCGGACAGCAGGCACACGGTCAGCACGGCCAGCGTGATGGCCAGCCCGAGCCAGCGACCGCCGAGGACGCGCTCATGGAAGAGGCAGGTGAAGTAGCCGCCCAGCATGAAGAGCGTGCCGTGGGCGAGATTGAGCACGCCACCCACCGAGAACACCAGCACGAAGCCCACAGCCACGAGCGCGTAGAGCGCACCGCGGCTCATCGCATAGACGACGATCTCAAGCATGGCGCACCGCCCGGCGGCAGGGGCGTGACACCGTGGTGCTGCGGCCCCACTCTCTGGGGATGCCCGGGATGCCCTCGACTGACGGAAGCAACATGGCTGGCCTCATTCATCAATTTATGATGATAAATATAATGAGTTCGCCAAATCCCTGCACTGCGAATGTTGACAGGTGTTTACCCGAACATCCGCAGCTTCTTCGAATGAACGCCCTGTTTATCGGGCGTGGGAGCCTTCTCGCCGCCCGACCCGGCGCAGCGTTCCCCTGCCCTCAGGTTTGCCGCTGGCGAGCAAAGGGAACCTCGAATTTATGGCCATCCTTGACTCGGCCGCGGCGGATGCATCCGTCTTCCGATCCCATACGGGCAAAAAAAAGAGAGCCCGGGGGCTCTCCTCTTGAGGTGGGCTGACGCCGCCAGGCGTGCGTCAGCGCGGGCGTGGCCTCACTCCCACTCGATGGTCGCGGGCGGCTTGGACGAGACGTCGTAGGTGACGCGGTTGATGCCACGCACTTCGTTGATGATGCGGCCCGAGACCTTCTTCAGCAGGCCGTAGGGCAGCTCGGCCCAGTCGGCAGTCATGAAGTCGCTCGTCTGCACGGCGCGCAGGGCCACGACGTAGTCGTAGGTCCGACCGTCGCCCATCACGCCGACGCTCTTCACCGGCAGGAAGACGGTGAAGGCCTGGCTGGTGAGGTCGTACCAGCTCTTGCCGGTGGCCTCGTCCTTCCAGTTGCGCAGCTCCTCGATGAAGATGGCGTCGGCACGGCGCAGGAGGTCGGCATAGTCCTTCCGCACCTCGCCCAGGATGCGCACGCCCAGGCCCGGGCCCGGGAAGGGATGGCGGTAGACCATCTCGGGCGGAAGGCCCAGGGCCACGCCCAGCTCGCGGACCTCGTCCTTGAACAGCTCGCGCAGCGGCTCCAGCAGCTTCAGGCCCAGTTGCTCCGGCAGGCCACCGACGTTGTGGTGGCTCTTGATGGTCGTGGCCTTCTTGGTCTTGGTGCCGCCGCTTTCCACCACGTCGGGGTAGATCGTGCCCTGTGCCAGGAAGGTCGCGCCCTTGTGGCCCTGGCCGCTGGCCTTGAGCTTCTCGGCCTCGGCCTTGAACACATCGACGAACAGGCCGCCGATGATCTTGCGCTTCTTCTCCGGGTCGGTGACGCCGGCCAGCTGACCGAGGAAGAGCTCGCTGGCGTCCACGCGGATCACCTTGGCGTGCAGCTTGCCTTCGAACATGTCCATGACCATGTCGCCCTCGTTCAGGCGCAGCAGGCCGTGGTCGACGAAGACGCAGGTGAGCTGGTCGCCGATGGCGCGATGGATCAGGGCCGCGGCCACGCTGGAGTCCACGCCGCCGGACAGGCCGAGGATGACTTCCTCGTCACCCACCTGCTCGCGGATCTTCTGCACGGCTTCGGCGATGTAGTCGCCCATGATCCAGTCGCCCTGGCAGCCGGCGATCTCGCGCACGAAGCGGTGCAGCAGCGCCTGGCCCTGCAGCGTGTGGGTCACCTCGGGGTGGAACTGCACGGCGTAGTAGCCCTTGGCCTCGTTGGCCATGGCGGCGATCGGGCAGCTGGGCGTCGAGGCCATCAGCGAGAAGCCCGGCGGCAGCGCCGTGACCTTGTCGCCGTGGCTCATCCAGACCTTCAGCATGGCCTGGCCGTCCGCCGTGGCGAAGTCCTGCAGCCCCTGCAGCAGGCGGGTATCCCCCTCGGGACGAACTTCCGCGTAGCCGAATTCGCGGGTGTCGCTCCATTCCACCTTGCCGCCCAGTTGCACGGCCATGGTCTGCATGCCATAGCAGATGCCCAGCACCGGAGCCCCACAGTCCCACACGGCCTGCGGCGCGCGCAGCTCGTGGTCCTCGTAGGTCGATGCATGGCTGCCGGACAGGATGATGGCCTTGGGCGCGAAGCTGCGGATGAAGTCGTCCGAGACGTCGTTCGGATGGATCTCGCAGTAGACATGGGCCTCGCGGACGCGGCGGGCGATCAGCTGGGTGACCTGGGAGCCGAAGTCGAGGATCAGGACTTTGTCATGCATGGTGGTGCTCACTCAATGGCCGGCCGGCGCGGGGGCAGCGCTGGCCGAAGGGGTGGCCCGCGCGAAATGGCGCCAGGCGAAGAACAGGGACAGTGCCTGCAGCAGGGCACAGAAGTAGAAGGGCGCACCGGCCAGCCAGTCGGTCGGCGGGACGTCGGAGACCAGGTACATGAGACCCGGGCCGATCACCGGCGCCAGCACCGCCATCACGCTGTTGAGGGACGACACCGCGCCCATGGTTTCGCCCTGGGTGCGCGCGTCCGCCGCGTTGGAGATGAGGCTCTGCAGCGCCGTGCCGGCCGCGAAGCCCAGCACATTGACGACGATGGGCACGAACATCATCCAGCCCTCGGTGGCCCAGCCCCAGAAGGTGTTGGTGAGCACCGACGACGCCAGACCCCACATCACCAGCTTGTGTGCCGGGATGGCCTTCAGCAGGCGGGGCATCAGGAAGCCCTGCACGATGACCGACATCACGCCCACCGCGAACAGCGACAGGCCGTTGGCCTTCGGGCCCCAGCCAAACTTGTGCGTGGTGTAGAGCACCCAGCTGCTGTGCAGGATCAGCTGCGCCAGGCCGCTCAGGCCCAGCACGAAGACCAGCCCGCCGACGCCCTTGAGCTGGCCCAGCCGGCTGAGCGCGCTCACGGGATTGGCCTTGCGCCATTCGAAGGGCCGGCGGAGCTCGGGCTTGAGCGACTCGGGCAGCACGAAGAAGCCGTACAGCCAGTTCACCAGGGCCAGCGTGCCCGCCACGAAGAAAGGCAGGTGCAGGTTGATGTCACCCAGGATGCCGCCCATGGCCGGGCCGAGGATGAAGCCCATGCCGAAGGCCGCGCCCAGCATGCCGAAGCGCTTGGCGCGCTCCTCGGGCTTGCTGATGTCGGCCACGTAGGCGTTGGCGACGGCCGCGTTGGCCTGCATGGCCCCGCTGACGAGGCGCACGGCCACGAGCATCCACAGCGCGGTCGCGACGGCCGTGACGAAGAAGCTCAGGGCCAGGCCGCAGAAGCCGATCAGCATCACCGGGCGGCGCCCGAAGCGGTCGGACAGCGAGCCGAGCACCGGCGAGCCGAAGAAGTTGGCGATGCCGAAGGCGAAGGCCACCGCCAGGTAGGCCAGGCTGTGCTCGGCCGGCGTGCGGGCGAAGGTGCCCACCAGCGGCGGCAGCACCGGGATGATGAGGCCGATGCTGATCATGTCGATCAGCACCGCGATCATGATGAAGAGCATCCCGGCCTGGCGCTCGGTCTTGGGAACGGGGGCGGGAGTTTCAGACACGGACATGGCTTGGGCTGTTGGCGGCGGCGGGGCCGGAATGAAAGCAGGGGCGACCTGCGTCGCCCCTGTCTTCAGCTTGCCGGCTTACTCCGAACGGTAGTTCGGCGCTTCCTTGGTGATCTGCACATCGTGGACATGGCTTTCGCGAATGCCCGCGGCGGTGATCTCGACGAACTCCGCCCGCTCGTGCATCTCGGCGATGGTGCCGCAACCGCAGTAGCCCATCGAGGCACGCACGCCGCCGGCCATCTGGAAGACGATGGCGACCATGGAGCCCTTGTACGGCACGCGGCCTTCGATGCCCTCGGGCACCAGCTTGTCCGCGTTGGGGTTGGTGGTCTCGTCGTTTTCCTGGAAGTAGCGATCGGCCGAGCCGGCCTTCATGGCGCCGATGGAGCCCATGCCGCGGTAGCTCTTGTACGAGCGACCCTGGTAGAGGATCACTTCGCCCGGGGCTTCCTCGGTGCCGGCGAACATGCCGCCCATCATCACGGCGCTGGCGCCGGCCGCGATGGCCTTGGCGATGTCACCGGAGTAGCGGATGCCGCCGTCGGCGATCAGCGGCACGCCCGTGCCCTTGAGCGCAGTGGCGACGTAGTCGATGGCGGTGATCTGGGGCACGCCCACGCCGGCCACGATGCGGGTGGTGCAGATGGAGCCCGGGCCGATGCCGACCTTGACGCCGTCCGCACCCGCCTCGACGAGGGCCAGGGCGGCCGCGCCGGTGGCGATGTTGCCGCCGATGACGTCGATCTGCGGGAAGTTTTTCTTGACCCAGCGCACGCGCTCGATGACGCCGGCGCTGTGGCCGTGCGCGGTGTCCACCACGATGGCATCGACGCCGGCCTTGACCAGCAGCTCGACGCGCTCTTCCGTGCCGTCACCCACGCCGACCGCCGCGCCGACGCGCAGCTTGCCTTGCGCATCACGCGCGGCGTTGGGGAAGTTGGTCTGCTTGGTGATGTCCTTCACCGTCATCAGGCCGCGCAGCTCGAAGGCGTCGTTGATGACCAGCACGCGCTCCAGCTTGTGCGTGTGCATCAGCGCCTTGGCCTCGGCCAGCGAGGCGCCTTCCTTGACCGTGATCAGGCGCTCGGCCGGGGTCATGATCTCGCGGACGGCGGCGTCCATGCGGGTCTCGAAGCGCAGGTCACGGCCGGTCACGATGCCGACGACCTTGCTGCCGACCAGCACCGGGAAGCCCGAGATGCCGTGGTGCTCGGACAGCGCCTTGACTTCGCGGACCGTCGTCTCGGGCGTGATGGTGATGGGATCGCGCAGCACGCCGGACTCGTAGCGCTTGACGCGCGCCACTTCGGCCGCCTGCTGCTGCGGCGTGAGGTTCTTGTGGACGATGCCCATGCCGCCTTCCTGCGCCATGGCGATGGCGAGGCGGGATTCCGTGACCGTGTCCATGGCGGCAGACACCAGGGGCAGGTTGATCCGGATATTGCGGGTCAGCTGGGTAGCAAGGCTGGTGTCGCGGGGCAACACCTGGGAGAACGCAGGCACCAACAACACATCGTCGAAGGTGAGCGCTTTTCCAAGAAGGCGCATGAGGGTGGCTCCAGAGGAGGGTAGGAACAGTCCATTGCTGGACCATTCCCCCCTAAGAACCGGACTTGCGACTTTCACCGCATCCGGCTCAAGCACAACAATTTGTGCGGGTTCGGGGAGCATGAGATTGTATCAGGCCCCCCTTTCACCCGTACCTAAGCCTCATTCCGAGGCCGGCTTCGCGACTGTCAAACCCAAGGCATGCAGTTGGTTATGGCACACCGGATGCAGGAGCACCCGGTTTGCTAGCGCGTTCGACCCGCCTTTTCCTCGTGGTACGAGGTGATGATCGTGCCAGCCCGTCGCTTCGGTGATGGGTTCGCCACAGCGTTGGCAGTTGCCGTGCTGGGACGCGAACAGCGTTGACCATTGCTTGCGGTACGCCATGCTTTTCAGCAGGCGCTGCCCACGTAGGTCCTCGCCGTACGCTTCCCACATCGGATCAAATGGGTTGTAAGCCCCCTTGACCTTCAGGTGCCTGACGATCTCCGTATCGGCAAGCCGATACAGGCGTCGCCACTGCGGCTCACCATCAGCGCCATGAACCCGCGTGGCGAATTCAGTGCGGCCCTCGATGACTGGCCAGTACTTCGCGACCACCCATCCCGGGGTCTTCTTCGGATGCCTGCGGCGTGCCCAACGCGTCAACCGCCACCACAGTAGCGAATCGAGTTTGTTGAACGTCTCCTTAGCGACCACCGGTTGGTGGTACTGAGCCCAGCCCCGAAGGACCGGATTCAGCAGCTTGATGAGATCCGCCTGCGTCATTTCCTTGTGGTCGTTCACGATCGCCCGCACCTTGCCGTAGAACGCTTTCATATTCTTGCGGCTCGGTTTGATGAGCAGTACTCCCCGGTACTTGCGGAAGTTCCACCCAAGGAAATCGAACCCCGCGTCGATGTGCGTGACTCGCGTCTTCGCCGGCGACAGCCGCAAACCTCGTTGTGCGAGGAATGCTTCTACCCACGGCCGGACCTCCCCTTCCAGCACGTCTTTCGACGCGCAGGTGATGACGAAGTCGTCGGCGTACCGGACCACACCGATTCGGAGTTTCGGAACTTTCGACTTGCCCAGCTTTGCACCGAGGTGCTCGACCAGTTCAGTCTCCAGCCCGTTGAGCGCCACATTCGCCAGGGTTGGTGAAATGATGCCCCCCTGCGGGGTGCCTGCATCTGTCGCTGCCAGTTGGCCCTTGTAGACCACTCCTGCCTTCAACCACTTGTTGAGGATCGCTTTGTCCATGCGGGCATTGCTCACCAGCCACTCGTGGTTGATATGGTCGAAACAGCCCTCGATGTCCGCCTCCAGCACCCATTCGGCCGAGGCCTTGCGGGACAGGAGGATGAACAACTGGCTCATCGCATCGGCCGTCGAGCGATTGACCCGAAAGCCATAGCTGTTCGGATCGCTCTGCGACTCAACGACGGGCTCCAGACTCAACAGGTGGAGTGCCTGCATTGCCCGGTCCTTCATCGTCGGAATGCCCAGCGGGCGTTCCTTGCCATCCGCCTTGGGGATGTAGACCCGCCTCAACGGCAGCGGTCGATATCCCCGTGACTGCTTCAACGCGCTGACAGCCTCCCATTTGCAGGGCGGCGTATCCCACAGCTCGCGGTCGACGCCTGCCGTCCGCTTGCCTTGGTTTTCAGTCACTCGCCTGACCGCCAGTGCCCTGGCAGCAAACGAGCGGGTCAGCGATCGTTGCAGAGCTTTCACCCTGCGCCAATCGCCACCCTGTGTCGCCTTCGCGATCTTGAACTGCGTCGTTCTCACGTTCCGCATGACCTTCTGCCAGTCAATGGCATGCCAGTCATTCGGTCCGTGCGAGGACGCAGAACCATCGTTGCCGATGATCTCTTCCATGCTTTCCTCGTAGGTTACCCAACGAGCAAGCGCACCGAACCCCAGAGGGGCTGGCGCGCAGCCCCTTGGGCGATAAAGAACTCAACAACCGGCTCGCGACGGTTGCACCAGACGGAAGTGGGCCTGCTTTCACAGCGGAGCAGTGGCTCCTATCCCGACCATTACAGCCGAGCGTTCGCTTTGTCCGTCATCCCATACCCCCTCACTCGACAGGTCGCCTTGCGGCTTCCCTGCCCGCGGGCCGAAGCACGAGGGCGAGCGATGGGGCTTACCACGTTCCCTGACATGTCGACACCAAGGCTGAGAACCCAGATATCTATCCGTTTAGGGTCTGTCTTTCTTGCGGCTGCGCTGGTGGTGATGTGCCCCTTTTTGCGACAAGGGCAACCGGCAGCATGCCGTTTTGGCTCTGGCCTACCAGCAGGTTTGGCCAGTCAATGCTTACGCAAGTTCAGGCGACAGTTCACATGTGTTACCCATGCGGAGCTAGCCTAGCCTCTTCTCCGCCTTCCTGCTAGCAGATTCCGTGGAGCGACCTCGCGGCCGCCCTACGCCACAGATGTGGGAGACATTGTCGGACGGGCTTCACACAGACTCGTTACCGAGACTGCATGCCGTCCTAGGCTACTGTTGATCACACAACAGGTCATAGCCCCGAATCCCTTCGGGTCATGACAAGACACATCAGAGCTTTCGCTCCATGTGATGAAAACGGTGTCGAGAAGGACACCGCCACGGTCCACCCAAGAACTGCTCTGGGCTTACCGTCATCGGTCCGCGGGAGCGGACTTTGGTTTGAACAGAATCAGAAGATTCCGTGATGCTGCATTAACCGGCAGCTCGGCTGGAAGCGACACGTGTCGCACCGCAAAGCGGCATTATAGGGAAGTCCCGCGGGACCTGCCGCCTCTCCTGTCCCGAGCCCCGCGAATTCGGGGCCGGAAACGGCCGCCAGGCCCATCGGCAGGGCCCTGCGGCGGCCCTCGCCGCTTCTCCGAAACGCCCGGAACAAGGCCCCGCCGTGAACTATGGCCTTGGCACGAACACAGCCGCCCGGTAGCGTCAAGCTGGTTTCACATTCACTGACAACTGAAGAGCCTTGCATCTGGGTTTGACCCAGGCCCGGCACTACACTTTGCGGGATTGACTTGGAAAAGAACTGACATGTCGTTGCGCCTCTCCCCCCTCTTTCAGCTGCTCGCCCTGAGCGCGCTGGTGCTGTTCGGCCCGGCCGCCGAGGCGCAATGGAAATGGAAGGACGCCAACGGCAAGGTTCAGTACAGCGACCTCCCGCCGCCCGCCAGCGTGCCCGAGAAGGACGTGCTGCTGCGTCCGCCCGGCGTGCGCGCCGCCGTCGTGCCTTATGGCTCGGCGCAAGCGGCAGCGGCCAGCGCTGCGGCCGCCGCCTCTGCCAACGCCGCCGCCCAGGCTTCGGCCAAGAAGGACGCCGAGCAGCAAGGCAAGACCAAGAAGGAGGCTGAGCAGGCGCAAGCCCGCAAGGCCGAGGACGAGAAGAAGCTGGCCACCGCGCGGGCCGAGAACTGCACCCGCGCCCGCCACAACCTGAGCCTGCTGGACGCGGGCACCCGCGTCGCCACCATGAACGAGGCCGGCGAGCAGAGCTTCATGGACGACAAGCAGCGCGCCGCCGAGCGCGAGCGCGTGCAGGGTGTGATCAAGAGCGACTGCCGCTGAGCCTGCTGGCGGCCGCGGGGCAGCGATGCCCGGCACCGCCCACCGCTCTTCAGGACGAACGACGGCGCCACTGGCGCCGTTGTCATTTCAGGCGCCGGACTTGTTGCCCAGCGGCCGGTGGCGGGACACGATGCGGCGCCCCGTGGCCCGGTAGCGCTGGCGTCGCGCCTCCGTCGGGTCCACAGTGAGCGCGCGGTAGACCTCTACGCGATCGCCTTCGCGCAGCGCCGTCTCCAGCGCCTGCACACGCCCCCAGACGCCGACCACCAGCGGCCCCGCCGCCTCGAGGATGGCGCGGTCACCGGCAAAGCGTGACGAGGCCGCCAACGCCTGCGCCACGGAACTGCCCGGCGCCAGCGTCAGACGTTCGGCATGCACGCAGCCGGGCCGGGGACTCCAGACCAGCTCCACACACACGGGGCCGGCCTCAGCGGGGGCCATAGACCACCTCCGCGCGCTTCACGAAGGAATCCACGAAGGTCGCGGCGATGCGGTCGAACACCGGGCTCACCACCGCCTCCAGGGCCGTGCTGGAGAAGGCGTAATGCAGCTCGAACTCCACCTTGCAGGCCTGCGGGGCCTGCCCCGGCGCGCTCGCCAGCGGGATGAAGGTCCAGTCGCCCTCCAGCACCGAGAAGGGGCCGTCGACCAGGCGCATCGCCACGCGCTCGTGCCCGTCGTGGGTGTTGCGCGTGGAGAAGGACTGCCGCACGCCGGCGATCGACAGGCCTACGCGCGCCGTCACGCCGTCCTCGTGCGTCTCCAGCACCTCGGCGCGGTCGCACCAGGGCAGGAACTCGGGGTAGCGCGGGATGGCCGTCACCAGGTCGTGCATTTCCTGGGGCGTGTACCAGAGCAGAACGGACTTCTTCACATGCTTCATACAATGACGGGATTGTATTGGCCGCCCGCGGCCCGAATGAGCCTCCATGTCCATCGCTGAAAACCGTCGCGCCCGATTCGAGTACCACATTGAAGAGGAGTACGAAGCCGGCATCGTGCTCGAGGGCTGGGAGGTCAAGGCCATCCGCGAGGGCCAGGTGCAGCTGCCCGACGGCTATGTGCTGGTCAAGGACGGCGAGCTCTTCCTCATCGGCTGCCGCATCAACCCGCTGCGCACCGCGTCCACGCACGTCAACCCGCTGGCCGACCGCACCCGCAAGCTCCTGATGAAGAAGGAGCAGATCCGCCGCCTCGTGGGCAAGGTGGAGCAGCGCGGCTTCACCATCGTGCCGCTGAACCTGCACTACAAGGGCGGGCGCGTGAAGGTCGATATCGCGCTGGCCAAGGGCAAGGCCCAGCACGACAAGCGCGAGACCGAGAAGAAGCGGGACTGGGAGCGCGAGAAGGGCCGCCTGATGCGCCACAAGGTCGGCGGCCCGGCCAAGGACTGACGCCAACCGTCACACCCGGCGGCGGGCGTTGCGCCCATACTGTCCTGGTGCATCTGGGGGACCGCCATGAACGAACACCACCTCCGCGTCGATGCGCTGCTGGACCTGCTCCGGCGCGCGCCCAAGGCCGAGCTGCACCTGCACATCGAAGGCACGCTGGAGCCCGAGATGATGTTCGCGCTGGCGCAGCGCAACGGCATCACCCTGCCCTGGCCCGACGTCGACGCGCTCCGCCAGGCCTACGACTTCCAGAACCTGCAGAGCTTCCTGGACCTCTACTACGCCGGGGCCGGCGTGCTGCTGCAGACAAGTGACTTCGAGGACCTGGCCTGGGCATACTTCCAGCGCGCCCGGGCCGACGGCTGCGTTCGCTGCGAGATCTTCTTCGATCCGCAGACGCACACGGACCGCGGCGTCCCGCTGGCCACGGTGATGCAGGGGCTCAGCGCCGCCGTCGAGCGCGCGCGCCGCGAGCTGGGCCTGAGCGTCGGGCTCATCCCCTGCTTCCTGCGCCATCTCAGCGAGGAAGCCGCGCTGGACACGCTGGAGGCGCTGAAGCCCTGGCGGGACGATCTGCTCGGGGTGGGTCTCGACAGCAGCGAGCGGGACCACCCGCCCGAGCAGTTCGCCATGGCCTTTGCCGCTGCCGGCGCCTTGGGCCTGCACCGCGTGGCCCATGCGGGCGAGGAAGGCCCGCCGGCCTACATCTGGGACGCCCTGCGCAGCCTGCATGCCGAACGCATCGACCACGGCGTGCGCTGCCTCGAGGACCCGGCGCTCGTCGCGCACCTGCGGGACGTCGGCACGCCGCTGACCGTCTGCCCGCTCTCCAATGTGAAGCTGCGCGTGGTGCCGGACCTGGCGCAGCACCCGCTGCCCCAGCTGCTCGCCGAGGGGCTGTGCGCGACGGTCAACGCGGACGATCCCGCCTACTTCGGCGGCTACCTGATGGACAACATCGAGGCCTGCGTGCGCGCCCTGCCGCAGCTGGGCCTGCGTGAATGGCACCGCCTGCTGGACAACAGCCTCGCGGCCGCCTTCGCGCCGGACATCGACAAGATCGTCTGGCGCGCCCGGCTGGCCCGCGACTTCGCGGCGGCCGGCTTCGACCCGGGCGCCGCGCCGGAGATCAGCCCAGACGCCTGAGCGCCTGCGCCAGATCGGCCTGCAGATCGTCGGCGGATTCCAAGCCGAGGGCGAAGCGCACGATGTGGCCGCCCGCGTAGGGCAAGGCCAGCGAGCGGCTGCGGCTCATGTTGTAGGGCACGGCCAGGCTCATCGGGCCGGCCCAGGAATAGCCGATGCCGAAGAGCTCGAGCGCATCGACAAAGGCGTCCACCTGGGCCGCCGTGTATTGCGGCTGGAACACCGCCGAGAACAGGCAGGCCGCGCCGCCCCGGCTGAGCTCGCACCAGTGCGCATGCCCCGGCGAGCCGGGCAATGCCGGGTGCAGCACCTGCGCCACCTGCGGCTGCGCCTGCATCCAGCGGGCCAGCTGGCGCGTGCTGGCGTCCTGCGCCCGGTAGCGCAGCTCCAGCGTCGGCAGGCCGCGCAGCACGAGCTCGACGTCGTTCTGCCCCAGGCCATAGCCCAGGTGCTCATGGCAGTCGTTGAGGCGGTCGTGCAGGGCCTGGTCGCGGGTGTAGACCGCGCCCATCAGCACGTCGGCCCCGCCGGAGGGGTACTTGGTGAGCGCCTGCATGGAGATGTCCACGCCGAAGCCCGGCTCACGGTCCGGCAGCAGGTCGAAGGGCTGGAAGGCCACGCCCGCACCCCAGGTGTTGTCCAGCGCCGTGGTGATGCCGCGAGCCTTGCAGGCGCGGATCAGGCCGATGAGGTCGGGGAACTCCAGCGTGATCGAGCCGGCCGCCTCCAGCCACACGAGGCGCGTCTTCTCGCCCAGCATCGCCTCGAAGGCGGGCACATCCAGCGGGTCGTAGACGCGGTGCGTGATGCCCAGGCGCGGCAGCAGGCCCGTGCAGAGGTGGCGGTTCTGGCCGTAGACGTTGTCGGGGATCAGCACCTCGTCGCCGGGCGACAGCAGGCCGAGGCTCACCAGCGTGACCGCCGAGAGGCCGCTGGGCGTGAGCAGGCAGTGCTCGGCCCCTTCCAGCGTCGCGAGGCGCGCGGCCAGCGTGTAGGACGTCGGCGTGCCGTGCAGGCCGTAGCGGTAGCTCTTGCCGTCGCGGGGGCGGTAGGTGTGCAGGTCCGCGGTGTCCTTGAACAGCACCGTCGAGGCCTTGAAGACCCCCACCGGCATGGCCGCCCAGCCTTCGGGCGGCTGGTAGGGATGGTGGATCTGCTCGGTGGCGATGGCGCGCTTGGGCTTCATGGGCGGGATGCGGTGTGGCGGGCCCGCCCGGGACATGCCGGGCACCGGCCCTGGAAGACGGCGCCGGCCGGGACGCCCCGGCGCGGCGCGGCGGCAGGCCTCAGATGGGCAGGGCGATCAGGTCGTGACCTTCGGCGGCCACGATGCGGGCGCGCGTGAACTCGCCCACCTTGAGCGTCTTGCTGGCCTTCTCGGGCGGCAGCAGGCGCACGGTGCCGTCGATCTCGGGCGCGTCCGCGTAGCTGCGGCCCACGCCGCCCTTGCGGCCCAGGGCCGGCGCAGCGTCGACCAGCACCTGCATCGTGGCGCCGATGCGGCTGCGCAGCTTGTCGATGGACACGGCCTCCGCCACCTCCATGAAGCGTGCCTGGCGCGCGTTGCGCACCTCGTCCGGCAGCGCGCCGGGCAGCTCGTTCGCCGAGGCGCCGGTCACGGGCGAGTAGGCGAAGCAGCCGGCTCGGTCGATGCGCGCTTCCTTCATGAAGTCGAGCAGGTACTCGAACTCGGCCTCCGTCTCGCCGGGGAAGCCGGCGATGAAGGTCGAGCGGATGACGATGTCCGGGCAGACGGCGCGCCAGGCCTGGATGCGCTCCAGGTTCTTCTCGCCGTTGGCCGGGCGCTTCATGCGCTTGAGCACATCCGGGTGCGCGTGCTGCATCGGCACGTCGAGGTAGGGCAGGATCAGGCCTTCGGCCATCAGCGGCAGCACCTCGTCCACGTGCGGATAGGGATAGACGTAGTGCAGGCGCACCCAGGCGCCGTGCTGCTTCGCCAGCTCGCCCAGTTGCGCGACGAGGTCGAACATGCGCGTCTTCACGGGCTTGCCGTCCCAGAAGCCCGTGCGGTACTTGACGTCCACGCCGTAGGCACTGGTGTCCTGGCTGATGACCAGCAGCTCCTTCACGCCGGCCTCGAACAGCGCGCGGGCCTCGTTCAGCACATCGCCGATCGGGCGCGAGACCAGGTCACCGCGCATGCTCGGGATGATGCAGAAGGAGCAGCGGTGGTTGCAGCCCTCGCTGATCTTCAGGTAGGCGTAGTGCTTGGGCGTGAGCTTGATGCCCTGCGCCGGCACCAGGTCGATGAAGGGATCGTGGGGCTTGGGCACGTGCTGGTGCACGGCGTCCATCACCTCCTGCGTGGCGTGCGGGCCGGTAACGGCCAGCACGCTCGGGTGCACCTCGCGCACGAGGTTGTCCGTGTTCGCGCCGCTCTTGGCACCCAGACAGCCGGTGACGATCACCTTGCCGTTCTCGGCCAGCGCCTCGCCGATGGTGTCCAGGCTTTCCTTGACGGCGTCATCGATGAAACCGCAGGTGTTGACGATCACCAGGTCCGCGCCGGCGAAGGTCTTGGAGGTGTCATAGCCCTCGGCCCGCAGCTGGGTGAGGATGAGTTCGGAGTCGGTCAGGGCCTTGGGGCAGCCCAGGGACACAAAACCGATCTTGGGGGCGGGCGTGGCCGCGACGGCCTCTTGGCCTGTGGAGGTGGATGCACTCATCCCGCGATTTTAGGCGGTGGCGCCAGGCGCCGCCCGTGCGGGGCGCCAGCAGCGGGCCAAAAGACGGCGCAGCCCCCATTTCTTGGCACATGCCGGCAAGCACGAGCGCACCGCGCGCGCAGCCGGCCCCCACCGCGCCGGCCCTTCCCTGCCCCCACCCTGTGTCAGGGTCTGTATGGACCTCAAGCCCTCACTTCGCTTGCTAACATCCGCCGCGAATTTAGGCCGACAGATCAACAACAACGGCTCTGAGCCCCCACCGCCGGGGCCGACTTGATGAAGAGGGAGTGAAGATGCAATTCCATTGGCGCCGCCTGCGCGCGGCCACTCGTGCGACCACCGCCTGCGCCGTCCTGGCCTTCGCCGCGCTGACCGTGGCAGCCCCCGCCGCTCAGGCCGCCGAGTCCAAGTTCCTCGCACCCGGTTTCGTCCACCTGCAGAAGGACAGCTCCGTGGTACTCATGCCCATCGACGTGGAGCTGTTCGAGCTGTCCGCCGGCGGTGTGGCGGAGCCCAAGGCGGACTGGACCGCCTCGGCACACGAGCACATGAAGACCGCCCTGTCGGGCAGTACCAGCCGCCTGGGCCTCAAGACCCTGTCCATGGCCGAGGCCGAGGCCGACGAGTTCGCCGAGCTCATCGGCCTGCAGGCCGCGGTCGCCCGCTCCATCAACCTGCACCACGCCGTCGGCGGGAACTGGGCGCTGCCCAGCAAGGAGGGCAAGCTGGACTGGACCTTCGGCGACTCCATGCAGGCCTTGCAAGCCAAGACCGGGGCCCGCTACGGCCTGTTCATCTGGGTGCGCGACAGCTATGCCAGCTCCGCCCGCAAGGCGGCCATGGTCGGTCTGGCGCTGCTGGGCGTCGGCATCAGCGGCGGCATCCAGATCGGCCACGCGTCGCTGGTGGATCTGCAGACCGGCAGCGTGCTGTGGTTCAACCGGCTCGCGCGCGGATCGGGCGATCTGCGTGAGCCCCACTCGGCCCACGAGACCATCTCCCAGCTGCTGACCGGATTCCCCAGCACCGCACCATGATGCGACGACGTGCGTGGCTCCGTGGCGCCTGTGCGCTGTGCGCGACGGTGCCCGCCTGGGCGCGCGCCTCGAGCGAGCTCGGCCCCGCGCCGATGATGGAATGGTCCAGGCCCGAGCGCTTCGCGAGGCCCGATCTGGGCTCGGATGAAGGCGGCTGGTGGGCCTTGATGGACCGCGAGGAGACCAAGGTGCGCCGCAGCCCCTTCCTGATGAAGGACCAGGAGCTGCTGGACTTCCTCCGCCAGGTGGCCAACAAGCTGGCCGGCAGCCATGCGCCCGACCTGCGCGTCTACCCCGTCCGCACGCCCTTCTTCAATGCCAGCATGGCGCCCAACGGCATGCTGCAGATCTGGAGCGGCCTGCTGCTGCGCGTGGAGAACGAGGCGCAGCTGGCGGCAGTGCTGGGCCACGAGATCGGCCACTACCTGCAGCGCCACACGCTGCAGCGGATGCGGAACCTCAAGGACAAGGCGGCCGCCAGCGCCTTCATCGGCCTCTTTGGCCTGGCCGGCGCGCTGGGGCAGCTTGCCCTGGCGGCCAGCGTCCAGTCCTTCAGCCGCGACCATGAGCGGGAGGCGGACCTCATCGGCCTGCAGCTGATGCACGAGGCGGGCTACGACATCCGCGAGGCCTGGAAGATCTGGGATTACGTCGGCCAGGAAATGGCGGCTTCGCACGGTGGAGCCAGTTCGGAGCGCAGCCTCTTCGCCAGCCACCCGCCCTCGGCCGAGCGCAGCGACAAGCTGCGTCTGCTGGCCATGGGCTGCGAAGGCGGCATCGTCGGCCAGGACGCCTTTGAACGGCGCCTGGCGCCGCACCGCTTCAGCCTGCTGGAGGACGAACTCAAGCGGGGGCAGTACGGCATGTCCCTGGTGCTGCTGGACAAGCTGCTGGCCCGCAGCCCCCAGTCTGCCGATCTCTACTATTTCCGCGCTGAGGCACGGCGCCTGCGTGCCACCGAGCAGGACAGGGAGCTGGCCCTGCAGGACCTGCAGACGGCCATCCAGCTGGGCAGCGAGCCCGCACAGGTGCACCGCAGCCTGGGCTACCTGCTGAAGCCGCAGGACAGCGCCAAGGCAGGCACCGCCTTTGCGACCTATCTCGAGCGAGCGCCCGATGCGCCGGACGCAGCGCTCATCAAGACCTATATCCAAGAAGGAGGGAACTGACATGAACAAGACCCAACAAAGCCTCATCCGCCGCGCCTCCCTGCTGTGCGCCGCCCTGGCACTGGCCGGCTGCGCCGCCGTGCAAAAGGTCGAGGTGGGCGACGTCACCATCAAGGACCGCCTCGCCGTCACCATCGACACCCCATGGAACCAGTTCGCCACGGGCATGGGCGACAACACCCCGACCTGGACCAAGGAAGGCATCACCATCGATGCCCTGCAGTTCTACGTCGGCATCCGTGACGGCGCGCTCCTGGCCCCCCAGCCCAGCGGCCAGAAGGACGTGGCCCCCCTGGTCTTCAGGTCCACCATGCAGGCCGAGCAGGTCGTGGCGCTGTTCCAGAACCTCATGACCCGCGACGGCTCCGCCTTCACCCTCGACAAGATCGCCCCCATCGAGTTAGTCGGCACCAAGGGCTTCCGCTTCGAGTACACGTTGACCCGCAAGGTCGACGACGTGCGTCTTCAGGGCGTGGGCTGGGGCGCCGTCAAGAACGGCGACCTGTTCCTGGTGAACTACGCCGCGCCGCGCCTGCGCTTCTTCGGCGCCTACCTGCCTCAGGCCGAGGCCATCGCCCGCAGCGCTCGCGTGAAGGGCTGAAGTGGGGGGATGAAGTGGCGGGCTGAAGTGGCGGGATGAATTGACGGCCTGCCCGGGCCCCGAGCGATGGGCCGGCCCGGTCGAGACAGGGCCAGCCGATCTTGAGCCGCGCCCTACTTCTTGCCGCCGAAGCCAGGCATGCCCGGCATCCCCGGGAACATCGCACCGGCCTGCTGCATCTGCTCCTGCATCTGCGTCAGGAGGTTCTTGCTCTGCTCCATGTAGCTGCCCATCAGGCCCTGCATGGCGGGCGACTGGCCGCTGAGGAACTGCGTCCAGAGCTCGGGGCTGAAGGGCATGCCCTTGCTCTGTTCGACGAAACGACCCTGCAGATCGGTGAAGGTCTGCAGGTTCTTCTCGAGGTAGGCGCCCATCACGCCCTGCATCGCATGGCCGTAGAAGCGGATGATCTGCTCGAGGATCTGGGTGGAGAACATGGGCACGCCGCCGGTCTCCTCCTCCAGGATGATCTGCAGCAGGATGGAGCGGGTCAGCTCCTCGCCGGTCTTGGCATCCCGTACCTCGAAGCTCTGCCCCCCGAGGACCATGGCCTTGACGTCGGCCAGCGTGATGTAGCTGCTGGTCTGGGTGTCATACAGGCGACGGTTGGGGTACTTCTTGAGCACGCGCGGCCCGACCTTGCCGGCCGGATCCTGGGTGGACGACGCCTTGCCTCGACGGGCAGTGACCATGGAGAACTCCTCGATAGCGAGCGAGGATTCTAGGAGCGCCCTCCGGCACCGGCCGGACGGGTTTTCCCCGGCGTCCGGCGGCGGGCCTCAGGGCCGGGCGCCGCGCAGGAATTCCGCCACCACATCGGCGGGAATGGCATAGGTGATGCCGGTCGGTGCGCTGAGGGCCGACTCGCGCGTGCCCTTGATGAGCACCATGCTCACCACGCCCAGCACGAGGCCGCTGTCCGGATCGAAGACCGGGCCGCCGCTGTTGCCGGGATAGGCGGTCACGTCGAGCTGCATCACCGGGAAATTGCCCTCCCGCAGCTGCCGGATCGCGCGCGGCGTGAGCGCCTGCGCCACCGGCGGCGGCAGCACGACGTCCGTCATGGCGGCCAGCACGCCGCGATGGGTCACGGCGGTGTAGCCGACGGCGCCCGCGAGCGGGAAGCCCATCAGGGCGATGTCCATGCCCTCGCGCAGCTGCTCCACGCTCGCGAGGCGCAGCGGCCGCACGGGCGCGCCATCGAGTGCCAGCAAGGCGAGATCACGGCTCGTGTCCTGCGCCAGCACCTGCGCCGTGCGCTGGCTCCACTTGCCCCGGCCCTCCGGCACCTGCACCGCGAGACGGCGCCCGTCCACCAGCGCGGCGCTCTCAGGTATCACATGCGCATTGGTCAGCACATGGCGGCCCTCCAGCACGCCGAAGCCCGTGCCCCGGAAGCCGAAGCGCGGCGTGTCGGTCTCCGCATAGGTCCCGATCATCACCACCGAGGGCTTGAGCTGCTGGACGGTCTCCGGCAAGGCCGCCGCCGCCCCCCCGGGCCAGCCCGCGACGCCCCACGCCAGCCCGGCACCGAGCCCGGCCAGCCACCGCCGGCGCGCGGCCGTGCCCGCGCCTGAATGTCGGTGCTGCGTCATGCGTCGTCCCTTCTGCGTTGCCCACTGATGGGGCCGCATCATCGCATCACGGGAGGCGAAGCGTCCCGGTCGCCGAAACAAGCGGGCGCTCGGATGAAACGCCTCGTGCTCCACGAAATGAAAGCGTTTTCATACCAATTTTTTTTCATATATTTCAATGCCTCATCGGGTGATTACCGATCTATTCAAGAAAGCGCTTTCATTCCAGAATCCAGCCAGCAGTACAGAGCCAACACGAGCGCTGCCCAGGCGCCGGAGGGATCACCCCCCCACAAGCCATAAAGACTGGAGACAAGCCCATGATCCACCCCCTTCTCGGACTGATGCGGAGGCTGCTCTGCGCCGTCCTCGCGCTGTCCTTCGGGTTCCTGCCCACCCACGCCACCGCCGCCACCGCCGCCTACACGGTCGGGGCGGACCTCTCCGGCGGCACCGCCACCCTCTGGTTCAAGCCCGATGCTGGCGCGAGCTGGGTCGATGCCCACTACAGCCTCGCCGGCGGCGCCCAGATGAATGTGCGCATGAGCTACAACAGCAGCGCCGCACGTTTCGAGACCTCGTTCCCGGCCAGCGCGGGCCAGTCCATCGCGCACAGCTTCACCTACTTCACCGCGGGCGCCGCCTATGACACGGCGCCGGGCAGCCTCGTGCTGCAGGGCGGTGGGGGCGGCGGAGCGCCCCTCGCGCCGACCTTCTCCGTGCCGGCCGGCAGCTACACCGCGCCGCTGAGCCTCACGCTCAGCACCGGCACGAGCGGCGCCACCCTGCGCTACACCCTGGACGGCAGCACGCCCACGCCGAGCTCGGCGGCCTACACCGCCCCGCTCTCGCTCACGGCCAGTGCCACCGTCAAGGCCATCGCGGTGCTCAACGGCCTGAGCTCGCCCGTCAGCAGCGCCAGCTACACCCTCAGCCCCGGCGGCGGCACCGGCTACACCCAGGGGGTGGACTTCACCGCCGGTGTGGCGACCTTCTGGTTCGCCCGGGACCTCGCCAGCACGGCCTGGGTCGATGTGCACTACGACGCCGGCAGCGGTCAGCAGAACGTGCGCAGCAGCTACAACAGCGGCACCCAGCGCTTCGAGTACAAGGCCGCCCTGCCCGCGGGCGCCACGGTGAAGTACAACTTCACCTGGTTCGCCAATGGCAGCGGCGCGGCCGACAGCCCGCTGTTCGTGCTGACCCTGGGCGGCGGAGGTGGTGGCGGAGGTGGTGGCGGCGGTGGCGGCACGGCCGCTGCGCCGACCTTCTCCGTCCCGGGCGGCAGCTATGCCAGCCCGCAGCAGGTCAGCCTCGCCAGCAGCACGGCCGGCGCCGTGATCCGCTACACCCTCGACGGCAGCACCCCGACGAGCACCTCGCCCGTCTACGCCGGCCCCATCGCCGTGAGCAGCAGCCTGACGATCAAGGCCTACGCCAGCGCCACCGGCATGACCGACTCGCCCGTCGCCAGTGCCAGCTACACCCTCACCGTCGGCAATGGCGCCTTCTCGCAGGGCGTGTCGGAGCTGGGGGCCACGGCCACGGTCTGGTTCAAGCCGGCGGCGGCGCAGCGCTTCGTGATCCTGCACTACCAGGTCGGCACGGGTTCGCAGATCAATCCGCAGATGGCCTACAACCCGACGCTCGCCCGCTACGAGACCGTGGTGAGCGGCCTCGGCGCCGACCAGCGCCTCGCCTACAGCTTCACCTACGCCCCGGTGTCCGGCGCCCAGACCGACACGCCGGTCTACAGCTACGTGATGGGCATCGGCAACGGCATCCCGAAGCCGAGCTTCAGCCCGGCCGGCGGCAGCTTCAGCGCGCCGGTCAGCGTGAGCCTCTCGACCCAGGCCGCCGGTGGCGTCATTCGCTACACGACCGACGGCTCGGCGCCGAACGCGCTGTCGCCGCAGTACACCGGGCCCATCACCGTCACGACGGCCCAGACGATCAACGCCCTCAGCGAGCTGAGCGACGGCAGCCCCTCCGGCATCGCCAGCAGCACCTACGTGGTCGCGACGCCCGGCGGGCAGGTCGCGGCGCCCGTGTTCTCGCATGCGGCCGGCAGCTATGGCTCGCCGATCCAGCTGACCCTGGCCACCAGCACCCCTGGCGCCACGGTGCGCTTCACCACGGACGGCAGCACGCCCGGCGCGAGTTCCGAGGCCTACGGCGGCCCGATCCCGCTGGCTGCGGCGACAACGGTCCGAGCCATCGCCCTCAAGCCCGGCATGACGCCCTCCAGCATCAGCCAGGCGAGCTACAGCATCGGCACCGGAACCGGCCAGGTCTGGGACGGCCAGACCACCTTCCGCATGGTCAACGCCACGCGCGGGAAGTTCAGCGATGCGCAGGTCTACTGGGCCATCATCGGCAAGGACTGGCACACGGGCCAGTTCGTCCACGTGAACGCCCAGGGCCAGCTCGTGCCCATGAGCCTCGGCGACAACGGCGCGCTGATGAAGAACGGCCTGCCCTACAGCAACTACTTCTTCACCCTCGCGCAGCAGTCGTCCGTGACCATCCCGCCGATCAACTCGGCGCGCATCCTCTTCAGCGTGGGGAGCCCGATGTACATCTGGGTCAACGCCGACGCCAACGGCCGCATCGCCTATGCCGGCGCCAATATCGAGAACCCGACCGATCCGAACATCGACGTCACCTTCGACTTCGGCGAGTTCGCCATCCTGCCGCCGGGCAGCCAGCCGCAGGGCATCTTCGTCAACACGACGCGGGTGGACCAGTTCGGCTTCCCGCTGCAGCTCTCGGTGACCGGCCTGGACGGCTTCACGCAGACCGTCGGCGAGTCCCTCACCGAGACGCGCGAGGAGCTCTTCGCCAAGTTCATCAACGACACGCCACCGGCCTTCCACGGCCTTGCCCAGGCACCGTATGCGCCCTATCGCATCATGGCGCCGGCCCATGCCACCTTCCAGCCCGGCCAGGCCAACGAGCACTACCTGGACGACTACATCAGCGCCGTCTGGGCCCAGTACGCCCAGCAGGACCTGGTGCTGGACCTGCGCAATGGCTGGGGCACGTTCCGCGGCCGGGTGAGCGGTAACGTGATGCGCTTCACCGATGCCAGCGGCGGCGTGTACTTCATCAACGGCAAGCCCAGCACGGCGATGGTGATGCTCGGCAACGGCCTGCTCGACGACACGAGCGGCGGCCCGACGAACGCCGGCAAGCAGCTGCAGCTGCAGGCTCAGCTGTGCGCCGCGCTGAACCGCCGCGTCGCGCACCTGCCCTTCGCCAGCTGGTGGGACCCGGCCGCGCACTTCCCGGCGGGCCAGGCGGCCAACCACTTCGCGCGCTTCTGGCACGAGCACAGCCTGAATGCCCTCGCCTATGGCTTTGCCTATGACGACGTCGGCGCGCGCAGCCCGTCCATCCACACGCCGTCGCCCCGGACGGTGACGTACACCATCGGATGGTGAGCACCGCCCACCCGCATCGACGCCCGCGCGGACGCCCACGCAGGCGGCCGGTGGACCGGCGCGGACGCGCCCTCGCGCGCTCGATCGGCGCGGGTCTGGGCGTGAGCCTGCTCGCGCTGGCGGCGTGGTGGCTGGGCTCGGATGCCGGCGCGCCAGAGGTGACCGCGCCGGCGCCGGCGGAGGTCACCGCGGTCCGCTCGGCGCCCACCCCCGCCGGCCTGTCAGCCCCGGTGATGCCGGCGTCGACGGAGGCAACGCCGGCGCCCGACGGCGTCCGCGTCCTCGCCCTGCAGCAGGACCGGTACGGGCGCTGGCTGGCCCGGCTGCGGGTCGGTGACGGCGCTCCGCGACTGGCCCACGTCGGCGAGGGACTCGCGCGCGGCGTGCGCGTTGAGCGCATCGCGCCGGACGGCGTCACCATTCGGCGCGGTGCGTTGCTCGAGCGCCTGCCCGTCGAGGGCCCCGTGGCGCGCCGCGAGGCGCCGCCTGAGCCGTCGCCAGCGCCGCGCACCGCGGTGATCGCCCTGCCGCCCGGCCAGCAGGCGCCGAGCAGCGATGCGGTCGAGCGTGCCATCGGGCGTGCCTTGGAGCGAGCCCCCCATCGCCCCGCAGGCGACGCCACCGGCCGCTGAGGGCGCGAGCGCCTGATCGGCAAGACCCCGGGGGCCCAAGGCCCCCTTTTTCATGGGTCGCCGACGCTCGTCAGGAAGTCCCGCAGCACCGCCGCCGTCTCGTCCGGGAACTGGTCCACGAAGAAGTGCCCGCCTGGCAGCGAGGCCGTGCGGACGTCCCGGCAGCGCTTGCGCCACTCGGCCGCCAGGTCGAAGTGCTGGTTCATCACGCCGGCTGCGCCGAAGAAGACGAGCGTCGGGCACGCCACCTGCGTGCCGGCATCGGCCTGGTCCAGCGCCAGGTCCACCGTCGCCGCCGCGCGGTAGTCCGAGCAGGAGCCGTGGATCATGGCCGGATCGCGCCAGGACTGCCGGTAGTCGGCGAGCAGCGCGGGATCGAAGTCGCTCAGCCGCGTCTTGCCCCAGCCCAGCAGGCAGGTCTCGTAGAAGAAGTCGGGGTCCGCCTCGATCAGCCGCTCCGGGAAGGGCTCGGGCTGCTGCAGGAAGTACCAGTGCCAGTAGGTGGCCGACACCCGGTGGTTCGTGTCCATGAACATCGCCAGCGTGGGCACGATGTCCATGACCGTGAGCGAGCGCACCGCCTCGGGGTGGTCCAGCGCCAGGCGGTGCGCCGTGCGCCCGCCGCGGTCATGGCCCACGACGTGGAACTGCTCGAAGCCCAGCTGCCGCATCAGCGCGAGCTGGTCTTGCGCGAAGGCCCGGAACGAGTAGTTCGAATGGTCCGGCAGACAGCGCGGCTTCGATGATTGCCCATAACCCCGCAGATCCGCAGCGACGACCGTGAAGTGCCGGGCCAGCTGCGGCGCGACGCGGGCCCACATCGAGCGCGTCTGCGGAAAGCCGTGCAGCAGCAGCACGGGCGGCCCGGACCCGCCGAGGTGGTAGGCGATGTCGACATCGCCCACGCGGGCCTGGGAGGACGTGAATCCGGGGAAGTCCATGGGCGGCTCCTGCTCGAATGGCGGACCCGGCCACGGGGAGCAGCCGGGTGGAGCGATGGTAGCGGCGGTCGCGGTCTTGGCGCCGCCACTGAAGCCGCGCGCTGCCCTGCCCACGCTCTGCGGACCCGCCAAGAAAAAAGCCCGGCAACCTATGCAGTTACCGGGCTTCTTTGGGCACCCCGCCGAAGCGGGTCCTACCAATGAGATTGATCTGATCAATCTCCGAATTTGGTAGGCGCGATTGGATTCGAACCAACGACCCCCACCATGTCAAGGTGGTGCTCTAACCAACTGAGCTACGCGCCTGAAGAGCTTCGCACTATAGCATGGATTTTTCGGCGTTGTCTAGTTTCTGGAAATTTTCTTCAAAAAGATGCGGTGCGGGCGATGGGTGGCGCGGGCAGCCCGGACTCAACGGCGCCGCGCGCTGCGCACGCCGCTCACCTGCGTCACGGCCTGCAGGACCTTGGCGAGGCGGCCGGAGTCGCTCACCTCCACGGTCAGGCTGATCCAGCTGTTCGAGCCCTTGCTCTGCTTGCTGGGCTGCAGGCTCATGGCGGTGACGTTGAGCTTCTCCTTGGCGAAGACTTCCAGCACGTCGCGCAGCAGGTGCTGGCGCTCGAGGGCGTCGATGATGACGTCCACCGGATAGGCCAGGCTCTGCCCCGCCTTGCCGGACTGCTCGCCCCAGGTGACGGCAATGACGCGCTCGGGCGCGCGCTGGGCCATCTCGCGGAAGTTGCTGCAGTCGCAGCGGTGGATGGCCACGCCCTTGCCGCGGGTGACGTAGCCGCTGATCTCGTCCGGCGGCGCCGGGCGGCAGCAGCGGGCGAGGTTGGTCAGCAGCGAATCGACGCCCACGACCAGCACGCCGCCCTGCCCCGCGCCCTTGCTGCCCGCCTTGGTGCGGCGCAGGGCCAGCTGCTCGTCGCTCTCGGGCTGCTGTTCCTGCGGGCGCAGCAGCAGCTCGATGTTGCGCAGGGAGTATTCGTCCTTGCCCACCACCTCGAACAGCGCATCGGCATTCTTGAAGCCCAGGCGCGAGGCCAGGTCCTCCAGCTTGATGGCGGTGCGGCCCTCGCGCTGCAGCAGCTTCTCGACCAGCTCGCGGCCCTTGGCCACGGTCTGCGCCTGCGCCTGCGCGTTGAACCAGGCACGGACCTTGGCACGGCTGCGCTGGCTCTGCAGATAGCCCAGCTCGGCGTTGAGCCAGTCAAGCGAAGGCCCGCCGCCTTCCTTGAGCGCGCTGATCTCGATGGTCTGCCCGCTCTGCAGCGGCGTGTTCAGCGGCACCATCTGGCCGTCGACCTTGGCGCCGCGGCAGCGGTGGCCGAGGTCCGTGTGCACGGCGTAGGCGAAGTCCACGGGCGTGGAGCCGGCACTCAGCTCGACGACGGCGGACTGCGGCGTGAAGACGTAGATGCGGTCATCGAAGACGCCCGGCGCCTCGTTGCTGACGTAGTCCCGCTCCCAGGCCAGCAGCTGGCGCAGTACGGCCTTGCGGGCCTGCGCGACCTGCTCCTCGAAGTCCCCCGCGGCCGCCACGCCGGCATAGCCCTTGGTGCCGGCTTCCTTGTAGGCCCAGTGCGCCGCCACGCCATGCTCGGCGTGCTCGTGCATCGCGCGGGTGCGGATCTGCACCTCCATGGCCTTGTCGTCCGCACCCCGCACGACGGTGTGCAGGGACTGGTAGCCATTGGGCTTGGGCTTGGCGATGTAGTCGTCGAACTCGCCCGCCACCGGCTGGTACTTCTCGTGCAGATGGCTCAGCACGGCGTAGCAGTCCGCCACGTCCTTGACGATCACGCGCAGCGCGCGCAGGTCGAAGACGCGCTCGAGGCTCAGGCTCTTGCCCTGCATCTTCTTCCAGATGCTGTAGAGGTGCTTGGGGCGGCCCTGCACCTCGGCCTCGATGCCCAGCGCGCGCAGCTCCTGCACCAGGCCCACGCGCGCGAACTCGACATTGACCTCGCGCTCCAGACGCTTCTCGTCCAGGCTGCGGGCGATGGCCTTGTAGGTCTCGGGCTCCAGGAAGCGGAAGGACAGGTCCTCCAGCTCCCACTTGATCTGCCAGATGCCCAGACGGTTGGCCAGCGGGGCGAAGACCTGCAGCGACTCCGTCGCCAGCGCCTGCGGGCAGGGCTTCTTGCTGGCGGCGTAGAAGCGCAGCGTCTGCAGGCGCGAGGCCAGGCGCAGCAGCACCACGCGCAGATCGCGCGAGAAGGCCAGCAGCATCTTGCGCACGCGCTCCGTCTGCTGCTGACGCTGCTCTTCCTCGACCAGCGCCTCGCGTGCCGCGCGCTGGATCTGCACCAGCTTGCGCGTGTGCGTCACGAGGCTGGCGTAGCTCTCGCCGAAGGCCTTGGTGACGATCTCCTCGGGCTTGTTGAGGAAATCGCCCGCATAGACGAGGTAGGCCGCCGCCTGCATGGCCGGTGCAGCGCCCACGCCCGCGAGCAGGGCCGCCACGCCGTCGGCATGGGCAAGCGCATCCTCGCCGGTGTCCAGGGGCTGGCCGCGCAGCAGCGGTTCGGCAAAGGCGCGGGCCCGGGCCACGGGCAGCAGGGGCGGCGCGTCCGTGTGCGGATCGACGCCGGGCAGTGCGGTAGGCAGGTCGGCGTCGGCCAGCGCGACGATGGGCGCGGCGTGCTCGGCGGCGTGGGAAGTGACTCCGGTCTTCATGCGCGCTTCAGGAACTCCTCGACGACGGCGATCTGCGCGGCGTCGCTGAACATGGGGGCATGCCCCGTGCCGGGGATCTCGACCAGCTCGGCGCGCGGGCCGCGCTGCGTCATGGCCTCGGCGGTGGCGCGGGAGAGCAGGTCGGACTCCGCGCCGCGGATGAGCAGCGTCGGCATGCGCAGGCTGTCATAGCCCGCCCACAGCATCTGCTCGGCCGCCCGTGCGATCTCGGGCGTCACGGCCGCCACCGCCTGCGCGATGGCCGGGTCGTAGTGCAGCTTGAGCTGCTCGCCCTCGGGGCGGAACATGGGGCGGCTCAGGGCGAGCCAGTCCTCGTCGCTGAAGGTGCCGAAGCCCGCCGAGATGGTGCGCAGATAGGCGGCACCCTCCTCCACCGTGTGGAAACGCAGCGGCTGGCCGAGGTAGCTGCCGATGCGCTGCAGCGCCGCGGGCTCGATGCTCGGGCCGACGTCGTTGAGCACCAGACGGCGGATGGGGGTGCCGGGCAGCGAGGCCAGCCCCAGGCCGATCAGCCCGCCCATGGACGTGCCGATCCAGTCCACCTGCTCCACATCGAGCCGGGCGATCAGCGTGACCATATCCGCCACATAGGTGGGGATCTGGTAGGCGGCGGGGTTCTTGAGCCAGTCGCTGCGGCCGCGGCCGACGACGTCGGGGCAGATCACGCGCCAGTCGCGGCTCAGGTGGCGGGCCAGGCGGTCGAAGTCCCGGCCCTGGCGGGCCAGGCCGTGCGCGCAGACCAGCACGCGCGGGTTGTCCCGGGCGCCCCATTCCCAGTACGCCATGCGGTGCAGGCCGGTGGCGCTGAGGCAGCGCAGGGTATTCAGCAGCGGTTCAGACATTGTTTGTATCCTCGCGAGGAGCACGGGGCCGTCCCGCAGTCCACCAGCCCTCTTCGGGCCCTGGCAGGCATTCTGCACCGGCTTGCAGGCCCCTCCACCGAAAGCCCAAGCAGACCCAAGAAAGGAATTCACATGTTGAAAGGCAAGACCGCCCTGGTGACCGGTTCCACGAGCGGCATCGGGCTGGGCATGGCCCTGGCCCTGGCCCGCGAGGGCGTGAACATCGTGCTGAACGGCTTCGGCGACGCCGAGGGCCCGCAGGCCGAGGTGGCCGCGCTGGGCGTGAAGGCGGGCTACCACGGCGCCGACATGAGCCAGCCGGACGACATCGCTGCGCTGATGGCCTATGCCGAGCGCGAGTTCGGCGGCATCGACATCCTCGTCAACAACGCCGGCATCCAGCACGTGGCGCCGGTGCAGGACTTCCCCACCGAGCGCTGGGACGCCATCATCGCCATCAACCTGAGCTCGGCCTTCCACACGACGCGCCTCGCGCTGCCGGGCATGCTGGCCAAGGGCTGGGGGCGGATCATCAACGTGGCCTCGGTCCACGGCCTGGTGGCCTCGGCGCAGAAGTCGGCCTATGTGGCGGCCAAGCACGGGCTGGTGGGCTTCACCAAGGCCGTCGCGCTGGAGACGGCCACGAGCCCGGTGACCGTCAACGCCATCTGCCCCGGCTGGGTGCTGACGCCGCTGGTGCAGAAGCAGGTCGATGCGCGCGCCGCCGCCGACGGCGTGGACAACGCGGAGGCCAAGCGCCGCCTGCTGGCCGAGAAGCAGCCCTCGCTGCAGTTCACGACGCCCGAGCAGCTGGGCGCGCTGGCGGTGTTCCTGTGCTCGGAGGCCGCGTCCAATGTGCGCGGCCAGGCCTGGAGCCTGGACGGCGGCTGGACCGCCCAGTAACTCGACAAAAAGCCGCGCCAATGGGCCGCCTGCGGCTGCAGGCAGCCCCCTTGGCTCAGCGCTTCATCACGACGGAGCCGTTGACGCTGACGGCGACCGTCGCCTTGCCGGCCTCGACGGGCAGCGCCTCGTCCATGGATGCGGCCGCGGCCTTCATGCGCAGCGCGGGCGCCGCCATGGGCATGGGCGCGGCGTCTTGCGTGTTGACGCTGACCTCGCCGATGTCATAGGCGCTGAAGCCGAACTGCTTGGCGTACTCCGCGGCCCGGGCCTTGAACTGGGCGATGGCCTGCGCCACCACCGCGGTCTCCTGCTGCTCGCGGGCCTCCTTGGACAGGCTGTAGCCCACCCGCGCAATGCTCATGGTGCCGATGCGGCCGGTGAGCTCCGAAATGGCGCCGATGTTCTTGCCCTCGACCATCAGCTCGGCCGAGCCCTGCCAGCCGTTGATATAGGTCTGGCCGTTCTTGCTGCCGTAGCGCGGGTACATGGAGAAGTTGCCCGTCTGCACCTCGACCTGGCCCGGCTTGGCGATCTTCTTCGCCTCGGCGAGCGCCGCGTCCAGGGCCTGCTTCAGGGCCAGCTGGACCGCGGCGGCGTTGCTGCCGTCCTTGGTGGTGGAGAAGACCACGCCGAGCGTGTCGCGCGAGACCTCCACGCTGGCCGTGGCCGACAGGTTCAGGCGGTCCCGGGGCAGCGGGCTCGCGGCCTGCTGGGCGGCCGCCGGCAGGGTGGCCGCGGCCAGGACGAGGCCGGCCCAGCCGGTGCGTTGCAGTCGATTCTTCATGCATTCCTCCGTGCAGACAGTGCAGCCCCGACCATAGCAGCACAGGGCTTGCGACCCCACAACGGACGGCGCCGCGGGGCCGTTGGCAGCGCCAGGGCGAGGTTGTTACCAAACCGTAACGACTGTTGAAACGGTTGCGATTCATGGCGCGAACAGGCCCACAATGGCGCTGTTACATTTTCCCGGAGTCCCCTCATGAGCACCAGCAACCGCGCCAACCGCATCCTCGTCGTCGATGACGATGCCCGCATCCGCGACCTGCTGCGCCGCTACCTGACGCAGGAGGGCTTCGAAGTGCTGCTCGCGGAAGACAGCAAGGCGCTGAACAAGCAGCTGACCCGCGAGACGGTGGATCTCATCGTGCTGGACCTGATGATGCCCGGCGAGGACGGCCTGTCCATCTGCCGCCGCCTGCGCGCCGCCAATGACAGCACGCCCATCATCATGCTCACCGCCAAGGTCGAGGAAGTGGACCGCATCGTGGGCCTGGAAGTGGGCGCCGACGACTACCTGGCCAAGCCCTTCAACCCGCGCGAGCTGCTCGCCCGCATCAACGCCGTGCTGCGCCGCCGCCCGGCCATGGAGGCGCCCGGTGCGCCGTCCAAGGAGCCGATGACGGTCAGCTTCGGGCCCTTCGAGTTCGACCTGGCCCTGCGCCGTCTGTCCAAGAACGGCGAGCCCCTGCCCCTGACCACGGGCGAGTTCTCCATGCTCAAGGCCCTCGTGCGCCACCCGCGCCAGCCGCTCTCGCGGGACAAGCTGGCGCAGCTGGCCCGCGGTCGCGAGTTCGAGCCCTTCGACCGCAGCCTGGACGTGCAGATCTCGCGCCTGCGCAAGCTGCTGGAGTCCGACCCGGCCCAGCCCCGCTACATCCAGACGGTCTGGGGCGTGGGCTACGTCTTCGTGCCTGACGAGAACAGCTGATCCCCTCCCCCGCCGACGCCGGCCCGCCGAGGCCGCCGTCGCCCGACGCTGCCCGCCGGACACGCCGAGCGCCCATGCCGCAACCGCCCAAGATCCTCGCCTTCAATCTGTTCTGGCGCACCTTCGCGCTGCTGGCCGCGCTGCTGGCCGGCGCGGTGTTCGCCTGGCAGCTGACCTTCCGGGCGCTGGACGCCGAGCCCCGCGCCCTGGAGTCCGCTCACCAGCTGGCGGGCCTGGTGAACCTCTGCCGCTCGGCCATGGCCGCGACGGACGGGGTCAACCGCGTGGCGATGATCAAGTCGCTGACCTACACGCGGGACATCCAGGTCGAGGTCGCCGAGGCCACGGACCAGTGGGTGGACTACGGCAACAGCGGCTTCACCCGCCAGCTCGTCCAGGCCCTGCAGCAGCGCCTGGGCGCCGACACCGTGGTGGCCGGCAGCCTCAACGGGGACGCCGGGCTGTGGGTGCGCTTCAGCATCGACACCGAGCACTACTGGCTGCGCACCAATCCCGAGCCCATGTCCGCGAAGCTCACCGCCAACTGGTGGTGGCTCCTGATCGCGCTGCTGGTGACCATCCTCGGCTCCGCCCTCATCGCGCGGCTGATCAACCACCCGCTGCGCGAGCTCGCCACCGCCGCGGGCCGCATCCGCGAGGGCGAGTACGACTCCCGCCTCGACGAGAGCACGCTGACCAGCGAGATCCGCGAGGTCAACATGGGCTTCAACCGCATGGCGCGGGACCTCGCCAAGATGGAAGAGGACCGCAGCGTGATGCTGGCGGGCATCTCCCATGACCTGCGCACCCCGCTGGCGCGCCTGCGGCTCGAGGCCGAGATGAGCGTCACGGACGAGCTGGCCCGCCAGTACATGGCACAGGACATCGACCAGCTCGACGCCATCATCAACAAGTTCATGGACTACGCCCGCCCCAGCGAGCTGGCCCTGCACCCCATCAAGCTGCGCGACGTCGCCGAGCGCGAGGCCCAGGGCTTCCGTGACCCGTCCCAGATCCGCATCCAGAACAATGTGCCGGCGGACATCAAGGTCTGGGCGGACGAGGTCGAGCTGGGCCGCATCTTCCTGAACATCATGGAGAACGCGCGCCGCTACGGCCACCTGCCGGACCTGCCCACGCTGATGCTGGTGACGGCCAAGGTGCAGGGCGCGGAGGTGCTGATCACGCTGCGCGACCACGGCCCCGGCGTGCCGCAGGACAAGCTCGACAAGCTCACCACGCCCTTCTTCCGCGGCGACGCCGCCCGCACGGCGGCCACTGGCGCCGGCCTGGGCCTCGCCATCGTCGAGAAGTCGGTGCAGCGCCAGGGCGGCAAGCTCTCCATGCGCAACGCGGACGACGGCGGCCTCGTCACGCAGATCCGGCTGCGCAAGGCGCAGTAAGGCCCCGCGGGGCCGGAGCCTCAGCCCGCCCGCATCAGCAGGCACACCGCCCGCGTCTCGATGGCGCGGCCTTCGCCGACCGGGCCCATCTTCTCCGCCGTCTTGGCCTTCACGTTGAGGCGCTCCACGGGCAGGTCCAGCACCTGCGCGAGGCGCTCGCGCATGGGCACGATGTGCGACGCCATCTTGGGTGCCTGCGCGACGATCGTCGTGTCGATGTTGACGATGGCCCAGCCGGCCTCGCGGACCCGGCGATGCGCCTCGGCCAGGAGCACCATGGAATCGGCGTTCTTGAACTCGGCCGCGGTGTCGGGGAAGAGCTTGCCGATGTCGCCCAGCGCCGCGGCGCCCAGCAGCGCGTCCGTGATGGCATGCGCCAGGGCGTCGGCGTCGGAGTGGCCGAGCAGGCCGTGGGTGTGCGGGATGGTCACGCCGCCGAGGATCAGCGGGCGGCCCGTGACGAGCTGGTGGGTGTCCCAGCCTTCGCCGATGCGCAGGTCCAGCGGCGAGAAGGCGGTCGTGGGGGAGGCGGCAGCGGTCATCAACGGGTCCTCAGCAGGCGTTCGGCCAGCTCGAAATCGGCCGGGTAGGTCACTTTGAAATTCTCCAGCGGCGCGGCCACGAGGCGCGGCTGATGGCCGAGGGCCTCGACGGCGCTGGCCTCGTCCGTGGCGGCATCGCCCACGTGGCGCAGCGCGGGCTGCAGCAGGCCCAGGCGGAACATCTGCGGCGTCTGCGCGGCCCACTTGCCGCGGCGGTCCACGGTGGCCAGCACGCGGCCCTCGCGCTCGTCCTTGAGCGTGTCGGCCACCGGCAGGGCCAGCAGGCCGCCGACCTCGTCGTCCGCGCAGGCGGCCATCAGCGCCTGCACCCATGCCGGGCGCAGCAGGCAGCGCGCGGCGTCGTGCACCAGCACCCAGTCCTGCGGCTGCGCGCCGCGCGCCTGCAGCTCGAGCAGGCCATTGGCGACGCTCTCGGCGCGGCTGGCACCGCCGCAGCGGGCCACCCAGGCGCGCTCGCCCGTGAAGCCGGGCACGGCCTGCTCGAACTGATCGTCCTCGGGTGAGAGCACGACGAGCGTGGCGTCCAGGCCCGGCACGGCCTGCAGGGCGTCGAGGGTGTGTGCCATCAGGGCGCGGCCCGCCAGGGGCACGTACTGCTTGGGCTGGGTCGCGCCGGAGCGGCTGCCCACGCCGGCCGCGGGCACCAGGGCGAAGCAACGGGGCTGCACGCCCACAGTGAAGGAATCCATGGGCGGATTGTAGGAAGAGCCGCGCCCCTTCCCGCGCCCCTTCCTGCGCCGGACCCCTCGGCATCAGAATGGGCCGCACGGTGTAAACACTGAGAACAAATGGCATCACAACGGCGGCATGACTTCAAGACAAGACGGCGTCGCGCCTCTTCAATGGCGGCACACGCTACTCACCGCCTCCGATTTTCGCCATGACGACCTCCCGCCCCTTCCTGCAGCGCCTGGTGCTCGTGCGCCCCGGCGAGGGCCGCGCGCTGCTGTGGGCCGCGGCCTACTTCTTCTTCCTGCTGCTGAGCTACTACCTGCTGCGGCCGGTCCGCGAGGCCATGGGCATCGCCAAGGGCGCCGACAAGCTGCCCTGGCTGATGAGCCTCACGCTGCTCGTGATGCTGGTGGCGAACCCGCTGTACGCGCGCCTCGTCTCGCGCTGGCCGCGCCGCCGCTTCATCCCGGCGGTGTCGCACTTCTTCGCGGCCAATCTGCTCGTCTTCGTCGGCCTCATGGCGGCCTGGCCCGGCGCCGTGTGGCTGGGCTACGCCTTCTACGTCTGGCTGAGCGTGTTCAACCTCTTCGTCGTCTCCGTGTTCTGGAGCCTGATGAGCGATGTCTTCCGCGAGGAGCAGGGCCGGCGCCTCTTCGGCCTCATCTCGATGGGCGGTACGCTGGGCGCCGTGGCGGGCGCCGCGCTCACCGATGCGCTGAGCCGCGGCAGCTGGGGCGTGCAGCTCGGCCCGGCGGCGCTGATGGGGCTCTCGGTGCTGGCACTGGAACTGGCCGTGGCCTGCATGGGCGCGCTGCGCCGGCACTTCGGCGTCTCCGAGCAGGCCCAGCCCGAGCGCGAGCCCGGCCCCTCGGCGCTCGAAGGCTGGCGCGCGATCGCCGGCTCACGCTACCTGCAGGCGCTGTGCGGCTACATGCTGCTGTACGCCCTCACCTCGACCTTCCTCTACCTCAGCCAGGGCGAGATCGTGGCCCGCAGCTTCGCCAGCGGCGCCGAGCGCACCGCCGCCTTCGCCCGGCTGGACCTGTGGGTGAACGTGCTGACGCTGGCGACCCAGCTCTTCCTCACCGGGCGCCTGCTGCGCTGGATCGGCGTGAGCGGCGTGCTGCTCGTGCTGCCCACCCTCACCCTGGCCGGCTTCGGCGCGCTCGCGCTGTGGCCCACCTTCGCCGTGCTGGCCGCCGTGCAGGTGCTGCGCCGGGGGCTGCATTACGCCGTCGACCGGCCCGCGCGCGAGCTGCTGTACATCCCGCTGGGCCCGGAAGAGCGCTACAAGTCCAAGCCCTTCATCGACACCTTCGTCTACCGCGTCGGCGACGTGCTGGGCGTCTGGGCGCCCACGCTCATGAGCCTGCTGGCGCTGCCCGTCAGTGCCGCGGCGCTGGGCTTCGCCGGGCTCTGGCTCTGGAACGGGCACGGCCTCGGCCGGCTCGTGAGCCGCCGGGCGGCCGCATCGGAGCCGCCGCCTGCCACTCCCTCCGCGGCGACGCCCCCGGTCGCCCAGGTCCGCTCCTGAATCCCTCCCCTCCCCGTACTGCAAAGGAAGTCCCATGAGTCCCACCCAGCCCTCCCGGCGTCACCTGATGCAATGGACCGCCGGCCTCGGCGCGATGAGCCTGATGCCGCTGGCCCAGGCCGCCGGCGAAGCCCCGACCAAGCCCGCGCCCAAGCGCATCCTCGTGCTGGGCGGCACGGGCTTCCTCGGCCCGGCCATCGTCGAGGCGGCCCGCGCGCGCGGCCACACGCTGACGCTCTTCAACCGCGGCAAGACCCGGCCCGGCCTCTTCCCTGACGTCGAGAAGCGCCAGGGCGACCGCGACCCGCTCAAGGGCGAAGGCCTGAAGTCCCTCGAGACGGGCGAATGGGACGCCGTGATCGACGACTCCGGCTACTACCCCCGCATCGTCGGCGCCTCGGCGCAGCTGCTGGCGCCGCGCGTGAAGCAGTACCTCTACATCTCCAGCATCAGCGCCTACAAGGAGCCCGTGCCCGTCGGCGGCAACGAGGACACGCCGCTGGCCGTGCTGGCCGATCCCAAGGTGGAGACCATGGGCGCGCGCTTCGAGAACTACGGCGGGCTCAAGGCCGCCTGCGAAGCCGCCGCCGCCCAGGCCCTGCCCGGCCGCTGCACGGTGATCCGCCCCGGCTTCATCGTCGGCCCGGACGATCCCACCGGCCGCTTCACCTACTGGCCCGTGCGCTTCGACAAGGGCGGCGAGATCGCCGTGCCCGGCGCCCCCACCGACCCGCTGCAGCTCATCGACGTGCGCGACCTCGCCGCCTGGCTGGTCCACCTCGTCGAGCAGGGCACCATCGGCACCTTCAATGCCCTGGGCCCGGCCGAGCCCATGAACTGGGGCCGCGTGGTCGAGGCCTGCCGCAAGGTGGCCGGCACGCCGGGCACCGTCACCTGGATCCCCGGCGAGTTCATGGCCAAGCAGGAAGACCTGGACTTCCCCATCTGGGCGCCCTACGTCGGCGACACCAAGGGCTTCCACACCTGGAGCACCCAGCGTGCGGTGAAGGCCGGGCTGAAGTTCCGCCCCGTGGAGCAGACCGTGGCGGACACGCTCGCCTGGTACAAGACCCAGCTGAAGGAGGAGAAGGGCCGCGTGAAGCTGGCCTTCAGCCCCGAGCAGGAGGCCACCGTCCTGCAGCGCTGGAAGCAGGCCAAGGGCTGAGTCCCGGCGGCAAAGGGAAAGGGCGTGACCCTCGCGGGTTCACGCCCTTTTTCATGCCCGCGCCCGGGGGCCGCAGACGCGTGCCCAGGGCCGCGGCCGCGCTCAGTGCACGACGCGCCCGAAGCTGAACTCCCCGTCCTGGACCTGCACCGGGATCACGTCCTTGGGCCCGAAGCGGCCCTGCAGGATCAGCTTGGACAGCGGGTTCTCGATGCGCTGCTGGATCGCACGCTTGAGCGGACGCGCCCCGAACACCGGATCGAAGCCCACCTTGGCCAGCTCGGCCAGGGCGTCCTCGCTGACGTCCAGCTTCATGTCCAGCTTCGCGAGCCGCTCCTCCAGCTGGCGCAGCTGGATCCTCGCGATGGACTGGATGTGGCGCGCGTCCAGCGCATGGAAGATCACCGTCTCGTCGATGCGGTTCAGGAACTCCGGGCGGAAGTGCTGCTTGACCTCGCCCCACACCGCGTCGCGGATCACCTCCTCGTCCTGCCCGGCCAGCGCCATGATGTGCTGCGAGCCGAGGTTGGAGGTCATCACGATGACACAGTTCTTGAAGTCCACCGTGCGGCCCTGGCCGTCGGTCAGGCGGCCGTCGTCCAGCACCTGCAGCAGCACGTTGAAGACGTCCGGATGGGCCTTCTCGACCTCGTCCAGCAGCAGCACGCTGTAGGGCTTGCGGCGCACGGCCTCGGTCAGGTAGCCACCCTCGTCATAGCCCACATAGCCGGGGGGCGCGCCGATCAGGCGGCTCACCGAGTGCTTCTCCATGAACTCGCTCATGTCGATGCGGACCATGTGGTCCTCGCTGTCGAACAGGAAGCCCGCCAGCGCCTTGCACAGCTCGGTCTTGCCCACGCCCGTCGGGCCCAGGAAGAGGAAGGAGCCCAGCGGTCGGTTCGGATCGGACAGGCCGGCGCGCGAACGGCGGATGGCGTCGGCGACGGCGGTGATGGCCTCGTCCTGGCCCACCACGCGCTGGTGCAGCTTGTCTTCCATCTGCAGCAGCTTGTCGCGCTCGCCCTGCATCAGCTTGGACACCGGAATGCCCGTGGCCCGCGAGACCACCTCGGCGATCTCCTCGGCGCCCACCATCGTGCGCAGCAGCTGCGGCGCGGCGCCCTGCTTGGCCTTGCCGGCCTTGTCGCTCTCCTTGGCCTGCGCCTCCTTCAGGCGCGTCTCCAGCTCCGGAAGCTTGCCGTACTGCAGCTCGGCGACCTTGTTGAAATCGCCCTTGCGCTTCAATTCCTCGATCTGGAACTTGATGCGGTCGATCTCTTCCTTCACCTGCGCCGAGCCCTGGGCCGTGGCCTTCTCGGACTTCCAGATTTCTTCCAGGTCCGCGTACTCGCGCTGCAGCTTCTCGATCTCTTCCTCGATCAGCTCGAAGCGCTTCTGCGAGGCCTCGTCCTTTTCCTTGCGCACGGCCTCGCGCTCGATCTTCAGCTGGATCAGCCGGCGATCGAGGCGGTCCATGGCCTCGGGCTTGGAGTCGATCTCGATCTTGATCTTGGCGGCGGCCTCGTCGATGAGGTCGATGGCCTTGTCCGGCAGGAAGCGGTCGGTGATGTAGCGGTGCGAGAGCTCGGCCGCGGCCACGATGGCCGGGTCGGTGATCTCGACGCCGTGGTGGACCTCGTACTTCTCCTGCAGGCCGCGCAGGATGGCGATGGTCGCCTCGACGGTCGGCTCGTCCACCAGCACCTTCTGGAAGCGGCGTTCCAGGGCGGCGTCCTTCTCGACGTACTTGCGGTACTCGTCCAGCGTGGTCGCGCCGATGCAGTGCAGCTCGCCGCGCGCCAGGGCCGGCTTGAGCATGTTGCCGGCGTCGATGGCGCCCTCGGCCTTGCCCGCGCCGACCATGGTGTGGATCTCGTCGATGAAGAGGATGATGCGGCCTTCGTCCGCCGCCACTTCCTTCAGCACGGACTTCAGGCGCTCCTCGAACTCGCCGCGGTACTTGGCCCCGGCCAGCAGCCCGGCCATGTCCAGCACCAGCACGCGCTTGTCCTTGAGCGACTCCGGCACCTCGCCGTTCACGATGCGCTGGGCCAGGCCTTCGACGATGGCGGTCTTGCCCACGCCGGGTTCGCCGATCAGCACGGGGTTGTTCTTGGAGCGGCGCTGCAGCACCTGGATGGCGCGGCGGATCTCGTCATCGCGGCCGATCACCGGGTCCAGCTTGCCCAGGCGGGCGCGCTCGGTGAGGTCCAGCGTGAACTTCTTGAGCGCCTCGCGATTGCCCTCGGACTCCTGCGAGTCCACCTTCTGGCCGCCGCGCACGGCGTCGATGGCCGTCTCCAGGCCCTTGCGGGTGAGCCCGTGACCGCGCACGATGCCGGCCAGATCGCTCTTCGCATCGGCCAGGGCCAGCAGGAACATCTCGCTGGCGATGAAGTGGTCACCGCGCTTGGCGGCCTCCTTCTCGGCAGCCTGCAGCAGGCTCACGAGGTCGCGGCTGGGCTGGACCTGCTGGCCCTCGCCCTGCACCTGCGGCAGGCCGTTGACGATGCTGTCCAGCGCCGTCTTCAGCGCCGGCAGGCGCACGCCGGCCCGCTCCAGCAGGGCGCGCGGCCCCTCCTCCTGGGCCAGCATGGCCTGCAGCAGGTGGGCGGGTTCGATATAGGGGTTGTCGCGCGTCACGGCGCCGCTCTGGGCCTCGGCCAGGGCTTCCTGGAAACGCGTGGTGAACTTGTCGACTCGCATGGCTTGATCCTCCGTTGTCGTGCAAGTGGGCGCCGGGCGCCGCATTTCAAGGGGCTGAACATCGACCCGCTGCCGACCCGCGTCCGACCGGGCCAGAATGCGGCGCATGTCACATCCTCATGCCACAACGGCCGCACCCGCCACCGCTGCCGAGCCGCCGAACGCCCTGCTTCTGAGCACCGTGCCCACCCTTCAACGCTACCTCCGCCAGCTCGACGGCCTGCTTGATCTGGCTCAATCACACGACCGGAACGGGCCGGCGGACGAAGCCGCGCTGCTGGCGGCGCGTCTTGCGCCCGACATGCTCCCGCTGCACACGCAGGTGCTGATCTGCGGCAACTTCGTGCCGCGCCTGCAGGCCGTGCTGCGGGGCACCGAGGTGCAGTACCCCGCCTGGCCGGACGACCTGGCCGGCCTTCGATCGCAGGTGGCGGCGCTCCTGCGGCAGGTCGAGAGCTGGACGCCGCAGGACTTCGCGGCGCCGGAGCGCCTGGTCGAGGGCGACGCGGGCCAGGCCTGGCTGCGGATGCCGCTGCGCGCGTGGATCCACGAGTTCGCGCTGCCGAACTTCTTCTTCCACCTGAGCGCCGTCTACCTCCTGCTGCGCCAGCAGGGCCTGCCGCTGGGCAAGGCGCAGTTCGACGGCCTGCACCGCTACGGCTGAGCGCCGCGCCGGGCTCAGCTGAGCGCGGCCCGCATCAGCGCCAGGCCAGCGGCCGCGGCCATCAGCGAGCCCAGCACGTGCACGCCCGTGTGCGCCAGCGCGAGGCCGAAGTCGCCGCGCTGCAGCAGCGCGAGCGACTCGCCGGAGAAGCTCGAAAAGGTGGTGAGCCCGCCCAGGAAGCCAGTCACGACCAGCAGGCGCGCCGTCTCGTGGGGCATGCGGCCGAACCACTCCAGCGCCAGCCCGATCATGAAGCCGCCGGCCACGTTCACGAGCAGCGTGCCGAGCGGGAATCCCGTCCAGCGGGCGTTGAGCCACAGGCCCGCGCCCCAGCGGGCCAGGGCTCCGGCGCTCGCGCCCACGGCGATCGCCGCCACCTGCAGCGGCAGGCTCATGCCTCGGCCCCGGCGTTGTCCGAGCTGATGCCCCAGCGCGCCAGCGCGGCGTCGTCCACCTCGCGGGCGTCGACCCAGCGCGCGCCGTCGGGGCCGTGTTCCTTCTTCCAGAACGGGGCCTGGGTCTTGAGGTAGTCCATCAGGAACTCGCAGGCCTGGAAGCCCTGCCCGCGGTGCCGCGAGCTGACGAACACGCCGACGATCTGCGCCCGCGGCGCCAGCGGCCCCACGCGGTGGATGACGCGGGCGGCGCGGATGTCGAAGCGGCGGTGGGCCTCGTCGATCATGGCCTCGATGGCGGCCTCGGTCATGCCCGGGTAGTGCTCGAGTTCCATCAGCGAGATGGCCTCGGCGCCCGGCTGGCCCTCGCCGCCGCGCACGGTGCCCACGAAGCTCACCACCGCGCCCACGCCGCCGTCGTCGGCGCGCAGGGCGGCGCACTCGGCGCTGAGGTCGAAGTCTTCCGTCTGGATGCGAACGCGCGGCAGCTTAGTCATGGCCGGGATTCTGCCCCAGCGCCGCCAGCGCGGGCGCGTCCAGCAGCGCGATGCCGCCGTAGCGCAGCGCGATCAGCCCCTGCGCCTCCAGCGACTTCAGCGCCTTGTTCACCGTCTGGCGGCTCACGCCCATCATCAGCGCCAGCTGCTCCTGCGGCAGGCGCAGCTCGCGAGGCTGGGCCTCGGGCGCGGGGGTCAGGTCTTGCTCGCCATAGCCCTGCGCGACCTGCAGCAGGCGGCGGGCGAGGCGTGCCTCCAGCGGCAGGCGGGCGATGTCCTCGAGCACCTCGAAGGTCTGGCGCAGCTTGGCGCAGGCCAGGCGGGCGATGCTGCGCCAGTGCACCGGGTTCGCGCCGAGCCAGTCGAGCAGCGCCACCTCCGGCACCAGCCACAGCCGCGAGGGACCGTCGGCCACCACGTCGTGCGTGCGGGGCTGGCCGTCCAGCAGCGAGATCTCGCCGAACCACTGCCCCGGCTCCAGCCAGGCCAGCAGGCTCTGCGAGCCGTCCGGGGCCAGGCGCCCGACCTGCAGCGCGCCGTCCAGCACGCAGCACAGGCCGGCCGAGGACTGCCCACGATGGAAGAGCCGCTCGCCGTCCACCAGGCTCAGCCCGTGACCGAGCGCGCGCAGGGCCTCCTGCAGGGCGGGCTCGCAGCTGGCGAACCAGCGGCTGGCGGCCAGGGCCCGGTGATCGGCGGCGTCGAGGGGCATGGGCGTCCGGGACTTCAGGGGCGGGTGTGGGTTTTGGAAGGGGCCAAGTGTCGAATCTTTGACAGTACGAATGCTCGCCGCTGCCTAAGCTGATGGATATCAAGACAAACGTGGAGACCCGCCATGGCCAGCCCCTTCCGCCCCGCCCTGGACCTGATGGCCCAGTACGCCGCCTACCACCGGGACCGCCGCAACATCGCCACGCACTTCGTGGGCATCCCGCTGATCGTGTTCGCCATCGGCGTGCTGCTCGCGCGCATCCCGCTGGCCGTGAGCGGTCTGGCGGCGAATGGCGCCTGGCTGCTGTGCGCCGTCACGGCCCTGTGGTACCTGACGCGCGGCGCCGTCGTGCTGGGCCTGGCGACCGTCGCGGTGAACGCGCTGCTCATGGCCCTGGCCACGCCTTTCGCCCAGGAGCCGACGGCCGTGTGGCTGAGCGTCGGCGTGGGCAGCTTCGTGGTGGGCTGGATCATCCAGTTCGTCGGCCACTACTACGAGGGCCGCAAGCCGGCCTTCGTGGATGACCTCGTGGGTCTGCTCGTGGGGCCGATGTTCGTCGTCGGGGAGCTGCTGTTCGCGCTGGGCTGGGGCAGGGACATGCTCGCCACCATCGAGAGCCGCGTGGGTCCCACGCTCATCCGCGACGCCCAGGCCCCGCAGGCCTGATTCCGCGGCTCAGGTGCGATTCGGCCAGCGCTGCAGCACGGCCTCCGCGGCCGGCTTGCGCGAGGCGCGGCCGGGCTTGGCCGCGGTGCCCAGGGCGATCCAGCCCAGCAGCGTCTCGCCGGGCTCGCAGAAGGCGGCCACGATGTCGGTG
Source organism: Burkholderiaceae bacterium (assembly GCA_041912595.1). Classification (GTDB taxonomy): domain Bacteria; phylum Pseudomonadota; class Gammaproteobacteria; order Burkholderiales; family Burkholderiaceae_C; genus Roseateles_B. The sequence goes on from JAYRMR010000001.1 coordinate 204,103, forward strand.
TCCCGCACCTTGGCGCCGGAGAGCATCTTGGCGCCATAGCCCATCAGGTGGGCCGCGTTGAGGAAATTCGCCAGCGCCCCGCCCACGCAGGCCCACTGCTCGTGTGCCGGCACCTGCGGGTGACCCATGTCGATGCGGGCCACCACGGCCACCGTCACCGGCGGGCGCAGGGCCCGCTCGGCGTCGAGCGAGGCACCCGCCTCGTCCTTGCCCGCACGCCGCGCCGCGGCCGCGAACAGCGCCGCCATGCGCTCGCGCGCCTCGCCCCCCACCCACTTGAAGCGGAACGGCACCAGCTCGCCGTGGTCCGGCCCGCGCAGCGCGGCCTCGACCATGCGCTGCAGCTGCGCCTCGTCCGGCCCCGGCTCGGCGAGATGCTTGGGGCCGACCGAATGCCGCGACAGCAGCGCCTGCAGGACGTCGGGGGCGGCTGCGCTCATGGCCTCAGCTGTTCTTCGAGATGGTGATGGTCGGGAACTTCGACGAGTAGTCCTTCGCCTGGCTCGCGATGCGCGCGGCCACCTGGCGCGCGATGCTGCGGTAGCGCTGGGCGATCTCGCCGTCCGGGTCCGCCACCACGCTCGGGCGGCCGGCATCGGCCTGCTCGCGGATGGACATCGCCAGCGGCAGCCCGCCCAGGTAGGGCAGACCGTACTGCGCCGCCATCTTCTGGCCGCCCTCGGCGCCGAAGATGTGCTCGGCATGGCCGCAGTTCGTGCAGATGTGCACCGCCATGTTCTCGACCAGCCCGAGGATGGGCACGCCCACCTTCTCGAACATCTTGAGGCCCTTCTTGGCATCGATCAGGGCGATGTCCTGCGGCGTCGTCACGATCACCGCGCCCGTCACGGGCACGCGCTGGGAGAGCGTGAGCTGGATGTCGCCGGTGCCGGGCGGCATGTCGACGATGAGGTAGTCCAGATCGTGCCAGTTCGTCTGGCGCAGCAGCTGCTCCAGCGCCTGCGTGGCCATCGGGCCGCGCCACACCATGGCCTGGTCCTCGGCGACGAGGAAGCCGATGGACATGAGCTGGACGCCATGCGCCATCATGGGCTCCATGGTCTTGCCGTCCTCGGACTGCGGCTGGCCGCTGGCGCCCATCATCAGGGGCTGGCTCGGGCCGTAGATGTCGGCGTCGAGCAGGCCCACGCGGGCGCCCTCGGCCGCCAGGGCCAGGGCCAGGTTGGCGGCGGTGGTGCTCTTGCCCACACCGCCCTTGCCCGAGGCCACGGCGACGATGTTCTTCACGCCGGGCAGCAGCTGCACGCCGCGCTGCACGGCATGGGCCACGACACGGGTGCTGATGCGGATGTCCACGCGGGCGATGCCGGGCACGCTGCGCGCCGCGGCGCTCAGCGACTCACGCAGCGTCTCGTGCAGGCCGGCGGCCGGGTAGCCCATCTCGAGCTCGAAGCTCAGGGCCTCGCCCTCGATGCGCAGCTGGCGGATCTGCTTGCTGCTGACGAAATCCTGCTGGGTCACAGGGTCGAGGACGCGCTGCAGGGCCTGCAGCACCAGGGCTTCTTGATTCATGCTCATGGGGGACTCTCGCAAGCCGGGCAGTCTAGCCCAGGGGGCCCTCGGCCGACGAACGAAGACCTCGAAAGGCCCGCGGCGCGAGGGGTTGCGCGTGCCGGGAGCAGCGCCGGAACTCAGCGCCCGGCGCGCGCCAGGGCCAGGCCGAAGCCGATGAACACGAGCCCGCTGCCGCGCTGGAACCAGCGGCGCCCCCGGGCGGAACCGAGGAACTGCCGCACCGACTGCGCCGCCCAGGCATAGAGGCTGTGGATGAGGAGCACCAGGCCCGCGTAGCTGAGGACCAGCAGCACGAGCTGCGGCCCCGCCGGCCGGGCCGGGTCCACGAACTGCGGCAGGATGGACAGGAAGAAGACGATGGCCTTGGGATTCGTGAACTGCAGCGTCAGGCCCTCGAGAAAGCGGCGCGCCGGGCTCAGCACGGGCGCCTGCGCGGCGTCCGCCCAGTCCTGGGCCGGGGCACGCCAGAGCTTGATCCCGAGCCATACCAGATAGGCCGCGCCCATCAGCTGGATGACGGTGAAGGCCAGTGCCGACTGCGCGAGCAACAGCCCGAGGCTCGTCGCCGAAATCCCGGCCACCACGGCCGCGCCCGCCGCCACCCCGGCGATGCCCGGCAGGCTGCCGCGCCAGCCGAGGCGCAGGGCGTTGTTGAGCGAGAGCATCACGCCCGGGCCGGGGCTGGCCACCGTCGCTGCAGCCACGAGCAGGAAGAGCAGGTACAGCTTCATCGCGCCATGCTAGCCGGCATCCGCCTGCCGCGGCTCAGTGCAGCGGGCACAGGCCGGGCTTCTCCGGCGCCACGATGGACCATTCCACCTGCAGATGCGGGCCGGTGCCGCGCCGCGTCCAGGGCAGGTCGATCTGCCCCTGGACATAGGCCTGCTCGCGCAGATCGTCGACGGCGGCCGGCAGCTGGCCGAGGTCGCGCACGTCGACCACGAGCAGGGCTCCGCACTGGCGGATCATCTCCGGCTTCACCCAGGGGGACTTCTGCGGGTCGGCGTCGAGGAACACCAGCGGATGCGTCGGTGCATGGACCGAGACATTCCCCGCCAGCCACGTCTCGCCCACGACGATGTGCAGTGCGCCCGGCTGATGCTTGCGCCAGACGGCATCCACCTGCGCGGCCAGGCTCTGGGCGGGGAAGTTCGCACGGGCCGGGCGGTCCTTGAGGTCCACCAGCCAGCCGTTGACCACCCCCTGGCTCAGCGCCATCAGCAGCTCGAAGACCACCGCGATGGTGAGCGCCGTGCGCACCATGCGGTTGGGCTCATGGGCCGGCACGAAGCGCATCAGCCACAGGCCCAGCACCACGAAGAAGGTCGCGGCCCAGGCGGAGCCCAGCTTCACGCCGGCCACGCCCAGCAGGGAGGTCAGCAGCACCGGGCCGAGCGCCATGAAGGTGATGAAGCGCGCTTCCGGGCGCTCAGGCGCGTCCGCCAGCGGCCAGCGGGCCTTGCCGCGCAGCAACCAGGCCATCAGCCCCGTCGCCAGCAGCAGCGGCAGGGCGCGGCCGAACTGGATCACCACGAAGTTGGCCAGCCGCCCCCAGTGGCCCAGCGTGGAGGCGTCGTTCTCGCCGTTGACGGCCTTGCTGACGTAGCCCAGGCTCGGCGCGCCTTCGCGCAGCAGCCACTGGATGTGCGGCGCAAACAGCACCGCGGCCACCAACAGGGCAAGACCTGCCCCCAGCCAGGGCCGCAGGCGGCGCATGCGCACGTCCTGCAGCATCCACAGGCCCAGCACCGCCAGCCAGATGAGCGCGCTGTACTTGGTGAGCATGCACAGCGCCGCCGCGAGCCCGGCCAGCAGCCATCGGCCCCAGCCCCCCTCGCGCACGGCCAGCAGGCCCGTCCACAGCAGCAGCGCCACGGGCATGAGCTGCACCGTGTTGTGGTTAGCCATGATGCCGTGGATGCCGTGGTAGATCAGCAGGCTGCTCAGCAGCACGGCGCTGAGCGCGCGCGCCGGCGACATCACCAGCAGGCCGATGCGCCAGACCATGTAGAGCATCAGCACCACGCTCAGCTGCGCGGCGAAGAAGGTCACCCAGATCGAGTGGCCCAGCAGCGTGGTCCAGAAGCTCAGCCACCACGTCGGGAACGGCGGGTGCTTGTAGTAGCCCCACTGCAGGGACTGCTGCCAGACGAGCTGCTCGATGTTGTCCCAGGGCGGCGCGCGGTGGGTCAGCGCGGAGCTGACGACCCACAGCAGCAGGTGGAAGACGAGGAATCCGACGAGCAGGCGGCCGGTGTCGCGGCGGCTCTGCATGTCCAGCTGCCAGGGCCCCAGGCGCAGGCCGATGCCGCGGGGCGCCGCGCCCAGGCTGAGGGAGTCCTTGCTGCTGTCCATGGCCCTGCTGCTCTCGCTGATCCTGACGTCACTGCCGCGACCGGAAATGGGCGCCTGCAAAGGCCTGGATGATACTGAAACACTTCTTCACAACCGCCGCCGGGCGCCTCATAGGGCCAGCGAAGCGTGCGAAGGCGCACGGAGTGCGAGGCCCTGCCCCTCAGGTCAGGGGCGCGCCCGAGATCCCTGGCCCAGGAGGCGCTGCGACCTCAGCCCATGCAGTGAGCGCAGGCCCAGGTGCCCGCCCGCATCCGCCGGCTCACCGACTCACACCACCGTTCAGACCGTCGCGGACCCAAAGGCCATGCTCACCGACGAAGTAGCTGTGGTGGTCCTCGACTTCGATGGCGTAGACGGTGGTCCTGAATGATTGATACAGGTCGTCATCCAAGGCACACCATCTCGCTGAATCGTAGAAGAGGCCAGCCGGGGAAACAAAGTGCCTGCGCTCGAAGTCATACAGCAATCCCTCACCCTGATCGCCATTCGAAGCAACCCATCCAATGTTTGCTTGATCCGTGGCGTAGACAAACACTCGGCTATCGAGATCCGTGCTGGTGCTGTCAGCAAGCCTCACGCGGCAAGGGCCACAGTAGCTGCCGCCGAGTTTGACCGCCGGGGTCCATCCCTCCTCATCAGTCCAAAACAAGTGGCCAATCGCACTGGTGACCAGCTTGTACGAGACCTTCCCGGGATTGGCCTTGTCGGGCACCCTGCATCTGACACTGATGATGACCTGATCGTGATGCTCCTCCACCTTCACGACACGCTTGTATGCAGGCTCGCCTGGACTCACCTCAGGAGCCGACAGCACCCAATCCCCCACCTTGAGCCTCTCGATGGCGATCAAGCCTTCACGGGCATGGACCAGCGTGCCGCCGACAAAGCCCGCGGTCGCCCGGGCCCAGTCCTGCCCAAGCTTCGCCATCCACCACCGCAGCTCCGGATCAAGCTCGTGGTCCGCCAGCATGGGTGGTGGGGGTTGGGCCATATCAGCTCCCTGCCTCGTTGGCTTGTTTTGATGGGGCGTACTGTAGGCGTTCCGCGCGGGCGCCAGCAGAGGGAAGTGCCGATCGCGGCTGACAGGCGCGACTGGAGGAAAGAATCCGAAGCGCAAAAACAAAAAGGGACTCGCCTTTCGACGAGTCCCTTCTGTTTTGGTGGGCCCTGTAGGATTCGAACCTACGACCAACGGATTAAGAGTCCGCTGCTCTACCAACTGAGCTAAGAGCCCAATCCCTCATCGCCTTCGATCACGCCTGCCAAGAAAACTTGGTGGGCCCTGTAGGATTCGAACCTACGACCAACGGATTAAGAGTCCGCTGCTCTACCAACTGAGCTAAGAGCCCGTGATCGAAACCGACCGAAACTGGTGGGTTGTGCAGGATTCGAACCTGCGACCAACGGATTAAAAGTCCGCTGCTCTACCGACTGAGCTAACAACCCGAGCCTTGTTGAGCTACGGCTGCTTCAGCGACCCGGCCTTTTTACTGACCTTTTGCTTCAGCGCTGTACTCATCAGCAGAGCCTCAGATTATAGGAGCAGTTTTTTAGTCTGTGCAAGAGGTTTGCAAAAATTCTTTCACCAGCTGTGCCGCGGCGGTCATGCCGAAGGCGGCCGTGACCATCACGCTGGAACCATAGCCAGCGCAGTTGAGGCTGCCGTCCACCGGGCTGCCCTCCTGCCCGTCCACCGCACAGGCCGCCTCTGGCCGCTGCACGGCTTCGCGCGAAAACACGCAGCTCACGCCCATCTTCCCCTGGCGCGCCAGGCCGTGTTCCTTGCGCAGGCGCTGGCGCAGGCTGGCGAGCAAGGGATCGTGTGTGGTGAGGGCCAGGTCTTGCACCTCCAGCAGGTGCGAGGCCCGTTTGCCGCCCGCGGCGCCGACGGTCACGAAGCAGTGCCCCGTCTGCCGCGCCCAGGCCGCCAGCGCCGCCTTGGCACGCACCTGGTCGCAGGCGTCGATCAGCCCGTCGATGGGCCGGCCCTGCAGCAGGTCCGGCCAGTTGCCGGGCTCGACGAATTCCTCGATGCCCGTCACCTGGCATTCCGGGTGGATGTCGCGGATGCGGTCCCGCAAGGCATCGATCTTGGCCATGCCCACCGTGCTGCCCAGCGCCTGGATCTGCCGGTTGATGTTGGACTCCGCCACCTGGTCGAGGTCGATCAGCACCAGCTCGGCCACCCCGCTGCGCGCGAGCGCCTCCACGGCCCAGGAGCCCACGCCGCCCACGCCCACCACGGCAAAACGCGCGGTGCGCAGGCGCTGATAGTCCCGCTCGCCATAGAGACGGCGCAGGCCGCCGAAACGGCGTTCACTGTCGTGATCCGGGAGGACGGGAATGGGCGTGTTCATCTCGCTCATGGTGGCACATCAGAAATGCAAAACCCCGCCGGCAGTTCACCCGGGCGGGGTTCGAAGGATCGGGGGCAGGTCTTGCCTCGGTCCGGTTTCTCGCTTACTTGAGCGCCTTCAGCCGCTCCTTGGCGGCCTGCGCGGCTTCGGTGCCGGGATAGGCCTTGACCAGGTCTTCCAGGCTGCGCTTGGCCGACTTCAGGTCCTTGAGCTCGATCTGGCAGTTCGCCAGCGCCAGCAGGGCCTCGGCGGCACGCGGGTGCTCGGGGTTGGCGACGATCAGCGACTTGAAGCTGGTGATCGCATCCCGGTAGTCGCGTTTGCCGTACTGGGCATTGCCGAGCCAGAAGCGGGCCGAGTCGGCGTAGCCGCTGGCGGGATAGCGCTTCAGGAAGGCATTGAAGCCGGACACGGCCTCGGCGAAGTCGCCCTTGCGCACGGCGCCGATGGCGGCTTCGTACTGGCGGCGTTCCTCGGGATCGACGTTGAATTCCTTGCCGTCCAGGCTGACCTTCTGCGGCTCGAGCGGCTTCAGGCGGGCGTCCAGGCTCTGGGCCTGATCGGTGACGCGGCGCTGGGTCTCGGCGAGGTCGCGGGCCAGCTGCTCGTTCTGACCGCGCAGCTTGGCGATCTCGGCGCGCAGGGCCTCGATCTGGGCACTGAGGTCCAGCAGGCTGCGCGCCTGCGCAGACTGCTGGTCCTGGGACTGCGAGCTCAGCTGCTCCTGGCGGACGCGCTGGGCGTCCTCCATCTGCTGCAGCTTGGCCCGCAGGTCCAGGATGGCCTTGCGGGCCTCGTCATCCTCGAACAAGCCGGCACGCGCCGGCAGGCTCACGGCCAGGGTCGCGCAGACCAGGGCCAGGGCACTCAGACGGGGTCGCAAGGCCTGCATCTCACTTGTCCTTCAGTTCGACGCGACGGTTCTTGGCCCAGGCTTCCTCGTTGTGGCCTTCCACAGCAGGACGCTCCTTGCCGAAGCTCACCGGCTCAGCCTGGCCAGCGGCCACGCCCAGCAGGCTCATGGACTGAGCCACGGCCTCGGCACGCTTCTGACCCAGGGCCAGGTTGTACTCACGGCCGCCGCGCTCGTCAGCGTGGCCTTCCAGGCTCATCTTGACCTTGGCGTTGTTCTTCAGGCGCTTGGCGTGCGCTTCGATCAGGGGGGTGTACTCGCCCTTGACCACGAAGCTGTCGAAGTCGAAGAAGACGGTGCGGCCCTTGGCGTTGGCGGCGTTCAGCAGCTCAGTGTCCAGATCCACGGTGTTGACCTTGGACACGGGCGGCGGCGTTTCCTTCTGCGCGACCTGGGGCTGTGCGGGCGGGGTCACCACCGGTGCCGGCTCTTCCAGCTTGGTCGACGAGCAGGCAGCCAGACCGGCAGCCACGAGCACACCCAGTGCCAACTTGTGCAATTGCATCATTTCTCTCCTTGGATCCTCAATGTCCGTTTGTTCACTTCGAACGCATCCGGCGGCCGAGGCGGTCCCGGCTCGGGCCGTATTTTGACTCAAAGCCCACATGACTTCGGGCACAGGCCACGATCAGATGGAACCAAATGCTGCCAGCGGGTCATGAATGGCGGTTTTGCCCGCGCCTCAGCGACCGAAAGGCCCCCACGTCGGCTCGCGCACATCGGCAGTGCTGGCGACGAGCTTGGCCTTGATGCGGCCATCCAGCGTGGTCGTCATGAGCACGTCCCGGCCGCCGGCGCGCGTGGCGTAGACGATCAGCTTGCCATTGGGCGCGAAGCTGGGGCTCTCGTCGTCGGTGGACTCGGTGATCTTCTGCGACTGCCCCGTCACGAGGTCCATCACGCACAGGCGGAAGGTCGAGCCGCCTTCGCGGGTGATGAAGGCCATGGTCTTGCCGTCGGGGCTGATGGACGGGCTGATGTTGTAGCTGCCGTTGAAGGTGACGCGCTGGGCCTCGCCGCCCGTGGCCGGCATGCGGTAGATCTGGGGCGAGCCGCCGCGGTCGCTGACGAAGTAGATCTGCTGGCCGTCGGGGCTGTAGACCGGCTCGGTGTCGATCGCGCGGGTCTGGCTCAGGCGGCGCGGATCCCCGCCGTTGCGGCTGATGGTGAAGAGCTGCGAGCCGCCGGCCAGCGACAGCGTCAGCGCCAGGCGCTGCCCGTCCGGCGAGAAGGCCGGCGCGCTGTTGGAGCCGCGGAAATCGGCCAGCGCGCGGCGGCGGCCGGTGGAGAGGTCCTGCAGCCAGACCACGGCCTTGCGCGTCTCGAAGGACACGTAGGCGATCTCGCGCCCTTCCGGCGACCACGCCGGCGAGATGATGGGCTCGGGGCTGTTCAGCGCGATCTGGCCGCCCTCGCCGTCGGCGTCGGTGATGCGCAGCTGATAGCGCGGGCCGGTCTTGGTGACGTAGGCCATGCGGGTGGCGAAGACGCCGCGGTCGCCGGTGAGCTTCTGGTAGATGCTGTCGGCAATGCGGTGGGCCGCCAGGCGCACGTCGTCGGGATGCACGGCCTGGGCCTCGCCGCCCAGGTCCTGCCCGCGGACGACGTCCCAGAGCTTGTGACGCACATCGAGGCGGCCGTCGGCCAGGCGGGCGATGGAGCCCGCGGCCAGGGCATCGGCCTGCTTGCCGCGCCACTCGTTGAAGTTGGGGCTGATGGCTTCCGAGAGCCCGGCCGGCGTGGCCACGGAGCGGAACTGGCCGCTGCGCTCGAGGTCGGCCCGCACGATGGCGGCGACGGACTGGCCGGCCAGCGACTCATCCCGGAAATCGGCGATGGCGATGGGGATCTGCGTACCGCCCACGCCGGAGATCTCGACGCGGAACTGGGCCAGGGCCGGCAGGCTGAAGGTGGCGGCGGAGGCCGCGGAGGACACCAGCAGGCGGCGGCGCAGCGGGTTGCTCGGGGGCTGGACGGGCAGGAGGGTGCGGTTCATCGGCGGGTCGGGAAGTCAGCGTTCGGGCGCAGCGCACGGCGGCTGCAAGGGCCGCCGGGACGCGCGCCCGGCAGCGGTCCGCCGATTGTGCCGCAGGCCGACTCCCCTGCCGGGAATCACAGTAACACGATGTCGTAGTGCTCGGTCTGGTTGGTGGGCTCGGCCGTCAGGGAGATGGGCCGGCCGATGAAGTCCGAGAGGCCGGCCAGGTGCTGGCTCTCCTCGTCCAGCAGCATCTCGACCACATTGGCCGCCGCCACCACGCGGAACTCCTTGGGCGCGAACTGCCGCGCCTCGCGCAGGATCTCCCGCATGATGTCGTAGCAGACCGAGCGCGCCGTCTTGACCTGGCCGCGGCCCTCGCAGGTCGGGCACGGCTCGCAGAGCATGCGCGCGAGCGACTCGCGGGTGCGCTTGCGGGTCATCTCGACGAGGCCCAGCTGCGTGAAGCCGCCCACCGTGACCTTGGTGCGGTCCTTGGCCAGCTGCTTGCGGAACTCCGACAGCACCGAGGCGCGGTGCTCCTCGCGGGTCATGTCGATGAAGTCCACGATGATGATGCCGCCGAGGTTGCGCAGGCGCAGCTGCCGGGCGATGGCGCCGGCCGCCTCGAGGTTGGTCTTGAAGATCGTGTCGTCGAAGTTGCGCGCGCCGACGAAGCCGCCGGTGTTGACGTCGATCGTCGTCATCGCCTCGGTCTGGTCGATGATGAGGTAGCCGCCCGACTTCAGGTCCACGCGGCGCGCCAGGGCGCGGTCGATCTCGCCGTCGATGTTGTGGAGGTCGAAGATGGGCCGCTCGCCGCGGTAGTGCTCGAGCTTGGCCACGGCGGCGGGCATGTACATCTCGCCGAAGCCGTGCAGCACCTCGTACTGCATGCGGGAGTCGATGCGGATGGAGCCGGTGCGCTCGCTCACCAGGTCGCGCAGCACGCGCTCGACGAGGCTCAGGTCCTGATGCAGCAGCGTGCCCGGCGGCGAGCGGAAGCTGCGCTCGCGGATCGTCGCCCAGGTCTTGCGCAGGTAGGCGATGTCGGAGCCCAGCTCCTCGTCGCTGGCGTCCTCGGCATTGGTGCGCAGGATGAAGCCCCCGCCGCCGCCCTCGTCCGCCTTGCCCACCAGCGCCTGCATGCGCTGGCGCAGCTGCTCGCGGGTCTCCGGCGAGCCGATCTTCTGGGAGATGCCGATGTGCTCGTCCTGCGGCAGGTGCACGAGCATGCGCCCGGCGATCGAGATCTGCGTGGACAAGCGCGCGCCCTTGGTGCCGATGGGGTCCTTGATGACCTGCACCGTCAAGGCCTGACCCTCGAAGACCAGGCGCTCGATGGGCGTGGGCGTGCCGTTCTCGGCGTGGTGGCCGCGGCCCGTCTGGCCGGCGATGTGGAGGTCGGCCACATGCAGGAAGGCGGCGCGCTCCAGGCCGATGTCGATGAAGGCCGACTGCATGCCCGGCAGCACGCGCGCCACCCGGCCGGAGTAGACGTTGCCGACCAGGCCGCGCTCCAGGGTGCGTTCGACGTGCAGCTCCTGCACTGCGCCGTTCTCGACCACGGCGACGCGGGTCTCCTGGGGGGACCAGTTGATGAGGATGTCTTCCATTGCTTGGGCTCCAGCGCTCGCGCCAGCAGTGGGCATCACCGCTGGCGCCAGCGTTCGAGGCGGCGCGTTGCGCGTCGGCGCAAGACCTGACCCCATCATGCCAGGGTCAGAACGGCAGGCGCCGCCCCTGTCAGGCTATCAGGCCGTCAGACCTTCAAGCCGAACTCCGCCAGCAGCTGTGCGGTCTCGTGAAGAGGCAGGCCCATGATGCCTGAATAGCTGCCGGCGATGTGGGAAATCCAGGCGGCAGCCTGGCTCTGGATGGCGTACGCGCCGGCCTTGCCCATGGGCTCGCCGCTGGCGGCGTAGCGGCGCAGGGCTTCGTCGTCGACAACCGCGAAACGCACCGTCGAGACACTGACGCGCAGCGCGCGGCGCGCGCCCTCGCCCACCGCCACGGCCGTCAGCACGCGATGCTCCTGGCCGTTCAGGCAGCGCAGTGTCGCGAGCGCATCGGCCGCATCGAGGGGCTTGCCGAGGATGCGGCCTCCCAGCGCCACCGTGGTGTCGGAGCACAGCACCGGCGCCTCGGGCAGGCCGCGGCGCTGCCGTCGCGCCAGGGCGGCGTCGAGCTTGGCCAGGGTCACGCGCTGCACGTAGGCATCGGGGCTCTCGCCCTCGCGCTCGGCCTCGAGGGCTTCCGCGTCCTCGTCGGCACCGGGCAGCAGCAGCTCGTGCCGCACGCCGATCTGCTCCAGCAGCTGGCGGCGGCGCGGGCTCTGCGACGCCAGGTAGATGAACTCCGCCATGGGCCTCACTCGCGGTGGTAGGGGTGGCCTTCCATCACGGACCAGGCCCGGTAGAGGGCCTCGGCCAGCAGCACGCGCACGAAGGCGTGCGGCAGCGTGAGATCGGAAAGTCGCAGCAGCTCGTCGGCCTTGGCCTTGAGATCGGGATGCAGGCCGTCCGGGCCGCCGATGAAGATGGCGACGTCGCGGCCGTCGCCCTTCCAGCGCTCCAGGCGTTCGGCCAGCTGCTTGGTCGTGACGCGATCGCCCCGCTCATCCAGCACGATGCGCCGCACGCTCTTGGGCAGCGCCGCCTCCAGCCGCTGGCCTTCCGCGGCCATCAGCTGCTCGGTGCTCTTGCCGCCCCGGGGCTCGGCCTTGACGGCCTTGAGCTCCAGGCGCATTTCCGGGGGGAAACGCTTGGCGAAGTCCTCGTAGGCCTCGTCCGCCCAGCCGGGCTGACGCTGGCCCACGGCCATCAGCAGGAGGCGCATGCCTTACTTGGCGGCCTTCTTGGCGGCGGGCCGCTTGGCTGCGGGCTTGGCGGCCGGCTTGGCAGCCGACTTCACCGGGGCGCGCTTGGCCGCCGGCTTGGCCGCGGCCTTCACCGGCGCCTTCTTGGCGGCCGGCTTCTTGCTGCCGACCTTCACCGTCACGGCTTCCTTGGTGCGCGGGCTCAGCTCGGTGCTGCGGCGCTTGGCCGGGGCCTTTGCGGCAGTCTTGGCAGCAGGCTTGGCCGCGGCGACCTTGGTGCCCGTGGTCTTGGTGGCGGCCTTCTTCGCGGCCGGCTTCTTGACGGCGGCCTTCATGCCGGCGGTCTCCTCGCTGACGGCCTTGGCGGCCGGCTTCTTCGCGGCGGACTTCTTCGCGGGCTTGTCGTCGCTCGCATCCTCGGAGGCCTTGACCAGCTTGGTCTCGCCCGTGGCGACCTTCAGCTTGACGGGCTTGCCGCCCCAGATTTCCTCGAGGTGGTAGTACTCGCGGATGGCCGGCTGCATCACGTGCACGACGGCGGCGCCGCAGTCCACGATGATCCATTCGCCGTTGTCCTCGCCCTCGGTGCGCATCACGGCCATGCCGCGGCCCTTGACGGTCTCGCGAACGCTGGAAGCCAGGGCCTTGGTCTGACGGTTGCTCGTGCCAGAGGCGATGATCACGCGCTCGAACAGGGGCGAGAGGTGCTCCGTGTTGAAGACGACGATGTCTTGCGCCTTGACGTCTTCCAAACCATCGACGATGGCTCGCTGCAGTTTACGAATGTCCATTCAGTGCTCGCTGTAAAGACGGTGCTGGGCAATATAGCGCGCAACCCCGTCGCCCACCATGGGCGTGATGTCCTCGCCACGCCGGCATTGCCCGCGCACGAGGGTGGAGGAAATCTCCAGGGCCGGCATGTCCAGCCGGACCACGCGATGAGCCACCGCCGCCACCTCGGGCGCCGCGCTCACCGCCTGACCCGCCCGGGCCGCGACGGCCAGGGTGAGTCGATTCAACAGATCCTGCCAGCGATGCCAGCTGGCGAGGCGCGCGTACTGGTCCTGGCCGATGACCAGGAACCATTCGCGCCGCTGTGGAAAGCGCGACTGCAGCGCCTCCACGGTGTCGATCATGTAGCTCGGGCCCGGACGGTCGAGCTCCGTGGTGTCGACCACGAAACGCGGCTCGTCCGCGACCAGCGCCTGCACCATCGCCAGGCGGTGCGCCGACGAGGCCAGCGTCCGGCCCGTCTTCTGCCAGGGCTGCCCCGCCGGCAGCCAGCGCAGCGCCGCCAGGCCCAGCTGTTGCAGGGCCGTGCGCGCGAGGCTCAGGTGCGCGAGGTGCGGCGGGTCGAAGGAGCCACCGAACAGCCCCACGGGGCCGGCACTGCCGGTGCCCGTGGCGGTGTCCGGGCTCAGAGCCATAGATGCGTGGCCTTCTCGCTCGCCCAGTCGCGCGGGCGGAGGAAGTCGGTGTAGAGCCGCGCCTCGGGCGTGCCCTCCTCCGGATGCCAGTCATAGCGCCACTTCACGAGCGGCGGCATGGACATCAGGATGGACTCGGTGCGCCCGCCCGACTGCAGGCCGAACAGCGTGCCGCGGTCGAAGACGAGGTTGAACTCGACGTAGCGGCCGCGCCGGTAGGCCTGGAAGTCGCGCTCGCGCTCGCCATAGGCCAGGCCCTGGCGGCGCTCGACGATGGGCGCGTAGGCCGGCAGGAAGGCGTCGCCCACGGACTGCATCAGGCCGAAGGCCGCGTCGAAGCCGCCCTCGGCGTGGTCGTCGAAGAAGATGCCGCCGATGCCGCGCGGCTCGTTGCGGTGCTTCAGGAAGAAGTAGTCGTCGCACCACTGCTTGAAGCGCGGGTAGTGCTGGGCGCCGTGCGGCTCCAGCGCGGCCTGGCAGGTGCGGTGGAAGTGCTGGGCGTCGCGCTCGAAGCCGTAGTAGGGCGTGAGGTCCATGCCGCCGCCGAACCAGACCACGGGCTCCGCGCCTGCCGGCAGGGCCGCGAACATGCGCACGTTCATGTGGACCGTGGGCACGAAGGGATTGTGCGGATGCAGGACCAGGGACACGCCCATGGCCTCGAAGGGCGCGCCGGCCAGCTCGGGCCGGTGCTGCGTGGCCGAGGGGGGCAAGACCCGACCCCGCACATGCGAGAAGTTGCAGCCGCCGCGCTCGAAGAGGCCGCCGTTCTCGATCAGGCGCGTCAGGCCGTCGCCCTCCAGGCGCCCGCCGGGCTCGCGTTCCCAGCCGTCGGTGATGAAGGGCTGGCCATCGAGCTGCTCCAGCCCGTGGATGATGCGCTGCTGCAGTCCCAGCAGGTAGTCGCGCACCAGCTGTGTGTTCATCGCTTGGAGCCTTTCAGGGTGATCGGGCTGGCCTGGTCGGGCCGCTTGCCCTTCACGGGGGCCAGGTATTGCGCGAAGTGGGCGAAGTCCCGCTCGGGCTGGCCGCACAGCTGCACGAAATGGGTGAGGTCGACCACCCGGCGCTCGAAGTCGAAATAGGCGAGGCCCACCGGGATGCCGGCCTGGACCGCCACGTGGTAGGCGCCGGAGCGCCAGCCGTCGGTCCGCGAGCGCGTGCCCTCGGGCGCCAGCGCGAGCCAGAAGTCCTGCTGGCGCTGCTGCGCCGCGCGCACCTGGGCCACGGTGTCCGCCACCACGCCGTTGGCGCTGGATCGCTCCACCGGGATGCCCCCGATCCAGCGCACCCAGGCGCCGAAGACGGGCAGCTTGAACAGCGAGTCCTTGCCCCAGAACTTCAGCTCCAGCCCCAGGCCCCACTTGGCCAGGACGCCGATGACGAAGTCCCAGTTGGAGGTGTGGGGGTAGACCATGATCACCCCCTGACGCGCCGGCAGGCCGCTGTACAGGAGGCGCCAGCCGAAGAGACGCAGGAGGCCGCGCGCCAGCCGGCTGCCCGGCCGGCGCAGGCGCTCGCCGCCCTCGATCACACGGGGCATGCCGGGCTGGCCGTCGGGCGAGCTGGGAACGAAGGTCGACACGGTGGGGGTGCTGCTCATGGAACGGTCGTTCAGCGCTTGATGGCGCGGTAGCCGATGTCCTGGCGGCACTGCATGCCGTCGAACTGGATGCCGTGCAGCGCCTGGTAGGCCCGCTGCTGGGCGGTGCGCACCGATTCGCCCAGCGCCGTCACGCACAGCACGCGGCCGCCGTTGGTGAGCAGCTGCCCGTCCTTCTCCACCGTGCCGGCCTGGAAGACGATGGCATCCTCAGTCTCGGCAGGCAGGCCGGTGATCACGTCGCCCTTGCGCGGGTTCAGCGGATAGCCCTCCGCGGCCATCACCACGCCCAGCGCCACGCGGCGATCCCATTGCAGCTCGACCTGGTCCAGCGTGCCGTCCGTGGCGTGCAGGAGCACCTCGAACAGATCGCTCTTGAGGCGCATCATGATGGGCTGGGTCTCCGGGTCGCCCATGCGGGTGTTGAACTCGACGGTGCGGGGCTGGCCCTGGTCGTCGATCATCAGCCCGGCGTAGAGGAAGCCGGTGAAGGGGATGCCGTCGCGCGCCATGCCCTGGATCGTGGGCATGATGATCTCGTGCATGGCCTTGGCATGGACGTTGGGCGTCACGACGGGCGCGGGCGAGTAGGCGCCCATGCCGCCGGTGTTCGGGCCCTCGTCCTTGTCGAGCAGGCGCTTGTGGTCCTGGCTGGTGGCCAGGGGCACGACGTTGCGGCCGTCGCACAGCACGATGAAGCTGGCTTCCTCGCCCTGCAGGAACTGCTCGATGACGACGCGCGCGCCGCCTTCGTTGTGGACCACGCCGAGCTTGTTGTCCTCGAGGATCCAGTCGATGGCCTCGTGCGCCTCGGGCAGCGTCATGGCCACGACCACGCCCTTGCCCGCGGCCAGGCCGTCCGCCTTGATCACGATGGGCGCGCCCTGCGCATCCACGTAGGCATGGGCGGCGGCGGCATCGCTGAAGGTCTCGTAGGCGGCCGTGGGAATGCCATGGCGCTTCATGAAGTCCTTGGCGAAGGCCTTGCTCGATTCCAGCTGCGCGGCGGCCTTGGTGGCGCCGAAGATGCGCAGGCCGCGCGCGCGGAACTCGTCGACCACGCCGGCCGCCAGGAAGGCCTCGGGGCCCACGACCGTCAGCGCGATCTTCTCGGCCTGCGCGAAGTCGGCCAGGGCCTTGACGTCGCTGAGGGCCACGTTCTGCAGGCGCGGGTCCTGCGCGGTGCCGCCGTTGCCGGGGGCCACATAGACCTGGCTCACGCGCTCGCTCTGCGAGAGCTTCCAGGCCAGGGCGTGTTCGCGGCCGCCGTTGCCGAGGACGAGGACCTTCATTGCTCGATGCTCGCGTTGTGATAGACCTCCTGGACGTCGTCCAGGTCCTCGATCACGTCCAGCAGCTTCTGCATGCGGGCGGCGTCGTCGCCGGCGAGGTCGATGGTGTTCTCGGCGCGCATGGTCACCTCGGCAATCTCGGCGGTGAGGCCCGCGGCCTCCAGCGCGTTCTTGACGGCCTCGAAGTCACCGGGGGCGGTCAGCACCTCGATGGAGCCGTCGTCGCCCGTGATCACGTCCTCGGCGCCGGCGTCCAGGGCCACTTCCATGACCTTGTCTTCCGAGGTGCCGGGCGCGAAGACCAGCTGGCCGCAGTGCTTGAACTGGAAGGCCACCGAGCCCTCGGTGCCCAGGTTGCCGCCGTGCTTGCTGAAGGCGTGGCGCACCTCGGCCACGGTGCGCACGCGGTTGTCGGTCATGCAGTCCACGATGATGGCCGCGCCGCCGATGCCGTAGCCCTCGTAGCGGATTTCCTCGTAGGTCACGCCATCGAGGTTGCCGGTGGCCTTGTCGACGTTGCGCTTGATGTTGTCCGCCGGCATGTTGGCGGCCTTGGCCTTGTCGATGGCCAGGCGCAGGCGCGGGTTCATGGCGATGTCGCCCCCGCCCGAGCGGGCGGCCACGATGATTTCACGGGTCAGACGGGTCCAGACCTTGCCCCGCTTCTCGTCCTGACGGCCCTTGCGGTGCTGAATATTGGCCCATTTGCTATGACCAGCCATATGTCTTGTTCTCCGGGTCGGCCGCCTGGCGCCGGACGTGATTCCCCTGTGGAATTCCGTGCGCTCCAGCCGTGATGGTGTTGGATAGACTGCGATTTTAGCTTTCGCCACCACCTCTTCCCCGGAGCCCCGCATGGCCGACCCCATCCTGCTCGCCCGACACGGCGAGATCGAGTGCCACCTGCTGCCCGCCCTGGCCAACCGCCACGGGCTCATCACGGGTGCCACCGGCACCGGCAAGACCATCAGCCTGCAGAAGCTGGCCGAGAGCTTCAGCCTGCTCGGCATCCCCGTCTTCATGGCCGACATCAAGGGCGACCTCACCGGCATCTCGCAGGCCGGCCAGCCCTCGGAGAAGCTGCAGGCGGTGCTCAAGGAGCGCGCCCTGGACGTGCCCGCGCCCGTCGCCTGCCCCACCACGCTGTGGGACGTCTTCGGCGAGCAGGGCCACCCCGTGCGAGCCACCATCTCGGACATGGGCCCCCTGCTCATCGCCCGCATGCTGGCCCTCAACGAGACGCAGACGGGCGTGCTGCAACTCGTCTTCAAGATCGCCGACGACCAGGGACTGCTGCTGCTGGACCTCAAGGACCTGCGCGCCATGCTGCAGCACGTGGGGGAGCATGCCAGCGAGTTCACGACGCAGTACGGCAATGTCTCGGCGGCCTCCATCGGCGCCATCCAGCGCGGCCTGCTGCAGATCGAGGCCCAGGGCGGGGACAAGTTCTTCGGCGAGCCCATGCTCAACATCGCCGATTTCATGCAAGTCGTTCCTGGTGCCCCCACGTCGCCTGCGGCTCCTGCCCCCCGAGGGGGCGCTCCGGCGCCTTGGGGCGGCCCGGCGGCGCCGGAGTCCGGCATGGGCGTGATCAACATCCTGGCCGCCGACAAGCTCATGGCGGCGCCGCGCCTCTACGCCACCTTCCTGCTGTGGCTGCTGTCCGAGCTCTTCGAGACGCTCCCCGAGGTTGGCGACCTCGACAAGCCCAAGCTCGTGTTCTTCTTCGACGAGGCCCACCTGCTCTTCAAGGATGCGCCGGATGCGCTGGTCGAGCGCATCGAGCTCGTCGTGCGCCTGGTGCGCTCCAAGGGCGTGGGCGTCTATTTCGTGACGCAGAACCCGCTGGACATCCCCGACACGGTGCTCGGCCAGCTGGGCAACCGCGTGCAGCACGCGCTGCGCGCCTTCACGCCGCGCGACCAGAAGGCCGTGAAGGCCGCGGCCGAGACCATGCGGGCCAAGCCCGGGCTGGATATCGCCACCGCCATCAGCGAGCTGGGCGTGGGCGAGGCCCTGGTGAGCCTGCTGGACGAGAAGGGCCGGCCGAGCATCACGGAGCGCGTCTTCATCCTGCCGCCGGGCAGCCGCATCGGGCCGATCACGCCCGAGCAGCGCCAGGCCCTGCTGCAGAACTCCCTGGTGGCGGGCGTCTACGAGACGCTGCTGGACCGGGAGTCGGCCTATGAGCGACTCAAGGGTACGCCGGCACCGGCCCGTGCGCCTGCGCCGGCACCTGCATCCGGCACTGCGCCCGCCCGGTCCGGTGGCTCTCTGGCCGATGAGGCGCAACAGGCCCTGAAGCGCGGCCCGGCAGCCCCGGCCCCGGCCCCCACGCCGGAGGCCGGAGGCGGCCTGATGGACGGGCTCAAGGACGTGCTCTTCGGCACGACCGGCCCGCGCGGCGGCCGCCACGAGGGGCTGGCCGAGGCCGCCGCCAAGTCGGCGCTGCGCAGCATGGGCAGCTCGCTGGGTCGCGAGATCGTGCGCGGCGTGCTGGGCAGCATCCTCGGCGGCGGGGGCAGCCGGCGGCGCTGAGCGCGCGGCGCGGTGCATTTCGCGCCGCGCCACCGCATTTCGCGCCCCGCGACGTCGCCTCGTCGCGCCCCCGCAGACGCCCGGCCGGGCGGCCGGCACAGTGCAGCCATCGACACCCGCTTCAAGGAGCCCACGATGAGCAGCACCGCCCTCCCCCTGATCCTCGGCCAGGTCCCCAGCTGGGTCTGGGGCCTGCTGGTCGCCCTGATCGCCCTCGGCCTCACGCAGACCCGCGACCGCTGGGTCAGCGCCGCACGGCTGCGTCGCATGCCGCTGGCTTTCGTCGCCTTCTCCGCCTGGAGCACGGTCGGCGCCTTCGGCTGGCAGGCCCTCACCGTGCTCGGCTTCCTGGCCGGCCTCTCGGCCACCCGCCAGCTGATCGCCGCCAGCGGCTGGCCCGGCGCCGCCCGCCATGACGCCGCCCGCAACGCCTACCTCGTGCCCGGCAGCTGGGCCCCGCTGGCCGTGATGATGGGCATCTTCGCGCTCAAGTTCCTGCTGGGCATGACGCTGGCCATGAGCCCGGCGCTGGCGCAGCAGCCCGCCGTGGTGCTGGGCGTGAGCGCCCTCAACGGCGCCCTGGGCTCGATCTTCCTGGCACGCTCCCGCAACCTGATGAAGCAGGCCGTGACGGCGAGCCCGCTCGCCTGAGGCGCTGCTGCACAATCGCCCGCCATGAGTGCCAAGCCCTCCGCCTTCCCCATGAGCCCCGCCGCGCACCGAGGCTGGCAGTACTTCCTGCGCCACGGGGCCCAGTCGGCCCTGTGGTGCGCCGTGATCGGGCTGCTGCTGGCGGCACTCTCGGGCTGGAACCGGCCCTGGATCCAGGTGATCTACTCCTTCTGCATCGGCATGAACTGCTGGCTGCTGATCGACGGCGGCCGCCTGCTGATCGCCGCGCGCCTGCGCCGGCGCTACCCCGGCTGCGAGGGCTTCGAGCACGGCTGGCCGGGCTGGCCCTGGATGGCGGTCTGCGTGGTGGGCGGCGCGCTGGGCGGCTTCACCATCGGCCAGGTCCTCGGGGACGCCCTCACCGGCCTGCGCACGCGCAGCCTGTGGTCGGCCCAGTGGGGCCAGCTGGCGACCACGCTCACGATCACCGGCCTGGCGTCTCTGGGCGGCACGGCCTTCTTCTACACGCGGGGCCGGATGACCGCCGCGCAGATGGAGGCCGAGCAGGCCCGCCGGGTCGCCGCCGAGACCCAGCTCCTGCTGCTGCAGGCGCAGCTCGAGCCGCACATGCTGTTCAACACGCTGGCCAATCTGCGCGTGCTGATCGGGCTCGACGCCCCCCGCGCCCAGACGATGCTGGACCAGCTGATCGCCTTCCTGCGCGCCACGCTGGAGGCCTCCCGCGTGGGCCACCACCCGCTCCAGACCGAGTTCGCGAGGTTGCAGGACTACCTCAGCCTCATGCAGGTGCGCATGGGCGAACGCCTGCAGGCCCGCTTCGAGCTGCCGCCCGCGCTGGCCGGGCTCTCCCTGCCGGCGCTGCTGCTGCAGCCGCTCGTCGAGAACGCGATCAAGCACGGCCTCGAGCCCCAGATCGAGGGCGGCCTGCTGGAGGTGTCCGCCCGGCTGCAGGGCGAGGACTGCCTGCTGGTCGTCGCAGACAGCGGCCGTGGTCAGGCTGCCTCCCCAGGCACCGCCGGCACCGGATTTGGCCTGCAGCAGGTCCGGGACCGCCTGCAGGCCCGTTATGGCGATGCCGCAGGCCTCAGCCTCAGCTATCCCGCCGAGGGCGGCTGCCGCATCGAGATCCACATCCCCCGCCGCCTGATGACGGCACCGACATCCCCTTACGCACCCGCTCCTGTCGCCTCATGACCCCCATCGCCCTGATCGCCGAAGACGAGGCCCTGCTGGCCGAGCACCTGAAGTCCGAGTTGCAGCAGCTGTGGCCAGAGCTGGTGCTGCTGCCCATCGCGCCGCACGGGCAGGCGGCCGTGGACCTGGCCCTGGCCCGCCGCCCGAGCCTGTGCTTCCTCGACATCCGCATGCCCGGCCTCAACGGCCTGGAGGCCGCCGCCGCGCTGGCCGAGGACTGGCCCGAGGACGCGCCCTTCCCCTTGCTGGTCTTCGTGACCGCCTATGACCAATACGCCTTGCAGGCCTTCGAGCACGCGGCCGTCGACTACGTGCTGAAGCCCGTGCAGCGCGAGCGCCTCGCCCAGACGGTGACGCGCCTGCAGCAGGCCCTGGCGCTGCGCCAGGCCACGGTCAGCCCGCCGCTGGACGCCACCCTGGCGCAGCTGCGCCAGCTGCTCGCCCCGGCGGGCGGTGCGGCGGGCGGCGCGGCACCAGCGCCGGCCGTGCCGCGCCTGCGCCTGCTGCAGGTCAGCCAGGGGTCGAGCATCCAGATGGTGCCCGTCGAGGACGTGCTGTTCTTCGAGGCCGCCGACAAATACGTCCGCGTGGTCACCGCGCAGAAGGAGCACCTGATGCGGCTGTCGCTGCGCGAGCTGCTGCCCCAGCTGGACACCGAGCTCTTCTGGCAGGTGCATCGCGGCACGGTGGTGAAGGCCGCCGCCATCGAGCGCGCGGTGCGCGACGAGCAGGGCAAGCTGACCCTGCATCTGCGCGAACACCCCGAGAAACTGGGCGTCAGCCGGCTCTATGCGCACCTGTTTCGCGGCCTCTGAGCCGCCCGCGCCTCGCGCCCCTGCGCGGCACCGATAAAATCCGCCGCTTCCCATCTCCAACGAGGGAGCGGCGGCCTCACCGCACGCTCCTGCCCACCGCCGATGTCCGAGCCCAAGACCGCCCCCGACGCCGAGGCCCTCAAGCCCAACAACTTCCTGCGTGCCATCATCGAGCGCGACCTGGAGCAGGGTTACGGGGGCGAGCGCCGCTTCGGCGCCGGCCCGGGCGATGCCCCGCACCATGCCGCCGGCCCGCTGGATCCGGCCCGCATGCGCACCCGCTTCCCGCCCGAGCCCAACGGCTACCTGCACATCGGTCACGCCAAGAGCATCTGCCTGAACTTCGGCCTGGCGCGGGACTACGGCGGCGAATGCCACCTGCGCTTCGATGACACCAACCCGGAGAAGGAAGAGCAGGAGTACGTCGACGCCATCAAGGAAATGGTGGCCTGGCTGGGCTGGTCCTGGCAGGCACCGGCCGCCCATGGCGAGCGCAGCAATCTGTACTACGCCAGCAACTACTTCGACGTCATGTACCGCGCCGCCGAGTACCTGATCGAGCAGGGCCTGGCCTACGTCGACGAGCAGACGCCCGAGGAGATGCGCGCCAACCGCGGGGACTTCGGCACGCCGGGCACCAACAGCCCCTTCCGTGACCGCAGCCCGGCCGAGCACCTGGCCCGCTTCCGCGAGATGCGCGACGGCGTGCACCCGGACGGCGCCATGGTGCTGCGCGCCAAGATCGACATGGCCTCGCCCAACATCAATATGCGCGACCCGGCCCTGTACCGCATCCGCCGCGCGACTCACCACAACACGGGCGACAAGTGGTGCATCTACCCGATGTACACCTTCGCGCACCCGATCGAGGACGCGCTGGAGCGCATCACCCACTCCATCTGCACGCTGGAGTTCGAGGATCAGCGCCCCTTCTACGACTGGCTGCTGGAGCACCTCGCACAGGGCGGCCTCGTGGCCCGCCCCCTGCCGCACCAGTACGAGTTCGGCCGCCTGAACCTCAGCTACGTGGTCACCAGCAAGCGCAAGCTGCGCCAGCTGGTCGAGGAAGGCCATGTGACGGGCTGGGACGACCCCCGCATGCCGACGCTCGTGGGCATGCGCCGCCGCGGCTACACGCCCGAGAGCATTCGCGCGATGGTCGAGTCCACCGGCGTGACCAAGCAGAACGCCTGGATCGACTACAGCGTGCTGGACGGCTGCCTGCGCGCCGACCTCGAAGGCAAGGCCGCGCGCGCCATGGCCGTGATCGACCCGGTCAAGCTCAAGCTCACCAACTTCGCCGAGATCTTCGGCAGCCTCGAGCACCGCGAGCCCTGCAGCGCCCCGGCGCATCCGCACCTGCCGGAACTGGGCCAGCGCGCCTTCAGCCTCGGCCCCGAGCTGTGGATCGAGCGCGAGGACTTCATGGAAGTGCCGAGCAAGGGCTACCACCGCCTGTATCCGGGCAACAAGGCGCGCCTGAAGGCGGGCTACGTGATCGAGTGCACCGGCTGCGAGAAGAACGAGGCCGGCGAGATCACCGCCGTGCTGGCCACGCTGGTGCCCGACACCAAGAGCGGCACGCCGGGCGCCGATGCCGTCAAGGTCAAGGGCGTGATCACTTGGGTGGCCGTGCACGAGGCCGTGCAGGCGGAGCTGCGTCTGTATGACCGCCTCTTCACCGAGGCGCAGCCGGACGCCGGCGGGCGCGACTTCCTCGAGGTCATCAACCCCGCCAGCAAGCGCGTGGTGACGGGCTATCTGGAGCCCTCGCTGGCCACGGCCGAGGCCGATGTGAAGGTGCAGTTCGAGCGCCACGGCTATTTCGTGGCCGACCGCGCCGATCACCGCAGCGACAAGCCCGTGTTCAACAAGATCACGGGCCTGCGCGACGGCTGGGGCAAGTGAGGCCGGCGGCGCCAGCCGCCCCTTCAAGCACAAGACCGCCCGAGGGCGGTCTTTTTCATGGCGGGCCGCTGGCGCGTGGCAGCGTCATGTCAGGTCAGGTCACGTCCGGTCCCATCACGCCCAGACATTTCACGCCGCCGGAGCGCGGCATCGCCGTGCGCCCGTCGCGGCGGGCTCAGCCGCGGCTCGTGACCACCGGCGCCGCGTACTCGTGGCCGACGACGGCGCGGGCGAAGAGGTAGTTCTCGCGGGCCCGCTCGCTCAGGGCATCGAGGCTCACCTCGCCCCGGGCATTGCAGGGAAAGGCCAGGGCCTTGCCCGTGTGGAACAGGGACTGGAACCTCAGCTCGAAGCAGCGCTCCAGGGCCTGCTCCAGCCGCGGATCGCTGCTCCCTGCGTCACGCAGGGCGGTGGTGCTGTCGGTGATGTTCATGATCCTCTCCAACGACGCCCTCATCTTTGCTGCGGGCTTGATGCAAGACTAGGCCCCGTTCGCGGGGACCACCATGTGCAAAGGTCTCGACTCAACGTCGGATCGATGCTCGCGGTGGACTAGGAAGTGCGCTGACAGCAATTAATCACGCAGGGCAAGAGCGATGCCCACGAGCCGCCCCGGAACGCTTGCGCCCGGGGCCGGCGTGACATGCTGCCGGCCTCAAGGGCGCAGCTGCCGCTGGAAGAAGTCCAGCTGCGTGCGCGCCAGGTGCAGCCGGGCCTTGCGGCCGGCCACGCCGTGCGCATGGCCCGGGTAGATCACGGTCTCGAAGACCTTGCCCTCGTTCTGCAGCGCCTGGATCATGCGCAGCGAGTTGTCGAAGAGCACGTTGTCGTCCGAGGTGCCGTGGATGATCATCAGCGGCCGGTTCAGCAGCGACGCGCGGGGGATCAGGTTCGCCTGCTGATAGGCCGGTGCCTGGCCGCCGTCCGGCAGGCCGAGGTAGCGCTCCGTGTAGGCGGTGTCGTAGAGCGTCCAGTCCGTGGGCGAGGCGCCGGCGATCGCGGCCGCGAAGGGCGTGTCGGCATCCAGCAGCGCGCGCAGCGCCAGGAAGCCGCCATAGGACCAGCCGGTGAAGCCGATGCGGCTCGCGTCGACGGCGGGGTACTGCTTTGCCAGCTGACGGACGGCCGTGAAGAGGTCCGCGACCTCGTTCTTGCCGAAGGCGTGGTCATGGGCGCGCGTGAACTCGCGGTCCCGGAAGGCCATGCCGCGGGTGTCCAGCATCAGCACGCCGAAGCCCTGCTGCTGGTAGAGCGCCAGCGTGGGCAGGTCCGCTTGCCAGCGCCAGGTCACGGTGGCCGTGCCCGGGCCGCCGTAGGCCCGCACCACCACCGGGTAGTTGCCGGACAGGCTCGGCCGCGTGGGCGGCAGGAAGACGGCGTTGAGGGGCGTCTTGCCATCGGCCGCGAGGAGCTCGGGCAGCTGGGGCTGCAGGCGCGCCGCGAGCTCGGTGACCAGCGCATCGGGCTGGGCCTGCTCGATCAGGCGCGGCGCGGACTTGCCGTCGAGCTTCAGCAACTCGGTGCGGGGCGGCTGCTGCCAGGAGGACTGCGTGATGAGCAGCTGCGTGCAGGCGGCGTCGCCGCGGGCGTCGCGCCAGCGGCGCGCGTCGCCGGGCTGCAGCATCTGCACCTGGCCCTTGAAGTCGGACTTGAACAGCTCCCGGCCGCGGCCCCGTTCGGTGGCGCCGGCAAAGACGACGTGCTGCTCGCCCAGGCACACGAGCTGGGCCACCGGCTCGGCCTGATGGGTCAGGGCCTGTGCGGCGCCGGTGACGCGGTCGACCAGCCACAGCTGGCGGCGGCCGCTGCGCTCGCTGCTCCACAGCAGCGCCGGCTTGCCGGAGCGCTTGAGCGCGGGCAGCTCGCGCAGGTCGTCCTGCACCTCCACCCAGGCGGCGTCGCGCTCGTCCAGCACGGCATGGGGCTGGCCCTGGGCATTGAATTCGAGCAGCTGCAGGTGCTTCTGGTCCCGCGTGAGCCATTGCAGCCAGGGCGTGCCGTCCGCGAACCAGCCGGCGCGGGCGATGTACTCCGCCTCGGCGGGCAGGGTCAGGCGCAGGGGTTCGGTCTTGCCCGCGAGGTCCAGCACGAGGGCCTGCACCTTGGCATTGGGGCTGCCCGCGCCGGGGTAGCGCTGGTCGACGAGGCGCGTGCCATCGCCACCGATCTGCGCGCGGCGGCGCACGGGCACGCCGGACTCGTCCACCTCGATGGCGAGCAGGCGCGTGCCGTCCGGCGACCACCAGAAGCCTCTGTGGCGATGCAATTCCTCGGCGGCGATGAACTCGGCGAGGCCCGTCGAGCGCGTCTCGCTGCCCGTGTTGGTGAGGCGGCGCGGCGCACTGCCGTCCAGGCCCTGGACCCACAGGTCGTTCTGCTTGACGTAGGCGATCTGCCGGCCCGCGCCGTCGCACTGCGGATCGCGCTCGGGCACCTGCTCGTCGTGGGTGAGGCGCTGCACCTTCGGGGCGCTGCCGGCCGTCTGGCCGAGCTCCACGAGGTAGAGATCGCCGGCCAGGGGCAGCACCAGCTGGCGGTCGCCCTTGCCGCACCACTGGTAGCCGGTGATGCCCGCGCCGCGCTGGCGGCGGCGTTCGAGGGCCATCTTCTCGGCTTCCGTGAGCACCGCCTCGCGCTGGCCGATGAGGTCGCTTGCGGCCACGAGGCGGCGTGCGTCGCCTCCCGCGAGCGGCGTGCCCCACAGCTCGTTGACGTCCGGATTGCTCTCGGAGGGGCGCAGATAGGTCAGCCACTGCCCACCCGGCGAGAGCGTGCCGCCGAGGCCGGCGCGGCCCATCAGCGGGGGATCGCCGTAGATGCGGTCCAGCGTGAGCGCGGGCGATGCCGGGGCGGCGGTGGCGGGCAGCAGCGACCCGGCGCCCAGCAGGGGCAGCAGGGCCAGGAGAAGGCGCGATGTTTGAAGCATGCGAGATGCTACGCGCACCCCGCACTCGCGCGCCTCCGGGCTTGCACCGGGGCCGCTGCGGCCGCGGGGCTCGGGCGTGCGCCCAGCGCCCGTTTGGCGCAGGCCGGGTGTCAGGCCGCGTCTCAGGCGGCCAGGGCGGCCGGTGCGGCCGACGGCGCCAGCAGCGGGCCGAAGTAGGCCTCTTCGAGCGCGGCCGGGGCGTTGATCGTGCGCACGCGCTGGTAGGCCTCGCCCGCCTCGGGGTAGTGGCGGCGCAGGTAGTGCAGCCACTGCTTGAGCCGCCCGGCCTGGTGCCTGGTCTGCACATTCGCCTGCACCTGGCGCCAGAACCGCAGCATCAGCGGCTGCAGCGCCTGCCAGTCCAGGCCCGCCCCGCCCTCGCCCGTCAGCCCCCGCACGGCCAGGGCCAGCCCCGGATTGGCGACCATGCCGCGGCCCAGCATCAGCGCATCGCAGCCCGACTCCTGCAGGCAGCGGCGCGCGTCCTCGACGGTCCAGACCTCGCCATTGGCCACGACCGCCACCGACGGATCGAGCGCCTCGCGCACGTGGGCGATGCGGTCCCAGTAGGCGGGCGGCTTGTAGCCATCGGCCTTGGTGCGGGCATGGATGACGAGCTCGCCGGCCCCCGCCTCCGTCATCGCCAGCGCGCATTCCAGCGTGCGCGAGCTGTCCATGAAGCCCAGGCGCATCTTGGCCGACAGCGGCATGTCGGCCGGCAGCGCGCGGCGCACGGCACCGACGATCTCGGCGATCAGCTCGGGCTCGTCCAGCAGCACCGCGCCGCCCCGGTGGCGGTTGACGCACTTGGCGGGGCAGCCGAAATTGAGGTCGATGCCCGCGGGATTCAGCTCGGCGAGGCGGGCGGCGTTTTCCGCCATGCACGTCGGGTCCGAGCCCAGCAGCTGCGCGCGCACCGGCACGCCGGCCGGCGTGCGGCCGCCCGCCAGCAGCTCGGGCACGATGCGCGTGAAGACGCGGCGCGGCAGCAGCATGTCGGTGATGCGGATGAACTCGCTCACGCAGCGGTCGATGCCGCCGACGCGCGTCAGCACGTCGCGCAGCATGTGGTCGAGCAGGCCCTCCATGGGCGCGAGCAGGATCATGGCGTGAGCTCCACAGGCGCCGCCGCTGGCGCCGTCGTGCCCGGCAGCTCGCGCCAGGTGAGATAGAGGCGCAGGTCCAGCTCCAGCTGCCCGTAGCGCGGCTCCATGTGCTGGCACAGCTGGTAGAAGGCCTTGTTGTGCTCCAGCTCCTTGAGGTGGGCGAGCTCGTGCACGACGATCATCTTGAGGAAGTCGGCGGGCGCCTCGCGGAACAGGCTGGCGATGCGGATCTCGCGCCGGGACTTGAGCTGGCTGCCCTGCACCCGCGTGCTGCGCGTATGGGTGCCCAGCGCGTGCTGGATCACCTTGAGCTTGCTGTCGTAGCAGACCTTGTCGAGCGGCGCCGCATTGCGCAGATGGCGCTGCTTCAGCGCCTGCGTGTAGTCGAACAGCGCACGGTCGCTCTGCACCGTGTGCGCCTCGCCGTAGTGGCCGGCCAGGTAGTCGCCCAGGCGGCCGGCATCGATCATCTGCTGCACTTGGGCCTGCAGGGTCGCCGGGTAGCCGGCCAGGTACTTGAGCATGGTCAGGGGCAGGATCCGCCGGGCATCGCCAGCGCGGCTGGGGCGGGAGGAGAAGTCAGGAAAGCCCGCGATTGTCCCTCAGCTTGCCGCGCAAGACCTGGCCCCCGGCGGGGGCGCCGTCGACACCGGCGGCACCGACCTCAGCGCCCGCCCGGCGTCTTGCCCACGAACTCCATGGCCGCGGCGGCGGCCTCGGCCTCCAGGCGGGCCTCCTCGTTCTTCTGGGCTTCCTTGAGGTAATGCTCCTCGATGAATTCCTTCTCGACCTGGTTGCGCTTGAGTGCGTCCTGCAGGTCGTCGATCTTGCCGCGCAGCTGCTCGACCTCGCGCTCCAGGCGTTCGCGGATCTCGTCCATCGCCTGCTCGTCGACATGCTCGGGCGGATTGGCCGCCAGCGCGGCGAGCTCGGCGCGCAGCTTCTGGATGGTGCGCTCCGCCTCGGCCAGTTGCTCGCGCAGCATCAGGGCCTCGCGCTCCAGCAGCTTCATCATCTCCGGCGCCTGTGTGTTCTGCGCCGCGGCCTTGGGGGCCAGCGCCATTTCCTCCAGCTCCTTCTGGAGCTTGTTGCTCATGCGCTCGGCCTTCTCGGCGCGGGTCTCGGCCAGGTACTGGCGGTCCTGGGCCTGCTGCAGCTGCGAACGGACGCCGTCCAGCTGCTGGCGCAGCACCTGCAGTTCCGGCGAGGCGCCGGACGAGCCACCGCGGTGGCGCGAGGCGCTGAGCTGCTTGAGGGCATCGTCCAGGCGCTCGCGGGTGAGCCCCAGCTCGACCTGCATGCGGCGGCGCTGCGCGACCAGGCGGTCGACCTCGTTGCGATGGCTGCGCCGCAGCTGCTCCATCAGCTCGCTGTTCATCTCTTGGGCGGAGTCCGGCCAGCGGGCCTCGGCCTCGGGGCTCGCGTCCTCACCGTCGTCCTCGGACCCGTAGGCGTCCAGCAGGCCGCGCACGAGCTTCATCAGCTCGTCCAGCTGCTGCAGCTCGGCCGATCCCAGCCCGCCGCCACCGCCGCCCCCGCCCACGCCGCCGCGCTCGGCGATGCGGATGAGCTCATGCGCGGCGATCTTCATCTCCCGCCCGGCATCGCGCGTCTCGCGCAGGGCGTTGACGATGTGGATGTGGTTGGTCTGCTCGTAGCGCGTCATGCGCCAGTAGGTGCCGATGGTGATGACCATCACCGCGGCATTGGCCACGAAGACGGACACCACCGCCAGGCTGTCGAGCGAAAACTCCAGCGCCATGATCAGGCCGACCTCATCCTTTCCCGGCGCTCGGACGGCGCCCACCCTGCTCTTATCGGCAGCATCAGAAGCGAATGAATGCCATTCTTCCCTCGCCGTAGCCCGGCACCGAGATGCGGTAGTCGCTGCGCCCCCGGTTGCGCTGCATCAGCCCCTGCAGCTTGTCGAAGGGCTTGGGCACGAGGTTCACGATGCGCAGGGCCGGCACGCTGACGCCGTCGGCCCGGTGCAGGATGCCCGCGGCGGAGCGCAGGAAGTGGTCGGCGAACTGCATCATCTCGACGGTGGGCTTGGCCGTCTGCATGGCCTGGCGCACCGGCGGCGGCTGCAGCCGCGCGCCGCCACCGCCCAGGATGCAGCAGGCGTTGACGTCGAGGATGCCCAGCGCATAGGGCGTCTTCTGCCCGTCGAGCGCATACATGGCGAGGTCGTGCGGCAGCTGCAGGTCTTCCAGCGTCTGGCCCGGCGCCGCGATCAGCCGGAAGGGGATCTGCCCCATCTGCAGCTTCACGAGCTGGCTCAGCGCGCTCTCGGAGTCCAGCGCCGACGGCGGGGCCGGCGGGGGCGGCGGCGCCTTCAGCTGCTCGACGCGGTCCGCCAGCGCGGCCTGCACCTCACGCAGCAGCACCTCGTCCTTGAAGGGCTTGTTGATCACGAAGACGGCGCCGTTGCTGCGGGCCTGGTCCAGGTGGCGGTCCGCCGTCTCGGTCGTGACGAAGCCCACCTTCACGAGGTTGCCGCCCAGCTGGCGCAGCGTCTGCAGCATCTCGATGCCGCTCACCACGGGCATGTGCCAGTCGGAGATGACGAGGTCGGGCGGGTGGGCCGTGACCATGCGCAGCGCCTGGTCGCCGTTGCTGGCCATCTCGATCTCCATGGGGCCGAGGCCGGCGTTCTGCAGCACCCGGACGATGATCGCCTGGATGGCGCGGCTGTCGTCCACGACAAGCACGCGAAGAGAGGGGGGGCTGGAGTCAACCATGGCGCAGTTCCTTGGAAGACGGGGGCGGGCGCGGATCGTCTTCGAAATAGGCCACGACAACATGCCGTGGCCCCAGTGTGGCAGCCAGCGTCAGGCGCGGCGGGCACCCGGCACAAAGCTCCTCGACATGCCCGACCGACGTGCGCTCGGGCAGCCCCAGTTCCAGCTCATGGCTGTCATCCAGGGCCTTCACGACGCAGCTCCCGAAGATGTTGCAGAGCTCGGCGTTGGCATCGTCCACGTCCGCGGGCGCGAGCTCGTCCAGCGGCAGGCCGAACATGGAGGCGCCCAGGTGATGGGCGTCGTCGTCCCCCAGCACCAGCAGCACGCGGCCGGCCTCCCGGAGGTCGGCGCGCAGCACGGGCAGCAGGAAGCAGGCATCGCCCGGCAGCCGCGGGGGCATGGCGTCCAGGCTCGTGAAGGCACAGGGCTCCCCCGCCAGCGAAAGCCAGGCGCTGGCCAGCGTCGCGGCCAGTTCAGGAGGGGGGCGCGGGGCGTCCATGTGTGGCGGAGTGTCTGCCTTCGCCGCGGCGGGCGCTCAGGTCCCGCCGGCCCGCGCCGTCTCGCATTTCACGAAAGCGGCCGCCGGGCTGGCATGATGTGCCGATGCCGCCACAGTCCGCCCCTGCCGCCGAGGCGCCCCGCACGTTCCGCATCCGCTTCAGCGCGGATCCGCTGGATCAGGCCGCCCGGCCGGACCCGGGCTTCGAAGCGCCCGCCGACATCACCGTCCTGCGCGCGAGCCTGCGCGAGGGCGGCGGCCTGCTGAGCTCCTGCCGCGCCGGCACCTGCCGGGCCTGCATGCGGCGCCTCGTGTCGGGCGAGATCGCCTATGTGATCGAGTGGCCCGGCCTCAGCGCGGAGGAAAAGGCCGAGGGCTGGTTCCTGCCTTGCGTCGCCCGGCCCTGCTCGGACCTGGTGATCGAGGCGATCCCCGACGATCCGCCCGCCTGATGTCCCGCCCCCGGCTCGTGCCACGCGGCGCCTGCCGGAACGCGTCCGGCATCCACAGCGCCTGTGGACAAGTCCGTGCATGGCCTCTGCAGCGCTACCGCAAGTGCTTGTTTCTTCACGGACTTTGTTGATCTGCTGCAGAAATGGGCAGGCGTGCCCCTGCTGGCGGACGGGATAATGGCAGGCTGTCTTTCAACGCCCGGTCCCGCATGCATCGCACCATCTTCACCACCCCCGTCGTCAACACCGTGCTGCGGGCGTTCTCGGTGGGTTTTCTGCGGCTGACGGGCTGGAAGCTGGATGGCGCCCTGCCCGCCGGGCATGACAAGTGCGTGCTGATCGCCGCACCGCACACCAGCAACTGGGACCTGCCCTACACGCTGATGGTGGCCTTCGCGCTGCGCCTGAACATCTACTGGATGGGCAAGGCACAGATCTTCCGCTTCCCCTTCGGCCCGGTGATGCGCTGGCTGGGTGGCATCGCCGTGCAGCGCGAGAAGAGCAGCAACCTCGTCGCCGCCTCCGCCGAGGCCATCAAGGCCGCCGACGGCCCGCTGCAGCTGGTCGTGCCGCCCGAAGGCACGCGCAGCAAGACGCGCTACTGGAAGACCGGCTTCTACTGGATCGCCGTCACCGCCGAGGTGCCCATCGTGATGGCCTACATGGACTACAGCCGCAAGCTCAGCGGCCTGGGTCCGGTCTTCGTGCCCACGGGGGACATCGAGGCCGACATGGCCAAGATCAAGGCCTTCTACGCCCCCTTCAAGGGCAAGAACGCCTCGCAGTTCGACCACGCCTGAACCTGAGGCGCAGGCAGCAAAAAGGGCCGGTCCGCGAGGACTGGCCCTTTGCATTTGCGAGGCAGACGAAAGCTCAGCGTCCCGGCTCGGGCAGCTCGATCTTGACCTCCAGCACCTCCAGGTTGTCCTGGCGCTCCATGTGGACCTTGATGTCGTCCGGATTGATGGAGACGTACTTGGAGATCACCGCCACCAGCTCCTTCTGCAGCTGAGGCAGGTAGTCGGGGCTGGCGCTGCGGCCGTTGCGCTCGTGGGCCAGGATCAGCTGCAGGCGCTCCTTGGCGACGCTGGCCGTGCTCTTTTTCTCACCAATGAAAAACGAGAGGAATCCCATCGTGGCCGCTCCTTCACTTGCCGCCGAAGAGGCGCTTGAAGAAGCCCGGCTTGACGGCCTCGATGAAGCGCATGGGCTTGTCCTCGCCCAGGAAGCGGGCCACCACGTCGGCATAGGCCTCGGCAACATCCGTGCCCTTCATGTGGATGGCGGGCAGGCCCTGGTTGGAGGCCTGCAGCACGATCTCGCTCTCCGGGATCACGCCGATCAGCGGGGTGCGCAGGATCTCGTGGATGTCTTCCAGCGAGAGCATCTGGCCGCCTTCGACGCGGTTCGGGTTGTAGCGCGTGATCAGCAGGTGCTCCTTGACGGGCTCCTTGCCTTCGATGGCGCGCTTGGTCTTGCTGTTGAGCATGCCGAGGATGCGGTCCGAGTCGCGCACGGAGGAGACCTCGGGATTGGTCACCACCAGCGCCTCGTCGGCGTAGTGCATGGCCATCAGCGCGCCCGTCTCGATGCCGGCCGGGGAGTCGCAGACGATGTAGTCGAACTCCATGGCCTTGAGCTCGTCCAGCACGCGCTCCACGCCTTCCTGGCTGAGGGCGTCCTTGTCGCGGGTCTGCGAGGCGGCCAGGATGTAGAGCTTCTCGAGCTGCTTGTCCTTGATGAGGGCCTGCGTGAGCTTGATCTCGTCGTTGATGACGTTGATCAGGTCATAGACCACGCGGCGCTCGCAACCCATGATCAGGTCCAGGTTGCGCAGGCCCACGTCGAAGTCGATCACCGCGGTCTTGTAGCCGCGCATGGCGAGGCCGGTTGCAAAGCTGGCACTGGTCGTGGTCTTGCCCACGCCCCCTTTGCCCGAGGTCACCACGACGATCTTGGTCATCGATTGCCTTCCTTCTTCAAAAATGCGTTGTTCGGCCGTCCGGACTTCGGGCGGCTCAGAGTTTCAGGGCTTCCATCACCAGCTTCTCGCCCTCGAGCCGCACCTGCGCGGGCTTGCCCAGCACCTCGGCGGGCAGCGGGTTCTCGGTGGTGCGGTAGATGCCGGCGATGGCGATCAGTTCGGCCTCGAGGCTGGCCGCGAAGATGCGCGCCTCGGTGTTCCCGCGAGCCCCGGCAATCGCCTTGCCACGCAGGGGTGCGTAAACGTGGATATTGCCGTCTGCGATGACTTCGGCGCCATGGTTGACGAGCGCCATCACGACCAGGTCCGCGCCCTTGGCGTAGACCTGCTGGCCGGAGCGCAGGGGCTTGTCGAGGATGACGGTGCGCGCCGGCTCGGCAGGCGCCGCAACCGGCACCTCGCGCTCGACGATCACCTCACGGACAACCTCCTTCACCACGGTCTCGACCCGCGGCGCTTCGGCGCGCTGGGCCGGCACATCGGCCTCGGCCAGCCCCGCGGCCTGCGCGGCGGCGAGCTGCTCGGCGCTGGCGCCGCTGACGGCCACGGCCTGCATGCGGAAGCGGCGCAGGAGCGCGATGAGGGCGGGGAAATCGAGCTGGACGGCCGCGGCCTCGAGGCTCAGCTGGCCGTCGTCGGTCGCGGCCGGCGCGGCGGGCAGCTGGCTCAGGTCCAGCACGACCGGGTCCTGGTTGAACACGTCCGGCGTGTCGCCCAGGCGCTGCTGCAGGGCCTCGCCCAGCTGCTGGAGGTCGCTGCTGCGCAGCACCAGGCTGAAAGCGGCCATGGAGGCACTGCGAAGCTCGAACACGTCAAGCGGGGCGGCCTTGTCCGGCGCGGCGTTGGTGGACGCCCTCTCAGACTTCTCTGACTTCTGCGAAACGGTTCCCTGCCCCATGAATCCGGCCATTGGCTGCAAATCGCGGCATTTTAGCTGCCAGAACGAGGCCGCCTCTCCGCGTTCCCCCGCATGGCCGGGGGCGCCCCAGTCCCGTCCCGCGGGCGCCGTCGTGCTGCATTCTTGAGCAGGGCAAGGTAAAGGCAATGCCATCAAGCACTTAGCGACGCTTTCTTCAGCAGACTCACAAGTTTGTCCACAGTCCCTGGGGATGCCTGCCGGACGGCAGGGGAGCCCTCCACGGCGGCACGACGCCCCGAGGAGCCGTGGCGCTGTCCCCCATTTGCACCACAGCCGGGGCTTGATTTGCCGGCGCGACGGCCTGCCGGCGACAGACTTATCCCCACCAAGCAGGTCCGGCGTTTCAGAGGGAAACAGGGGCCTCGCGCCACGCCGGCATCCGCCTCCCTGGCCCCAACACGCCGCTAAGTTGTTGATTCATATAGCCGTCACGGAAGTGCAAGATTTTGAGGCAACCTACCTCCGGCACCGATGAATCAAGCATTTAGCCCCTGCCGATCCGGCTTCTCCACAAACTTATCCACAGCATCAGTGGACAGCTTTCATTAGTCCTGATGAATCAAGCACTTGGCGGTACTCCCTCCAAGCTACTTGAGCTCAATGCGCCAAGTTTGATGACAAGCGGCCCGCCCGCCATGCCATTCGGCACGCCCCTCCTACGGCCGGAGGAGGTGGCGCCAATTGACACAGGCGAGGGCCCGATCGACCACAACGCCCTCCGGCTTATCCCCAATGGGCGAGGTCCATGATCGAAGGGATCGGGCCTCGCGTGCGCCTCTGACGACGCCTGCAAGTCGTTGACAGAAAAGGACTTTTTATCCGCCCCCGAGGAAGACCATCGCGCCGATGCCAGCCGACGCCCCGGCATACGCGTGGTTTTCACGGTGTTTCCCACAAACTTATCCACAGGCCGAAAGCCTCATTTCCCCTGTGGCGGCAAGCGTTTGCATGCGCAAGCTGAAGCTCGGTGGCAGCAGCATCGCCTCGCCGTGCGTGACCGTCAGCTGCGGCGAGGCGCTACAGTCGGGTTGGCGGTGACTTGCCGTCGCGATACAAGGACGGGACTTTGGCCACTCCAAACTACTCCTACGAGAAACGCCAGCGCGAGCTGGCCAAGAAGCGCAAAGCCGAGGAAAAGGCCGCCGAGAAGCGGGCCCGCAAGCTGCAGGGCGGCCGCCCGGACGAGGGTGCGCCGGCAGACGAGGGCGAGCCTGGCAATCCCGATGCCGCAGAGGCTCCCAGCCAGGAAGGCTGAAGCCCGGCGCCGCGGCATCGGCGTCCCCCCTTAAAATCCCGCCTCCTGCGTGGCCCCGTTGCGCCGCGCACTCGACCCTGCACGCCATGACTCGCAAGCTCTTCGTCACCACTGCCCTGCCCTACGCCAATGCGAACTTCCACATTGGCCACATCATGGAGTACACCCAGGCCGACATCTGGGTCCGCTACCAGCGCATGATGGGTCAGGAGGTGCACTTCGTCTGCGCGGACGACGCGCACGGCGCGCCGATCATGATCGCCGCCGAGAAGGCGGGCAAGACGCCGCAGGACTTCGTGGCGGGCATCGCGGCCGGGCGCAAGCAGTACCTGGACGGCTTCCACATCAGCTTCGACAACTGGCACTCGACGGACGGCGCCGAGAACCACGAGCTGTCGCAGGCCATCTACCGCTCCCTGCGCGAGAAGGACCTGATCGCCGTGAAGACGATCGAGCAGTTCTTCGACCCGCAGAAGGCGATGTTCCTGCCGGACCGCTTCATCAAGGGCGAATGCCCCAAGTGCGCGGCCAAGGACCAGTACGGCGATTCCTGCGAGGTCTGCGGCGCGGTCTACACGCCCACCGAGCTGAAGAACCCCTTCTCCGTGCTGACCGGCGCCACGCCGGTGATGAAGAGCTCCGACCACTACTTCTTCAAGCTCTCGGACCCGCGCTGCGTGGAGTTCCTGGAGCAGTGGACGCAGACCCCCGGCCGCCTGCAGACCGAGGTGCTGAACAAGATCCGCGAATGGTTCGCGAAGGACGAGGAAGGCAACGGCGGCCTGGGCGACTGGGACATCAGCCGCGACGCGCCCTACTTCGGCATCGAGATCCCCGACGCCCCGGGCAAGTACTTCTACGTCTGGCTGGACGCGCCCATCGGCTACCTGGCCTCCCTGAAGAACTACTTCGGCAAGCTGGGCCGCGACTTCGACGCCTTCCTGGCTGACGACACGGTGGAGCAGATCCACTTCATCGGCAAGGACATCACCTATTTCCACACGCTGTTCTGGCCCGCGATGCTGCACTTCAGCGGCCGCAAGACGCCCAACCACGTGCACGTGCACGGCTTCCTGACCGTCAACGGCGGCGAGAAGATGAGCAAGAGCCGTGGCACCGGGCTGGACCCGCTCAAGTACCTGAGCCTCGGGATGAACGCCGAGTGGCTGCGCTACTACCTGGCCGCCAAGCTCAACAGCAAGGTGGAGGACCTCGACTTCAATCCCGAGGACTTCGTGGCCCGCGTCAACTCGGACCTCGTCGGCAAGTACATCAACATCGCCTCGCGCGCCGCCGGCTTCCTGGCCAAGCGCTTCGACGGCCGCCTCTCGGCCGATGTGGGGGTCGAGGGCCGCGCGCTGCTGGATGGCCTGCGTGCCCACGCCGGCACCATCGCCGAGCTCTACGAGACCCGCGAGTTCGGCAAGGCCCTGCGCGAGATCATGCTGCTGGCCGACCGCGTCAACGAGTACGTCGACCAGAACAAGCCCTGGGAGCTCGCCAAGCAGGAGGGGCAGGACCAGGTGCTGCAGGACGTCTGCAGCGTCTGCATCGAGGCCTTCCGCCTGCTGTCCATCTACCTGAAGCCGGTGCTGCCCGCGCTGGTGGCCAAGGTCGAGACCTTCCTGAAGGTCGAGCCCATGCAGTTCGCCGATGCGCAGCGCGCGCTGGGCGCCCACCAGATCGGCGCCTACGAGCACCTGATGCAGCGCGTCGACCCCAAGCTGCTGGAGGCCCTG
This sequence comes from Burkholderiaceae bacterium, assembly GCA_041912595.1. Lineage (GTDB taxonomy): Bacteria > Pseudomonadota > Gammaproteobacteria > Burkholderiales > Burkholderiaceae_C > Roseateles_B. The sequence goes on from JAYRMR010000001.1 coordinate 241,097, forward strand.
TTCGAGCCGCCCGCCGCACCGAAGGTCGTGCCCGGTGGTGAAGACCTGGCCCCCGAGATCAAGATCGACGACTTCAGCAAGGTCGACCTGCGCATCGCCAAGATCGTCAAGGCCGAGCTGGTCGAAGGCTCGGACAAGCTGCTGCGCCTGACCCTGGATGCCGGCGAAGGCCGCCTGCGCAATGTCTTCAGCGGCATCCGCAGCGCCTACAAGCCGGAGGACCTCGAAGGCAAGCTGACGGTGATGGTGGCCAATCTCGCCCCGCGCAAGATGAAGTTCGGCGTGAGCGAGGGCATGGTGCTGGCCGCGAGCCACGCCGACGAGAAGGCGAACCCCGGCATCTTCGTGCTGGAACCCTTCCCGGGCGCCCAGCCGGGCATGCGCGTGCGCTGAGCGGCACACGCCCCCTCGCGACAAGGGCTGCTGCGGCAGCCCTTTTTGCTGGCTGCCCGGCGTGAACTGCGTCGCGCCCACGCGCGGTACCGGCAGCGCACAATCGGGCCATGGACCCGCGACGCATCCGACTGCTGCGCCTCGCCGCGCCCAGCCGGCGCCGGCGCTTCATCGCCCGCGTCCACCACTGCGGCCCGCCGGCCGCCATGAACGCACGCCCCTCCCGCCACTTCCGGAGCGTTCATGTCCCTGCCTCGATTCCATGCCTTCCGGCCCCGCCTGCTCGACAGCCTGCGCGGCTATGACCGGGCGCGCCTCGTCCGCGACATCGGCGCCGGCCTCACGGTCGGCATCGTGGCCCTGCCGCTGGCGCTGGCCTTCGCCATCGCGTCTGGCGTCAAGCCCGAGCAGGGTCTTGCCACCGCCATCGTCGCGGGCTTCCTGATCTCGGCGCTCGGCGGCTCCAGCGTGCAGATCGGCGGGCCGGCCGGGGCCTTCATCGTGATCGTCTACGGCATCGTGCAGCGCTACGGCGTGCACAACCTGCTGATCGCCACCATGCTTGGCGGGCTGATGATGCTGGCGCTCGGCGCGCTGCGGCTGGGGGCGCTGGTGCGCTACATCCCCGTGTCCATCGTGATCGGCTTCACCAACGGCATCGCGGTGCTGATCGCCCTCTCGCAGCTCAAGGACTTCCTCGGCCTGCCCATCCCGCGCATGCCGGCGGACTTCTTCGCGCAGCTCGACACGCTGTGGCAGCACCGGGCCGGATTCAACCCCGTGGCCCCGCTCGTTGGCGGCGCGTGCAGCCTGCTGGTGCTCGTCTGGCCCAAGAGCTACACCATGGCCCGCGAGGCGCGCGGCCTCGGCCAGCGCCTGCACCGCGCGGCCGCGCATCTGCCCGGCACGCTCGTGGCGCTGGCCCTGGCCACGCTGGCGACGAGCCTGCTGCACCTGCCGCTGGACACCATCGGCAGCCGCTTCGGCGGCATCCCGCAGTCGCTGCCCGCGCCGGCCTGGCCCGGCTTGAGCTTCGAGGAGGCCAAGCAGCTGCTGATGCCGGCGCTGACCATCGCCCTGCTCGGCGCCATCGAGTCGCTGCTGTGCGCCCGGGTGGCGGACAACCTGGGCGAGGGCCGGCGCCACGACCCGAACCAGGAGCTGATGGCGCAGGGCATCGCCAACGTCGTGGCCCCGCTGTTCGGGGGCATTCCGGCCACAGGCACCGTCGCCCGCACCGTCACCAACGTCAAGGCCGGCGCCAGCAGCCCGGTGTCGGGCATGGTGCACGCGCTCACCCTGCTCGGCGTGGTGCTGGTGGCCGCGCCGCTGGCCGCGCAGGTGCCCCTGGCGGCGCTGGCCGGGATCCTGCTCGTGGTGGCCTGGAACATGGGCGAGTGGCACGAGTTCGCCCGGCTGCGGCACTTCAAGCTGCCCTACCGCGCCACACTGCTCGGCACCTTCGTGCTGACCGTCGTGTTCGACCTCACCGTCGCCGTCGAGGCCGGGCTGATGCTGGCTTGCGGCTTCTTCGTCTACCGCATGAGCGAGCTGTTCCGGGTGTCCGAGCCCCTACCGGGCACGCTGCTGCCCGCGGGGGTGCAGCTGCGGCGCGTGTATGGCTCGCTCTTCTTCGGTGCCGTCGCCAAGGTCGAGGCGCTCGGGGAGCAGCTGCCGGCCGACTGCCGCGTGCTGGCGCTGGACCTGCACCAGCTCGTCTCCATGGACAGCACCGGCCTGGATGCCCTCGCCCAGCTGCATCGCACGCTGCAGCGCGGCGGCCGGCGCCTGGTGCTCGTCGGGCTCAACGAGCAGCCGGCCTCGCTGGTCGAGCGCGGCGGCCTTGCGGCCCAGCTCGGGCCGGGCGGGCTGCTGGCGGATCTGGCCGCGCTGCAGTCCCTCACGCCTGCGGTCACCGACACCCCGCCGCAGGCGCGCCAAGCCGGCTAAAATGGCGCCCTCATGCCGGGCCGCCGGCCCCGCATCAACCTGATCCGCACGCGCCATGCCTCTGTTCTGGAAGCCCTACAAGTCCGAAGTCACGCAGTTCATCGACGAGCTGAAGGCCAAGAAGCCCACGCTGGAACAAGAACAGCGCGACGGCCGCGCCCTGCTGTGGGACAAGCCCGTGGACCGCAGCGCCCAGGCCGACTACCGCGCCTCGCGCGTGGCCCAGCAGGCCTACGTCTACCAGACCAAGTCGCACTGAGCGCGTCGCCCTGAGGCCGCCTCTCCCGCGCCCCGCTGACCGGCACGCCTCCCCGTGAGCGGCCCCCACGCCACGCCGGATCCCGTCGAGCTGCCCGAGCCGCTCGCGCAGGTCGAGGCGAGCCCGGTGATCGAGACGGTCGACGGCGTCGCCGTCGCGCGGCTCTACGGCGAGCCGCTCTTCGCCCTGCCCCAGGACCTCTACATCCCGCCGGATGCGCTGGAGGTCTTCCTGGAGGCCTTCGAGGGCCCGCTGGATCTGCTGCTCTACCTGATCCGGCGCCAGAACTTCAACATCCTCGACATCCCGCTCGCGGATGTGACCCGGCAGTACCTGAGCTACGTCGAGCAGATCCGCAAGCAGAACCTCGAGCTGGCCAGCGAGTACCTGCTGATGGCGGCCATGCTCATCGAGATCAAGTCCCGCATGCTGCTGCCGCCCAAGAAGACGGACGACGGCGGCGAGCCCGAGGACCCGCGCGCCGAGCTGGTGCGCCGCCTGCTGGAATACGAGCAGATGAAGCTGGCCGCCGCCCGGCTGGACATGCTGCCCGTGATCGGCCGCGACTTCCTGCGGGCCCAGGTCCACATCGAGCAGTCCCTGACGCCGCGCTTCCCCGACGTCGAGCTCGTCGACCTGCGCGAGGCCTGGCTGGGCCTGCTCAAGAAGGCGCAGCTCAAGCAGCACCACAAGATCAGCCGCGAGGAGCTCTCGGTGCGCGAGCACATGAGCATGGTGCTGCGCCGCCTGCAGGGTCAGCGCTTCGTGGAATTCGAGCACCTCTTCGATCCCAGCCGCGGCTCCCAGGTGCTGGTGGTGACCTTCATCGCCATGCTGGAGCTGGCCCGCGAGCGCCTGCTGGAGATCACGCAGGCGGAGGCCTTCGCCCCGATCTACGTGCGCCTGGCCTACGCGCCGAGCTGACCTGCCCCCGCCGATCCCAAACACGCACGCGCGCACGCGCCCACGCAGCAAAAGGCCCGCCGGACGGCGGGCTTTGTCATGGGGCCGCGGCCTTCAGTGGGCCGGCTGCCGGAAGGTGCTGAAGCTCTGGTCCGGCTGGCGCTGCACCATCTGGCTCACGGCCAGCACGGCCTGCGTGCGGGAATTGACGCCCAGCGCCTTCAACACGGCCGCCACGTGGTCCTTGACCGTCTCGACGGACACGCCCAGCTCGCGGGCGATGATCTTGTTGGGCTTGCCCTGCAGCAGCAGCGCCAGGACGTCCGTCTGGCGCGGGGTGAGGGACAGGTTCTCCAGCCCCGCCTGCATCTGGTACTCGGTGGCCGTGGCCAGCTGCGAGATCTGCTGCAGGCGCGCGGCCTGGCTGTTGACCTCGGGCGCGGCCGGTGCCGGAGCCTCGCTGCCCAGGCTCATGGGGGGCACGTAGATGCCGCCGGACATCACCAGGCGCAGCGCCTGGGAGAGCACCTCGGTGCTGCTGCGCTTGGGCACGAAGCCCATGGCGCCCATGTCGATGGAGCGGATGACGTCGCTGGCGCGGTCGGAGGCCGAGATCACGACCACCGGCAGCGCCGGATAGACGGAGCGGAATTCCTCCAGCACGTCGAAGCCGCTGGCGTCTCCCAGCTGGAGATCCAGCAGGACGAGGTCGAAATCGTCCTGGTCCTTGAGGCGTTGGCGGGCCGCGGCGGCCGTCTCCACCCCGACCATCTCCACGCCCTCGTCCAGGCTGGCAATCACGGTCTGCAGCGCCGAAAGAATCAGCGGGTGGTCATCAATGAGCAGCACCTTCATGCCCGTCTCCTCAATTGTTCTGAATCAATGTGCCCCGCAGCTCGGGGCGTCGAATCATAGTGGGGGCGCTTGGGCGAGGGCATACCCCTTCCGGGTGGGCGATTGCCGAATCAGGTTCGCGACTCGTATCCTCAAAGCTGAGGATATTCACGCGAGAAGCCACTTGCAAAGCGGCTCCCACTGCTGCAGGTCCTTCTCCACCTGGCCGGGCGAGATGTCCCACAGGCTGAGCCCGCGCGCCGCCAGCTGCACGTAATGCTGGGTGTCCCGCAGCTCGCCGAGCCAGGCGAGGTGCCCGCCCGCCGAGTCCACCAGCCCCTGCCGGAACTGCTGCAGCTGCTGCTGGGACAACGTGCCCTGCCGCACCCGCATGCCCAGCAGGCCCAGCCGTGGCGGTGACTTGCGCGATGGCGCCAGCGCGTGGAGCGCCTGCACGAAGGCATGGCAGGCCTGCATGTCGAAGAGGCTGGGCTGCAGGGGCACGAGGATGCGGTCGGCCAGCCCATGCAGCCGGGCCAGGCGCTTGCCGTGCAGGCCGGCCGGGGTGTCCAGCACCACGTGGCTCACGCCCTTGGGCACCCGGGCGACCTGCCCGTCGTCGACGTCCAGCGGGCGGATCGGCGGCAGCTGCAGCGGACGCTGGGCCAGCCACTGCCGGCTGGACTGCTGCACGTCGGCGTCGCCCAGGGCCACCGCATGGCCCTGCCAGGCGAGAAAGCCCGCGATATTGGTGGCGAGGGTGCTCTTGCCGACCCCGCCCTTGGGGTTGGCGACCAGGATCACGGGCATGGCATCTCCCTTGAGGACGGGCCCCGCGCGCCGGCAGCGGCGGGCCGGGCCATGTTAGCGGCGAGGTTCCGGGCTCCGCAATGCGGGCCGGGCCGGGGTGTTGCACCCGCGGACGCTGCTACGCTCGCTCATGGCTGAAATTCTCTGTTTGTGCGCCCACCCCGACCGGGCGCATTCGCGGGTCAGTGCGCGCCTCGCCGACGCCCTGGCCGCCACGCCCTTCCCGCCCGGCCGGCTCGAGGTCCGGGACCTCTACCGCCTCTACCCCGACTACGCCATCGACGTGGAGGCCGAGCAGCAGGCCCTGGCGCAGGCGCGGCTCGTCGTGTGGCTGCACCCGATCCACTGGTACGGCATGCCGGCCTTGATGAAGCTGTGGCTGGACGAGGTCTTCAGCTACGGCTGGGCCTACGGGCCAGGGGGGCACGCGCTGCAGGGCAAGGACCTCTGGCTGCTGCTCTCGACCGGCGGCTCCGAGGCCGCGTACAGCCCCGAAGGCCACCACCGGCACCCGTTCCAGGACTTCCTCCTGCCCTATGACCAGACGGCCCGCCTGTGCGGGCTGCGCCTGCTCCCGCCGATGGTGCTGCACGGCGCCCACCGGGCCGACGACGAAACCATTGCCCAGCACGTGCAGGACGCCCGCCAGCACCTGCTGAACTACCCGCACTGGTGCGGCGCCGCCCGTGCCGAGCAGGACGAGCTGCCGGCCGGCGAGCGCCCCACGGAGGCCCAGCCATGAGCGCGCCCGCCCACGACCTCCTGCACCTGCCGCTCGTGTTCCTCGGCGCCGCCGTGCTCGCGGTGCCGCTCGCGCGCTGGGCGCGGCTCGGGTCCATCCTCGGCTATCTGGTCGCCGGGGTCCTGATCGGGCCGCAGGTGGCCGGCCTCGTCTCCGCGCCCGACACCATCCTCGAAGTGGCCGAGATCGGCGTCGTGCTGATGATGTTCCTGGTGGGCCTGGAGCTGGAGCCGCGCCGGCTGTGGCAGCTGCGCCGACCGATCTTCGGCTGGGGCTCGGTGCAGCTGCTGGGCTCGACGGCCCTGCTGATGGCGCTGGCCCTGCTGTGCGGGCTGCCCTGGCGCCTGGCGCTGGTGGGCAGCCTGGGGCTGGCGATGTCCTCGACGGCCGTCGCGATGGCCGTGCTGGGCGAGCGCAACCTCGGCCCGACCGCCGCCGGGCAGAGCATCCTGAGCGTGGCCCTGCTGCAGGACATCGCCGCCATCCCCATCCTCGCCCTGGTGCCGGCCCTGGCGGGCGCGGATGGCAGCGGCAGCGATGGCCATTGGCAGGCGCTCAAGGCCGCGGGCGCCATCGCCGTGCTGATCCTCGGCGGCCGCCTGGCGCTGCGCCCGGCCCTGCGCTGGATCGCCGGCAGCGCGACGCCCGAGATCTTCACCGCCGCCGCGCTGCTCCTCGTGCTGGCCACCGCCGCGCTGATGCAGGCCGTCGGGCTCTCGATGGCGCTGGGCGCCTTCCTGGCCGGCGTCCTGCTGGCCGAGAGCGAGTACCGGCACGAGCTGGAGACCGACCTCGAGCCCTTCAAGGGCCTGCTGCTGGGCCTGTTCTTCATCGCCGTCGGCATGGGGCTGGACCTGCAGGTGCTGCTGCACCAGCCGCTGCTCGTGGCGGGGCTGCTGGCGGCGCTGCTGGTGCTCAAGGGCGCGCTGCTGCTCTTCATGGGCCGCGCCATGGGCCTGCCGCTGCTGGAGCGCCCGGTGTTCGTGATCCTGCTCGCCCAGGGCGGCGAGTTCGGCTTCGTCGTCTTCCAGCTGGGCCAGCAGGCGGGACTGCTGAGCGATGCCCAGGCCTCGGCGCTGGTGGCGGCGGTGGCGCTGTCCCTCGGCTGCACGCCCGCGCTGCTCGCCGCCGTCGACCGCTGGCTGCAGCCCCGGCTGAGCCGCCGCGGCGGTCCGGCCCTGGAGGAGATCCGGGAGCAGCAGCGGGCGCCCGTCATCATCGCGGGCTTCGGCCGCTACGGGCAGATCGTCGGCCGCCTGCTCTACGCCAATGGCCACGAGGCGACGGTGCTGGAGCACGACGCCCACACGGTCGAGGGGCTGCGGCGCTTCGACTGGCGGGTGTTCTACGGCGACGCCACGCGCCTGGACCTGCTGCGCACCGCGGGGGCCGAGACCGCCGGCGTGCTGGTCATCGCCGTGGACGACGTCGCGCAGAGCCTGGCCATCGCCGAGCTGGCCCGCGAGCACTTCCCGCAGCTGCAGGTGGTGGCGCGGGCGCGCAATGTGCAGCACTTCTACCGCCTGCAGGAGCTGGGCGTGCAGCACATCGAGCGCGAGACCTTCGAGTCTGCCCTGCTCAGCGGCCGCAGCGTGCTGGAGCTGCTGGGCGTGGAGCCCGCGATGGCACGCCGCCAGGCCTGGCGCTTCCGGCAGCACAACAGCGCGCAGCTGCGCCTCATGGCCCAGCATCGCAATGACCAGGACCGGGTCGTCGCCATGGTCAAGCAGGGCCGACAGCAGCTGGAGACGCTGATGGCCCAGGAACGCGAGGCCCGCGCCCAGGTGCGCCATCGCCATGGCTGGAATCCGGCGGAGGGCGAGGAGCAACGGCCGGAGTGACGGAGAGGGGAAGCGGACGAGAGGGCCCCGCCGGGACGGGCCGGCGGCTTGCGGCGACAATGGCGCCATGTTTGCCCCGTCCCAGATCGAAGTCCGCCGGTTCTTCTGCAGCACCTACGCCAAGTGGCGGGACCGCCTGCCCCTGACGCCCATGGAGACGCTCGCCGCCCAGTGGATCGAGCAGCACCCGGAGTACCACGCCGAGCTGGCCGACGAGGAGCAGGCCGTGCAGGCCGTCTACACCGTCGAGGAGGGGCGCACCAATCCCTTCCTGCACCTGTCGATGCACCTGAGCATCAGCGAGCAGCACTCCATCGACCAGCCGCGCGGCGTGCGCCAGGCGCTGGACCTGCTGGCCGCCCGCAAGCAGTCCCTGCACGAGGCCCAGCACGTGGCGATGGACTGCCTGGGCACCATGATCTGGGAATCCCAGCGCAGCGGCCGCCCGCCGGACGGCCACGCCTACCTCGAGGCGCTGCGGCACAAGGCCACGCAGTAAGTCCCCCCGGTCCAGGCCCGGAAATGCAAAAAGCCACGCGGAGCGTGGCTTTCTTGCGTGCGACGGGGTGATCAGCGGGGCGATCGGCGGGCTGATCAGGCCTGGATGGAGCCGCCCAGGCTGCTCTTGCGCTCGTTCTTGCCGCTGGCGCCGTAGACACCACCCGGCTCGGGCGGGATCAGCACGTCGATGGCGCGGTCCAGCGCCGCATTGGCCCGGTTGAGGGATTCGCGCTGCGCCGCCACGCGGCCACCGGCCTGCACGAGGCGGTTGCGCAGCTGGGGTGGCACCTTGCCGTTGCGCGCTGCTTCCATGAAGCTGTTCATCGCGACCTGCAGCGCCTGGTGCAGGGCGGCCGAATGGGTCTCGATGGCCGGCGTGTCCCGGCGTGCGAGCGCCTCGCCCAGCAGGTTCAGGCAGTTCTCGACGTCGATCAGCGGCCGCTCCAGATCCTGGCTCAGCGCTTCGGGAGACTCTTGGGGCGGCAGGGTGGACATGGCTGGATCCGCCTGTGGGCTGTGAAATGACATGGACGTCCGGGGTGCGGGGCAGCGGGCTCAGTGAGCGCCGACGCGACCGACCATCTCCCGGGCATTGGCAATGAGCTTGTCGGCGACGGCCTCGGCATTGATGCTGAACTTGCCTTCGCTGATCGCCTGGGAAATGCGCTGCACCTTCTCGGCGTCGAAGCTGCCGTCGTCCGGCACACCCTGCAACATAGTGCTCGCGGTGCTGGACAGCGCCAGCTTGGCGCTCGCTTCCGGGGCATTTTTCACGGGACCGGCCTCGGAAGCACCCTTGCTGCGGCCGGCTTCCGCCGACGCCGGGCGCTCGGCGCCGGAGGCCAGGCCTGCGGCGGCGAGTTTGTCAGCGTTTTGACCGATTTTCATGATGTTCTCCAAGGACTGAGCTTGAAACCGCCCAGCCTGTTGGACGGTGTATCGGCCGGCCTGCGCCGGACTTGAGGCATTTCCCCGACGATACCAGTTGGACGCCCCCTGGGCACGGGGGTGAAGTGCGGACTTGGTGCATCGTTCACAACAGGACCTCCACTTCTCGCTCGCCGATGGCCCGGCCAGTCACGGTCCGGCCGTTCTCGAAGCGAACACGGACGTCCTGCCCCTCGATGCCCTGCCCCAGCGCCTGCCCTTCCCCGGCGATGGCGAAACCGTCACCCCGGGCGATGACCTTGACCTGCGCGCCCGCGGCGAACCACTGGCGCTGGCGAAGGCGATCCGTCCGCAGCGCCTCGCCGGCCTGCAGCGGCCGGGCCAGGGTGCGCCCGACCAGGGCGGCGGTGTCGGTGTAGACGGCGCCCGGCTCGGCGGCCAGATCGACCTCGGCCAGGCGCAGGTGCTCGGCCGCCAGCGGCGTGCCGGCGTCCAGCGGTCCGGTGGCCACGAGGGCTGGCGCGATGACGTGCACGGTCAGGGGCAGCGTGACATTCCAGCGCGTCGGGCCCTCGACGCAGCGCAGACCGATGCGGGAGCGGCCCCACAGGCGCAGGCCCGGCAGCAGATAGGGTTCGGCGCGCTGGCAGGGAGCGAGGCGCAGGCGCGGATCGGCCTGCCCGAGCTCGACCATCACCCGGGCCGAGCTGCCCAGGCCCTGGTTCAGCTGCGTCACGGCGCTCGTGGCCGTCTGCTGGAGCAGTTGACGCCAGGCGTCCAGGCCCTGGCCCTGCGCGAGGGCGCCAACGCTGCACAGGCCAAGCAGCAGCGCCGCCAGCCATCTGGCGGTGCATTGCAGGAGCGTGGGCCGATTGCACATGATGGATCGGACTGTAGGCCTCGGCCGGGGCGGCCTTAGCGCCGAATTGAGCAGCAAAGCGCCGTCTTTTCCCGCTCATGTTTGGCGGACGGCCGCCCAACAATGCCCACAACCCGTGCCATGGCGTCGACAGGGCCTGCAGCCGTATCGCAGAACCCGCCCTCGAAACCCGGCCCCGGCAAGGAGCGCTCCCATGATCAACCGCCTCACCGATTCGCTGAATTTCCAGACCCAGGCCCTGGTGCTGCGGGCGGAGCGTCAGCAGCAGCTGGCCAGCAACATCGCCAACGCCGACACGCCGGGCTACCAGTCCCGCGACATCGACTTCAGCCGCGCGCTGAAGGAGGCCACGGGCGAGGTCGCCACCCCGGGCGCCCTGCAGACGACGCAGAGCCGCCACCTGGCGCCGCTCGCGGGCGCGCTGAGCCCCTCGGGCCGGGACTACGCCATGGCTGCCCAGACCAATCTGGACAGCAACACGGTGGACATGGACCGCGAGCGCGCCAGCTTCGCGGACAACGCCGTCAAGTACGAGGCCACGCTGCGCTTCATCAACAGCAGCGTGCGGACCACCCTGGATGCGATGAAGTCGCACAACGCGGCCTGACGCCCGCACGGTCCGCTGAAGCAAGACGCCGCAGGAGAGCCCCATGTCCATGTTCCAGATCTTCAATGTGTCCGGCAGTGCGGTCAGTGCGCAGAGCCAGCGCCTGAACGTGGTCGCCAGCAACCTGGCCAACGCCGACACCGTGGCCGGCCCGGACGGCCAGGCCTACAAGGCGCGCCAGGTGATGTTCCAGACGCAGCTCATGGGCGCCGGTCAGGACCCCGGCGCCGCGGGCGTGCGCGTGGCGCAGATTACCGAGGACCAGACCCAGGGCCGCCGGGTGCACGACCCCAAGCATCCCCAGGCCGACGCCGAGGGCTACGTCACCTACAGCAACGTCAACAGCGTCGAGGAGATGGTCAACATGATCTCCGCCTCGCGCTCCTACCAGAACAACATCGAGGTCATGACCACGGCGAAGAGCCTGCTGCTCAAGACCCTGCAGCTGGGCCAGTCCTGAGCCCCACCCACGACACGAGGTAAGCCATGGACTACAGCAACGTCATCAGCAACAGCAAGGTCACGGGCAGCAGCGCGAACACCACGCCGAGCGCCGCCCAGCAGGCCCAGGACACGCAGGACCGGTTCCTCAAGATGCTCGTCGCGCAGATGAAGAACCAGGACCCCATGAACCCCATGGACAACGCGCAGGTCACCTCGCAGATGGCGCAGATCCAGACGGTCACCGGCATCAGCAACCTCAACGACAACATCAAGGCGCTGGGCTCCCAGTTCGGCCAGATGCAGGCGCTGCAGAGCGTGAACCTGGTCGGCCGCGAGGTGCTGGTGCCCGGCAGCAAGCTCAGCTGGAACGAGACCACCGCCAAGGCGCAGGGCTCGTTCGAGATCGCCAGCCCTGCCGACGCCGTGAAGCTGGAGGTGCTGGCGCCATCGGGCGCGGTGGTCGACACCGTGCAGCTCGGGGCCCAGGGCGCCGGTGTGCACGACTTCGACTGGAGCTCCGACAAGGTCGACGCCAGCTCGGGCGGCTACACCTTCCGCATCACCGCGAGCAAGGGCGCCAGCGTCCTGGCCAGCACCGCCTACGCCCATGACAAGGTCGTGGCCGTCAACACCGACGGCAGCAAGCTGCAGCTGCAGCTCGCCACCGTCGGCATGGTCGATTACAGCAGCGTCAAGCGGGTCGACTGACCCCTGGAACACACTCTTTCGAAGGACACATCATGGGCTTCCAGCAAGGTCTCTCCGGTCTCAACGCCGCCAGCAAGAATCTCGAGGTCATCGGCAACAACATCGCCAATGCCAACACCTACGGCGGCAAGTCCTCGCGGGCGGAGTTCGCCGACGTCTACGCCAGCGCCCTCAACGGCGCGGGCCAGAACCCCGTGGGCATCGGCACGAGCCTCGCCTCGGTGTCCCAGCAGTTCACGCAGGGCAACATCAGCACCACCGAGAACCCGATGGACATGGCCATCAACGGCTCGGGCTTCTTCCAGGTCAGCGACGACAAGAACCCCGTCATGTACACCCGCAACGGCCAGTTCAAGGTGAGCCGCGACGGCTTCATCGTGAACAACGCCGGGCTCAAGCTGCTGGGCTATCCGGCCGACGGCACGGGCGTGATCCAGCCGGGCCTCGCGCAGCCGCTGCAGCTGCCCACCGCGGGCATCACGCCGCAGGTCACGAAGAACGTCTCGATGGAGTTCAACCTGGACTCCCGCGCCAAGAGCACGGCGCCCGGCGGCACCGGCGTGGGCATGAAGCTCAATGATCCGGCGACGTACAACAACGCCACCTCGATGACGATCTACGACGCCAAGGGCCAGAGCGTGGCGCTGACCTTCTACTTCCAGAAGAGCGACCCGACGCCCGCACCGCCCGATCCCAGCTCGACCACGACCTGGAACATCTACGCCACGGCCAACGGCAAGCCGCTGGAGGTCGATGCGGCCGGCACGGCGACGCCCGTCGACGCCGACGGCAACCCCACCGCGCCCTACACCACGCTGGTGTTCTCGGCCTACGACGGCTCCAAGCCAGTGAGCCCGACGGCGGACATCAACATGGACGTGCCGGTCTCCACCAATGCCGCCGGCGCCGCCACGCTGCCGATCGCCGGCATCAAGCTCAACATCCTGAAGACCACGGAAGGCGGCTCGAGCTTCGCCGTGACCGACGTCAAGCAGGACGGCTACGCGCCAGGCCAGCTGGCCGGCATCCAGATCGACAAGTCCGGGATCATCATGGCCCGCTACTCCAACGGCCAGTCCAAGCCCGCGGGGCAGGTGGAGCTCGCGACCTTCCGCAACACGCAAGGCCTGCAGCCCCTGGGCGGCAACGTCTGGGCGCGCACCTACGGGTCCGGCGATGCCGTCGTGGGCGTGCCGGGCGACGGCAACATGGGCGTGCTGCAGTCGGGCGCCCTCGAGGAATCGAACGTGGACATGACGGCCGAGCTGGTCAACATGGTCACGGCCCAGCGCGTCTACCAGGCCAACGCCCAGAGCATCAAGACGCTGGACCAGGTGCTGCAGACGCTCGTGAACCTCCGTTGATGCACTGAACCCGGGGGATCGTCATGGACCGCATGATCTATCTGTCGATGGCGGGCGCGAAGGCAGCCATGCAGCGCCAGGACGTGCTGGCCAACAACCTCGCCAACGTCTCCACCAACGGCTTCCGGGCCGAGCTGGCGGCCTTTCGCGCCGTGCCCGTGCGCGGCGACGGCGCCAGCACGCGGGCCTATGCGCTCGAGACCACCATCGGCTACAACCCCGACCCCGGCGTGATCAGCGCCACCGGCCGCAACCTGGACGTCGCCATGCGCGGCGACGCCTGGCTGGCCGTGCAGGGGCTGGATGGCACCGAGGCCTACACGCGGGCGGGCTCGCTGGACGTGAGCAGCGAAGGCCTGCTCGTCCTGCGCAACGGCCTGCCGGTGCTGGGTGACGGCGGCCCCATCAACGTGCCGCCCAACAGCGAGCTGAGCATCGGCAACGACGGCACGCTGACGGCCAAGGGCCCCACGGGCCGCCCCACGGCCATCGGCCGCCTGAAGCTGGTCACCCCCACGGCCGAGACGCCGTTGACCCGGGGCACCGACGGCCTCTTCCGCGCCGCCAACGGCGACCTGCCGGCCGACCAGGCCGCGCGACTGCAGGACGGCGCGCTGGAGGGCTCCAACGTGAGCGCCGTCGAGACCATGGTCAGCATGATCGCCGCGGCCCGCCAGTTCGAGCAGCAGATGAAGCTGCTGCAGATCGCCCAGACCCAGGGACAGACCAGCGCCAAGCTGCTGTCCAGCAACAGCTGAGCCTGAGGGCAAGGCTTCGAGAAGGACCCCGCCATGATTCGCTCGCTCTGGATCGCCAAGACCGGCATGGAAGCCCAGCAGACCCAGCTGGACAACATCTCCCACAACCTGGCCAACGTCGGCACCAACGGCTTCAAGCGCAGCCATGCGGTGTTCGAGGACCTGATCTACCAGAACCTCCGCCAGAGCGGCGCCAACACGACCGAGCAGACGCAGCTGCCCACCGGCCTGCAGCTGGGCCTGGGCGTGCGCACGGTCGCGACCTCGCGCAACTTCAGCCAGGGCAGCCTGCAGCAGACCACCGGCAACTTCGACATGGCGATCAAGGGCAGCGGCTTCTTCCAGATCCAGATGCCGGACGGCACCACGGCCTACACCCGCGACGGCAGCTTCCAGCTGGACGCCAACGGCCAGGTCGTGACCAACAATGGCTACACGGTCATGCCCGGCATCACGGTGCCGGCCAACGCCCTGAGCGTCACCATCGGCCAGGACGGCACGGTGAGCGCGACGGTGCCCGGCCAGACGCAGCCGCAGACGCTGGGCCAGATCCAGCTGGCGAACTTCGTGAACCCGGCCGGCCTGGAGCCCAAGGGCCAGAACCTCTTCACCGAGACCGCCGCCTCCGGCACGCCCAACGCCGGCGCCCCGAACGCCAACGGCATGGGCGCGATCCAGCAGGGCTTCGTCGAGACGTCCAACGTCAACGTGGTGGAGGAGCTGGTGCAGATGATCCAGACCCAGCGCGCCTACGAGCTCAACTCCAAGGCCGTGCAGACCTCCGACCAGATGCTGCAGAAGCTGGCGCAGATCTGATCGCGCCTCGCTGACCCCCTCGCCCGCCGACTGAGAGGACTCCCCATGCGCTCCCGCCTCGCCGCCCTGCCCGCCCTGTGCGCCATCGCCCTGCTGGGCGGCTGCGCCAGCACGATGAAGATGCCCCAGGTCGAGATGCAGAACACGCCCGTGGTGCAGATGCCGGCCGTGCCGCCGCAGACCGCGCTGAACGGGGCGATCTACCAGGCGGCGAGCTACCGCCCGCTGTTCGAGGACCATCGCGCACGCCTGGTGGGCGACACGCTGACCGTGCAGATCGCCGAGAAGGTGAGCGCGAGCCAGTCCTCCACCAGCGAGCTGGCCAAGAGCGGCGACCTGAGCGGCAGCCTCACCGCCCTGCCGGGCATCTCCGCCAACAGCTTCGGGCGGGCCACCGTGGGCGGCACCTCGTCCAACAAGGCGGCCGGCAAGGGCGCGAACCAGAACACCAACGAGTTCACCGGCACCGTCACGGCCATCGTGACCGCCGTACTGCCCAACGGGCACCTGCTGATCATGGCGGAGAAGCAGATCGGCGTGAACCAGAACGTGGACGTGCTGCGCTTCTCGGGCCAGGTGGACCCGCGTGCCATCCAGCAGGGCAACGCCATCCCCTCCACGGCCATCGCGAACGTGCGCATCGAGCAGCGCGGGCGCGGCGCGCCGGGCGAGGCCCACGGAATAGGCTGGCTGTCGCGTTTCTTTTTGAGTCTTTCGCCGGTCTAAAGTTTTCGCAAAATTGGTCGCAAGGCTACCCCTGCGACCATCATGTCCACCACCACCGTTCTGCGTCTCCTGCTCGCCGCCCTGCTGTTCGCGGCAGGCACTGCCGAAGCGGTGCGCCTCAAGGAAGTCGCCGCCGTCCAGGGCGTGCGCACCAATGCACTGACCGGCTACGGCCTGATCGTGGGCCTGGACGGCACCGGCGACCAGACCACGCAGGCCCCCTTCACCGGCCAGAGCCTGCAGGCGATGCTGCAGCAGTTCGGCGTCATCCTGCCCCAGGGCGTGACCATGCAGCCGCGCAACATCGCCGCGGTGATGGTGACGGCCCAGCTCCCCCCCTTCGCCCAGCCCGGCCAGACGCTGGACATCAACGTCTCCTCCATCGGCAATGCCAAGAGCCTGCGCGGTGGCACGCTGATCGCCACGCCCCTGCGCGGCGCCGACGGCCAGGTCTACGCCATGGCCCAGGGCAATCTCATCGTCGGGGGCGCGGGCGCCTCGGCGGGCGGGGCCAAGGTGCAGATCAACCACCTCAGCGCCGGCCGCATCCCCGCAGGTGCGACCGTCGAGCGCGCCGTCCCCACGCCGCTGGCGCTGGGCGAGGCCATCCAGCTGGACCTCAACGCCGCTGATTTCGCGACCGCCCGCGCCGTGGCCCGCGCCATCAACAAGGCCAAGGGCGCCGGCGTGGCCCAGGCCGTGGACGGCCGCGTCGTGCGCGTCAAGGCCCCCACGGACAGCGACGAGCGCGTCGCCTTCCTCGCCGACCTCGAGGAGCTCCCCATCGACATGGCCGCGCCGGCCGCCCGCGTGGTGATCAACGCGCGCACCGGCTCCGTCGTGATGAACCAGGCCGTGAGCATCGGCAACTGCGCCGTCGCCCATGGCAATCTGTCCGTGACGATCACGAGCACGCCGCAGGTCAGCCAGCCCGGTGCCCTCTCCGGCGGGCAGACCGTCGTGACGGAAAAGACCGATATCGCCATCCGCCAGGAGCCCGGCCCCTTGATCCAGCTGCCCGCGAGCGCCAAGCTTGCGGATGTGGTCAAGGCGCTCAGCGCCCTCGGTGCCACGCCCCAGGATCTGCTGGCGATCCTGCAGGCGATGAAGACCGCCGGCGCGCTCAACGCAGAGCTGGAGGTGATTTGATGGCTCCCCCCCTACTGGCTTCGCCAGCCTTGCAGGCCGCGCCAGGCCAAAGGCCTGGCCCCTCGACTGGCACAAACGGTCCCCGTTTGTGTCCTGTCTCGGCCCCCTCAGGGGGCACGCCCGAAGGCCCGGCCAAGCCGGATCCTCGGACGTCGCTTGGCTTGGCGGGTGCTCTGCGCCAACCGGCGCGAAGCGCTGCCGAGGAGAACTGACATGCGATTCAACCCGCCCACCCTCAGCGGCAACAGCCTGAGCACGGACACCCGCTCGCTGGATGCGCTGCGCGCGTCGGCTGCGCGCGACCCGAAGGCCCAGATCAAGGAGACGGCGAAGCAGTTCGAGGCCCTCTTCATGCAGGAGGTGATGAAGAGCATGCGCGCGGCGACGCTGTCGTCCGGCATGCTGGACAACGCCGGCTCGCAGATGGGCACCGAGATGCTGGACCAGCAGTTCGCGACCAAGATGACGGGCCTGCCCGGCGGGCTCTCCGACGCCATCACCCGCCAGCTGCAGCGCCAGATGGGCGTCAGCCCCGACACCGACAAGACCGCCGCCACGCAGGCCCTGCCGCAGCTCGCCAAGAAGAACGTCGCGCCGCATGTGCAGGACTTCATCCTCAAGCACGACGGTGCCGCCAAGGAGGCGCAGGCCAGCACCGGCATCCCCGCGTCCTTCATGATCGCGCAGGCCGCGCACGAGTCCGGCTGGGGCAGGCGCGAGATCCTCAACAAGGACGGCAGCACCTCGCACAACGTCTTCGGCATCAAGGCCACCGCCGGCTGGACCGGCAAGACGACCGAGGTGCAGACCACCGAGTACATCGACGGCCGGCTGCAGAAGGTCACGGCCAAGTTCCGCGCCTACGACAGCTACGCCGACGCCTTCAAGGACTACGCCAAGCTGCTGGGCAGCAACGAGCGCTACAAGGACGTCGTGGCCAAGGCCGGCACCGGCAGCGCCGAGACCTTCGCGCAGGGCCTGCAGAAGGCCGGCTACGCCACGGACCCGGACTACGCCGTCAAGCTGGCCAGGACCATCAACACCACGGTGCGCGTCCAGCGCGCCCTGGCCTGAGCGGCGCGTCCCGCCTGGCCGTGCACGGAAGCAAGGACTGAATCATGGGCAACTCCGCACTGATGTCCCTGGGCATGCGGGCCATGTTCGCCAACCAGGCGGCACTGCAGGTCATCGGCCAGAACATCTCCAATGCCAATACCCCGGGCTACTCGCGCCAGAGCCTGCAGCTGACGACACCGGACGGCCAGTACACGGGCGCCGGCTACTTCGGCAAGGGCGTGGTGATCGAGACCGTCACCCGCTCCTACAACGCCTTCCTGACCACCAACGCGGCCGCCACCAAGTCGACGGCCTACATGGACCAGACCAGCCTGGAGCAGCTGACGCAGCTGGAGAAGCTCTTCCCGCCCGGGACGCAGGGCCTGGGCTACGCCGCCAGCCAGTTCCTCAATGCCATGGTCGACGTGACCAGCCGCCCCAACGACCCCTCGGCGCGCCAGGTCGTGCTCGGGCGGGCGCAGGAGCTGGCGGCCCGCTTCTCCAACGCGGGCGAGCAGCTGCAGCAGCTGCAGGCCGGCGTGGTGAGCGACCTCAAGGCCAATGTGGACGTCATCAACCAGCTCGCCAAGCAGATCGCCGCGGCGAACGACCAGGTGGCGCGCTCCAACGGCAACGGCCATACGCCCAATGACCTGCTCGACAAGCGGGACCAGCTCATCTCGCAGCTCAGCCAGTACGTGCAGGTGACGACGCTGGCCCAGGACGACGGCACGCTCGGCGTGTTCATCGGCGGCGGCCAGCGCCTGGTGCTGGGCGCGGACGCGCAGGCGCTGCAGGTCACGGCCGATCCCTACGATCCGGCTCGCGCCTCGCTGAGCATCATCGACGTCAGCGGCCCGCGCAAGCTGGACGAGTCCATCCTGACCGGTGGCTCGCTCAGCGCCCTGCTGCGCTACCAGAACAAGGACATCCAGGACGCCCGCAACCTGATTGGGCAGATGGCCACGGCGCTGGCCACGCGCGTCAACGACCAGCAAGCGCTGGGCTGGACGCTCACCAATCCGCCGGGGACGGGCAATCCCATCTTCTCGCTGGCCCCGCCGCGGGCGCTGCCGGCCGAAACGAATGCGCGCAACCCGGACGGCACCTTCGCCAGCAAGGTCGACCTCTCCATCAGCGACGCCAAGCTGCTGCAGGCGAGCTCCTACAAGCTCGAGCTCGACGCCGCCTCGCCCGGGCAGTACAAGCTGACCCGCCTCTCGGACGGCCTGGAGCGCACGATCTCCGACGGCGACTCGGTGGACGGCTTCACCGTCAAGGTCGTCGGCGCCCCGCTCACCGCCACGGACAGCCTACTGCTGGAGCCCGTCGCGCAGGCCTCGGTGGACATGCGCCGGGTGCTGGACCAGACCACGGGCATCGCGGCCGCCTCGCCGGTCAGCGCCACGACGGACGTGAACAACAAGGGCACCGTCAGCGTCGACGCCATGTACGCCGTCAACAACAAGCTGGACCTCAGCCTGACGCCCGCCCGCCTGGTCTTCGGCGACCCCAACCCGTCCATCACGAACGGCGTGGACTACACCATCACGCTGTCCGACGGCAGCACGCTCACGGGCACCTGGACGCCCGGCTCGCCCATCGGCAACGACCCCGCCGCGACGCCACCGATCGACCTCGGCTTCGAGCTGCGCCTCGTCGGCGTGCCCAAGAAGAACGATGCCATCGACATCGCCACGACCAAGTTCCCCGCCAGCAACAACGGCAACGCCAAGGCCTTCCTGAACATCCAGAAGGAGGCCTTCGTGGGCCAGCGCCTGCTGCCCGACGGCAGCCTCGCCGCCGGCTCCACGATCAACGACGCCTATGCCGCGGCCATGTCGGAGATCGGGGCCCGCGTGCAGGGAGCGCAGTACCTCAGCAGTGTGTCTTCTGCCGTCGCGGCCGATGCCGAGACCAGCCGCGCCAGCCAGGCCGGCGTCAACCTCGACGAGGAGGCCGCCCGGCTGATGCAGTACCAGCAGGGCTACCAGGCCGCCGCCAAGGTCCTGCAGACCGCGCAGACCGTCTTCGCCGAGCTGCTGACCCTCGCCCAGCGATGAACCCGGCGCCGCGCGCCGCTGAAGGACGTCCCTCATGAGACTCGCCACCATCACCGTCTTCGACTCCGGCATCACCGAGCTGCAGGCCCGCCAGCAGCGCATGCAGGACGCCCAGCAGCGGCTCACCTCCGGCAAGCGGGTCGAGCGGGCCAGCGACGACCCCACCGGCGCGGCCCGCGCCGAGCGCGCGCTGTCCGCCATCGGTCGGGTGGACGCCAACCAGCGTGCGCTGGAGGCCAGCCGCAACGGCATGACGCTGGCGGAAGGTGCCCTCGGCGACGCCAACGAGATCCTCCAGCAGATCCGCGAGACCCTCGTGGCGGCCGGCAACGGCACCTACAGCGATGCCGAACGCAACGGCCTGGCCAACAAGATCGAGGGCCTGCGCGCCCAGCTGCTGTCGATCGCCAACCGCGCCGACGGCGGCGGCGGCTACCTCTTCTCCGGCCAGGGCGCGGGCAACCCGCCCTTCCTGGACACCGCCACCGGCGTGGTCTACAGCGGCTCCTCGGGCCAGATCCAGACCGGCAACCTCGACAACTTCCCCCTCACCGTGGACGGCCGCCAGACCTGGGAGCAGGCCCGCAGCGGCAATGGCAGCTTCGTCACCTCGGCGTTGCCCAACAGCATCACCGCCGCCCCCGCCAAGTCGTGGATTGACTCCGGCCGCGTGATCGATCCGGCCGCGCTCACGGGAGACAGTTACAAGATTTCCATCAGTGGTACAGGTCCTACAGCCACTTACACCGTGCTCGACACGACAACGGGCGGGGTCGTGAAATCCGGCACCTATGTGCCGGGCAAGAGCCTGGACTTCGATGGGATGTCCATGACACTCACGGG
The DNA here is from genome assembly GCA_041912595.1 of Burkholderiaceae bacterium. Taxonomy (GTDB): domain Bacteria; phylum Pseudomonadota; class Gammaproteobacteria; order Burkholderiales; family Burkholderiaceae_C; genus Roseateles_B. Next base: position 261,632 of record JAYRMR010000001.1, read on the forward strand.
CACGGCCGCCGACGGCGACGAGTTCCAGGTCCAGCCTGCCACCAGCACGCTCAAGGTCTTCGATGTGCTCGACAACGCGGTGGCCGACCTGCGCAAGACCAACCGAACCGGCACCGAGGTCGTGCAAAGCAACGTCCTGTCACTGCGGGATCTGGACGCCTCCATGGCCAACCTGCAGAATGTGCGAAGCCAGGTCGGGGAACGCCTGAACAATCTGGACGGCACCGAGACCCGCCTGGCCGCGCTGAAGCAGTACAACGAAGCCGAGAAGTCGGCCGCGGAAGACCTTGACATGACCCGGGCGATTTCCGATTTCCAGAACCAGCAGACGGGCTACGAAGCCGCCCTCAAGGCCTACGCAACGGTGCAGCGCATGTCTCTCTTCAATTACTTGAACAACTGAATCCAAGCAAAGCGCCTGCATGAGTGAACATCCCATCCTGGGCCTGGTGGCCCTTGGCTACGCACCGGTGATCGATGCCCAGCGCATGGTCACGGCCACGCGCCTGAGCATCCTGCCCCTGCGCCCCGATGCCTCGCTGGATGGAGCCGCCCTGCTGGTCGCGCTGCAGCCCGCCTTCGGGGAGCCGCCCCGGCCCGTGCAGCTGAATCTCATGAGCGAGACCGGCCTCCACGGCCTGGCCACGCAGCGCCTGCCCGCGCAGGCCCAGCTCGAATGGCCGGCCTTCATGGGCACCAGCCCCGAGGCCGCCGAGGCGATCCAGGCCGCCCGCAAGAACGGCACAGGCCTGCTGCTGAAGGGCCTGAGCAACAACCCGCTGCCCCAGGAGCTGCGTGGCGCCTTCGGCCGCGTGCAGCTGGATCTCGACGACGCCCGCCGCCTCGGCCTCGCCGCGCTGCAGGGCAAGAACGTGCTCGTGGGCAATGCCCGCGGCGCCGCCGAGATCGACGAGGCCTTCAAGCTCGGCGCCGCCCTCGTCACGGGCAGCCCGGCCGTCGAGGCCTACGAACCGCCGCCCGGCGCCGGCAAGCCCGAGATCGCGGCGGACCTGCAGGTCATCGTGGAGCTGATGTCCCGCCTGGACCAGGGTGACGACGTCGAGCGCCTCGAACAGACCCTCAAGCGCGACCCCAGCCTCGCCTTCAAGCTGCTGCGCTACATGAATTCCGCGGCCTTCGGGCTGCCGGTGGAGGTCAGCTCCTTCCGCCACGCCATCATGCTGCTGGGCTATGCCCGCCTGAAGCGCTGGCTGGCGCTGCTGCTGGCCACCGCCAGCAAGGACCACGCCATGCGTCCCATCATGTACGCCGCGCTGCGCCGCGGCCTGCTGATGGAGGAGCTGGCCAAGGGCATGAGCGAATCCGAGATGCGGGACGAGATGTTCATCTGCGGCCTCTTCTCGCTGCTGGACCACATGCTCAAGCAGCCCTTCGACAAGCTGCTGCAGTCCATCCCGGTGCCCGAGCGCGTGCGCCAGGCGCTGGTCGACCAGACCGGCCCCTGCAAGCCCTACCTGGACCTGGTGCATGCCATCGAGACCGAGTCGGTGTTCGACTTCCGGGCCAGCACCGAGGCCCTGATGCTCGGCGCCGAGGAAGTGAACCTCGCCATCGCGCGTGCGCTCGGCAAGGCCGCCCAGCTCGAATGAGGCCCTGACCGGGCGGGGGCCCGCCGCGCTTGTCCTACACTGCGCCTCGTGCCCTCCCAGCTCTCTCTGCTTGCCCAGGACCTGACCGCGTTGCGCGGGCTCATGCTCGAGCTCAGCGACCCGGTGCTCCTGCTCGACCGGCGGCTGGAGATCCTCGAGGCCAACCCCGCCGCGCAGGCCCTGGACCTGCACCCCGGCGCCAGCCTGCAAGGGCTGCGCACGGCCGCGGGCACCAAGGTCTGGGACTGGCTCAAGCTGGCCACCCACGCCCTCGCCGAGGGCCGCCGCGCGCCCGTCGCGCCCACCTGGGCGCTGGGCTCGGGGCAGCGCGCGCAGCTCAAGCTCATCGCGCTCTCGCCCGACCCGCAGGACACCGCCTGCTGGATGCTGCATGCCCGCATCGACGCGGCGCTCCCGGACACCGCCCGCCCGGCGCGCGCGGGCAGCTCCGTGCTGGGCCGGCGGCCGGCGGGCGAGCCCGTGGCCGCCAGCGTGCCGCCCGCTCCCTCCGTTACTGCCGTGCCGGGCCCCGACGTGCCCGGTCCGATGCCGACCGCCCTCGGCAGTCCGGCCCTCCCGGCCGGCACGCCGCACGAGCTGATGCGGGTCTTCTGGCAGTCGCCCTGGCCCGCCTTCATCGAGGACGGACAGCATCGCCTGCAGAGCGCCAACGACGCCCTGCTGCAGCTGCTGGGCAAGCCGCTGGAGGCGCTGGCCGGGCAGGACTTCTCCCTGTGGCTGGCGCCCGAGGACCGCGCCCAATGGCGCGAGCGGCCCCACAGCCGGGCGCTGGCCCGCAGCCTCGTGCGCCCGGACAACGCGGCGCGCCCCCTGCGCCTGCGCGACGCCGGCGGCGCGGAACACTGGATGCGCATCAGCAGCCACCGGCTCAACGACGCGCAGGCGCCGACCCTGAGCCTCGTGCTGCTGCAGGACTGCAGTGCCGAAGTGCTGGCCCGCGAGCAGACCGACCGCCATCACCACGAGATGCTGCAGTGGCTGGACCTCAACCCCCAGCCCCTGCTGATGTTCGACGCCCAGGGCCTGCTGCTGCGCCACAACAGCGCCTTCGCCGCCCTGTGCCCCCAGGTGCCGGCCACGCTGCATGAGGCGCCGCCGGCCCTGCAGGCGCTGCTCGGCTGGTCGCCCCAGGGTCTGCATCCGGTGCTGACGGGGCGCCACGAGCCCGTGCTGATCCAGGGCAGCCTGCCCGATGCGCAAGGCCGCCCCCGCTGGTGGCAGGCCCGCCTCCAGGCCCTGCCGGAAGTCCCGGGCGCCACGCCGCGGGTCATGGCCGTTCTCGAGGATCGCAGCCTGGAGCAGGAGCGTGACCTCGCCCACCAGCAGTTGGACGCCCTCATGGACACCGCCGGCGTCGGCCTCGCCACCTTTCAGCAGGACGCCGGCTGGCTGCGCCCGCGCGCGGGCAAGGGCGGTGCGGCGCCCGCGGGCCCGCTGGCCGCGCTGCAGGGCGTGGGGCGGGACATCGTCGAGCCCGAGTCCCTGCCGGAGTTCGAACGGCTGCAGAAGGCCCTCAAGACCGGCGAGAAGGCCGAGGTCCGCTACGCCGTCCGGCATCCCGAGCTCGGCCGGCGCTGGCTGCTGACCCGCGTCGAGCCCGGGCAGCTGGGCACGGGGCAGCGCACCACCTCCGTCGTCACGCTGGACATGACCGCGCAGCAGCAGGCCCTCGCCCGCAGCGAGCAGCTGCTGCACGAGCTGACCACCACCATGGACGGCGCGGGCCTCGGCCTGGCCTATCTGCGCGGCCAGCGCCTGGTGCGCTGCAATCCCGGCTTCGCGCGCATGCTGGGCCACCCTTCGCTGCCGGAGGCCGGCACCGGCATCGCGCGGCTGTTCCAGGCCCTGCCGGGGCTGGGCCAGGAGGTGCTCACGGCGCTCCAGGCCCTCGATCCCCAGCAGCCCTTCGAGGCCGAGTTCCAGCAAGTCGCCCCCGAGGATGCCTCGGCCGACGCCCCCGCGCGCTGGCTGTCGCTGAGTCTCAAGGCCGTGCCCGCGGGCCAGTCCGTGGAGCCCGAGGCCATCGCCGTGATCAGCGACATCAGCCGCCTCAAGAGCCAGCAGGCCCAGCTCGAGACGCTGGTGCAGGACCGCGAGCTGATGTTCAGCCTCTCCGACGTGGGCATCGCCATCCTGCGCGGCGGCCGCATCGAGCGGGCCAACGAGGCGCTCGCGCAGCTGACGGGCTACCGCATCGAGGAGCTCGTGGGCCTGCCGCTGGAGACGCTCTACGAGTCCCACCACGAGTACGAGCACATCGGCCGCCTCACGCAGGCCGCCCTGCTGGACAGCGGCCTGTGGCGGGGCGAGCGCCGCGTGCGCTGCCGCGACGGCAGCCTGCTGTGGATGCAGGTCAGCAAGCGCCTGATGCGCCAGGGGCTCGCGGACGAGGCCCTCATCGCCACCTACGTGAACGTCGACGACCGCTGGCGCGCCCAGCAGTCGCTGCTGCTGCAGGCCGAGCGCGAGCGGGCGGTGCTGGACTCCGTGCTCGTGGGCATCGTGACCGTCGGGCGCGGCGGCATCGAGTGGATGAACCGTTCGGCCCGGCGCATGTTCGGCGGCGATCTCGTCGAGTTCCTCGGCCAGCCCATGAGCATCGTCGCCACGGCGGAGCCGGAGCATCCCTTCCGCCAGACGCACTACCTGGACGAGCTCACCGAGGGCCAGGCCGAGACCTTCGAGTGCCGGCTGATGGCGCGGGACGGCCGCGAGTTCTGGGTGGTGGGCAATGCCGTGGTGACAGGTCTTGCCGAGCACGGCCGCCAGCTCACCTACGCGCTGCTGGACATCGAGCGCCGCCGCCAGGCCGAGGCGCAGACGCAGCAGGCGCAGGCCTCGCTGCGCCGCATCATCGAGGTCGCGCCGCTGGCCATCAGCCTGCTCGACGCCCGCAGCCTGCGCCTCGAGAAGATCAACCAGGCCGCCGCGCGGCTGGCCGGCCGCCCCGAGCAGGCCCTGCTGGGCGCGACGCCCGAGGAGCTGTTCGGGGCCGACCAGGGCGGCGCCATCCGCCGGGACATGGAGGCCGCGCTGCAGACGGATGCCGTCACGCAGCGCGAGTACCCGCTGAGCATGGGCGGCGAGACCCGCATCTGGGACACGCGCTACCTGCACCTCAGCGACGTCAGCCGCCCCGACGGTGCCAGCGAGCCCGAGCAACTGCTCATGGTCGCCACGGACGTCACCGAGCAGCGCGCCGCAGAGGCCGCGCGCCTGGAGGCCGCCATCGCCCAGCGCGAGCTGCTGGTGAAGGAAGTGCACCACCGCATCAAGAACAATCTGCAGGGCGTGGCCGGGCTGCTGCAGCAGATCGCCGCGCGCCGACCGGAGATCAAGGGCGTCATCTCGGAGGCCGTGGGTCAGGTGCAGGCCATCGCGCAGGTCTACGGGCTGCAGGTGGGCGGCACCGGGCCGCTGCGGGTGCCCAAGGTGGTGGAGGCGATCACGGGCTCCGTGCAGCGCATGTTCGGGCGCCCCATCCACTGCCATGTCGAGGGCGCCATGGCGGCGCAGGCGGAGCGCTGGGCGCTGCCCGAGGCGGAGTCCATCCCCATTGCGCTGACGCTCAACGAGCTGCTCACCAACGCCATCAAGCACAGCGAGGATGCGCCCATCCACTGCCATCTGCGCTGCGAGGCGGACCGGCTGTCCATCCGCATCGTCAACCCGGGCCAGCTGCCGCCGGGCTTCACACTGGCGGGCGTGCCAGGCAGCGTGTCGGGCCTCGGCCTGGTGCGCGCCCTGCTGCCGAGGCGCAGCGCCAAGCTCAACCTGGAGCAGCAGGGGCTCGTGGTGTGCTGCACCATGGAGCTGCAGCCGCCCAGCATCACCTGGCTTCCGGGCCACTGAGCATCGCGCGGCCGGCGCCCTCGATCGCTGTGCGCCCTCCCACGCCCGACTAGGGCAAGCGTGAACGCCGGGCTCCCGGCAATTCAGCGACAATGACGGCTTTTGGCCGCTCGGAACGCCCTCGAGCGGTACAGATCACGCAGCCCCGGCTTCCCCGGGGCGCCAAGCGTGGCTCGGTCGGCGCACCCGCCGGCCCCCTGGGTGGGAGTGCGTAGGCAGTGACGAGCAAAGGCAAGATTCTGGTGGTCGACGACGACAGGCTCGTCCTGGCGACGCTCACCCACGGCCTGGTCCAGGCGGGTTACGAGGTCATCGACGCCGACAACGGCGACGACGCCATCCTGCTGGCACGCGAGCACCGCCCCGAGCTGGCCCTGCTGGACATCCGCATGGAGGGCATGAGCGGCTTCGACGTCGCCGCCTACCTGCGCGAGGCCCTGCAGACCCCCTTCATGTTCCTCTCGGCCTTCACCGACGAGCAGACCGTGGCCAAGGTCAAGGAGCTGGGCGCGGTGGCCTATCTGGTCAAGCCCCTGGACATCCACCAGATCGTGCCGGCCGTGGAAGCGGCCGTCGCGAACCTTCGCGCCCGCGGAGGCCGCCCCGCCGAGGCGCCCGTGCGCAGCGCGGCCGGCGACGAAGTGCTGGCGCAGACGGTGCCCATGGCCGTCGGCGTGCTGATGCACCGCTATTCGCTCTCGCGCCAGGACGCCTTCGCGCGCCTGCGCCGCATGGCGGAACTGGAGGGCCGGTCCTGGCCCGAGCAGGCCGCCCGGGTGCTCGAGGCGGTGGAGCTGCTGGCCCTGCCCGCTACCGACCAGGCCTGATCGAACCGGCGCCTCGCGCCGAGGGGGCGCTCAGCCGTGCGCTCAGCCCGGCAGCGTGAAGAAGAAGCGCGCGCCCTGCCCCACGGCCGCCTCGGCCCAGATGTCGCCGCCATGGCGCTGGACGATGCGCCGCACCGAGGCCAGCCCCACGCCCGTGCCGGCGAAATCGCTGGCGCTGTGCAGGCGCTGGAAGGCCGCGAAGAGGCGGTCGGCAAAGCGCATGTCGAAGCCCGCGCCGTCGTCGCCCACCACGAAGACACGCCCTCGCGGCCCGTCCTCGCACTGGAAGCTGATGTGGGCGAGCTCGCACTTGCTGCTGTACTTCCAGGCATTGCCCAGCAGGTTCTCCAGGACCACGCGCAGCAGCGTCGGGTCCCCGTTGGCCACCATGCCGGGCTGGATGTGCACCGCCACCTGCCGCTCGGGCGCCTCGCGGCGGAGCTCATCCAGCACGAGGCCGGCCAGCAGGCTCAGGTCCACCGGGCGGCACTCCAGGGCCTGCACCGAGAGGCGGCTGAGGGCCAGCAGCGCGTCGATCATCTGGTTCATGCGCTGTGCGGCGCCGGAGATGCGGTCGAGGTGGTCGTTGCCGACGCGGTCGAGCAGGCGGCCGTAGTCCTCGCGCAGGATGCGGGCGAAGCCATCGACCACGCGCAGCGGCGCGCGCAGGTCATGGGAGACGGTGTAGGCGAAGGCGGCCTGCTCGGCGCGCAGGGCATCATCGCCGGGCGGTGAGCTCGTGGAGATCGATGGGCTGACGGGAGCCTCTGCCGTCGCGGCGGCCATGAAGCGCGCGCTGCCCTGGAAGCCGCAGAAGCGCCCGCTCCCGTCCAGCAGCGGCACCGCCTGCAGACACCACTCGCCCGCGGGGGCCTTGGCGCCGGTGGCGCTGCCGTCCAGACGAAGTTGAAGCAGCGGGCGCTGCGCCTCCAGGCAGCCCTGGAGCTGCAGCGCGGAGGCGTCCGCGAGCTGCAGGCGTTCGGCCAGCGACTGCGTCGCCGCCTGGCCCACCCAGCTCGAGCCAGGCTGGCCCCACGGCGCCTGCCAGCGCACCAGGTGATGCTGGGCATCGGTCTGCCATTGCCAGTCGGACTGCACCTGCGCCTGCACATGCAGTTGCTGGCGCAGCTCCCGCAGCGACTCGCCCAGCTGCTGGCGCGTCAGGCGGACGCCCAGATGCCAGCCCAGCGCGAGGGCCACGCACAGCAGCAGCATGGCCAGCACCGCCAGCAGCACGCCAGGCAAGGTGCCCTGCGGCGCCAGCGCGTCCAGCAGCCACAGGCCGCCGGCCAGGAGGGCCGCGCCGACCGCCATCAGCGCCAGGGCGGCGCCGCCCCACCGGGGTCGGCGCCGACCGCGCTGGGGGACTTGGCTGAGGCTGCTCATGCAACTCATTGTAAAGACGCCTCTACCCAGTTCGTCGGCGTTTCGCCGAGAATGCGGCGCAGAGGGTTCCGGGCCCGCCCGCCGGGTGGCGCCGACCGCAAAGAGAGATCCATGCAGGAACGACACTGCCCGCGCACGCCAGCGCCAGCCGCCCCCCACCACGACGCCTTGCGCCTCCGCTCGCTGCCCGGGGCACGCCCCGAGGGGTCAGGTCTTGACTCCGCCCTCCTGCGGCAGCCCCGCCCGGCCCCTCGCCCGGCCCGCCGCGCATGACGCCGGACGCCTCGCTCACCGGCGACGCCGCTCGCCAGCTGCTGCAGTCGCTGAACACGGGCGATGCCCTGGCGCTGGTGGACCTGCTGCCGATGGGCGTGCTGCTGATGGACAGCCAGGATGGCAGCGTCCTGCACCTGAACCGCGAGGCCGAGCGTCTGCTGTCCGTGCGCGGCCCCGCGCTGGTCGGCCAGGTGCTGGGATCGGGCGTGGATCCGGCCCTGGCCGAGCTGTGCACGCCCGCGCGCTGGCAGGCCCTGCGCGAGGGCCGGCGGGGCGCCCGCGAGGACCTGCGCGTGCAGACGCCCTTCGGCCCGCGCTGGCTGCAGGTGCAGCGCCTGCTGATGCCGCTGGCCGGCCAGCGCCGCACGCTGGCCCTGCTGGTGCTGCAGGACGCCAACGCCCGGCGGCAGCTCGAGCGCGCGCTGCAGGAAAGCGACACCCGTTTCCGCGAGGTCACCGACGCCGTCAGCGAATGCCTCTTCGTCACGAATGCGGAATGGGACCGCCTGCACTTCAGCTCCCCGCTGCTGCTGGACACGCTGGGCCTGAGCCCCATGGACCTGCGGCTAGGGCCCCGGGTGTTCGAGGACCGCATCCACCCCGACGACCGCGCGCTCTACCAGCGCCGTCTGCTGGCCCAGGCGGCCGGCGAGCCCACCGACATGGTCCTGCGCGTGCAGCACCCCGGCCGCGGCGTGCGCTGGGTCCGCCTGCGCACGCGCCTGCAGGCCCATGCGGGCGGCGCGCCGCTGGTCTACGGCATCTTGGCGGACGTCACCGAGGAGCAGCAGCGCCACCGCGAACTGCAGGCCGCGCGCGACAAGGCGGAGTCCGCCAGCCAGGCCAAGAGCCTGCTGATGGCCAACATGAGCCACGAGTTCCGCACGCCCATGAATGGCATCCTCGGAATGACGCAGCTGCTGCTCAACACGCCCCTGGACGAGCGCCAGCAGCACTACGCCCGCCAGGTCCAGGCCAGCGGCGAGGACCTCCAGCACCTGCTGGACGACATGCTCGACCTGGCCCACCTGGACGGCGAGGCCGCCGAGCAGCGCAGCGGCGAATGCCCGCTGCGGCCGCTGCTGGAGACCCTGGCGGCGCAGTACCGCCCACAGGCCGAATCCCGCGGACTGCGCCTGAACCTGGCGCTGGCCGATGGGCTGCCGGAGGCCTTGCCCGTGGCGGCGGGGGCGCTGCGCCGGCTGCTGGGCAAGCTGCTGGACAACGCCCTGAAGTTCACCGAGCACGGCGAGATCGGCCTGGCGGCCCGGGCACAGCCCTTCCCCGACGGGCGGCCCGGCGTGCTGCTGAAGGTCCAGGACACCGGCATCGGCGTCCCGGCCGGCCAGCTCCAGCACCTCTTCAAGCCCTTCACCCAGGGCAACGACAGCCTCGCCCGCCGCCATGGGGGCGCCGGCCTGGGCCTGGCAGTGGCCCAGCAGCTGGCCCAGCAGATGGGCGCCGTGCTGGACGCCCGCGCCCGCCCGGACGGCGGCAGCGTCTTCAGCCTGCATCTGCCGCTGCCGGACGCGAACGCCCCGGACGACCTTCCCCAGGCGATGGGGGCCGGCGCTCCCCGGCCCTGGCACGTGCTGGTCGTCGAGGACAACCCCGTCAACCAGGAGGTGATCCAGCAGATGCTTCTGCAGCTGGGCTGCCGCGTGCAGCTGTGCGATGGCGGCGAGGCCGGCCTGCAGGCCCTGGCCGAGCGCGCCTTCGACCTCGTGATGATGGACATCCACATGCCCGGCATGGACGGCATCCAGGCCCTGCAGATCTTCCGCCGGGGCGGCGAGGGCCGCTACCGCTTCGTCAACCCGTGCCATCTGCCGGTCGTGGCCGTGACGGCCAATGCGCTGTCCGGTGACCGCGGAAAGCTGCTGGCCTACGGCTTCGACGACTACCTGCCCAAGCCCCTGCGCCACCGCGAGCTGCTGGCCGTGCTGCAGCGGCGCCTGGGCCAGCCGGCCCACCCCTCGGCCGCCGGGGCCGCGGGGTCCCCGACTGTGGTGGCATCTGCGGCATCTGCGCATTCCGCCACGTCCGCCACGCCTGCCGCCGTTTACGATGGAGCCACCATGTCATCCGCCGCAACGCCCTCCTCCCCGGACCGCAGCCCCAGCTGCCTGGACGAAGCCTCGCTGCAGCGCTTGCGCGACCTGGACCCCAGCGGTGCCAACCAGCTGCTGCCGCGGGTGATCAACGCCTTCATCAAGTCCCTGGACAAGCTGCTGCCCGACCTCCAGCGCGCCCGGGAGGCCGGCATGGACCTGGCGGCCATCCGCCATGTGGCCCACACGCTGAAGTCCTCCTCGGCCAGCCTGGGCGCCCTGCAGCTCTCCCGCCACTGTGCCGAGACCGAAGCCATGGCACGCAACGGCCAGACCGAAGGCTTGGACAAGCTGATCGATGCCATGCATGATGAGGCGGGGCTGGTGCGCCAGGCCCTCGAAGCCTTGCTGACGGGCCCTCAATGAACTCTGCCAACCCGACCGTGGACCAGGACCTGCCCGAGCAGCCGCGCGTGCTGCTCGTCGACGACGACGAAGTCAATCTGCTGCTGACCGCCATCGCGCTGCGCGAGCGCGGGTTCGACATCACCGAGGCCAGCAGCGGCGAGGAAGCCCTGCGCACGGTGGGCAGCTGGACGCCCGACATCATCGTGCTGGACGCCATGATGCCGGAGCTGGACGGCTTCGAGACCTGCAGCCGCCTGCGCGAGACCCCCGGCTTCGAGTCCACCCCGGTGCTGATGCTCACCGGCCTCGACGACGAGGCCTCCATCAACCGCGCCTACCAGGTCGGCGCCACCGACTTCTTCGTCAAGTCCACCCAATGGAGCCTGCTGGCCGGCCGGCTGCGCTACCTGCTGCGCAGCTCCCGCACCCGCATCGAGCTCGAGCGCAGCAAGGCCCGCCTGGCGCGCGCCCAGGACCTGGCCCGCATGGGCAGCTTCGAATGGCACCGCGGCGCGGGCGGCTTCGTGCTGGCCACCGAGGCGCTGCGGGTGTTCGGTTTCGGGCCGAACGAGCCGCTGGACTTCATCGGCGTGATGCGCATGGTGCCGCGCGAGGACCGCCAGCTCTTCCTGCGCCTGCTGCGCGAGGTGATGGTCCACAACTCGGTGCTCGTGACCGACGTCCCCGTGACCCTGCTCGACGGCCGCCAGCGCGTGCTGCACATCGAGGCCGAGCCCGAGTTCAACGAGCACGGCAACGCCAGCGGCTACACGGGCGTCATCCAGGACGTCACCGACCGCCGCCTGGCCGAGGACAAGATCCGCCAGCTCGCCAATTTCGACGCCCTCACCGGCCTGCCCAACCGCCGCCAGCTCATCTGGCGGGCCGAGCGCGCCATCGAGGCGGCCCGGCGCAGCGGCCATGAGGTCGGCCTGCTGCTGATCGACCTCGACCGCTTCAAGGTCATCAACGACACCCTCGGCCACGCCGCGGGCGACGAGCTGCTGATGGAGGTCGGCCGCCGCCTGCGTGCCTGCGTGCGCCACTCCGACCAGGTCATGGAAGGCCTGCTGGAATCCGTGGGCGGGCGTTCGCACCGCACGCTGGAGGCCGTGGGCCGGCTGGGTGGCGACGAGTTCGTGGCCCTGCTGCCCGAGGTGGCCGACGAGCGCGACGCCGAGCGCGTGGCCCAGCGCGTGCTGGAGGCCCTGCGCGAGCCCATCTTCATCGCGGGGCAGGAGTGCTTCGTCACGGCCAGCGTGGGCATCGCCATCTACCCGCGGGACGGCACCACCACGGCGGACCTGCTGCGCAATTCCGACGTCGCCATGTACGCCGTGAAGAGCCAGGGGCGCAACGCCTCGGCGCTCTACACCCCGCAGCTCGCCGGCCGGGGCCGCGAGAAGCTGGAGCTCGAGTCCGCCCTGCACAAGGCCATCGAGCGCAACGAGATCGTGCTGCACTACCAGCCCAAGATCGACGTCCGCGCCGCCCGCATGGTCGGGGCCGAGGCCCTGATGCGCTGGCAGCGCGGCGACAAGCTCGTGCCGCCCGGCGACTTCATCCCGCTCGCGGAAGAGACCGGCCTGATCGTGCCGCTGTCCGAGTGGGCGCTGCGCGAGGCCGCTCGCCAGGCCAAGGTGTGGCAGCTGAACTTCGGCTTCTCCGACGCCATCGCCGTCAACCTGCCCAACCGCCTGTTCGAGCGCTCGGACCTGGTCGAGCACATCCACCAGTGCGTCAGCGCCTATGGCGTGCCGCATCGCGCCATCCAGCTGGAAATCACCGAGACGGGCCTGATGAAGGACCTGCAGAACGTGATCCCGGCCCTGCACCGCTTGAACGAGGTCGGTGTCGAGATTTCCATCGACGACTTCGGCACCGGCTATTCCTCGCTTGCCTACCTGACCACCCTGCCCATCTCCGAGGTCAAGATCGACCGCAGCTTCGTGCGGGACCTCGGCATCACGCCGCAGAGCTCGGCGGTCGTCACCGCCATCATCGCCCTGGCGCGTTCGCTGGGCCTGCGGGTGATCGCCGAGGGCGTGGAGACGCTCCGCCAGATGGAGGTCCTGCACCGCCTGGGCTGCAGCGTGATGCAGGGCTTCCTCTTCAGCCGCCCGCTGGCCGCGGACGATCTCGAACGCTGGCTGGCGCAGACGGTGCTGCCGCGCAAGGCGCCCTGGATCGTGCAGGCCAACGGGCTCGAAGGCGACACCGCCGCGGGCCGCGCTCTCAGCAGCCCGACCGGCGGCCTCCGCTGAGTCATCTGGAACACCATGGACGACCGTTCGCCCGCCTCCCCCGCCCCCGCCTCGCCACGGCCCGCGCCCGGTGCGCAGCCCCCGGCCACGATCGCCAAGGCCGCCCTGCGTCGCCTCGCGATGGCCAAGCTGGAGCCCACGCCCGAGAACTATGCGCGGGCCTATCTGGTCGAGTCCGGCGGCACGGAGCCCGCCGCCACCCCGGCAACCGGTGCGCCCGGCTCCGCGCCCGACGCCCTGCCGGATCGCGCCCAGCCCGTGCTGCAGCGCCTGCTGAGCCTCGGTCTGCCCGAGTTGCAGGCCCGCCAGGACGTCATGGGCATGCTGCGGGAGTCCCGCTGGGATGAGGCCCAGCGCGTGCTGGAACGTTTCCAGCAGAGCGCCGGGCCGGCCGTGCTGGCCGACGGCATGGCCAGCGTCACCGAGCGCCTGGTGCGCGGTCTCGAACGGGGCGGCCGGCAATGGACGCTGGCCCGCAAGAAGGACGGCCTGCAGCGCGTGCTGGAGTCGAGCCGCACGGATCCGCACCGCCTGCTCAACCGCCTGCGTCAGCTGCTGTCCAGCTGGGATGCCGACCCGAGCGATGTCGGCGTGGACGTCCAGGAAGCCAGCACCGAGGAACCGGGCGGCACGCCCAGCCAGTTCTTCAACGAGGAAGAGCTGCAGCTCGACACCTCGGCCCTCGATCGCGAAGCCGGCCCGCAGGCCTGGCCGCTCGTGGGCGACAGCCTGCACGAGACCGTCCAGCACGCCCTGCTGGCCTCCGACGAGCGCGCCGAGTCCCTCAAGCAGGAGATCGAGACCGCGCTGGCCAGCCTGCGCGAGCAGGGCGCCACGCCTCAGCGCGCCGAGGCGATGGAGGCGCTGTGCGTGCGGGCCCGCCGCATGCTGGATCACCGACATCACCTCTTCGGGCAGATGGGCGAGCTGTGCCGTGCGCTGAGCGCGAGCCTGGTCGAGCTGGCCGAGGACGATTCCTGGGCCCGGGGCCAGTGCGAGCTGATGACGCAGGCGCTGGACACCGGCCTGAGCTCCCGCGGCGTGCGCATGGTCAGCGAGATGCTCGACGGCACGCGCGAGCGGCAGAAGAGCCTGCAGGCCGAGCGGGCGCGGGCGCGCGACTCCCTCAAGCTGCTGATCCATCGCATGCTCGAGGAGCTGGGCGAGCTGGGCCAGCACACCGACCGTTTCCAGAGCAATGTGACGCGCTACGCCGACGTCATCGAGAAGGCCGACACGCTGGAGAGCCTGGCCGGCGTGGTGCGGGAGATGGTCGAGGAGAGCCGCACCGTGCAGGGCCTGGTGCACAGCACGCAGCAGCGGCTGAGCACGGAGCACGAGCGCGCCTCGGAGCTGTCCCGTCGCGTCGACGAGCTGGAGGGCGAGCTGCGCCGCCTCTCGAGCGAGGTGCAGACCGACCAGCTCACCAAGATCGCCAACCGGCGCGGCCTCGAGGCGGCCTTCAACACCGAGCAGGCCAAGCTCGAGCGCGAGGGCACGGTGCTGGCGCTGGCCCTGCTCGACGTCGACAACTTCAAGAAGCTGAACGACACCCTGGGCCATGCGGCCGGCGACGAGGCGCTGAAGTCCCTCGCGGCGCGCGTGACGCAGATGCTCCGCCCCGGCGATCTCGTGGCGCGCTACGGCGGCGAGGAGTTCGTGCTGATGCTGCCCCGCACGCCGCTCGACGAAGCCCAGCAAGTGCTGACGCGGCTGCAGCGCTCGCTGTCCGCCGCGCTGTTCATGCACGAGGGCAAGGACGTCTTCGTGACCTTCTCGGCCGGCATCACGATCTACCGCGCCGGCGAGACGCTGGAGGTCGCGCTGGACCGCGCGGACGAAGGCCTCTACGAAGCCAAGCGCACGGGGAAGAACCGCGCCTGCATCGTGGAGTGAGGCGGGCCGGCGAATGAAGGGCCGGCACACCGCCGCCACCTCATTCGGCCACCGCCCTCAGACGATGCCGCCGCGCCATGCAGCGCCATGCCGTAGCGAGGTGGCACGGCCGCCATCGCCGCTCAGAAGTTGAACGCCAGGCGCAGCCCGCCCCAGTGGCGCCCCTGCACAAGGATCGGCGCCGAGGCTTCCTTGAGCAGCACGAAACGCCCGCCGCCCATGTCGCGGCGGTAGGTCTGCAGCAGGAAGGGCCGCTGGTTGCGTGCCGAGGCCAGGCCGGTGCGGTCATTGAAGATGCGCCGGTAGCGGCTGTTGGCCGTGTTCCAGACGACATCCCCCGGCCGCTGCGGCTGGCAGTACTTGCGGTTGTGCGTCGAGACATAGCCGTTGCGATCCGCGGCAATGCAGTACACGACCTTGTCGGAGAGCTGGAGCATGCGCTCCTGCACGGCCGGGAAGAGCTGGTCGGCCAGCTCGCTGAAGCGCGTGCGGTGCTGGGCGGGCTGGGTGCCGGGCAGCGCCTGGTACTGCTCGTCGAACAGGTCCGCCAGCGAGATGCGCCCCTGCGCGACGGCACGCTCGAGCCGCTCGCCCATTTCCAGGGCCGCCTGCTGGGCACCCTCGATGTAGAGCGCATCCTCGACCCGCACGCCCGAGGAGGCGATGCGCTCGATCAGGTCCTCGGACAGGCGCAGGAAGCGGTCGCTGCAGGCGAAGGCCGCGTCCATGTGGCGCAGGGCCAGGGCCACGTCGCTGCCGAGCACCGCCGCGCGTTCCGCCAGCGCGGCGGTGGTCTGCTGGCTCTGATCGGCGGCCGTCGCGATGCGCTGCACGTCCGCCTGCACGACGCCGAAGGCCGCGTGAATGCTGCTTTCCTGGGCCTGGCGGCCTTCGCTGCTGAGCTCGCGGCTGAAGCTGTCGATGCGGGCATCCAGCGCCCCCACCGTGCCCATGATGGACTTGGAACTCTGCTCGACCTGCGTGGCGAGGTCCTTGACCGCATCCGCCACGACACCGAAGCCGCGGCCGGCCTCGCCGGCCCGCTTGGCCTCGACGGAGGCGTTGAAGGCCACGAGACGGGTCTGCAGGGCGATGCGGGTGATGTCGGAGGCGGCGTCGGACACCTGGCGCAGCGTCTGCACGATGCCCCCGACCTCGGCGCCGATCTTGTGCAGGGCCTCGCGGGCCCGGCCGACGGCGGCGATGGACTCGGCCGTGGCCACGGCGATGCCGGACTGGGCGCGCTGGACCTGCTGCAGCTCGCGCTCGAGCGCCTGCATGGCCTCGCGCTGGGCGACGATCACCTTCTGCGTGTCTTCCAGGGCGCCCCGCACCTCGGCGGCATCCCGGCCGAGGTTGGACACAGGCTGCGCCAGTGAGCGGACGAGCGACTGCGCGTCGCTGACCTCGCTGCGTTCAGGGGTATCAGGTGCTTGAGGGGCCGGCGCGCCGGCGCCGGGCTGCCACCACGACTTCATGCGAACTCTCCAGACGGCGCATGCGGCCATCCGGTGCCGGTTTTACCAGTCGCGCAGCTTCACGCGCAAGCGGGCGATCGCCTGACTGTGCAGTTGACAGACCCGGGATTCCGTCACCTTCAGGACGGCGGCGATTTCCTTGAGGTTCATGTCGTGCTCGTAGTACATGCTCATCACGTACTGCTCGCGCTCGGGCAGGTTCTTGATGGCGGCGACCAGGGCCTCGCGCATGCGGTGGTCCTGCAGCTGCGCCATGGGGTTGTTGCTCTCGTCGACCACGTGGCGATCCAGGTAGTCGTCGCTGCCTTCGTCCCCGCTCATGTCCTCGAGGTAGACCAGCTGCGTGCCGCGCACCTTGGAGAGCATGTCCTGGTAGTCGCCCAGGCTCAGGCCCATCTCGGCGGCGATCTCGGATTCGTGGGGCGCGCGGCCGAGGCGCTGCTCCAGCTTGTGCACGGCGGTCTCGATCGAGCGCTGCTGGCGGCGCGTGCCGCGGCTCATCCAGTCACCGCCGCGCAGCTCGTCCAGCATGGCGCCGCGGATGCGCTGCGTCGCGAAGGTCTCGAACTGCACGCCCTGCGCCACGTCGAAGCGCGACAGCGCGTCGGTGAGCCCGATCAGGCCGACCTGGATCAGGTCATCCAGTTCCACGTTGGCCGGTAGCTTGGCGATCATCTGGTGCGCCAGGCGTCGGACGAGCCCGCTGTACTGCCGGATCAGCGCCGAGTTGTCGAGGCGGCCTTTGGCGGTATACATCTTCAGCTCCTGCACATCAGTTGGCGGCCACCGCGGGCCGCGCCGGACGGAGATTCACCAGGGGGCGCAGCGGCCGGGCGTCGTGCGCCGCGTCCGGAGCGAAGCCCTGAGGCACGACCGCCAGGAGCTCACGGGCCAGATGCCGCACTTCGGGCGACAGCGGCGCCGATGGCGGCGTGCGGGGATCCATGCAGGCCCAGTCGCGCAGCACCGCGCCCAGGAAGCCATCGCCGCAGCTGCTGATCTGCTGGGCGATGCGCTCCGCCAGGCGCAGCTGCGGGTGGCAGGCCATCAAGAGGCTGTAGACCATGATGCCGGAGCGCTGGCTGAGCCACTTCATGCCGGCGTAGGCGTGGGTGACGCTGCGGGTGTCGGTGTCGGCCAGCAGCACGGGGCGCATCTCGCGGGAGTTCAGCACGCGGGCCAGCTCGGCGGCGGGCGCATGCAGGATCATCACGTCGGCCTGCGGCGCGGCCTCGCCCAGCGCCTGGAGGAATTCGGCGGCCGAGCCGTTGGCGTTGATGTAGCGCAGCGGCAGCCCGCGGGCGGCCAGGTAGCTGACCTGGGCGGACAGCCGCTCCACGCAGGCCGACAGGTCCACGGCGGCCATCTCGGAGGCCACCGGCGAGAGCTCGCCCGCGTCGACCACCAGCGTCTGGAGGCCCATCTCGGAGCAGGCCGCGCAGAGGCCTTCCAGCAGCACGCCGGAGTCCAGCACCTCGGGATTGCTCACCACGGGGATGATGCGCGTGCGGGAGGCGGCAAAGAGCTTGCGCAGGCCGTCGGCCTGGTCTTGCGGGGTCTTGCTGAAGGGCGGCTCGCGCATGGGGGTCTCGGTTCGGGTCGCGATGCGTTCGAGGGGTCGGGGCGCGCTCAGTGCACGCCCGCGGCGGTGGCCTGCACGGCGGCCAGCGCGGGGCCTCCGGCAAAGATCAGGTTCACATCGGCGCTGTCCATGCGCCAGGCGGCGTGTGCCTGGCTGCGCAGCGCGCGCTGCACCAGGGCCTGTGCCGACAGGCGATGCCAATCTTCCGGCACCCGCTGCCCGTTGGCAACGCCAATAATGCGCAAACGATGCCGGATCATGGTGTCCAGCGCCGGGGCCAGCTTCACGGCCTCGTCGATCTTGGACAGCACCACGCCCTGGCAGGTCTGGGCGCGCCAGGCGCCGGCCACGTCCTCGATCGTCTCGCCCTGCTGGGCGGCGTTGATCACCAGGATGCGGCGGATGCTCGGGTGGGCGAGCATCTCGAGCAGCTCGTGGGTGCGGCTGTCGCGCTGGGCCATGCCGGCGGTGTCGATCAGCACCATCTTCTTGCCCGACAGCAGCTCCAGCAGGTCCTCCAGCGAGGCCCGGTCGTGCGCGGTGTGCACCGGCACGCCGAGGATGCGGCCGTAGGCGCGAAGCTGCTCGTGGGCACCGACGCGGTAGGCATCCAGCGTGATGAGGCCCAGCTGCGAGGCACCGTGCCGGGTGGCGAAGGCCGCGGCGATCTTGGCGGTGGTGGTGGTCTTGCCCACGCCGGTCGAGCCGATCAGGGCGAAGACGCCGCCCTGCTCTTCCAGCGGCGGATTCATCTCGTCGGTGATGAGGTTGCGGGCGAGCACCTGGGCGGCCCAGGGCGTCTCGTCCGCCCCGTCCTTGCCGTCCAGATGGGCCGGGCAGCCCTCCACCAGCTTGCGCACCAGGGCCGGCGAGAAGCCGACGTCCAGCAGGCGCTGCGTCAGGCGGGCCTGCACGGGCTGGCGCTGCAGCTTCTCCATGAAGGCCAGGGCGCCGAAGCGCTCCTCGATCAGGCCCTTCATCGAGCGCAGCTCGTTCATCATGTCCTGCTGGTCGCGGCGGGCGCTGCCGGGCATGTCGGCCAGTTGCGGCACGGGGCGCTGCTCGGCGGACAGGCGGATCTCGTCGCGCAGCACGGGCGGATTGCGGCGCGGCGGCTCGGCGGCCGGCGACTGCATCGGGGCGCCCTGGGCGTCCAGGCGGCGGGCGCCCAGCGTCTGCATGGCGGCCTGCGCGCGCTGCTGGCGGGCCGCGCTCATGCCGACCAGGCTTTCAGGCGTCGGCAGCTCGGGCGCGGGTGCCGCCATCTCCATGGGATCCGGCTGGCCGCTCAGTTCGGCCGCGCGACGCTTGAGCATGCGCTCGCGGACGTAGTCCTGGAAGCTCAGCGTGCTCATGGCCAGGGTCTGGACATCGGCATCCACGGGCTGGCCGAAGGCCGGCTCCATGCGCTCGTTGCGCTCGGCCACGCGCTGCGCGAGGCGGGCGCTGCCGGCCATCGTGGGCACGGGAGCCTGCGCCGGGCGGGCCTGCACGCGAGCCGGGCCGCGGGCCTCGGCGCGCGGTGCCGAAGCCGCCACGCGCTCGATCTGCGTCATGCCCTCGGGGGCCATGGCCAGCACCTCCACGCCTTCGGCGCAGGGCTTGTTGGACAGCACGACGGCATCGTCGCCAAAGGCCTGGCGCACCAGCGCGAGGGCCTCGCGGGACGTACGGGCGGTGAAGCGTTTGACGTTCATGCGGCCTCCTGGCAAGGCAGGGCATCAGTCATCGGCAGGCGGGCGCTCATGCGGCCGCTCCGATGATCGAACCGATGCGGATCGAATGGGTCTCGGGAATCTCGCTGTGGCCCAGCACCTTCAGGCGCGGGGCGGCACGGCGCAACAGCCGGGCCAGCGGCGCGCGGATCAGGTCCGGCACCAGCAGGCAGGCGGGCACGCCGCGGTCTTCCTGGGCCTGGCTCTGCTCGGCCGCGCTGCGGGCGAGGGTGTCGGCCACGCCGGGGTCCAGCGCGGCGCCATGCGGGGAATTCAGGGCCTGGGTCACCAGGCGCTCCAGTTCGGGCTCGAGCGCGATCACGTCCAGCTCCTTCACGGGGCCGTAGATCTGCTGGACGATGGCCGGCGCGATGTGCACGCGCACCCGGCGGCCCAGCTCGATGGGATCGGTTGTGGCGGTGGCGTTCTCGGCGATGGAATCGACGATGGAGCGCATGTCGCGGATGTGCACGCCCTCCTCCAGCAGGAACTGGAGAACCTTCTGCAGTGTGCCGATGCCGACCATCTTGGGTATCACGTCTTCGATCAACTGGGGTTGCAGCTTGGTGAGGTGGTCCACCAGCTGCTGCGTCTCCACCCGGCCCAGGAGACGGGCCGCGTGAACTTGCATCAAGTGTGAAAGATGGGTGGCGATGACAGTCGAGCAATCAACCACCGTAAACCCGGCCATTTGGGCCATTTCCCGCTGGCGCTCCTCGATCCAGGTGGCGGGGAGTCCGAAGGCAGGGTCGGTGGTCGAGGTGCCGATCAGCTTCTGCGTGGCGTGGCCGGGGTTGATCGCCAGCCACATGCCCGGATAGGCCTCGGCCTCGCCGATGACGGCGCCGCGCAGGATCAGGCGGTACTGGCTCGGGCGCAGCTCGAGGTTGTCGCGGATGTGCACGGCCGGCGGCAGGAAGCCCACCTCCTGCGCGAACTTGCGACGCACGCCCTTGATGCGCGAGAGCAGGTCGCCCTCCTTGTTCTTGTCCACCAGCGTGATCAGGCGGTAGCCGACCTCCAGGCCCAGCACGTCCACGGGCTGCAGGTCGTCCCAGCTGGCTTCGGCATTGGCTTCGGGCGGCGGCGGCGGCATCTGCTCGGCCTTGGCGGCCTGCGCGAGCTGCTCCTTGCGCTTGAGCCACCAGGCGAGATAGCCCAGGCCCGAGGCGATCATCAGGAAGACGAGGTGCGGCATGCCCGGGATCAGCCCCAGCATGCCGATGACGCCCGCGGTGATGGTCAGGCTCTTGGCCGAGCCGAAGACCTGGCGGCCGATCATCGTGCCGATGTCCTTGTCCTTGCCGACGCGCGACACCACCATGGCCGCCGCGACCGAGATCAGCAGCGCGGGGACCTGCGCGACCAGCGCATCACCGACGGCCAGCAGGATGTAGGAATCGGCCGCCTGCCCGGCGGACAGCCCGTGCTGGGCCACGCCGATGATGAAGCCGCCGATGATGTTGATGAAGAGGATCAGGATGCCGGCCACGGCATCGCCGCGCACGAACTTGCTCGCACCATCCATGGAGCCGAAGAAGTCCGCTTCGTCGCTCAGTTCGGCGCGGCGGCGCTTGGCCTCCTTCTCGTCGATCAGGCCGGCGTTCAGGTCGGCATCCACGGCCATCTGCTTGCCGGGCATCGCGTCCAGGGTGAAGCGGGCGCCGACCTCGGCGATGCGCTCGGCCCCCTTGGTCACCACGATGAAGTTGATCACCACGAGGATGGCGAACACGATCAGGCCGACGGCGAAGTTGCCGCCGATCAGGAAGTGGCCGAAGGACTCGATCACGCGGCCCGCGGCGCCCGTGCCGGTGTGGCCCTGCAGCAGCACCACGCGCGTGGAGGCCACGTTGAGCGAGAGGCGCATCAGCGTGGTCAGCAGCAGCACCGTGGGGAAGGCCGCGAAGTCCAGCGGCTTGAGCATGTTCGCCGCCACCATCATCACCATCACGGCCATCGCGATGTTGAAGGTGAACAGCAGATCCAGCACGAAGGGCGGCAGCGGCAGCACCATCATCGACAGGATCATGAGGATAGCGGCGGGCGCACCCAGGGCGCCGATGATCTGCGCGCGCGGGCCGAGCATCGCCTGCAACTGAGCCATCAGGGCGTTCATGCCTCATCCTCCAGAAGATCGGCATCGGGGGCGCGATGCGGCTTGTTGTGCGGGTCCAGCTCGGGCGGCACCTGCGGATCGGGCATCTGCGTGGGCGCCTGACCGCGGCCGGCCATCGCGGCCTTGAGCTGGTACACATAGGCCAGCACCTGCGCCACGGCGGCGAACAGGGCGGCGGGAATCTCGCGGTCCACCTCGGCGTGCGCATACAGCGCGCGGGCGAGCATGGGCGACTGCAGCACCGGGACCTTCGAGTCCTTGGCGAGGTCGCGGATGCGGAAGGCCAGGAGGTCCGTGCCCTTGGCCACGACCTTGGGCGCGGCCATGCTGCCCTCTTCGTACTTGAGCGCCACGGCGTAGTGGGTCGGGTTCATCACGACCAGGTCGGCCGTGGGCACGGCGGCCATCATGCGGCGCTTGGCCATCTCGCGCATGCGGGCGCGCATCTTGCCCTTCATCTCGAGGTTGCCCTCGATCTCCTTCATCTCCTGCTTGGCCTCCTCGCGGCTCATGCGGAGGCGCTTGAGGTAGAGGTGGCGCTGCAGCGGCACGTCGATGACGGCGAAGAGCGCGAGCGCCAGCCCGAGCAGCGCGAGCCCCTGCATCAGCTGCTGGCCGGCATAGGCGATGGCGCTGGGCAGGGGCACCGACATGATGCCCACATAGCCCGCGATGCGGTCCTTGAGCACCAGGGCGCCCACGCCGCCGAGCAGCAGCGCCAGCAGCACGGCCTTGAGCGCCTGCCCGAGGTGCTGCCACTGGAACAGGCGCGCCAGCCCCTGCAGCGGATTGAGATGTTCGAAGCGCGGGGTGAGCGGCTTCATCGTCCAGTTCCAGCCACCGGCGGCGACGTTGGCCGCCACGGCCACCAGCATCAGCACGCCGCAGAACGGCAGCAGGAACACCAGCGCCTGCAGCGTCAGCTCACCGAGGCGCTCGCCCATGAAACCAGGGCGCTGCAGCAGCTGGGCATCGAAGCGCAGGCCGTGCTGCAGCATCTTCTGCAGCCAGTCCAGGGCCTGCGGCGCGGTCGCCGACAGCAGCGCGCCTCCGCTGACCAGCATCGCGAAGTGCGGCAGGTCGCGCGAGCGCGGCAGCTGGCCCTCGGCCCGAGATCGCTGGATCTTCTTGGCCGATGCGGGTAGGTTGCGGTCCTGTGCGTCTTGGTCTGCCATGGCGTGAGGCCCTCGGACGGGACAGTCCGGGGGATGGCGCCATTCTTGGCCGGCAGGCGGGGCAACTTAAGCCGGATAAGCGGGAGGAAACCGGCGGTCATCTCGACCCGGTCGGCCGACGGCATCGCGACGCATCCGCCGGCATGGCTCAGGCCCCGGCACGCCTCGGCCGCCCGGGCAACAAAAAGCCCGCCGGTGCGGTGCACACAGCGGGCTGTGGAAGGCCCGGCCATCCGGGCCGGGCAGGAGGACAAGAGGCCTCAGAACCCCAGGCTGGCCAGCAGGTCGTCGACCTCGCTCTGGTTGGCCACGACGTCCGTGCGGCCTTCGGGGCTGACCACCGGGCCCTGCAGGATGTTCGGATCGACCTTCTCGCGCTGGTCGGGGGGAACCACCTGCACCAGCAGCTTGACCAGGCTGTCTTCCAGGTCGTTGGCCAGCGTCACCACCTTGGCGACCACCTGGCCCGTGAGGTCATGGAAGTCCTGGGACAGCATGATGTCCGTCAGGTGCTGGTCGATCTGCGCGGTGGAATCCTCGACCTGCTTGACGAAGTTGAACACCGCCCCCGAGGCCACGGCCTTGACCGGATCCGCGGTGATCGCCTTCGCCATCTCGGCCGTGGCTGCGGAGATCTTGGCGTGCTCGCTCTTGGCCTGGTCGACCGAGTTCAGCACCTTGTTGGCGGCCTCGGCGGTCTTGTTGGCGATGTAGGTCAGGCGGCTGCGGGCGTCGGGCAGACCGTCGGTGGCCGTCTGCAGCTTGGGCATCACGCCGAGCTGCTGCATGGTGTCATGCAGCACGCGGGTGATGGTGCCGAGCTGCTGGAACACCTCCGGCGAGACCATCAGGGGGTCAGTACCGGCGCCCAGCTGGGTGAAATCTTCGGCTTTCATGGCCTACTCCCTTCAAGCGGCCGCGGCCAGCTTCTGCATGATCTTCTGGACCTTCTCTTCCAGCGTCGCCTTCGTGAAGGGCTTGACGATGTAGCCGGCCGCGCCGCTCTGGGCGGCCAGCACGATGTCTTCCTTGCGAGCCTCGGCCGTCACCATCAGCACCGGCAGATGCTTCAGCGAGGCGTCTTCCTTGATGGCCTTGAGCAGCTCGAAGCCCGTCATGTTGGGCATGTTGATGTCGCTCACCACGAAGTCGAACTTGCCGTTCTTCAGCATGTTCAGGGCCTCGACGCCATCCTCCGCCTCTTCGGCATTGTTGTAGCCGATCTCCTTCAGCAGACCGCGCACGATGCGGCGCATGGTCGAGAAGTCATCGACGATCAGAAATTTCATGTCAGTGCTCATGGCGTTCCTCGCAAGGGGCGTGAGGGCGGGTCAAACCGGGTTCCGGCAACGGCGGCAGCGTCTGGGACGCCACGCCGCCGTGATGGGACGCTTCAATGATTCTTCAGGGTTTCTCGGCCGCTGTCGCCGAATTGTCGGCCGGTTCGTCCTCGTTGTCCGGCAGATTTTTCAGCACTGCGTCTTCCGCATCACGGTTCATCACGATGATGCTGATCCGGCGGTTGATCGGGCTTCGGGGCTCATCGGGCTCCAGCAGCTTGCTGGCCGCCAGGCCCTGCACGCGCAGCACCCGCGACTCCGGCAATCCCCCGGCCAGCAACTCCCGCCTGGAGGCATTGGCGCGGTCCGCCGACAGCTCCCAGTTGCTGTAACCCCGTTCGCCCCCCGAGAAGGGCTGAGCATCAGTATGCCCCTCCAGCGTCAGGCGGTTGGGCACCTCCGCGAGGACAGCGCCAAGTTCGCGAAGTAGTTCTCGCATATAAGGTTTGACCACGGCGCTGCCGCTGTCGAACATGGGACGGTTGTTCTCGTCCACGATCTGGATGCGCAGCCCCTCCCGTGTCATTTCGAGACGGATCTGCCCGCCGAGCGACGCCAGCGCGGGCGTGTTGGCCAGCACTTCCTGGATCTTGTCCTTGAGCTGCTGGAGGCGGCTGCGTTCGGCGCGGCGCTGCTCCTCCTTCAGCGCACGCAGGTTGATGGTGTGGCGCGGCGCCTCGACGTCGCCCGACTTCACCTGACCGGTCTGGCGCGTCAGGTCCTGGCCGCCACCCTTGATCACGTGCGAGGAATCGCCCGAGCCCGAGCCGCCGCTCAGGGCCACCTTCAGCGGCGAGGAGAAGTAGTCGGCGATGCCCTTCTTGTCGCCCTCGGTGGTCGAGCCCAGCAGCCACATGAGCAGGAAGAAGGCCATCATGGCCGTCACGAAGTCGGCGTAGGCGATCTTCCAGGCGCCACCATGAGCCCCATGGCCGCCCTTCTTGATCTTCTTGATGATGATGGGCTGGAGTTTCTTGGCGTCACCGGCCATGGCTCAACTCCTGACGCTGCCCGACGGCATGCTGGGGACCATCACTTCTTGCCCTTCACATGGCTTTCCAGTTCGGTGAACGACGGACGGTCCCCCGAATAGAGCACCTTGCGACCGAACTCGATCGCCACCTGCGGCGCATAGCCCTGCATGCTGGCGAGCAGCGTGGTCTTGATGCACTGCAACTCCTTGCCGGCGTCCTCGACCTTCTGCTCGAGCAGGCCGGCCAGCGGCTCCGCGAAGCCGTAGGCCAGCAGAATGCCCAGGAAGGTACCGACGAGGGCCGAGCCGATCATGCCCCCCAGCACGGCGGGCGGCTGGCCCACCGAGCCCATGGTGTTCACCACGCCCAGCACGGCGGCCACGATGCCGAAGGCGGGCAGGCCGCCGGCGAGGCGGTTGAGGGCGGCCACGGCGGCATGCTCTTCCTGGTGGTGCGTCTCGATCTCGGCGTCCATCAGGGACTCGATCTCGTGGGCGTTCAGGTTGCCCGACACCATCATCCGCAGGTAGTCGGTGATGAACTCCGTGACGTGGTGGTCATTGCCCACCGTGGGGTATTTCTGGAACAGCGGCGAGCTGTGCGGGTCCTCGACGTCCTTCTCGATGGACATGAGGCCTTCCTTGCGGGCCTTCTGCAGGATGTCGTACATGAGCGCCAGAAGCTCCATGTAGCGCGCCTTGCTGAACTTGCTGCCCTTGAAGCAGGTCCCGAGGCCCTTCATGGCGCCCTTCACCACCTTCATCTGGTTGTTGGCCAGGAAGGCGCCGAAGGCCGCGCCGAAGATGGTGATGAACTCGAAAGGCAGTGCATGCAGCACGACGCCGATATTGCCTCCGTGCGCGATGAACACGCCGAAGATGCAACCCATGGCGACGAGCCAGCCGACGATGACGAACATGGTGTGTGGATGCTGCTGTGTCTGAAGCCCTTATCGGCCAGGCGCGCGGGCTCTTGAGCGGTGTCGGGCATCGCCCGCCCCGCGGCGTGAAGAGTGGCCGGCAACTGCCATCGGCAAGGGCTCAGAAACGATAGACGTGAAGGGAATGGCGCCCCGCGAGGGGCTGGATCAGTATGGCAGGCGTGCCCGGCAGGGGAAAGTCCAGGCTGATCAGCCAAGCGCCGGACTCAAGTTCCGATTGCGCCTTGGCCTCGGCCTGCGCCATGCTTTCCGGGCGCTGGAAAAGGTAGACGACCTGGTAAGGGCTCCAGGACTGCGCCCACATGTCGCCCCGCTGCACGCGGGCCCAGGGGTGACGGAGCCGGCACAGCCCGGCCAGCAGCGGGCTCCATTCGATGCCATGGAGCTCTGCGGCGGGGAAACAACGGTGGAGCTCGCGCAGGCCCGCGCCGAGCCCGCAGCCGGCATCGAGAATGCGCGCGCCGGGCGGGAGCCGGATCTGATCCGCGGCTTGCGCCAGCGCGCCGGCGGGCGTCGGGAACAGCGGTGCATCGCGCCAGGTGCTGCGGGGATACATCAGCAGCAGCAGCGCCAGGGGCAGCAGCCAGCTCCAGGCCGGCAGCAGCGTCAGCCCCGGGCCGGCCAGCAGTGATGCCACGAAGCCGCCCAGGACCATGAACCGCCGCCAGCGCCGCTCATGCAGCCAGGCCAGCACGGCGACGGGCAGCACCGACCCGAGCAGGGCAAGACCTGCCCCCCTCGGCTGCAGGACCGTCAGCAGCCCCCAGCCCAGCAGCCAGCACAGCAGGGCCGAGGCCGGCCATAGCCGGGACAGCGCCCGTCCTCGCTCCGCCCATGCGCGCGCCGCCGGCAGCGCCTCATCGGCGCCCGGCGGCGGGGTCTCGGGGGCGTCGGCGCGGGAGGGTTCCTGCATCGTCGGGCGGGTCCGGCCTCAGTGCATCTGGATCGCGCCTTGTGCGCGGCCCTTGCCGGCGCGGGCGGGCGGGTTGCACAGGCCGCAGACGTAATGGCGGGAGATCTCGTGCGGGTGGGTCACGAAATGGCCCCCGCACTTGCAGCACTTGGTCATGGTCAGCATGCCGTTGTCCACGAACTTCACCAGGCGCCAGGCGCGGGTGACGGACAGCAGCGGCTCCAGGCCCTGCGCCTGCACCTGCTCCAGATAGAGCTGGTAGGCCTTGATGACGGTGTCGATCTCGTCGATCTCCGCCACCTTGTTCAGGTACTCATGCACGTTCAGGAACAGCGAGGCATGGATATTGGGCTGCCAGGTCATGAACCAGTCCGTCGAGAACGGCAGCTGGCCCTTGGACGGCGACTTGCCCGAGACTTCCTTGTACAGGCGCAGCAGACGCTCGTAGGACAGGTCCGTCTCCGACTCCAGCACCTGCAGGCGGGCGCCCAGCTGGATCAGGGTGACCGCACGGCTGATCTGGCGGGCTTCGGTCAGGATGGACTTGCTGCGCATGGTAGGTCTCCAGTCTATTCAACTACTCGGTTCATCTAGCCTGCAGTTCGATCCCGCCCACGGCGGGCTCGAACTGCGTATTCCAAAGGGCCGGCGCCGGGCCGCCCCAAGCCGGCCCCCTTGCAGTTCATATCCGCCCCACGGCGGCTATGAACTGCACCCCCTCGGGGGGTGGTCGCCGGTACCCCGGCGACCGGGGGCCCCATGTCAGGCGGCTTCTTGGTGACGCCCCGCCAACAGGATCGAGGCATGCAGGCGGGACACCTGGTCGTTCGCGGCGGCCGGCTTGCCGTGGCTGGTCAGCAGGCCCCACACCAGGTCGTCATCCATGCGGAAGCGGCACAGCAGCGTGTTGCCGGAGGACACCTTCATGATCTGCGCCGGGGTCAGCGTGGCGATCAGCGTGGCGGTGTCTTCCGAGATGCCCAGGCGGTAGAGGGCTTGCTCGCGGTCGTTGCGGATCAGGCTCTGAGCCAGCATCAGGTACGACAGATTGGCTTCACGGATCTCGGTGAGGATTTGTTCGGCGTTCATGTCGGGCTCCTGTTCTTCGCTTCAATTGCGTGTCAACGTGAGACGAATTGTGAAGAGTCCAACAGGGCGGAAACATCAGGCCAGTTCGGTCGATGAAGTCCCGTTATTTCGCAGTCGTTTGTCAGTGAAATTCCTACAAGGCTGTCGGGCGCCCCAAAGGAAAAGGGCCCGCTGCACGTGGCAGAAGGCCCTCTTTTCACCTCCGCCGTCCCGGGGCTGGCCCCGTTTCGGCGATGGCGGCGCTGTCAGCCGGCGGCGGACGCGTCGGCGCGCGACTGCAGGCGCGCCAGTTCCATGCGCACGAGGCCGACCAGCTCCGGCGCCTCGCGCTCCAGGCTGATCAGACCCTGCCCGGTCAGCAGCTGCGTCAGCACCTGCAGAGCTTCGGCTTCCTCGCCCAGACCGGCCAGGGCGAAGCCCAGGGTGTAGAGGCTGGCGCCGTGATGCGGCGTGATCACCAGCGCCTCGCGGGCATAGCGGGCGGCCTGTCCCAGCTCGCCGGCGCTCAGCAGCAGGGCGGCCATGTCGCTCAGCAGCTCGTGGCTCAGCGGCTCGTGCGACAGGGCGTCGGCCAGGACGGCCAGGCCCTGCCCCACGCGGCCCCGGGAGGCCTCGGCGAAGGCGGCATTGCGGGCCTGCGCGAGCAGCCACTGGGCTTCCGGGCTGGGATTGATCAGGGCGGCGGGCATGGCCTCGCGAGCGCCTTCAAAGGGGGTCGAATGCATGTGCATCTCCTGCTTAAGGGCCAAATCGGGCCGTTGAAAGGGACGCAAACAATGCATGGCCTGCCATCCATCACGGCAGGGGCAGGCTTATCGTCCGCGTTGCCGCCCACTTTAGGGAGCCCCCCGCCCGGCAAAGCCTCGAAAAGCGGCGGCCTTGACCTGCATCTCGAAAGCTCCTCGCCGCCGCCCGTGCCGAAATAGCAAGCAGGGCCCCGCCTCCAGTGGCATGAGGGCGCGGCCCGACGCAGCGTGCTCCTGACGCTCACTTCTTGCCCTTCTTAATAGATGCCGCCGCGCCTCCCCGGCGCCGCGGCGCCCCTTTCAGCAAAGGACGCCCCGAACCCGACCGACCCGCACGACGCCAGACCGGCAGTTCTTCACAGTCCAGGCCCCGCTCCGCCTGATTTCGAAACGAAGAACAGACCGGCAAGTCACCCGGCTATTCAAAAGATCACAGGTCTTGACAAAAAGCCCTCAAGTTCATGCTTGCGGGCTCCGATAGCCATTCCAACGGGTCTGGAAACAGGTTCGTGGTCCGGTTAGGAGGCCGAGAACGGCACCTCGATGGCAAGACGAGGTGACGGCTTCAACGGTTGACTAGCGCCGGGCGGTGCAAGCCGGCAGGTTCGCCTGCAGGGTTGCAAGCACGGGTGTCAGTACCCGGGCACCCGAGTCACGTCGGCGCTAAGCCGGGGTTCTTCAAGCTGAAAGGAGCACATCATGCCCGCCGTCATCAATACCAATCTGCTGTCGCTGAACGCACAGCGCAATGCCAACACGGCACAGTCCTCGCTGGCTGTGTCCATGCAGCGCCTGTCTTCTGGCCTGCGAGTCAACTCCGCACGAGACGATGCCGCCGGTCTGGCCATCGCGGAACGCATGAATTCCCAGGTCAAGGGGATGAATGTCGCCATCCGCAATGCCAACGACGGCATCTCCCTGGCGCAGACGGCTGAAGGCGCGCTGGGCAAGGTCAACGACATGCTGCAGCGCATGCGTGAACTGGCCGTGCAGTCCGCCAACGGCACCAACAACACGGATGACCGCACCGCGCTGAACAACGAGTTCTCGCAGCTGCAGAGCGAAATCACCCGCCTGACGAACAACACCACGTTCAACGGGCAGGCCACGCTGACCACCACCACCTCGTTCGACTTCCAGGTCGGCGCCAACGCGACCAGCAACGACGTCATCTCGATCACCGGGCTGAACATGCTGGGCACGACCACGGCCACCGGCAAGAACGACGGTGCGCTGGCCGAAGTGACCAACACCACCAACACCGACATCCTGGCCGTCGGCGCCGCCGGCACCGGCACGACCTTCGACGCCTACACCGGCGGCACCAAGGGCGCGCTGGACTCGGTGGCGAAGATCGACCAGGCCATCGCCCAGGTGAACGTGGCACGTTCGACCTTCGGTGCTGCGCAGAACCGCATCGATGCCGCCATCTCCAGCCTGCAGGTCTCGGTGGAGAACCAGTCGGCCGCACGCAGCCGCATCATGGATGCCGACTACGCAATGGAGACCGCCAATCTGAGCCGAGCGCAGATCCTGCAGCAGGCCGGCACGGCGATGATCGCCCAGGCGAATCAGACGCCGCAGCAAGTGCTGTCGCTTCTTCGATGACCCTGGGCCAGCCCCGCTGGCCCTGAGCTCCAACGCTGCGACGACCGTCGAGGTCAAAGGGCAAAGCCCGCCAGCGCAAACACCTTAACAGGCCGCCAATCACCCCGCTTTTCAGGTGATTGAGCGGCCCCTCTTTCGAAGGTTTGGACTCAAGCGCGTCCCCCCTCAGTCCGATAACCCTCTCAACGGGTCCCAGCTCGTTGGCGACAAGCGACAGCGGCCACTGCCTCTCTCCCGAGGGTGCACCAGGCCGGCAGCGCAGGCACCGATGCCCGCACTGCCACTGACGCGGCCGCTACGCTGGTCTGCTTGGGCTCGGTTTCCATTCAACGGTACTGAAAGGATCGCGTCATGCCTCAAATCATCAACACCAATCTGCAATCGCTGAATGCCCAGCGCAATCTGACGATGTCGCAGAGCTCCCTCTCCGTCAGCATGCAGCGCCTGTCTTCCGGCCTGCGTGTGAACTCCGCCAAGGACGATGCCGCCGGCCTCGCCATCGCGGAACGCATGAACACCCAGGTTCGCGGCATGACCGTGGCCATCCGCAACGCCAATGACGGCATCTCGATGTCGCAGACGGCGGAAGGTGCGCTGGGCAAGATCGGCGACATGCTGCAGCGCATGCGTGAGCTGGCCGTGCAGTCCGCCAACGGCACGAACAACCAGACCGACCGCGAAGCGCTGAACAACGAGTTCACCCAGCTGCAGAGCGAGATCGGCCGCCTGGCCGCCAACACGGCCTTCAACGGTCAATCGGTCCTGACGGGCACCACGGGCTTCACCTTCCAGGTCGGCGCCAACGCCACCACGAACGACCAGATCACCATCACCGGTGTCGACATCACCGGCACCACCACCAGCGCCGGCACCAATGCTGCCGCCCTGGCCGAGGTGATCAACACCACCAACACCGACATCCTGAATGTCGGCGCGGCCGGCACGGGTGCCACCTTCGACGCCTACACGGGCGCCACCATCGGTGCGCTGGATGCCATGGCCAAGATCGACCTGGCGCTCTCCCAGGTCAACACGGCCCGCTCGACCTTCGGTGCGGCCCAGAACCGCTTCGATGCGGTGATCTCCAGCCTGAACGTCTCGGTGGAAAGCCAGGCCGCCGCCCGCAGCCGCATCATGGACGCGGACTACGCCTCGGAAACCGCCAACCTCAGCCGCGCGCAGATCCTGCAACAGGCCGGCAACGCCATGGTCTCCCAGGCCAACCAGCTTCCGCAGCAGGTGCTCTCGCTGCTGCGCGGCGGCTGATCCCGAGGGCGCAGCCCTCTCGAAAGAAGGGCAGTTCCTCGCCGCCGGCGGGGTGCTGCCTTTTCTTTTGGGCGTGGTTTTGCCCCCTTATCGGGTCTTTGGGCAACGGCGAGCACTTTCAGAATTCGTCCAACACGTCAGGGATTTCCGGCGTGGATTCCGGAGCCCTCCGGATGGCAGTCAGGTTCAGTTCCGGCCTGATGCCTTTCGCGGGGCGACTCCGGGGATCGCAGGCTCGAGCGCCATCCGGCGCCGGCGGCGGCTCCCGGGGTCCGAACCCTCCGGCAATTTTGCAGGAGTGCTCAAATGCCCCAGACCATCAATACCAACATCGCGTCGTTGAATGCGCAGCGCAACCTGAACATGTCGCAGGGGATGCTGAGTGTCGCGATGCAACGCCTGTCCTCCGGTCTCCGAGTGAACTCGGCCAAGGACGATGCCGCCGGCCTCGCGATTGCGGAACGCATGAACACGCAGGTTCGTGGCATGACCGTCGCGGTGCGCAATGCCAACGACGGCATTTCGCTGGCGCAGACGGCGGAAGGCTCGCTCGGCAAGATCGGCGACATGCTGCAGCGCATGCGTGAGCTGGCCGTGCAGGGCGCCAACGGCACCAACAATGTCGACGACCGCTCCGCGCTGAACAACGAATTCCTGCAGCTGCAGACCGAAATCGGACGGCTGGTGCGCAACACCACCTTCAACGGCTCGCAGATCCTGACCGGCGCAGCGACGACCTACACCTTCCAGGTGGGGGCCAACGCGACCACGGACGACCAGATCCAGGTGGCGGTGAGCGACATGCTGACCACCACCACGGCGGCCGGCAAGAACGACGGCGCGCTGGCATCGGTGATCGACACCACCACCACGGACATCCTGAACCTGGGCGCGGCCGGCACCGGCACGACCTTCGATGTCTACGCCGGTGGCACGCAGGGCGCCCTGGACTCGCTGGCCAAGATCGACCTGGCGCTGGCGCAGGTCAACCTGGCCCGCTCCACCTTCGGTGCCACGCAGAACCGATTCGATGCCGTGATCGCCAACCTGCAGGTCGCGGTGGAGAACCAGGCCGCCGCCCGCAGCCGCATCATGGATGCCGACTACGCGCAGGAAACCTCCAGCCTCTCCCGGGCGCAGATCCTGCAGCAGGCCGGCAATGCCATGGTCGCCCAGGCGAACCAGCTGCCGCAGCAGGTGCTGCAGCTGCTCAAGGGCTGAAGACGCGGGCGACAGCCTGCAGGCCGAGGCGGTTTCCCGGTTCCGGGAGGACGGTCTCGGCCTGCAGGCGCTGAAAAATCGAAAAAAGCCCTAAAGTTCGCCTCGGCCCGGCCGAAGAGGGCTTGGGGCAGTGTCTTTTTGAGAGGATGCCATGGCGAGCATTACTTCATTGGGGATCGGTAGCGGGCTGGACGTCGAGTCCCTGGTCAGCAAGCTGATGTCCGTCGAACAGACACCGATCAACAACATCAAGAAGGCCTCGGCCGGGCTGCAGACCAAGATCTCGGCCTATGGGCAGATGCAGGCGGCCATGTCCGCCATGCAGACCGCGGCCCAGAAGCTCAGCGACCCGGCCACCTGGACCGCCTCCGGCGCCACGAGTTCCGACAGCAGCGCCGTGAGCGTCGTCGGCCCCAACGCCGGCACCCAGAGCCATGTGATCACGGTCAGCCGGCTCGCCTCGGCGCAGAGCGTGGCCAGCGGCGTCTTCGCCAGCGGCACCAGCACGGTCGGCGAAGGCACGCTCACCATCGCCCTGGGCAGCTGGGAAGGCGACCCGCCGGTCTTCACGGGCAAGGCGGGCGGCAGCTCGATCAACATCAACATCACCGCCACGGACACGCTCAACAGCATCCGTGACAAGCTCAACTCGGCCAATGCCGGCGTGGTGGCCAGCGTGGTCAGCGACGCCGCGGGCACGCGCCTGGTGATCCGCTCCCGCGACACCGGGCAGACCAACGGCTTCCAAATCAGCGCCTCGGACCCCAGCCTCGCCGCCCTCAGCTACGAAGGCCCGGACGCCGGCGGCATGGCGCTCAAGCAGACCGCCGCCAACGCCACCTTCAACATGGACGGGCTGGACCTCAGCTCGGAGTCCAACACGCTCAGCACCGTGGCGGACGGCCTCACCCTGACGCTGCTCAAGACCAGCACCACGGCCGTCAACATCGGCACCAGCACCGACACCAGCGCCATCAAGAAGACCATCCAGGACTTCGTCACCGCCTACAACGGCCTGATGAACCTGATGCGCGACCAGACCAAGTACGACTCCGCCACCAAGACGGCCGGCTCGCTTCAGGGCGACGCCAAGGCCATCTCGCTGCAGCAGATGCTGCGCAATGTGAGCGGCGGCTCGACGACCCTCGGCGGCGCCTTCGCCCGCCTTGCGGACATCGGCCTGGACCCCGGCCAGAACGGCACGCTCACCGTCAACAGCAGCAAGCTGGACAAGGCGCTGACCAATCTGTCGGACCTCAAGCGCTTCTTCAGCTCGGTGGACACCACGAACGCCAGCAACAACGGCTTCGCGAAGAAGTGGTCCGAGTTCGCGACCAAGACGCTGGGCACCGACGGCGCCATCGCCACCGGCCAGACCGGCCTGCAGAAGCGCATCAAGGACAACGACAAGCAGATCTCCCAGCTCCAGGACCACCTGGACCTCATGGAGAAGCGCCTGCGCGCCCAGTACACGGCGCTGGACACCAAGATGGGCCAGCTCAACGGCCTGTCCTCCTACGTCAACCAGCAGTTCGGCACCAAGTCCTCCAGCTGAGGCGACACCGCCGACTCCTTTGCCAGGGCGCCCCGCGGGGCGCCTTTTTCATTCACACTGTCCAGTCGCAAAACGCCCTGGTTTCCCCGTGCAATTCGTCGCGTCGCGCAGGCTCAAGTTTCCCCGCGGCATGTCGAAAAATGACTCAACACGGCCCAACAGAGAACAGAGCATATGTACGGCAACTCTTCCCCCTTCGCATCGCGCACGCACCGGGCCAGCGCCATGTACAGCAAGGTCGGTCTGGAAACCGACGTGCTGAATGCCAGCCCCCACCGCCTGGTGAGCCTGCTGTTCGACGGTGCCCACGACGGCATGACCCAGGCCATCGGCCACATCCAGTCG
Organism: Burkholderiaceae bacterium; assembly: GCA_041912595.1. Lineage (GTDB taxonomy): Bacteria > Pseudomonadota > Gammaproteobacteria > Burkholderiales > Burkholderiaceae_C > Roseateles_B. Next base: position 296,289 of record JAYRMR010000001.1, read on the forward strand.
GGCAACCACGAGATGAAGAACCGCAGCCTCGGCCGCTGCGTGCGGATCCTGGACGAAGGGCTGAAGGCCGCCCTGAACCTCGAGTCCGGCGCGCTGGCCCGCGACCTGCGCGACCTCTACGCCTACCTCTGCATGCGCCTGACGCATGCCAACCTGCACAGCGACATCGCCACGATCCAGGAATGCCAGCGGCTGCTTCAGCCGATCCGTGAAGCCTGGCACACCATCGGCGATCGCAGCGAATCCAAGCGAGTGGCCTGACCCATGCGCGCCAAGCCCACGCCCACCCGCCCCACCCGATTTCCGGAACGCCCCATGAACACCCACCTCCTCAGCTACTACGAAGCCATCGAGCAGGCCAGCGCCGACATGCTCTCCGCGGCCCGCTCCGGCAACTGGGATGAAGTCGTCAAGCTCGAGGGGGCCTGCGTGCTGCTGATCTCGCAGCTCAAGCACGCCGCCCAGCGCGACCAGCTGGCCCCCGAGGAAAGCCAGCTCAAGACGCGCATCATGCAGCGCATCCTCCTGAACGACGCGGAGATCCGGCATCTCGCGGAGCCCTGGCTGGATGACCTGGATCAAGTGCTCAGCGGCAAGTTCAAGACCGTACACTGACACCCTTCGAAGCGCACTCCGGTGCGCTTCTTCACATCGCGGCCCGCGTGTCCCGTCCACGGTCCCTCCCGGACGCGCGCTGCCGCCGGTCCCCGTCCCTGCCCCGCCCCTGCCCGCTCATGAGCCTGCCCGACACCGCCGCCCCGCTCGACCTCGATGATCAGCAGCGGGAGAACTACCGGGTCAGCACCCCCGTCGAGATCGCCGCCTACCTGCGCGAGCTGATGAGTGAGCAGGCCCGCGTCTACCTGCGCAATCCCGAAGGCCTGGACCTGCACACCACGCTGTGCGTGCTCGACGCGAAATCCGGCCTGCTCGGCCTCGATCTGCCGCACAACAGCAGCCGGGCGGAATCGCTCCTCGAGAGCGACGAGATCACGGCCACGGCCTATCTCGCGTCCATCCGCCTGGAATTCGAGCTGGAGCAGCCGGTGATCGTGCGCGACGGCGGCGGCAGCGTCCTGCGGGCCGCCCTGCCCCGGCGTCTCTACCGCTTCCAGCGCCGCCAGACCTTCCGGGTGCAGCCGACGGGCATCAACTACCCGCTGCTGCAGCTGCGCCACCCCGCGCAGGGCCAGCTGATGAGCCTGCGCGTCCTGGACGTGAGCATGGGCGGCCTCGGCCTGCTGCTGCCCGGGGACGAGGCCGAGCTGCCGCCCGGCCTGGCGCTGCCCGGCTGCGTGCTGGAGCTGGACCGCGACACGCGGCTGGAGGTGGGACTGAAGCTGCTGCACGTGACGCAGCATGCCGAGGTCCAGAGCGGTCGCCACCTGGGCTGCGCCTTCGAGACCCTGCCGCCGGACACCGCACGGGCCCTGCAGCTCTACATCGACCAGACGCAGAAACGCCGCCGTCAGATGCGGCTGTGAGCCGCGGCACGGGGCAGCGCGCGGGTCGCGCTCAGACCTGCATGTTCATGATCTCGGAATAGGCCGACACCAGGCGGTTGCGCACCTGCAGCGTGGCCTGGAAGCCGATCTGCGCCTTCTGCATCGCCACCATGGTCTCTTCGAGGCTGACGGTGGGATTGTCCAGCTGCACCTCGCGCTGCAGGCGCTGGGCCTCGTTCTGCTGGGTGCTGACCGACTGCATGGCCTTCACCATGGCATCGCCGAAGCTCGCGCCGCCGACGGCGCGCGGCTGCGCCACCGGCTGTCCGGCGGTGCTCATGCCGGCGCGGGCGACGGCAGCGGCGAAATCGAAGGGGCGAAGCTTGAGGTCCATGGCATCTCCCGGAGCAAAGGCGGCGCGATCCGGCCCAGGGCGGGTCCGGATGCAGGACGCGGTCCCGCTCTTCAGGTAGGGAAATGCTAGGGGCTGCCCGCGCGGACAAAGGCGTGAACTGAGCGCGCTTTGTCGGCCTCATTTCGCCTTTCTTGAGGGGGAAATGACAAAAAAATCCTGGTCATTGGTGCGGGAACCCTGCACCCTTGCACAGCCGCCACGCCATGGACACAGCCCTCACCGCCCCTACCGCCGTCACCCTGGAGCCCGTCCCGGTCCAGCCCGCAGGCCAGCCGGGCCTCGCCGAGCGCCTGGTGGCCATGCCCGCCCGCAGCAAGCTGGGTCTGGGCCTCGGTCTGGCCGCGCTCGTGGGCGTCGTGCTCGCCATGAGCCTGTGGTCCTCCCAGGGGGACTTCCGCCCGGTCTTCACCGGCCTGTCCGACAAGGACGGCGGCGCCGTGATCGCCCAGCTGGCCCAGATGCAGGTGCCGTACCGGAACGAGCCCGGCGGCATCATCCTCGTGCCGGCCAGCCAGGTCTACGACGTGCGGATGAAGCTGGCGTCCGCCGGTCTGCCCAAGGGCTCGGTGATCGGCTTCGAGCTGATGGACAAGCAGTCCATCGGCCAGACCCAGTTCAACGAGCGCCTGAACTTCCAGCGCGCGCTGGAAGGCGAGCTCACCCGCACCATCACCGCGATGGCCGACGTGGCCGATGCCCGCGTGCACCTCGCCATGCCTCAGCAGAACGGCTTCTTCCGCGAGCAGCAGAAGCCCAGCGCCTCCGTCATGCTGACCCTGCGCGGCGGCCGCAGCCTGGACCGCAACCAGATCGCCGGCATCGTCCACCTCGTGTCGGCCTCGGTGCCCGAGCTCAACCCCAAGGCCGTCAGCGTGCTGGACAGCACCGGCGCCCTGCTCTCGAACCCGGGCGACAACGGCTCCGGGCTGGACAGTCAGCAGCTGCAGTACAAGCAGCAGATCGAGGCCGGCCTGCACAAGCGCATCCTCGAGCTGCTCGAGCCCGTCGTGGGCCGGGACAACCTCCGCGCCACGGTGACGGCGGATGTCGACTTCTCGCAGGTCGAATCCACCGCCGAGGAATACAAGCCCAACCAGGGCGCCAACGCCACCAGCGCCATCCGCAGCCAGCAGACGCAGGAATCGAACAACGCCACGCCGGCCCAGCCCACGGGCGTGCCGGGTGCGACGAGCAACCAGCCGCCCGTGCCGGCCACGGCCCCCATCAACGGCGCCTCCGCTCCGCTGCAGACCGCCGGCGGCGCCGGCAGCGGCCAGCAGAGCAGCCGCCGCGAGGCCGTCACCAACTACGAGCTCGACAAGACGGTGCGCGTCACGCGCAATGCCACCGGTGTCGTGCGCCGCCTCAACGCCGCCGTGGTGCTGAACCACCGCTCCACCACCGATCCCAAGGGCAAGGTCAACACCACGCCCGTGCCGCAGGAAGAGCTCGACAAGCTGACCGCGCTCGTCAAGGAGACCATGGGCTTCAGCCAGGACCGCGGCGATTCCGTGCGCGTGGTCTCGGCCCCCTTCGTCGTCGAGAAGACCGACACCACCGAGCTGCCGCTGTGGAAGCAGCCCTGGGTGCTGGACATGGTCCGCGCCGCCGCCGTGCCGGCCGCGCTGGTCCTCGTGGCGCTGATCGCCGTCTTCGGCATGGTCAAGCCCGCCATCCGCGCCGCCTACCCGCCGGCCCCCGAGGAGAAGCCCGAGGAGGCGGCCGCGCAGCTCAACGCCGTGGCCGACGAGACGGAGCTGCTCCCCGGCGCCGAAGGCCTGCCGGCCCTCGAGGCCCCGGCCAACAACGCCAAGCTGGAGCGCGCCCGCCAGCTGGCCCGCGAGAACCCCGCCGCCGTGGCCAACATCGTTCGCGCCTGGGTGAATGGGGAGGAGCCGGTGTGAGCATGATGCCCCTCGCCCAGCTTCGCCACGCTGAACGCGGGCGTACCCGGTCGGTCCCCCGGGGGGACGACGATGTTTGCGGCGTCGAGCCGCAAACATCGACACCGCGGGCCGGCTTGGGGCGGCCCGGCGCTTGGCCCGAGATGCTCCCCCTCGCCCAGTCTTGCCGCGCTGGACGCGGGCAAGCCCGGTCGGTCCCCCGAGGGGACGGCGATGGTCGCGGCGTTGAGCCGCTCGCATCGCCCTCGTGGGCCGGCTTGGGGCGGCCCGGCGCTCGGCCCAGCGCACGATTCTTTGCCCGCAGGGCCGAACTGACAGGAAAGCTTCACCATGGATGACGAAGGCGTCGAACAGGCAGCCATCCTGCTGATGTCGCTGGGCGAGGAAGAGGCCTCCGAGGTCTTCAAGCACCTGGCGCCCAAGGAAGTGCAGAAGCTCGGCGAGACGATCGCCAAGCTGAAGGTGGTCAAGCGCGAGCAGGTCGAGAAGGTGCTGGACAAGTTCGACGCCGTGGCGGAGACCCAGAGCATGCTGGTCAACGACACGGACGAGTACGTGCGCACGGTGCTGCGCCGCGCCCTGGGTGAGGACAAGGCCAATCTGCTGCTGGACCGCATCCTGCAGGGCAGCGACGTCTCCTCCATCGAGAGCCTGAAGTGGATGGACGCCAGCTCCGTCGCAGAGTTGCTGCGCAACGAGCACCCGCAGATCATCGCGGCCATCCTCGCGCACCTGGACTTCGACCAGACGAGCTCGGTGCTCAAGCTCTTCACGGAGCGGCAGCGCAACGAGGTGCTGATCCGCATCGCCACGCTGGACGGCATCCAGCCGATGGCGCTGAAGGACCTCAACGAGGTCATGAGCCAGATCCTCGCCGGCGGTGACCGGATGAAGAAGAGCTCGCTGGGCGGCGTGAAGACCGCGGCGGAGATCATCAACATGATGGGCTCCAGCGTCGAGGCCTCGGTGCTCGACTACATCCGCGAGGCCGACAGCGACCTGGCCCAGAAGATCATGGACAACATGTTCACCTTCGACGATCTGGAGAAGATCGACGACAAGGGCATCCAGGCCACGCTCAAGGAAGTGCAGAGCGAGTCGCTGGTGGTCGCGCTCAAGGGCGCCGGCCCCGAGCTGCGCGAGAAGATCTTCCGCAACATGTCCACCCGCGCGGCCGAGACGCTGCGCGAGGACCTCGACTCCCGCGGCCCCGTGCGGCTCTCGGAAGTGGAAAGCGAGCAGAAGGAAATCCTCAAGATCGTGCGCCGCCTGGTGGACGAAGGCCAGATCGTGCTCGCCACCGGCGGGGACGATCAGTTCCTCTGATCCGCCCGCTCCCCCCGCCCTGCCGAACACCCTGAATGTTCACCATGCCACCCCGCCCGCCTCGCCAAGTCCCGCCCCCCGTGCGCCCCGAAGGCGCGCCGGCGCGCACGAGCCACTACAGCCGCTTCATCCCGCGCGAGGAGCTGCAGGGCTTCTCGAGCTGGAACCCGGACGCGTTCCAGGGCGTGCCCGAGACCAAGCCGACGTACACCACCGCCGCGCCCGAAGCGGCCCCGGTGGAGACGCCCGCCGAGCCGGCCGCCCCGCACATCGACGAGCTGCTGAGTGCCGCGCGCCAGAACGGCTACCAGGACGGCTACCGTGACGGCATGGAGGCGCTGGATGCCTTCAAGAAGAGCTTCGCGCAGCAGATGACGGCCCAGATCGGCGAGCTGATGCGCAACTTCAGCGCCGACTTCGACGACCTGGAAGGCCGCATGGCCGCCACCCTGACGCGCTGCGCCGTCGAGCTGGCCCGCCAGGTCGTGCGCACGGAGCTGCAGCAGCAGCCCGAGCTCATCGCCCGCGTGGCGCACGACGCCGTCGAGGCGCTGCTCATCTCCGCCCGCCACATCCGCGTGCGCGTGCATCCCGAGGACCTGCCCCTTGTCGAACAGGGCGCCGGCGAGGAGCTCAAGGCGCGCGAGGCCCAGCTGATTCCCGACGCCACCGTCGCCCGCGGCGGCTGCAAGGTGGACTCCGACATCTCCAGCGTCGATGCGACCGTGCCCGCGCGCTGGCAGCAGGTCATGGCGGCGCTCGGCCAGCACTCGCTGTGGGAGGACCGCCGGGGCGGCGAGTTGCCCGGCGAGGGCGAGGCGCCCCGGGACGAAGGCGGTGCGGCATGAGTCACGACAGCATCGAGCGCCTGGGGCGCTGGGACCAGTACCTCGAGGACCTCCAGGCCTTCGCCTCGGCGCCCGTCGCGCTGGAGTCGCAGGGCAAGCTGGTGCGCGTGGCCGGGCTGGTGCTCGAGGCCACCGGCGTGCGCGTGCCGGTGGGCTCCGTCTGCCAGATCCACATGCCCAGCTCCGCAGCCAACCCGCGCCGCGGGCAGGCACCGGTCAATGCGGAGGTCGTCGGCTTCTCCGGCGACCGGGCCTACCTGATGCCGCTGGACGAAGTGCATGGCCTCTCCAGCGGCGCCATGGTGCTGCCGCGCCCCGCCGCGCTGCACGGCCCCGTGCTCGGCCAGCAGCGCCATCCCTGGCGCCGCGACGAGGACCGCGGCCTGCACCTGCCCATGGGCGACGGGCTGCTGGGTCGTGTGGTCGACTCGCACGGCCACCCGCTCGACCGCCGCGGCCCGCTCGAGGACGTGCTGCCCGAGCCCATGGTGCGCCGCCCGATCAACGCCATGGACCGCGACCCGGTGCGCACGCCCCTGGACACCGGCGTGCGCTCCATCAACGCCATGCTCACCGTCGGCCGCGGCCAGCGCCTGGGCCTCTTTGCCGGCACCGGCGTCGGCAAGTCCGTGCTGCTGGGCATGATGGCGCGCTACACGCAGGCCGACGTGATCGTCGTGGGCCTGATCGGCGAACGCGGCCGCGAGGTGAAGGAATTCATCGAGGACATCCTCGGCGAGGAAGGCCTGGCCCGCTCCGTCGTGGTGGCCGCCCCGGCCGACGCCCCGCCCCTGCTGCGCATGCAGGGCGCGACCTACGCCACCGCCATCGCCGAGCATTTCCGCGACCGCGGCCTGCACGTGCTGCTGCTGATGGACTCCCTCACCCGCTACGCCATGGCGCAGCGCGAGATCGCCCTGGCCATCGGCGAGCCGCCCGCCACCAAGGGCTATCCGCCCAGCTGCTTCGCCAAGCTGCCGCAGCTCGTCGAGCGCAGCGGCAACGGCATGGCCGGTGGCGGGTCGATCACGGCCTTCTACACCGTGCTGTCCGAGGGCGACGACCAGCAGGATCCCATCGCCGACGCCGCCCGGGGCATTCTGGACGGCCACATCGTCCTCTCCCGCGAGCTGGCCGAGGCCGGGCACTACCCGGCCATCGACATCGAGCGCTCGATCTCCCGCGTGATGAGCAATGTGGCCCGGCCCGCCCACATCGTCTGCGCGCGGCGCTTCCGCCAGCTCTGGGCCAAGCACAACAAGGCGCGCGACCTGCTGCAGCTCGGCGCCTACGTCCCGGGTCACGACCACGAGCTCGATCTCGCCGTCCGCCTGCATCCCGACATGGTGCACCTGCTGCAGCAGGACATGCACCAGCCCGCCGGCCTGGCCAGCAGCGTCGACCAGCTTGAAAAACTGGTCAATGTTTCCTGAAACCTGCCGATAGTCCCAAGACGGAGAAACTTTCATGAGCGCCCCCTCCCTGCAAGCCCTGGATGTGCTGCTGGAACGTGCCGAAGCCGAGCGCGACGAGGCCCTGCGCCTGCTGCGCGACGCCGAGGCGCGGGCCGGCGCCCTGCGTCAGCAGCATGAGCAGCTCGCGCAATACCGCACGGAATACCGCACGCGCTGGACGCAGAGCTTCGCGCGCAGCACCACCGTCGACATCCTCGGCTGCTACCAGAGCTTTGGCGGACGCCTGGACCAGGCCATCAGCCAGCAGGACCTGCTGAGCAGCCAGGCCGAGCAGCGGCTGACGCTGGCGCGGGAGCAGCTGCGCGAGCGGGAGCTGCGCGTGGCCTCGGTGCGCAAGCTGCTGGAGCGGCGGCGCCTCGAGATGCGTCGCACGCAGGATCGCCAGGAGCAGAAGGCCACGGACGAGCAGGCCGCCCGCGCCCTGCGCCACGCCGGCTTCGGAGCCGGGCTGCGGCTGGGCCACTGAACACGGTCGCCGCCCTTGGCTGGCCCGCTGTCACCGCGGGCGCCCGGTGCGGGACGAGAAAGGATCTCCCATGAACAAGATGTCGTTGTCTCCCACGGCAGCCGCCCAGCGGACGGCCCCCACCGATCTGCTGGGGCAGCTAGGCCAGCTGAGCCAGGGCCGCGGTGCCCAGGAGGGCGCCGAAGCCGCCGGCGGCTTTGCGCGGCTGCTCCAGGCCAATGCCAGCCAGGCGACCCGGGCCCCTGCGCCCGCATCGGCCGCGCTCACGAGCCAGACCTCCGCGATGCCTGCCAAGAGCCCGGCCAGCCCGACCCCTCCCAAGCCCGCGCAGGGCGCCTCCCGGCAGGGCCACGCGGTGGAAAGCGGCGAGACCGCCCTCCCGGCTTCGACGGAGACGGCGCGACGCCAGGAGAACGCCAAGGCCGCCGCCCGCCGGCCCGCCGAGGCGCAGGCCAAGCCGAGCGGCAACGCGGCGGCCGCTGAGGGCGAGTCCCAGGACCCGGTGCTGGCGCAGGTGCTGCGTCACCTCCGCGGCGAAGGCGGCGATGCCAGCTCGACCGACGCCTCGATCGACACCTCGGCCGAGGACGGCGCCGAGGCTGCGACAGCCGATCCCGCGGCGGCGGCCCAGCTCACCGGGCTGCCCATGGCGCAGACGCTCGCACAGGACCTTCAGCGCCTGGCCCAGCCCGCTGCGGCCGCCGAAGACGCCCACACCGACGCGGTGAACGCCGACGCCCCGTCGCGAGGGGGCCGTCATGCGCGGCTCGCCGGCGCCGAGACCGATGCCATGGGCGCCGCCGGCAATGCCGGGGCGCCGCTGAGCGGCACCGCGGCAGCGGCCGCCCCGGATGCGGCCGCCCAGACGGACGGGCTCCAGGCGCTTGCGCTCGATGGCGCGGCCTCCTCGGGCAAGGGCGCCGCCGTGCTCGAGAACGGCCGCGGTGCCACGGGCAGCTTCGCGGGTGTGCTGCAGCAAGTGCAGGCCGGCGTCGTCCAGGACAAGGCCGCCGCCAGCGGCCCCGCGGGCGCGCGCTACGAGTTGCACGCCCCGCTGCACAGCCCCGGCTTCGCACCCGAGATGGCCGCACGCCTGAGCGTCGCGGCGGCCGATGGCATCCAGCAGGCCCAGCTGCACCTGAACCCGGCCGAGATGGGCCCCGTGCAGGTCCAGATCGTGCTGGACGGCCAGCAGGCCCAGGTGAGCTTCGTGGCGGAGCAGGCGGACACCCGCGCCGCCCTCGAGAAGAGCCTACCCGAGCTGGCCGGCGCGCTGCGCGAGCAGGGGCTCACGCTCAGCGGCGGCGGCGTGTTCAGCCAGCAGCAGCAGACCGCGTCGGGCCAGCCCGGCCAGGCGGAGTCCCAGGGTGGGCGACCCGGCGCACGCTGGGCGAGCGCCCCGATGGGTGAGACCGTGAGCGACGACGCCGTCGCGGCGGCGGCCCGGGCCCCCGTCACCCGCGCCCGGGGCGTCCTGGACCTCTTCGCCTGAGCTTCCCGGGCCCCCAGCGGGCCCTGACCGGTCTTTTGCACGCTTTTCCACCGCTTATTGCCGCATGCCAAGCCGCCGAACGTCCGAATAATTGATCCTGATGGACCCATGGCGCTCAGGGCGCCCGGTCCGACCGAATCAAGGAGTCCTCATGTCCACACCAGCAGCTGGTGCCGAAGCCGCCCCCTCGGGCGGTGGCGGCAAGAAGAAGCTGATCATCATCATCGCTGCCGTGCTGCTGCTGGTGCTCATCGGCGGCGGCGCCGCGCTGATGATGATGAAGTCGAAGAAGCAGCACGCCGAGGACGAGGACGGTGCCGAGGCCCCGGCCGCCGCCGAGACCAGCCATGCCAAGGCCAAGCCGGGCACGCCGCCCACCTTCGTGCCGCTGGAGCCCTTCACCGTCAACCTGGCCGACAAGGAAGTGGACCGCTTCGCGCAGGTCGGCGTGACGCTGGAAGTGGCCGACCCGCACATGGCGGACCAGCTCAAGGCCTACATGCCGGCCATCCGCAGCAATGTGCTGATGGTGCTGTCCCACAAGACCTCGGCCGAGCTGCTGACGCGTGAGGGCAAGGAGAAGCTGGCCCGCGAGATCCAGCGCGAGTCCGTGCGCCCCATGGGCATCGAGCTCGACGACGAGGAGGAAGAGGAAGCCGCCGCGACGACCAAGAAAAAGAAGAAAAAGAAGAAGGCCGTCGAGAGCCCCGTGACGCAGGTGCTGTTCTCCACCTTCATCGTGCAGTGATGCTGCACGAGCCGTGAGTCCGCCATGAACCAGCAGATCCTCTCCCAAGACGAAGTCGATGCGCTATTGCAGGGCATCACCGGCGAGAGCCAGAAGCTCGAAGCCGAGGAGGTCCAGCAGGGCGGCATCCGCGACTACAACCTGGCCAGCCAGGAACGCATCGTGCGTGGGCGCATGCCCACGATGGAGATCATCAACGAGCGTTTCGCCCGCAACATCCGCATCGGCCTGTTCAACTTCATCCGCAAGAGCCCGGAAGTCGCCATCGGCGGCATCAAGGTGCAGAAGTACAGCGCCTTCCTGCGCGAGATCGTGGTGCCCACGAACTTCAACATCGTCTCGGTGAAGCCGCTGCGCGGCTCCGGGCTGATCGTGTGCGACCCGACGCTCGTGTTCGCGGTGATCGATTCCCTCTTCGGCGGCATCGGCAAGTTCCACGCGCGCATCGAGGGCCGGGACTTCTCGCCCACCGAACAGCGCGTGATCTTCCGCCTCGTCGAGGTCATCACGGCCGAGTACCACAAGGCCTGGAAAGGCATCTACCCGCTGGAGCTCGAGTACCAGCGCTCGGAGATGCAGCCGCAGTTCGCCAACATCGCCACGCCCAGCGAGATCGTGGTGTCCACCTCGTTCACGCTGGAGATCGGCGAGACGAGCGGCACGGTCTATTTCTGCATCCCCTACTCCACGCTGGAGCCCATCCGCGACGTGCTGTATTCGAGCACGCAGGGCGACTCCACCGAGCCCGACCGCCGTTGGGTGAACCTCCTCAAGCACCAGCTGCAGTCGGCCGAGGTCGAGCTGGTGGCCGAGCTGGCCCAGGCGCCGGCCACGGTGGAGCAGCTGCTGGCCTTCAAGCCCGGCGACTTCATCGAGCTGGACCTGGAGCCGGTGATCAAGACCAAGATCGATGGCGTGCCCGTCTTCGAGGCCCACTACGGGACCTCCAACGGCAAGTACGCCCTCAAGGTAGAACAGATGCTGACCGGCCACGACCAGGGCTGGCTGGGCGCACGCAACACGGGCTGAAGGCACTGCCATGGACGAACAAGACGCAATGGCGGCCGAATGGGCGGCCGCACTCGCAGAAGCCAAGGGTTCCGACGTCGCGGAGGAGGTCCAGGCCCCCGCCGAGGAGGTCGCGCCCGCCAGCTTCGCGAACTTCACGCCGACCCCGAGCAACATGCCGGGCCAGGACATCAACATGATCCTGGACATCCCCGTGCAGCTCACGGTGGAGCTCGGCCGCACGCGCATCCCGATCAAGAACATCCTGCAGCTGGCGCAGGGCTCGGTCGTGGAACTCGACGCCCTGGCCGGCGAGCCCATGGACGTGCTGGTCAACGGCTACCTGATCGCCCAGGGCGAGGTGGTGGTGGTGAATGACAAGTTCGGCATCCGGCTGACCGACATCGTCACCCCCTCGGAACGCATGCGGCGCCTGTCCAAGGGCGGCTGACGCGCGGCATACCCGCGGCCCACCCGCGGACGGACTCGCGCCGTCACGCCGGCTTTTCCGGCGCTTTTCCAGGGACTCGCTCCCTCAAGTCCTGCCCAGAATCGGCACATGAATTCCCAAGTGCTGCCGGTCCTGTGGTTCCTGGCCATCCTCGCGCTGATCCCCCTCGCGCTGTGGCTGCTCAAGCGCAGCCCCTTGGGGTCAGGTCTTGCCAGCTCGCAGATGCGGCTGGTGTCCATCCTGCCCCTGTCCCCCAGCCAGAAGGTGCTGACCGTGGAGGTCGGCGAGGGCGAGGACCGGCGCTGGCTGGTGCTCGGCGTGACCGCCCAGCAGATCCAGACGCTTCACGTGATGCCGCCCCAGGCCACGCTCCCCACCGCCCCCGAGGCCGGCGCCAGCTTTGCCGCGCAGCTGCGCCAGCGCCTCCAGCGAGGCAGCGGAGATGGCCATGCGTGAGGCTCGCCGCGCACCCGTCACCCTCGCCCCGGGGCTGCGCACGGCCGCCGCGCTGGGCCTGCTCTGCCTCGGCACGAGCGCCCTGGCCCAGCAGGGCGCCCAGCCACCCGCCAGCCTGCCCGTGCTGATCGGCCAGGGCAGCGGTGGCAGCTACTCGGTGCCCATCCAGACCCTGCTCTTCTTCACGGCCCTCGGCTTCCTGCCCGCCGTGCTGCTGATGATGACGGGCTTCACCCGCATCGTGATCGTGCTGTCCCTCATGCGCCAGGCGCTGGGCACGCAGGCCGCGCCGCCCAACCAGGTGATCATCGGCCTGTCGCTGTTCCTCACCTTCTTCGTGATGAGCCCGACCCTGGACAAGGTCTACAGCGACGCCTGGCAGCCCTACTCCGCCGGCCAGATCGCCTTCGACGAGGCGCTCAAGCGGGCCGAGGTGCCGATGCGCGGCTTCATGCTCAAGCAGACGCGCCAGGCCGATGTGGCGCTCTTCAGCCGCCTCGCCAAGCTCGAGGCCGACGTCAAGCCCGAGGCCGTGCCCTTCCGCGTGCTGGTGCCGGCCTTCGTGACGAGCGAGCTGAAGTCCGCCTTCCAGATCGCCTTCCTGATCTTCATTCCCTTCCTCGTCATCGACATGATCGTCAGCAGCGTGCTGATGAGCCTGGGGATGATGATGCTGTCACCGGTGCTGGTGTCCCTGCCCTTCAAGCTGATGCTCTTCGTGCTGGCCGACGGCTGGAACCTGCTGCTGGGCTCGCTGGCCGCCTCGTTCGCGACATGACGCCCACCCCCCACTGCCGGCCTGACCGGGAAATCAAGTCCGCGCTGGCAGGATCAACGGCCAGCCAGGAGATCTGAGATGGATGCCCAACAAGTCTTCACCTTCGGCCAGCAGGGCCTCTACATGCTCATGCTCGTGGCGGCGCCGGTGCTGCTGACGGTGCTCGCGGTGGGCGTGCTAGTCAGCGTGTTCCAGGCCGCCACGCAGATCAACGAGGCCACGCTGAGCTTCGTGCCCAAGGTCGTCGCGGCCGTGCTGGTGCTGGCCATCACGGGCCCGTGGATGATGAACACGCTGGTCGAGTACATCCAGCGCACCCTGCAGACCATTCCGCAGGTGGTGGGCTGAGCCCTCGGCAGGGCCGCCCGACGTCGCGATGATCAGCTTCACCGAGGCCCAGCTGCTGGAGTGGCTCACGCCGCTGCTGTGGCCCTTCGTGCGCACGCTCGCGCTGTTCGCCGGCATGCCGGTGTTCAGCCAGCGGGCCATGCCGATGCGCGTGCGGATCGGGCTTGCGCTGGTGATTACCGTGGCCGCGCAGCCCTCGCTGCCCGCCATGCCCGCCACGCCGCTGGACGCGCTGCCGATGCTGCTCCTGCTGCTCGCGCAGCAGCTGCTGATCGGCCTGTCCATGGGCTTCGCCGTGCGTCTCGTGTTCGCGGCCCTGGAATTCGCGGGCGAGGTCATCGGCCTGCAGATGGGCCTGAACTTCGCCGGCTTCTTCGACCCGGGCACCGGCAGCCAGGGCACCTCGACCTCGCGCTTCTTCGGCTCGATGGTGGCCTTCCTCTTCATCGCGGTGAACGGCCACCTGCTGCTCATCCAGGCCCTGGTGCAGAGCTTCCAGGCCTTCCCCGTCGGGCAGGAGCCCTTCGAGTTCCTGCGCGTGGCGAGGCCGCATGTCTGGGGCGCGGAGATCTTCCGCATGGGCTTCTGGATCGCGCTGCCGCTCATCACGATGCTCATGTTCGTGAACCTGGTGCTGGGCGTGATCTCCCGCGTGGCGCCACAGATCGGCGTGTTCTCGGTCGGCTTTCCGCTGACGGTGAGCATCGGCCTGATCGGCATGGCGGCCACGCTGCCGCTGATGCAGGGGCCGTTCCAGATCGTGCTGGAGCGGATGCTGGCCGCCTTCTCCTGAGCCGAGCGCTCAGCGCACCTCGCGCGCGAGCTTGAGCACCTGGGAGCTGAGCACCAGGCCGCGGCGCTTGGCCTCGGTGTTGTTGATGCGGAAGCTCAGGCCGTTGGGCTCCTGCGTGAGCGCGATGACGGCGCCGCTGCGCAGCGCCTCGGGAGCGTCCGCGACGATGAGCACCGGCGCGTCCGACAGCGCCTGCTGCCAGCGCAACATCTCCTGGCGGTCCATCTGGCTCAGCACCAGCAGATGGCAGCCATTGCCCGCCGACGCCTGCTGCAGCGACACCGTGCGCACCTGCGAGAACTCATGCTGGCGCGCGACCAGCAGGCGCAGCGCGTCGGACAGGTCCTGGGCACCGGCCGTGCAGTAGGTGAACTCCTTCACCGACACCGGCCACTGCGTGAACTGCGCGAAGCGATAGATGAAGGCAGCCTTCAGGCTCGCCTCCTCCGAGACCTGCGCAGGCCAGGCCAGCGTCGCCGTCATGCCGACGGCCACGCCCAGCCCGAGCCGCAACAGCCGATGCATCATGGCGCCGGCGCCGAGGAGAGCTGCAGGAAGACCGTGCGTCCCGGCGCCCGCACCTGCGAATCCCCCGGGTCCGTGATGTCGCCGTAGCGCTTCTGCCCGAGATTGCGCACGCCCAGGCCCAGGCTCCAGCCGCCGGGCAGGCGCGTGCTCAGGTGGACGTGGTGCAGGAGCACCGCACCGAGATGCTCATCGCCGACATGCCGCGCGCCCATGCCCACCGTCTGCCAGCCCATCTCCCAGCCGCCCGCCAGCGGGCGCTGGTACTGGAGCTTGAGCAGGTACTTGGGCGAGTTGTCCGGCACCTGCCCATGCACGTCGCGCAGGCGCTGCGTCGTGGCCGAGGCCTGCAGCCGGGCGCCGTCCAGCCAGCGGTGCTCGAGGCCGACGTCCAGGCCCAGGGACTTCATCTGCCCTTCGTTGACATAGGCCAGCGTGTCATTGAGCCCGATCAGGCCGCGGAAGGAGGAGCGGAAGGCCGACACCCGCAGCTGCGTGTGGCGGCTGAGGGCGTGCTCGTACACCAGCTCCTGCGAGCGCACGCGCTCCTCGGAGGGCAGCATCTCCGGCGCCTCGACGAAGTAGTTCTGCGCGAACTCCATCAGGTTGGCCACGCGGAAGGCGCTGCCATGCACGAAGCGCAGGCGGCGGTCGGGATCGATCTGCCAGGTCCAGGCCAGGCGGGGATTGAGCTGCGCGCCGTCCACGCGGTCGTCGCGGTCGCGTCGCAGGCCGAGCGAGAGGTGATGCCCGTTGCCGAGATCCCAGTCGTCCTGCACGAAAAGGCCGTTGCCCTTGCCGCGCGCCAGGAAGTGCAGGTAGTACTCCGGATCGCCCCAGACGCCCAGGTAGATCTGCTGCACGTAGTCCTGCTGCGTGTCCCAGCCCAGCGTCACGCGGTGGCCGCTCCACTGCGTCAGACCGAGGCGCAGGCTGGCGTTCACCCAGCGGCCGTCGTTGACGGTGCGCCAGACGCGGCGCGTGCCGTCGTCGTCGATGAAGGGCCGGCGCCCCTCGGCGCGCGTGCGCTTGCCCGAGAGGTCCACCGTCAGGTCCGTGCTGGGGCCGAGGCTGAAATCCTGGGTCAGGGCCAGCATGCTGTTGCGGTAGTAGGCCTCCCGCTTGACGAGGCCCCGCGCGTGGTCCCGCACGTCCAGCCACAGCCCGCCGCCCAGGGTGCGTTCCGAGTGCCCGCCGCGGATCGACAGGCCCTGGTGGCTGTAGGTGCCGAACACGCGCTGCACGCGCTCGGTGTTGAGGGACTGGAGCTCGTCCACGATAGACGGCGCGGTGTCGAAGGCCAGCGGCACGCGCGGCTGCTCCACCACCGCCACGCCGATCATGGCCTCCTGGCCCTCGCTGCCGCGCAGTGCCCAGCTCAGCTGCGCCTCCTTGCGCGTGCTGCTGTCGACCGTGACGCCGATGCGCAGGCCCTGCAGCTTGTCGGCCCGCTTGGGGATCACGTTGATGACCCCGAGGAAGGCGTTGTTGCCATAGACGGCCGAGCCCGGCCCCGGGGTGAACTCGACGCGCTCGATCCACTGGACGTCGAGGTAGAACTCCGGGCCGATCAAGGCGGCGTCCGTGGTGTTCTCGTTGACGCGCACGCCGTCGATGAGCAGGAGCACGCGCGAGTTGAAGTCGCCGGGGCGGCCCAGCCCGCGCGCGCCGACGAAGCTGAAGTTGGAGTTGCTGGTGACGTAGAGGCCGGGCAGCGCGTCGAGCACATCGCGCAGGCTGCGCAGGCCGAGGCCGCGGATGTCCTGGTCGGTCAGCACATAGGTCAGGGCCGACTGCTCGGCCGTCTGCGCGAAGCGGGACGCCGTCGAGACCTGGACCGACTTGGGCAGCTCGGAGAGCTTCTGCTGCAGCAGCTGCTCGAGGCTGGGAGGCTCCGCGGAAGCATCGGCAACAGCGGCCGGCGCGAGCGCGTCCGACGCCGCGGCGAGCGACGCGCCCGGGACCGTCACACCCGCCAGCCCCGCCAGCGCCGCAACAAGGCCCGCGAGACTCAGCCCACGACGTCGCGATCGGCCGTCATCGCGCGGCTGCGGCCCGGCGCCCCCGATTCCTTGCTCACGCTTCATGGCTGCTCACCTTGCCCGCCTTGCGGAACGTGTTCTTGCCCGCACGCTTGGCGGCGTACATCGCGGCGTCGGCCTGGCCCAGCAGGCCCGCCTCGTCGGTGGCGTCCTCCGGGAAGCTGGCCACGCCGATAGTGGCGCCGACCTGCACCGGCACGCCGTCGATCACGATGGGCTCGCGGACCACGGCGATGAGCCGCTGGGCCAGATTGCTCACCACGTTCTCGGGGCCCCGGCCCGGCAGGATCAACGCGAATTCGTCGCCCCCGAGGCGACACAGCACATCGCTGCCGCGCAGCACGCCGCTCATGCGGCGCGAGACCTCGACCAGCACGGCATCGCCCGCCTCGTGGCCATGGCTGTCGTTAACCAGCTTGAAGTTGTCGAGGTCGATGAACATGAGGGACAGTCCGTCCTGCTGCTCACGCGCCAGGGCCATCTGGCGCTGCAGCGCCGACTGGAAATACAGCCGGTTCGGCAGGTGGGTGAGGCTGTCCTCGTGCGCGAGGCGCTGGAACTGCTGCCCGGCCGCCTGCTCGGCGCGGAGCTGGCGGTTGAGCTCCGCCTGCCAGGCCTCGGCGCGCCGCAGCAGCTGGTTGAAGCGCTCGGTCAGGCGGCCGACCTCGTCCGGGTGGTGCACGCGGGCGCGACGGCCGTAGTTCTGGTCCGATGCCACCTGCTCGGCCAGCCGTGACAGCTCCACCAGCGGCGACAGCGCACGGCGCTGCACGAATCGCAGCGCGCGCGAGGCGACCACGATCGCCACGCCGAGCATCAGCGCCACCAGCAGAATCGCCCGCTGCAGCTGCTGGTGCAGCGCCTGCAGGCTCTCGCGCAGGTAAAGGGTGCCGACCCGCTCGCCGCGCAGCTCCACGGGGATCCACACGCGCAGCTGCTGGGCATCGGCCTCATGGTGTGCCGCCGGATGGCTCATCGCCTGGCTGACGAGCAGGTCCGAATGCTGCCCCGGCGCCTCCCAGGACGCGAACAGCTGGCCGCTGGTGAGGATGAGCTGCACCTCCAGCACATCCCCGCGGCGGACGAAGGACTGCAGCTCGCTGCGCGCCGCCTCGCGGTCCTCGAAGACCAGCATGGGGGCGAGGCTGTTCGCCAGCACCAGGGCGCTCCCCTGGGAGAGGTTGGCCTGCCGCTCCTGGGCCGAGAACCAGCCAGTCGTCGCGATCACGACGAAGCACAGGACCACCGTCGTGACCAGCACCGCCATGTTCCAGCGCGTGAGCCGCGCCACCAGGGACGCGGACCCGCGCGGGCGGCTGCCCTCCCGCGAGGGATCGCGCGGCGGGTCGCCCGGGGGCATCGAGGCAATCGGGGGAGAGTCTTGCATGCAGGTCGGCAGGCTTGATCGCCGGGACGCGATGCAGCCTCACCTGCGTCAGTTGGCGACCAGGCCGTTGCGAATGGCGTAAACGGTCAGTTCCGAATTGTTGCTGAGCCCGAGCTTTTCCAGCACTCGCGCGCGATAAACGCTCACCGTCTTCGGGCTCAATGTCAATTCCTCCGCAATATCGGAGAGGCGCTTGCCCGAGGCGATCATCACCAGCGTCTGCAGCTCGCGGTCCGACAGATTCTGGTGCGCCTGCTCGGTGACGGGCGCCGTGAGGCTCTCGACCAGCATCTGGGCGATCTCGGGCGTGACGTATTTCCGCCCCTGGGCCACGGTGCGCACGGCCTGCACGAGCTGCTGCGGGTCCCCGCCCTTGTTGACGTAGCCGAAGGCGCCGGCACGCAGGGCGCGGATGGCGTACTGGTCCTCGGGGTACATCGAGACGATGAGGACGCGCAGCGCGCTGCCTTCGTCCTTGAGCACATGCAGCACGTCGAGGCCGCTGCGGCCCGGCATGTTGATGTCCAGCACCAGCACGTCGCAGGCGGGCGGATCGCCCAGGCCGCGCAGCAGCGTGCGCAGCTCCCCGTAATCCCCGGCCTCGCCGATGACGTCGATGTCGGAGGCATCCGCCAGCGTGTCCCGGATGCCCCGTCGGATCAGGGCATGGTCGTCACAGAGAATCACTTTGATCATAGATTGCCCCACACCGAGGGGTCGTGCGCACTCACGTCCTCCAGGGCCTGGCCGTCGTCCAGCGCCTCCGGCACGGCGTCGGGCTCCAGGGGGATGGTGAGGATGAGGCTCGTGCCCTTGGCACTGCTGCTCAGGTCCACCCAGCCGCCCACGGTGGCCGCCCGCTCGTGGAGCCCGCGGATGCCGAAGCTGCGCGTCTTGGCCAGATCCTGGGGGGCCATGCCGCGGCCGTTGTCACGCAGCTCCAGCGTCAGCACGCCGGCATCGAGGCTCAGCTCGATGTCCACCCGCGTCGCCTGGGCATGCTTGGAGACATTGGTCAGCGCCTCCTGCGCGCAGCGGTAGGCCACCAGCGGCACGCCGCCGGGCATCTGCAGCTGCTCCTGCGGCGTGCGCAGGCTCACCTGGATGCCCGTGCGCCGCTCGAAGCGCGCGGCCATCCATTGCAGCGCGGCCACGAGGCCCTGCTCCAGGATCGCCGGGCGCAGGTTGTGCATGATGCGCTGGCTGGCCTCGATGGCCTGGCTGACGGTCTCGAGCGCCGAGGCCACGCGCTGCTTCACCGCCGGCTCGTCCACATGGCGGGCCAGCCAGGCGAGGTCGAACTTCAGCGCCGTCAGCGAGCCGCCAACGTCATCGTGGATCTCCCGCGCGATGGCGGCCCGCTCCATCTCGACGCTGGTCTGCAGATGGCCGGCCAGCTCGTGCAGGCGCTGCTTGCTGCGTCGCAGGGCGCGGTCGGCCTCCAGGCGCGCGCGCTCGGACTCGTTGGCCTCGATGGCATGCAGCAGCGCCGGGGCCAGGCGCGTGAGGTTGTTCTTGAGCAGATAGTCCGACGCACCGGTCTTCATCGCCGCGACGGCGGTGTCCTCGCCGATCTCCCCGGACACCAGGATGAAGGGCAGCAGCTGGTGCCGCTCCTTGAGCAGAGCGAGCACCTGCAGGCCGGAGAAGCCGGGCAGGTTGAAGTCGGAAATGATGGCGTCCCAGCGCTCGTCCAGCGCGGCATTGACGGCCGCCAGGCTGTCGAGGCGGCACAGCTCCACCCGCAGGCCCGCTCGGGCCAGTTCCACCGCGATGAGTTGGTGATCCAGCTCCGAGTCCTCGACATGAAGAACTCGCAGCTGACGCTCAGGACTGGGCTTGGACATGGGCGGGAGTATGCCAATGGCGGATGCCCCTCACCGAGCATCCGCCTGCTGGAAAACGACAGTCCAGAGACCGCGAAACACCAAACAAAGGGTTTACCCTGGGTCCAATGTGAGAACTATTGGCCGAAGGATGGAAATAGCCCGAGTTTGAACAACAAGTCTTATCGACATTGCTACGAGAAATGCCGAAGATCGCGCCATGAACACATGGCTCGGACTGCTCGCCGCGGGAATATCCCGGACGACACCAACGGCAGCTTCTGCAGAGACAAAACCCGTGGAGCCACGATGCTGATGAATGAATCCTCCGCCCCGGATTCGGGGATGCTTCCCCTCCTGGCCGCGGCAGAGCTTCAGGATCACCTGATGACGGTGACCAACGATCTGGAGCGCCTGCAGCGCCTGCTGGACGATGCCGGGGAATCGCTGTCCACGCACTTCTTCAGTGCCTCCAGCGTCCTGCACGGGCTGCTGCGCCGGGCCGCCGAGCAGGCGGACGAAAGCGGCAGCACGGAACTCCATCGCGTGATGGAGGACATCGCCGCCGCCATCACCGCCCTGCAGTTCCAGGACATGGCGACCCAACTGATCGCCCACACGAGCCAGCGCCTGCGCAACTGCGCGGACCAGCTGGCCCGCGACACCTTTGGCGATGACGAGGACGGCACCACCGTCGTCGAGATCGCACCCCTGCGACCCAACCCTGTGACGCAGGACGAGATGGACGCTGGGTCCATTGAATTGTTCTAAGGATCAACTCGATCCAGTCGATATCAGCTAGTTATCCGGAGAGAAAGCGATGCACTCAATTCTTGCTGTAGACGATTCGGCCTCGATGCGCCAGATGGTCTCCTTCACGCTGAAGAACGCAGGATTCAACGTGGTGGAGGCGGTGGACGGGCAGGACGCCTGGGAGAAGTCCAGTACGCGCGATTTCGATCTGGTGCTGACCGATCAGAACATGCCGCGCATGGATGGCATCAGCCTCACCAAGAAGTTGCGCGACAACCCCAAGTTCAAGACCACGCCCATCCTGATCCTGACCACCGAGTCCAGCGACCAGATGAAGCAGGCCGGCCGCGCCGCCGGCGCCACCGGCTGGCTGGTCAAGCCGTTCGACCCGGCGAAGTTGATCGAAGTGATCGGCAAGGTGATCCGCTAAGGCCCGAGCAACGCCAGGAGTAAAGCATGGGAGAAATGACCTCCGAAGGCGCCAGCCTCAGCGCGGGCATCGACCTGAGTCAGTTCTATCAAGTCTTCTTTGAAGAGGCGAGCGAGAACCTCGACAACATGGAACAGCTGCTGCTGAACCTGAACATCGAGACCGCCGACGATGAGGAACTGAACGCGATCTTCCGCTGCGCGCACTCCATCAAGGGGGGCGCGGCGACGTTCGGCTTCAGCGATGTCGCCGAGCTGACGCACCAGATGGAAACGCTGCTCGACAAGCTGCGCCGCCACGAGCTGCAACCCACCTCGCAGATGGTGGACGTGCTGCTGCAGTCCGGCGACGCCCTGCGCGAGCAGCTGGGCCGCCACCAGGGCTCCGGCGCCGCGCCGGTGGACACCAGTGAGCTGCTGTTCAGCATCAAGACGCTGGTCGACGGCGGCACGCTGGACGGCAGTCCCGCGCCCGCCCCGAAGGCCGCCGCCGCACCGGCCGCCTCCGCCGCGCCCGTCGCGGCGCCTTCGCCCGCGAAGCCCTCCGGCCCGATCGCGCGCCAGCTCGAACTGAAGGTGGGCCCGCTGAGCAATCCCTCGCAGGCCGACAACCTCGTCGAGCTGTTCAAGGAGATCACCGACCTCGGCACCATCGAGCCGCTGGACGGCGGCATCGCGGCCGACGGCATCCGCCGATTCAAGGTCCTGACCACCAGCACCGACAACGACCTGCTGGACCTTTTCACCTTCCACGTGGCCCGCGAGCAAGTGCAGCTCTCGCCGCTGGGCGAAGGCTTCGGCTTCCATGAAGGCGCGCCCGGCGCACCGCAGGAAGTCAAGAAGGAAGAGGACCTGGGCTACGGCTTCTTCGACGACGCCCCGGGCGTGCCTGCCACGGCCGTGACGTCCACGAGCACCGAGGTCAAGCCGGTGGCCGAGGCGCCCAAGCCCGTCGCGGCCGCCGCACGCCCCGCCGCCAAGGCCGAGCCGCGCGCCGGTGGCGGCGGCATGGACCAGTCCACCCTGCGCGTCTCGGTGGAGAAGGTCGACCAGCTGATCAACCTCGTCGGCGAGCTCGTGATCACGCAGGCCATGCTGGCGCAGAACTCGCGCAACGTGGACCCGGCGCTGTACCAGCAGCTGTCGTCCGGCCTGGCTGACCTGGAGCGCAACACGCGCGACCTGCAAGAGTCGGTGATGTCCATCCGCATGATTCCGATGTCGGTGGTCTTCAACCGCTTCCCGCGCATGCTGCGCGACCTCGCGGCCAAGCTGGGCAAGCGCGTCGAGCTGGTCACGCAGGGTGAAGCCACCGAGCTGGACAAGGGCCTGGTCGAGAAGATCACCGACCCGCTGACCCACCTGGTGCGCAACAGCTGCGACCACGGCATCGAACTGCCCGCCGACCGCATCGCCAAGGGCAAGCCCGAGCACGGCACCATCACGCTGGTCGCCTCGCATCAGGGCGGCTCGATCGTGATCGAGGTGCGGGACGACGGCCGCGGCCTGAACCGCCAGAAGCTGATCCAGAAGGCCCGCGAAAAGGGCATCGACGCACCGGACACGATGACCGACCAGGAAGTCTGGGGCCTGATCTTCGCGCCGGGCTTCTCCACGGCGGACCAGGTCACGGACGTCTCGGGTCGAGGCGTCGGCATGGACGTGGTCAAGAAGAACATCACCCAGCTGGGCGGCACGGTGGAGATCGACTCCGCCGAGGGCTACGGCATGAAGGTCTCGGTCCGCCTGCCGCTGACGCTGGCCATCATGGATGGCATGAGCGTGGGCGTCGGCGAAGAGGTCTACATCCTGCCGCTGTCGTCCGTGGTCGAGTCCTTCCAGGTCCAGGCCGACACCATCAAGACCGTGGGCGGCTCCGGCCGCGTGGTCGAGGTGCGTGACGAGTTCATGCCCGTGGTGGAGCTGGAGCAGGTCTTCAACGTGCCGCGATTCGACTTCGAGCACGTCAGCTCCATCATGGTCGTCGTCGAGGCCGAAGGCGGCCGCGTCGCCATGCTGGTCGATGAACTGCTCGGCCAGCAGCAGGTGGTCGTGAAGAACCTCGAAGCCAACTACCGCAAGGTCACCGACGTCTCCGGCGCCACCATCATGGGCGACGGGCGGGTGGCCTTGATTCTGGACGTGGGCAGCCTCGTCCGCCGTTCTCGGCATTGATCGACATTGAGCGGGCCCCGTGAGCGGGGCCCCAGGGAGCATTTTCAATGAGCATGAGCTCGCTGCTGCGGCAGTTCAGCATTCGCCTGCGCATGATCGGCGCCATCGTCATGGTGCTGACCCTGCTGCTGACGCTGGGCAGCGTCGGTCTGTTCGGCATGGACTCCATGCGCAAGCAGTCCGATGACATCCTTCAGCGCTCGGTGGGCGATTCCACGGAGCTGACTCGTTTGGTCCATGCCTTCGGTGACCTGCGTCGCCTCGAGAAGGACATGATCATCAACTACGAGAAGCCGGACAACGTCAAGGCCCTGCGCCAGCAATGGGAGCGGTCCCGCGACGAGGTGCTGAAGCAGGCCAAGGCCCTGCAGCACGGCAAGGATGGCGGGCCGCTGGGCAAGCTGCCCGTCGTCATCGCCGACTACGAGGCCAAGGCCCGGCCGGTGCTGCAGCAGCTGGAATCCGGCGGCTACGACAACGCGGCCGTCGCCGACCGCATGCTGGCTGCGGCCAAGGATCTGGCCGGCGAAGCCGACAAGCTGGTCCTCGATTACCAGGCGAATCTGCAGAAGGACTCGGCGCAGCTGCTGGAGCAGTCCAAGAAGACCCAGAGCAGCGTGTTCATGGTCTTCGTGATCGTGCTGATCGCCAGCGGTGTCGTCGTGGTGCCGCTGACGCTGCTGAACATGCACAGCATCTGCAAGCCGCTCGCGGAAGCCGAGGAACTGGCCAGCGCGATCGCCAAGGGCGACCTGACGAACGTGGACCGCCCCATCGAGGGCAAGGACGAAGCCTCGCACCTGCTGCACTCGCTGCAGCTGATGCCGAAGGCGCTGCAGGACCTGGTGGGCCAGTTGCGCACGTCGGCGGACCACATCCGCACGGCGTCCGTGGAAATCGCCAGCGGCAACCAGGACCTCTCCGGCCGCACCGAGCAGACGGCCTCCAATCTGCAGCTCGCGGCCTCCTCGATGGTCCAGCTGACCGGCACCGTCAAGCAGACGGCCGATTCCGCCCGCACGGCCAACCAGCTGGCGAGCTCGGCCTCCTCTGCCGCCGCCAAGGGCGGTGAGGTCGTGGGCCAGGTCGTGTCCACCATGGACGAGATCAACGCGAGCTCCAAGCGCATCGGCGACATCATCGGCGTCATCGATGGCATCGCCTTCCAGACCAACATCCTCGCGCTGAACGCGGCGGTGGAAGCAGCCCGCGCTGGCGAACAGGGCCGCGGCTTCGCGGTCGTGGCCGGCGAGGTGCGCTCGCTGGCCCAGCGCAGCGCCGGCGCCGCCCGCGAGATCAAGACCCTGATCGGCGCCAGCGTCGAGCGCGTCGAGACCGGCGCCCGCCTCGTGCAGGAGGCCGGCGAGTCGATGACGGACATCGTCTCCAGCGTGCAGCGCGTGACGGACATCATCGGCGAGATCACCGCCGCCGCCAGCGAACAGAGCGACGGCATCGGGCAGGTCAACCAGTCCGTCGTGGAGCTGGACCAGATGACGCAGCAGAACGCGGCCCTCGTCGAGGAATCTGCGGCCGCGGCCGAGAGCCTGCGCGACCAGGCGGAGCAGCTCGCCCAGGCCGTCGGCAAGTTCAGGATCGCCGGGGACCACGCACCCGTGGCGACGGCCGCCAAGCCGCGACGCAGTGCCGGCGCGGCGCCGCGCGCGATGGGCTCCTCGCTGCCCCGCCCGGGCGTCTCGCACACCAGCAGCATCGCAGCCAAGGCGGCACCGGCGCCCCTGCGGCCCGCGGTCACCGCCGAGTCCCGTTCCCCTGCCCCCATGCCGGCGCCGAAGGCCGCCCCCAGCCGTCCCGCCGCCCCCGCGGGCGACAGCGACTGGGAATCCTTCTGAACCCCGCAACCGAACCACGCTTCAATCAACCTTGCTGAGGTCAACATGGAAATCGTCCAACAATCGAATCAGGTCGTTCGACATGAAGGCGGCGCCGTCGCGGTGAAGAACCATGGCCCGGCCAGCGGTGAATACCTGACCTTCCGCCTGGGCGCGGAGGAATACGGCATCGACATCCTGAAAGTCCAGGAAATCCGGTCCTACGAGCCGCCGACCCGCATCGCCAACTCGCCGGACTTCATCAAGGGCGTGGTCAATCTGCGTGGCGTGATCGTCCCCATCGTGGACCTGCGCCTCAAGCTGGGCTGCCCGACGGCCGAGTACAACAGCTTCACCGTCGTGATTGTGCTGAACGTGAAGAGCCGCGTCGTCGGCGCGGTGGTGGACTCGGTGTCCGACGTGCTCGAGCTCTCGCGCGATGCCATCCGCCCGGCCCCGGAGCTGAACGCCAGCGCCGTGGACACCAGCTTCATCACCGGCATCGGCGCCGTCAGCGACCGCATGCTGATCCTGATGGACATCGAAGGTCTGATGAGCAGCGCCGACATGGGCCTGATGGACAGCCTCACGGCCTGATCCAGACAGTCCTACAGCCGCGGGAGAACATCCACCCCGCGGCATCGTCAGGGGGTGGGAGGTGCACCCCGCACAGAGAGTTGGGAGATCCGGGAAATGTCTAGCTCATCCACCTCCATCGCACGCCGTGTGTCCATGGTGGGCGTCACGGCGATCGCCGCCATCCTGCTGGGCACCAGCGCCGTCCTGAGCGTGCTGCTCACCCGCGTGGCCCATGAGCGCACCGTGACCTGGGTGGGCGACAAGACACAGACGCTCATCGATGCGCTGGACGCCATGGACGATGTGGCCAAGACCCTCGTCAAGCAGTCCTACGGTGCCTTCCGCCAGGAATTCGGCCCCGTGTTCCAACTGGATGAAGCCACGGGCGACCTCCGCGACTGGGGCCCCAAGCTCAACGGCAACACCACGCAGGTGGACAAGTTCGCCGGCACCACCGGCGGCGCCGCCAGCGTCTTCGCGGCCAAGGACGGCGACTTCATCCGCATCACGAGCTCCCTCAAGAACGCCAACGGCGACCGTGCCGTCGGCCAGATGCTCGGCAAGAACCACCCGGCCTTCGCGTCCATGATGCAGGGCCAGCCCTTCGCCGGCCGTGCCGTGCTCAACGGCAAGGCCTACATGGCCTACTACGATCCCATCAAGAGCGAGGCCGGCAAGATCATCGGCATCCTGGCCATCGCCCTGGACATGGAAGGCTTCCAGAAGGCCATGGACAAGATGGCCAAGGACGCCCGCTTCTTCGAGACGGGCGGCACCTATGTCGTGGCCGTCGGCAAGGACGGCAAGGGCGGCCGCTTCCTCTCGCACCCGAGCGCACAGGGCAAGGCCGTGAGCGAGGTGCTGCCGGAGCTCGAGTCCTTCCTCGTCGAGCTGGGCCAGACGCCGGATGGCTACCTGTCCGGGGCGCCCAATGCCCTCGCGGCCACCGGCAGCTCCTACTTCGCCGTGCTCAAGAAGAACGATCCGGCCGGCTACTGGGTCGTGTCCCAGGTCTCCAGCAGCGAGGCGCTGGCGAGCCACTGGCGCACCATGGTGCCCTTCTGGATCCTGCTCGGTGGCGCCACCGCGGCCCTGGGCTACGGGCTGTTCTGGATGATGCGCAACTGGGTCGCACGCCCGCTCAAGGACCTGCGCGACTCCGTGCAGGCGATCGCCAGCGGCGATCTGACCAAGAGCGTGGACAACACCCGCAACGACGAGATCGGCGACCTGATCCGCGACACCGAGTCCATGCGCCAGCGTCTGGCGGACACCATCGGCACGGTGCGCCATTCGGTCGATTCCATCGGCACGGCCAGCACTGAAATCGCCACGGGCAATCAAGACCTGAGCCATCGCACCGAGCAGACGGCCTCCAACCTGCAGCTGGCGGCCTCGTCCATGGTCGAGCTGACCAGCACCGTGCGCCAGACGGCGGACTCGGCCCGCACCGCGAACCAGCTGGTGGCCTCGGCCAACAGCGCGGCCGCCCGCGGCGGGCAGGTCGTCGGCCAGGTCGTGACGACGATGGACGAGATCAACGCCAGCTCGCGCAAGATCAACGACATCATCGGCGTCATCGACGGCATCGCCTTCCAGACCAACATCCTCGCCCTGAACGCGGCGGTGGAAGCCGCCCGGGCCGGCGAGCAGGGCCGCGGCTTCGCGGTGGTCGCCGGCGAGGTGCGCAGCCTCGCACAGCGCAGCGCCGAGGCCGCCAAGGAGATCAAGGCGCTGATCGGCGCCTCGGTGGACCGCGTCGAGGCGGGCTCGCGCCTGGTGCAGGATGCCGGGCAGTCGATGGAGGACATCGTCAGCAGCGTCCAGCGGGTGTCGGACATCATTGGCGAGATCAGCGCCGCCGCCACCGAACAGAGCGATGGCATCGGGCAGGTCAACCAATCCGTGGTGCAGCTCGATCAGATGACGCAGCAGAACGCCGCGCTGGTCGAGGAGTCCGCCGCGGCGGCGGAAAGCCTGAAGGAACAGGCCCAGCGGCTCGTGGAAGCCGTGAGCGTGTTCCGGGTCAGCAGCCAGCAGATGTCGACGTCCGGACGCCCGGCCTCGCTCGGCCGCCCTGCCCCGGCCCCAATCGCCCGCCCCGCCCTGGGCAGCAGCATGAAGTCGAGCGCCACCAGCGCCCCGACCGCACCGAAATCCGCCGTGCCCCGCACCAGCACCCCGGCGCCCAAACCCGCGGCGGCCCCGATGGCCTCCGCCCCCCGCCCGTCGCCCGCGCCCAAACCGGCGGATGGCGACAGCGACTGGGAAACGTTCTGACGCCGCTAGCCCGGCATTGACAAGTTCATCAGCAGGGCTCCGCCAAGAAGAGCCCCCCCTGCATCCGAGCCGAGGAGGGCCGGAGCGAGTCTCCTGGAGGCGGTCCGCCGCCTCATGCCAGAAAACCAAGAAGGAGTGATGATGTTCGACTCAATCAAGACCCGCCTCATCGCCTTGGGCATCGCCGTGGTCGTGCTGTCGCTGGCGGCCGCCACGGTGGCCAACTACATGAGCGTCAAGTCGCACACCAACGCGCAGCAGCTGTCGGCGCTGGATCAGCTGGCGGCGGCGCGTGCCTCGGCGGTCGGGCAATGGGTCCGCAGCCAGCGCGACATCATCACGGCGCTGCAGCCCGTGGCGGACCAGGCCGAGCCGGTGCCCTTCCTGGTGCAGGCCGCCAAGTCCGGACGCCTGGACGCGGCCTATGTCGGCTTCGCGGACAAGCGCATCTCCTTCAACACGCCGCAGAACCTGCCGGCCGGCTATGACCCCACCGGGCGCCCCTGGTACACCCAGGCCGCTGCCGCGAGCGGGCCGATCCTGACCGAGCCCTACATGGACGCGGCGCGGCAGCAGCTCGTGGTGACCTTCGCCGCCGCCATCAAGGACGGCAGCGGCACCAAGGCCGTCGTGGCCTCCGACGTCTTCCTCGAGGACGTGGTGGTGACCGTCAAGGCGATCAAGCCCACCCCCAACGGCTTCGCCTTCCTCGTGGACAAGGACGGCAAGATCATTGCGCACCCGGATGCCAAGATGGCCCTGAAGCCGGCCACGACGCTCTCCCCCGCCCTCGACGGCAACGCGCTGAAGGCGGCGCAGACGGCGGGCGGCGGCTGGGTCGAGGCCTCCATCGGCGACGGCACCTACCTGCTGCGCGGCGTGCCCATCCCCGACACCAACTGGTCGCTCGTGCTCGCGGCCGACCGCTCCGAGGCGCTCGCCTCGCTGAGCTCGCTGCTGCGTTCCGCGGCCATCATCCTGGTCATCATGGTGGCGCTCTCCGGTGCCGTCATCGCCGGGGCGATCACCCAGACCATGGGCGGCCTGGACCGCGTGCGCGCCGCGCTGGACGAGATCAGCGCCGGCGGCGGCGACCTGACGCAGCGCCTGCCGGAGCATGGCAATGACGAGATCGCCCGAATCGCCTCGTCGTTCAACCTCTTCGCCAAGAAGATCCAGGACATCCTCATCGACGTCCGGTCCGCCAGCAACTCCATCTCGACGGCCTCCAGCGAGATCGCCGTTGGGGCGCAGGATCTGTCGCAGCGCACGGAGCAGACCGCGTCCAATCTGCAGCAGGCCGCCTCGTCGATGGAAGAGCTGACGGGCACGGTGCGCCAGACGGCCGATGCCGCGACGACGGCCAACCAGCTCGCCTCGTCCGCCAGTGATGCCGCGGCCAAGGGCGGCGACGTGGTGTCCCAGGTGGTCTCCACGATGGAGGAGATCAACACCAGCTCGAAGAAGATCAACGACATCATCGGCGTGATCGACGGCATCGCCTTCCAGACCAATATCCTGGCGCTGAACGCCGCCGTGGAAGCCGCCCGTGCGGGCGAGCAGGGCCGCGGCTTCGCGGTGGTGGCCTCCGAAGTGCGCAGCCTCGCGCAGCGCAGCGCCGAGGCCGCCAAGGAGATCAAGGCGCTGATCGGCGCCTCGGTGGATCGCGTGGAAGCCGGCTCGCGACTCGTGCAGGCGGCCGGCGCGTCGATGACGGACATCGTCTCCAGCGTGCAGCGCGTGACGGACATCATCGGCGAGATCACCGCCGCGGCGGCCGAGCAGAGCCATGGCATCGGCCAGGTCAACGGCGCCGTCGTGCAGCTCGACCAGATGACGCAGCAGAACGCGGCCCTGGTGGAGGAATCCGCCGCCGCCGCGGAAAGCCTCAAGGACCAGGCGGTGCGCCTCACGGAAGTGGTGTCGGTGTTCCGCCTCGGCGAGGAGGAGCGCCAGCAGAAGGCCTATGCGGCCAAGCCGCGCAAGAGCATGGGCACCGGCATGAGCAGCAGCGCGCCGATGGCCGCGGCTCCGCGCCCGGCACCTCGCCCGGCAGCGCCCAAGCCGGCCCCTGCCCCGATGGCCAGCCCGAGCCCGGCCCCTGCGGCCAACAGCCCGGCGCCCAAGGCCGGAGGCGACGACGACTGGCAGTCCTTCTGACCGCGACGCGGGCGCCGAACCCGGGCCCGCCCGAAACGCACCGCGTCCTTCGAAAGCCGCCCCCGCTGCCCTCCGGCGCGGGGGCGTTTTTCATGGGGGCGACCGCAAGCACCGCTGCTTGGCCGGGCCCGCTCAGCCGACGCCGCCCCGGCGAGCGCTCAGGTGAGCGCTCAGGTGAGGTCTCGCAGGCGCAGGCTCTGCATCACGGGCTTGTTCAGCACGCCTCGAAGCCCCCACCAGCCGGCCAGCCAGGCCAGCAGGGCCCCGGCCAGGCCGCTGGCCGGCACCAGCCAGGGATTGAGCGTCCAGCTGAAGTCGAACACCTTGGCTGCCAGCACGGCGCCGATGAGCAGGGCCGCCCCACCCGCCAGAACGCCCGCCAGCAAGCCGAGGCCCAGCAGCTCGGCCCGCTGCACGCGCCCGAGCAGGCCCGAGCCTGCGCCCAGCGCACGCATCAGCGCGAATTCCCGCATGCGGGCCTCGCGCGTGCTGCTCACCGCGGTCAGCAGCACGATCAGGCCGACGGCCAGCGTGAACACGAACAGCACCTGCACGGCCGACGCCACCTGGTCCAGCACCTGCTGCAGCTGGTCGAGCTGGGCCCGCACATCGACCGCCGTGATGTTGGGGAAGTCGCGGGTGAGCTGCTTGTCCAGCACCTTGGCCTCCGCAGGCGCGCGGAAGGCGGTGATGTAGCTGCGCGGCAGATCCGCCATCTCCCGCTGGGGGAAGAGCACGAAGAAGTTCACCCGCATCGAGCTCCAGTCCAGCTTGCGGATGCTGGTGATGCGCGCCTCGACCGTCTGCCCGGCCACGTCGAAGCCCAGGCGGTCGCCCAGCTTGAGGCCGAGGTCCCGCGCCAGGCCCTGTTCCACGCTGAGGCCCTCCGACTCGTTCGCGACCCACGCGCCCTGCGCGAGCTGGTTGTGCGGGGGCAGCGTGTCGCTATGGCTGAGGTTGAATTCCCGCTCCACCAGCCGCTGGGTGCGCTCCTCCTTGAACTGCTCCGGCTTCAAGGTCGCGCCATTGAGGGTGACGAGGCGCCCGCGGATCATGGGGTACCAGTCGTAGCCCGTCACGCCAGCGGCATCCAGCGTCGCGCGGAAGGCCTGCGCCTGCTCAGGCTGGATGTTGATGACGAAGCGGTCCGGGGCATTCCGGGGCGTGGCGGCACGCCAGCTGTTGATGAGGTCGGTGCGCAGCAGAAGCAGCAGCGCCAGCGACAGCAAGCCGATGCCCAGGGCCGACACCTGCACCACCGCAAAGCCCGGCCGGGCGCTGATCTGACGCGTGGCCAGCGCCAGCCAGCGGGGCGCTACGGCTTGTGGGACGGCCCGGCGCAGCAGCCACAGCACGAGCCAGGCGCCCAGGGCGAAGACGCCCAGCGCCAGGGCAAAGCCGCCCGCCGTGCCCAGCCCGAGCTTCCAGTCACCGGCGACCAGCGCCAGCAGCCCGGCAAAGCCCGCCAGGCCCGCCACCAGCACCAGCCCCGAGGCCATGCGCACGCCGCCGAGGTCGCGCCGCAGCACCCGCAGCGGCGGCACCGAGGCCAGTTGCAGCACCGGGCCCAGCCCGAAGCCCAGCATCAGGCTCAACCCGAGCCCCATGCCCCCCGCGGCCGTTCCCCAACCCGGCGGCGGCAGGCTCACCGACATCAGCCCGGCGAGCAAGCGCACAAAGACCTCATGCAGCAGCAGCCCGCCCAGCACCCCGACCGCACTGGCGGCCAGGCCGGCCATGGCGAACTCGAGCACATGCAGCTGCGCGATGCGCGCCTGGGACTGCCCCAGCACGCGCAGCATGGCGCAGTCGTCCAGGTGCCGCAGGGCGAAGTCCCGCGAGGCCAGGCTGATGGCGACCGCGGCGAGCAAGGCCGCGAGCATGGCGACCAGGCGCAGGAAGAGGCTGGCGCGATCCAGCGTCTGGCGCATTTCCGGCCGGCCCGATTCCAGGTTCTCGAGACGCAGGCCTCGCAGCTCCTGGCCCTCGATCAGGCGCGCCGCCTCCTTCATGAAGCGCGCGGCGGCCTCACCTTCGGCGGTGGGACTCAGCACGGCCATGCGGTAGGTCACGCGGCTGCTCGGCTGCACGAGGCCGGTGGCCGGCAGGTCCGCCTCGTTGAGCATCAGCCGAGGCGCGAAGCTCAGGAAGCCGGCCCCGCGGTCCGGCTCGTTGAGGATCACGCCCGCCACCTTCAGCGAACTGTCCCCCAGCAGGAGCGGGCTGCCGACGGCGAGGTCCAGGGCGTCGAGGACCTGAGGATCCACCCACACCTCGCCCGGAGCCGGCGCCCCCACGCGACGGCCGTCCACCAGCAAGACCTGACCCCGCAGCGGGTAGTTCGTCGAGACGGACTTGACCGTCACGAGACGCGTGTTGCCGCTGGCGGCGCGGGCCATGCTCGAGAAGGTCACGCTGTGCATGCGGCGCAGGCCCAGCGTCTCGGCCATCGACTGCAGCGACGGCGGGATGGGACGGTCCGAGGCCACGAGGGCATCGCCGCCCAGCAATTGCGCCGCATCGCGCCGCAGCCCTGCCTCCATCCGCTCCGAAAGAAAGCCCACCGCCGTCACCGCGGCGACGGCCAGCACCAGCGCCAGACTCAGCAGGCGCAGCTCGCCGGCCCGCCAGTCACGCCAGAGCTGCCGCCAGGCCAGCACGAGCACCGAGGGCTGCGCCGGGCGTTGAACAGGCGCAGCAGCCGGGCTGCGCTCCGATGCGGTCGATGAATCCATGCCGCACTGTAAGGGCGGATGTCCAATGCATTTGAACCCTGCATGCAAGTCCCCTCAGCCTTGTGCGGCGCTCGCTCTGCTGCAATGCATCCATGACTGCCGCCACTGTCCTTCCTCCGCTGTTCCTGTCGCACGGCTCGCCCATGACGGCGATTCAGCCCGGCGCGGCCGGTGCGTTCATGCAAGCCCTCGGCCGCCAGTTCGGGCAGGGCGCGCTGCCACGACCTCGCGCCATCCTGGCCGTGTCGGCCCACAGCCTCGCGCGGCGTCCCGTGCTGCTGGTGGCGCCCCAGCAGCATGCCGTCTACGACTTCGGCGGTTTTGACCCGGCGCTGTACGAGCTGCGCTATGACGCGCCCGGAGCCATCGACCTGGCCGCCGAGCTGCAGCAGGCCCTGCCCGACGTGCTCCAGACCCAGGCCATGTCCGGCCTGGATCACGGCATCTGGACGCCTCTGCGCTACATGGTGCCCGCGGCCGACATCCCCGTGCTGCCCCTGTGCTTCTCGCCGCAGGCGCGGCCCGAGGAGCTGTGGGCGCTGGGCGAGGCCCTGGCGCCGTGGACCGAGCGGGGCGTGCTCGTCATGGCCAGCGGCAGCATCACCCACAACCTGCGACGCGTCTTCCAGGGCGGTGCGGCTTTCGACGCGCCGGAGATTCCCGAATCACGCGCCTTCCGGGACTGGTGGGCCACGCAGGCCGGGGCGGGCAATCGGGCGGCGTTGATGGACTACCGCCGCCAGGCGCCGCATGCGGTGGACATGCACCCGACGGATGAGCATCTGCTGCCCTGGTTCATTGCCGCGGGTGCCGGCGGCGCCGCGACGGGGGCCGTGCGCCTCCATGAGAGCGTCACCTTCGGCTGCCTGGGCATGGACGCCTACGCCTTCGGCCCGCAAGCCCCCGCGCTGGCCTCCGCCCTCGGGTCGACACCACCCGTCCCCGGGCAGTTCCCCTGAACCACGCGCGAACCTGCCTATAATCGCCGCCAACCCATCGCCCAGCGCGATGCGGCCCACACCTCAGCGGGTGTAGTTCAATGGTAGAACGCTAGCTTCCCAAGCTCGATACGTGGGTTCGATTCCCATCACCCGCTCCATAGATGCCTAACTCATTGATCCGTATAGGATCTGAGCCCAAACGGAGCATCCTGCCGCAGGTCCACTACGAAGGTGTGACCCGATGGCCCAGACCCAGTACCTCAAGCGCCTGCCCAGCGGGGTGTACGTCGTGCGCATGTACGTGCCCCGGCAGCTTCAGCCCGTCCTGGGCAAGAAGGAGCTGCATGCCAGCACCCGGTGCCGCGACCTCCCGCTCGCCAAGGTGGTCGCCAGCAGCCTGGTCGCCGACTGGCACCGCCGCCTGGCCGGCCTTCTCAGCATGGACCCATCCAAAGTTCTCTCTGGCTCGCTCGACCTCCAGCACGACGGCCTCATCTCCCTCGACCAAGCGGCTGCCCAGCTCGGCTCGGATCGGCAGCGACTGGCCGAACACCTCCTGCAGCGTGGCACGCCCTTCTTTGTCCACCTGGTCGACCAGCCGGGCTACCTGATCCAGGACTTCGACCTGCTGCACCACGAGCGGGACGAGACCGGGCTGGTGGCCGTGGACCTCAGCGATGGTGAGCTCGAACGGCATGGGGTGCCCCGCCGGCTGTCCTCGGACGTGGCCCTGCGTTTCTCGGATGAAGTTCGGAGCCTGGTCCAGGCCGGCACATTGAACGCCTGCATGTTCCTGCTGCCGCCGATCAAGCAGACGGGGTTCATCGTGCCCCTTCCCGGAGTTCCTCTGGCTGCCGAGCAGCTGCAGGTGCGCACGCGGGATGTGGAGGCGCTGCGCTTGTCGCTGTTGCCGTTCGCGACGAGCCAGGTGCTGCAGCAAGCACAGCAACACGCTGTCTTGGCCGCACCTCAGCGTGTCATTTCGTCCTTTTGCGATCCCGCGCACGCGGAGACTCCGCTCGCTGAACTGCTGCGCAAGCACATTGCTTTTGGTCAAGCCTCCTGGCGTCCGGACACCTTGGTCACCAAGCAGCACGTGGCTGCACTCTTCCTTGACCTCGCTGGCAACATCAACCTTGGCAAGTTGGATCGCGACTTGCTCTGGAAGGTCGTCGAGAAGGCAGCGAGGCTGCCTGCGCGACGCAATCTGGTGATGGGGGCCGGCAGCGCTCCTATCAACTCCCCCGACGACCTCATTCGCATCGCCGACGAGCGGAATCTCAAGCGGATTTCCGCGAAGGCACTGGCCGACCTGATTCGTGACATTGGGCAGTTCCTTGCTTGGGGAGTGACGCAGGGCATGCTCACCCGAAATCCCGCACTTGGCCTGGGCAATGACGTATTCAAGTTCGCCGGAGGCAAAAAGGCTTCGAAGAAAGAGCAGCGCTGCCTCTTCACCGACAGCCAGCTTGACCTGCCCCCTCCCAGCCGTACCAACGTAAAGGTAGTGAAGTCCGTCAACCAGGAGAATGACGGACATGAAGAAGAGCAGATTCACCGAGGAGCAGATCATTGGCTTCCTCAGGCAGGCCGAGGC
>JAYRMR010000002.1:0-147441 GCA_041912595.1 Burkholderiaceae bacterium
GCCGCATTTCTAGGCATCGGCAAAACCCTCGGCTTGAGATTTCCGGGGGGCTTCGGTACCATCTTGCCTTCAGGATTCAGGGTAAACCCGTGTTTTTGCTCGATCGGTCAGGGGCTGGGCCCGCATGGCGTCCGTGGGGCAGAGCCCTGGCAGCGGCCGTCGGTGCCGTCGCCACAGCGGCTGTCCTTGCGACGGCGCCCGCAGCGCACGCCAAGGGAAACGCCTCTCAAGGCGCCAGCTCGACCGACGCAGCCAGCAGCACGGTGGCCTTGTCGGCCTTGCCGCGCGAAGCCCAGCAGACCCATCAGCTGATTCTCTCCGGGGGACCCTTCCCCTACGCGAAAGACGGCGTGGTGTTCGGCAATCGCGAAAGGCAGCTGCCGAAGAAGGCTCGCGGCTTCTACCACGAATACACCGTCAAGACACCGGGGGCTCGCAACCGCGGTGCCCGGCGGATCGTGTGTGGCGGCCAGCCCCCCAGCAATCCCGAGGTTTGCTATTACACCGAGGATCATTACGCGAGCTTTCGCAAGATCGTGAAATGAGCAGCGGCGCACCCAGTTCTGTGACCATTCTAGGAGGAACGTGACCATGCTTTTGCAGACCGTCCGTCCCAATATCGTGCAGGCCATACGGGCCTACCGCGTAGAGGACTTGATGCAGGCGGCCCAGGCGGCCGGCCAGCATTTCCTCTATGCCAACCTGACCGAGGCGGAATCCAAGCAGGAAGTGCTGGAAGGGATTGCACAGTCATTCCTCTTCCCCGCCCACTTCGGCAAGAACCTCGACGCGCTGTATGACTGCATGACCGACCTGGTCCACAAGTCGGGCGCTCAGCCGGGTTTTGTCGTGGTGCTGGAGCAGCTGCCGGACAACCTGCGCTTCGACCGTGAATCGCGCGAGCAGCTGCTGGATGTCTTCCGCGATGCCGCCGACTACTGGAGCGACCGGAAGACACCCTTCCGGTGTTTCTATTCTTTTCAGTAGCCCGCTCCCAAGAAAACGGGTCATGGGAGCGGGCTGCTGAGGTGGCCCCGGTTGCTGAGAAGCCTGCAACGAAGAGCAGCAAGGCTGCTGCGAATGCCAATTTCGGCATGAACATGCCAATGATGAGCAGCGCGTTCGATACGGCCATGTGGCTCAGCGCTGCATGAGATCCCCCCTACGGCCTGACGGCCTCCCCCTCGAGGGGGCAATACCGACTGCCCGGCAAAGCCGGATCAGCGGTATTTGCTGGGGGCGAAGCCCACCGGGTTGCACCGGTGGGCTTCTTTGTTTTTGGGAGGGGCTGGCGTCTTGGGGTCGCTGGGCACTCGGTGTGGGGGGCGATGGCGGGAGGGTGGTTTGGCTGCGATACCGGTCAGCCGAGCGGGGGTGGAAGGGTGACGGCTATCGGCCATGAGTCGACGTATATCAGCGGCAGCTATCGGGATAGGTTAGCCAAAATGATCAAGCCTGAGCTTTACGTCGACTTCAATGAAATGCTCGCACCGGATCTCGTGCTGCTCTCTGCGGAGGACAGCAAGGCTGCGGCGACGGGTGAGCAAATTTCGCTGCAAGCAGGGCTTCAAGTGGCCATCTTCATGGACGACTTCGACGAGAAGGGGCGTCGAGATGACCTTGTTGCATTTGGCGTTGTCGAGAAGAACACCTCAGCCGGCTGGGCTCAGCATGTGCGATGGTGTTGCCGCATTGACGACAGCGGCATTCGCCGTCGCTCGGAACTGTGACCTTGCTGAGCGGCCTTTATCGGCCAGTTGCGGCCGCAGGCAAGGGTCTGCTTTCGAGAACGGCAAATCAGATGAAGACACCCCAGGAGAAGAAGCGTCTCAGCTACGCCAAAGACCGGCGCAACACCTACGGCGAGAACAGCAAGGCGTCACGAAAGGGAATCCCGCTTTCGAAGGCGAGGTCGATCCGGGCCAACAGGCATGCGCAGGAAAATCTGCTGGCGGCAGCCACCACCGCGAGCAACTCAGACGAACTAGCGGACGTCGAGCTCCAGGTGCGAACCGTTGGACCAAGGCAGTGGAAGAAGTCGCCCGACAAGCCGCTGGGAGAAGTACTGGCCCGCCGTCGGCAGCGCAAGATTGCCAAAGGCCTCTAGGACTGTCTCGCTGGAGCCAGGAGCGGCCGGTTGTGACCAGCGGCTTTCCGGTAGGCTAGCCCCATGAAGTTTCGCTCAGCACTCGTTCACATCGCCGTGGCTGCGGCCATTGGCGGGCTGATATCCGCCTTCACACCGGCGAGGTGGGCGGCTGCGGCACTGTGGGTGTCTGCAGCGATGCTTACAAACGGAGCGGTCGCCACCATTGAAGACGCTAGTCCAAGAGGCTTTGACAACCCCAATGGATTGAGCACTCAGTCGGGAACGGGCTGGATTGCGTTCAAGTGCTGCGCGATAGCGCTCGGGCTGGCGATCCAGATCATTTGATTCTCACTGCGTTGAACTAGTCGCCAGGAGCGGGCGCTCTGCTATGCCAAATGTTCCATTAGAGAAAGAACAGTTCTGGTTCAAATCGTCGCTGTTCGATATTGAACCTGGCGAAGACGCTGAGACTAATCCGTTGTGCTTTGGCCGGGCACTTGCCAACTGGCTTGCCGCTGAACTGCGCCGTGAGGGCATCGACGTTGATGACGTCTTCCCTGAGGACTGGGGATGGTGCGTCATGGTGCGAAGGGCACCGTTTCTGCTGTGGATTGGTTGCGGCAACGTCCACAACTACGAGAAGCAGGGGCCAGACGATACTTTGCCGCGAAGCGAGGATGTTGTCTGGACTTGCATCGTCGTCGCCGAAGTTCCGCTGTTGAAGCGGCTATTCCGTAGACCATCCACCGAGCCCGCAGTCAAGGAACTGTATGCGCGGGTCAAGCGAATCGTGTCGACGGCGCGAGCAACGACGTTGGTGGATGAACCTTAAGCAGCTGGTCTTGCCGGCCGGAGGCTCGCCGTACGAATGGCGGTTATCCGGCACTCAAACTAGTGAGGCGAATGCCGCTGATGGGTCGATAGCCGCCGTTTGCCTACGACTCATCGAACGACCGGTCCCCGCCTTCAGCCACCACCGCATCCAACCCACTGCACCCCCAAGAAAAAGGCCCGCCGATCGGCGGGCCTTGTCACTTCTGGAGCTGCTGCGCCAGCGCGACGTATTCGTGCACCGGCACTTCCTCGGCCCGCCGCTGCAGGTCGAAGTGCCCCTGGAAGCCGCGCTGGGCGAGCCAGACGCCGAGGCTGTGACGCAGGAGCTTGCGGCGCTGGGAGAAGGCCGCAGCGACCATCTGCTCGAGCA
Organism: Burkholderiaceae bacterium; assembly: GCA_041912595.1. Lineage (GTDB taxonomy): Bacteria > Pseudomonadota > Gammaproteobacteria > Burkholderiales > Burkholderiaceae_C > Roseateles_B. Next base: position 3,294 of record JAYRMR010000002.1, read on the forward strand.
GGGCCGCATCGAGCGCCGGCGGCACGGCCAGCGGGATCATGCGCACGATGGCGGAGTCCACCCGCGGGGGCGGGTCGAAGCACTCCGGCGGCACGTCCAGCACCGACTCGATCTGGTAACGCCACTGCAGCATCACGGAGAGGCGGCCGTAGTCCTTGTTGCCCGGCGCCGCCGCCATGCGGTCCACGACTTCCTTCTGCAGCATGAAGTGGTGGTCCACGACATGGTCCACGAAGCCCAGCAGATGGAAGAGGATGGGCGTGGAGATGTTGTAGGGCAGGTTGCCGACGACGCGGATCTTCTTGCCCTTGGCCGCCGCGATGGCCGCGAAATCGACCTTCAGGACGTCGGACTCGATCACCTCGAGGTCCCCCCGCTTGCGCAGGCGGGCCGCGAGGTCGCGGTCCAGCTCGATCACGGTCAGCGGCTGGATGCGCGCCACCAGCGGCAGCGTCATGGCCCCCAGGCCGGGGCCGATCTCCACCATGGCATCACCGGCCTCCGGCGCGATGGCGTCGATGATGGACTCGATCATCACGCGGTCGGTCAGGAAGTGCTGACCGAAGCGCTTGCGGGCGACGTGCTGCATCAGGCGCCTTCGCTCACTGCCACTCGCGCATCTCGATGAAGGCGTTGGCGCGCAACTCCTTCACCCAGTCCTTGTAGGCATCCTCGTAGCGGCGCTCACGCAGCGCGGCACGCGCCTGCTCACGCAGCTGCTTGGGCTGCAGCTCGACCTGCCGGCGCTCCAGCACCTGGATCATGTGCATGCCGAAGCGCGAGACCACCGGACCGGAGATGCCATTCAGCGGCAGGGCGTTCATGGCCTCCTCGAACTCGGGCACGAAATTGCCCGGGCCCGCCCAGCCGAGATCGCCGCCATTGGGAGCACTGCCGTCCTCCGAGTTCTCGCGGGCGACCTGCTCGAAGGTGACCTGCTTGGACTCGATGGCGCGCTTGAACTCCTGCAGGCGGCGCGCAGCCACCTCGGCCGTCAGCTGCTGCGAGGGGCGCAGCAGCACGTGGCGCGAGTGGGTCTCGGTGATGATGTTGGGATTGGCCGCGGCCTCCCGGGCCAGCAGCTTGATGATGTGGAAGCCCACGTCCGAGCGGATCAGGCGCGGATTCACCTGGCCGGGCTTGAGCTCGCGCACGGCGTCCACGAAGACGTCCGGCAGGCGGTCGGCCTGGCGCAGGCCCACTTCACCGCCGCGCTCGCGGTTGGCATCCTCCGAGAACTCGCGGGCCACCTTGACGAAGTCCTCACCGGCCTTGATGCGGGCCAGCGCCGTTTCGGCACGGGCCTTGCGCTCGGCGACCTGGGCCTCCGTGCTCTTCTCCGGGATCGGCACCAGCACCTGCGCGACGTTCAGCTGCGGGTTGCTGTCCGCCTTGGCCTGGCGTTCCTCGAGATAGCGGTCGATGTCGCCGTCGGTGATGCTGATGCGCTTCTGCACCTCGCGCTCACGCACGCGCTCGATGAGCATCTGGTCGCGCAGGTTCTCGCGGAAGGTGCGGAAGTCCATGCCGTCCGCCTTGAGGCGCTCGCGGAGCTCCGGCATGGTCAGCTTGTTCTGGGCCGCCACGTTGGCGACCACGCGGTCCAGCTCCGGCTCGTCGATGCGCGACCCCGTCTCGCGGGCCAGCGTCACCATGGCGCGCTCCTCGATCAGGGACTCCATGGCCTGCTTGCGCAGCGCTTCCATGTCGGGATTGGCCTCGCCCCGGCGGCGGGCTTCCTCGCGCGCGCGCTCGGCCCGCAAGGTGATTTCACTGGCCGCCACGACGTCCTGGTTCACCACGACCGCGATATGGTCCCCGGGCTTGATGCGGCTGGCACCGGTCTGGGCCGAGGCCAGGGGCAGCACGCCAGCGCAGAGGCCGGCGAGGAGAAGAATGCGTAGGGACAGATCAGTCATAGATGCCATGAGAGCTGGCCGAGCGGTCTGAGCTCAGCTGACGGTAACCGGGGATATTGTCCTTCAAGACCTTGAGCGCATTGGAACCCAGCTGGGAGAGGCCCACCAGCTCGATCTGCAGCAGCAGCCGCGTGTTGGTTTCGGCGCGGCCGGCGGAGAGCCGCTCGGCACCGAAGCGCAGCACCCAGCAGCCCGCGTCGTACTCGAAACCCACCACCGAGTCGGTGAGCCGGCGGTCGCGCATGCTGTACTGGACGCGACCGGCGCTGTACCACGCGCCCCCGCAGCTGGCCGTGCTGCTGCGGCGCTGCGGACGCTCGGCCGCGCCAAAGAGCGGCCACTGCCAGGCCAGCTCGACCTGCTCGCTCTGCTCGCGGGCCAGGCGGTAGGCCACGCTGACGGTGCGGAAGGGGCCGGGGGCGTAGCGGGCGCGGAGCACCGATCGCATGGTTCGGCCGCTCTCGGGGCTGTACTGCAGGGCGCCGTCCATCCACCAGCGGCGGTCCAGGTGCGCCGCCCCGAAGAGCAGCACGTCGGAGACCCGCTGCGACACCGGCTTGTCGTCCGGCGTCACACGCTGGTCCTGGAAGAGGAAGCGCTGCACCAGGCCCAGGCGCAGCATCTCCTCGCCCTGGGCGGCATCGAGCCAGCGCGAGGTCACGCCCGCCGTCAGCGAATGGGCATCGGAGACGCGGTCCACGCCGGAGAACTGGTTCTCGGCATAGATGGAATCGGCGTTGAAGTCCTTGACGGCGCTGTCGAAGCGCGGGAAGAGGTCCTGCTGGCGGTACGGCGTGCGGACGTAGAGCAGGCGCGGCTCCAGGCTCTGCTGCATGGCGCGGTCGAACAGCGTCGTGTTGCGCTCGAAGACCCAGCCATGGTCGAGGCTGAAGGTGGGGATGCTGCGGCCGAGGCTCGTGCGGCCGTCCGCCACCGGCTGGTCCAGGCGATAGCGCGCGGCGTTGATCGAGAGCTTGGGCACCAGCCACCAGGCGGCACTGCCCATCGGCAGGCTCATGTGGCCCAGCAGGTGCATGCGCTCGCCGGTGTTCTGGCCCTGCGGCAGGGCGGCGGTGGCGAGGTCGAAGCGGTTGTACTCGAGCTCCAGCCCGCCCTCCAGGCGTGCGCGACGGCCCCAGGGGCGGAAGCCGGCCAGCACGACGTCATCCGCCTGGGTGTTCAGGCGCAGGCCGATCTGCGGCGAGCGCTGGTAGGGCGTCTCGAACTGCGAGGTCTCGTCCAGGCCCTGCAGGGCCTGCCAGCGCTGTACGCGGGCATAGGACTGCATCTCGCCCCAGCCGTAGCTGCGCAGGCGGCTGAGGCTGAAATCGGCCGGGAGCAGGCGCTGCGGCACGTTCTGCAGGCGCCGTGGCATGTCCTTCCAGTATTCGTCGTCGGACACCCGCTCGAGCCGCCAGCGGTAGCGCCAGTCGTCCACGAGCTCGCCGTCGTGGTTCAGGCGCAGGTCCCAGCGCGAGCGGTCGATGAGGCGGTCCTTGGGCAGCAGCGCGAGGTTCAGCTGGCCGCTGTGCCCGGGCTCGAGGTAGCGGAACTCGCTGTCCACGCCGGCGCCGCGGCGCGTCATGAAGAAGGGGGTGATCGTGGCGTCGCGCTGCGGCGCGATGTTCCAGTAGTACGGCAGGCCCAGCTCGAAGCCGCTGCGGTTGTCCAGGCCCATATTGGGCGGCAGCCAGCCCGACTTGCGGCCCTCGCCCAGCGGGAAGCTCAGCGCGGGCGCCGCGAGGATGGGCACGCCATAGAAGCGCAGGACCGCGTCTTCGGCCACGCCCTCGTTGGCGTCGAAATTCATGCGCAGCTGCTTCGTGGTCAGCTGCCAGGCCGGCCGGCCGCTGCCCTCCTCGACGGGGCAGCTGGAGTACGTCGCCTCGTCGGCCTGCACGCGGGAGGCGTCGAGGAAGCGCAGGCGCTGGGCGCGGCCGCTGCCGCCGGTCAGCGCGAAGCTGTACTGCGGCGCCAGGAACTCGCCCTCGAACTTCTCGAGGTAGAGCTGCAGGCTGGGCCCACGCACCACGGTGCCGTTGCGGCTGACCTCGACCGAGCCCTCGGCCCGGGCCAGGTCCTTGACATGGTCGTAGCTGAGCTGGTCGGCGCGCAGCAGCAGGTCGCCGTAGCGCAGCCGCACCAGGCCCTGGGCCAGGGTCTGGGCGTCCACCTCGCTCTTGAGGGAATCGGCCTCCAGCACCAGGGCCGGCTTCTGCTCGCTGCCATGGCGTGCCGGATCGAGGCTGCGGGCCGGCCGCAGGCGCGGCGGGATGGCCTCGGGGTCGATCGACGACGGCGGGAGCGTCTGGGCGCCCACGCTCACGGCGGCGGCCGCCAGCGGCGTCAGCACGAGCAGGGAGCGCAGGGAGGGCAGCGGGGGGGTCAGGACGGAGGCGGGGCGCAGCACGGCGACGGCATCGTTCGGGGTGGAGTGGCAGCCCGCGAGGCAGGCCGGCGCTCGCCATGACGGCGGTTTGTAGAATTCATTATCCATGAGCCGGCTGCCACGCCCCCCTGCCGTCAGACAGGGATCGCCCGGCTCTCCCCTCACCCCCCGGATTCGCCCGGATTCACCCCGGATTCGCGCGGGTGACCCGAGCAACCCACGTTCCTGCTGCCGCCCATGCCCGCCGTTTCCTGGTCCGACCCCGCCCGCGCCGATGCGCTGCTCCACTGGCTGCGAGGCCTCGACCCGGCGCTCGGCCTGCGCCCCGACACCCTGCGCCCGGCCAGCCAGGACGCCAGCTCGCGCCGCTACCTGCGCCTGGACGGCGCGGGCGAGCGCAGCCTGGTGCTGATGGACGCCCCGCCCGCCAGCAACGACCTGCGCCCCTTCCTGCAGGTGGGCGCCCAGCTGCGCGAGGCCGGCCTGCATGCGCCGGCGGTCATCGCCAGCTCGACCGAGCTCGGCTTCATGCTGCTCGAGGACCTGGGCGACACGCCCTATCTGCAGGCCCTGCTCGCCGCCGAGCCCAAGGAGGCCGACCGCCTGATGCGCGCCGCCATCGGGGCGCTGGTGCAGTGGCAGTCGCGGGCCGATGCCAGCCAGCTGCCGGTCTATGACGAGGCCTTCGTGCGCCGCGAGCTGCAGATCTTCGTCGACTGGTGCGTGCACAAGGAGCACGGCCGCGAGTGGACCGAGCAGCAGCAGGCCTGGTGGGAGATGAGCTGCAAGGCCCTGGTGCGCAACATGCTGGACCAGCCCTTCGTGGCCATGCACCGCGACTACATGGTGCGCAACCTGATGGTCTGCGAGCCGCTGCCCGGCATCCTGGACTTCCAGGACACGGTGCGGGGCCCCATCTGCTATGACATCGCCTCGCTGCTGCGCGATGCCTTCATCTCCTGGGACGAGGAGCGCGAGCTGGACTGGGCGATCCGCTACTGGGAGCAGGCCCGCCGCGCGGGCGTCCCCATCGGCGACGACTTCGGCGAGGTCTGGCGTCGCATCGAATGGTGCGGTCTGCAGCGCCACCTCAAGATCCTCGGCATCTTCTGCCGCCTCAAGCACCGCGACGGCAAGCCGCACTACGCCGAGGACCTGCCGCGCCTCTTCGCCTACGCCATCAAGGTCAGCACGCGCTACATCGAGCTCTCGCCGCTGACGCATCTGCTGCAGGACCTGCGCGGCACCCTCGTGCAGGACGGCTTCAGCCTGCGCTGAGCCGGCCGCAAGCCGGCGCCTGATTCAGGTGCTCGCTCGGGTGCTCGCTCAGGGGCACGTTCAGCGCGTCGCGCAACCCGCGGCCTCCAGCCACGGGTCGTGGTCCTGGCCACCGAAGATGCTCACGAGAAAGTCCAGGAACACCCGCGTGCGGGCCGGCACGAACTTGCGCGAGGGCATCGCCGCCCAGATGTCGTAGCTCTGCATGCGCCACTGCGGCAGCACGCGCTCCAGGGCATGCTCCATCAGGGCGTCCTCGATCATGAAGGACGGCAGCGCCGCGATGCCCAGGCCGTGCAGCGCCGCGGCGTAGTTGGTGTCGTTGTGGCCGGTGGTCAGCACGCCGCGCCGGCATTCGCCCTCGATGCGCTCGTCCGGCGCGCCGTCCTGGCCGCGGCGCATGAAGACGATGCCGCGCTGCTGGATCGCCATCGGCGGGACCAGCACGTCGAACTGCGGCAGCTCCTGCGGATGCTGGGGCCGGCCGCGCCGCTGCAGGAACTCCGGCGCCGCGCACAGGATCACCTCCGTGCGGGCCAGGCGTCGCGCCACGAAGTCGCCCTGCAGCGGCTCCTTGGTGCTGAGGATGCTGATGTCGAAGGCCTCGTCGATCTGCGTCACCGGCCCCGGCGAATGCAGCTCGATCGTCACGTGCGGATACTGCTGGTGGAAGCGCGCCAGATGCTTGGCCAGCTGGTGCACGGCAATGGCCGGCGGCACCAGCACGCGCACGTGGCCGCGCGCCTCGTGCGTGGCGGACTGCACCAGCGCCTGGGCGTCCTCCAGCTCCATCAGCACGCGGCGGCAGCGCTCGAGGTAGGCCTCGCCCACCTCGGTGAGCGCCAGGCGGCGCGTGGTGCGGTTCAGCAGGCGCGCCCCGAGGTGCTCCTCCAGCTCGGCCACGAGGCGCGTCACCACGGCCGGCGCGAGGTCCAGCGCTCGCGCGGCGCCGGCAAAGCTGCCCTCGTCGATCACCCGGGCAAACACGCGCATCGCCTTGAGCTGGTCCATGGGGCAGGTCTCCGTGCGGCGGGGGTCAGGTCTTGCGCGGCCGGGCGGCTCAGGCCTTGCGCAGGTTCGCCGGCGCGATCTTCAGCGCCTCGCGGTACTTGGCCACCGTGCGCCGCGCCACCTGGATGCCCTGCTCCTCCAGCATGCTGGCCAGGGCGCTGTCGGACAGCGGCTTCTTCGCGTCCTCCGCCGCCACGAACTGCTTGATCAGCGCCCGCACGGCCGTGCTCGAGGCATTGCCGCCGGTCTCGGTGGCGAGGCCCGAGCCGAAGAAGTACTTGAGCTCGAAGGTGCCCCAGGGCGTGGCCATGTACTTGGCCGTCGTCACGCGGGAGATGGTGGACTCGTGCAGGCTCAGCTCGTCGGCGATCTCGCGCAGCACGAGCGGCTTCATGGCCAGCTCGCCGTGCGTGAAGAAGCCCTTCTGGCGCTCCACGATGGCCTCGGACACCCGCAGGATGGTGTCGAAGCGCTGCTGGATGTTCTTGATGAACCAGCGCGCCTCCTGCAGCTGCCCGCCCAGCGGCGAATTGGTCACGCCGCCGCGCGTCTGGCGCAGGGCCTGGGCGTAGAGCTCGTTGATGCGCAGCTTCGGCGCGACCTCCGGGTTGATCATCACCCGGAAGCCGCGGCCCGACTTCTGCACGATGACATCGGGGATCACGGCCTGCGCCACATTGCGCACGAAGGGGCGGCCCGGCTTGGGCTCCAGGCGGGCGATCAGGGCCTGGGCCTCGCGCAGCAGGGGCTCGTCGGCGCCGGTGAGGGCGCCCAGGCGGCGGAGGTCGCGCCGCGCGAGCAGCTCCAGATGCTGCTTGCAGATCAGGATGGCGACGGCCTGCACCTGGCTGCGCGGCATCGCCCGCAGCTGCAGCACGAGGCACTCCGCCAGGTCGCGCGCGCCCACGCCGGCCGGCTCCAGGCTCTGCAGCCACTTGAGCGCACAGCGCAGGCGGTCCAGCAATTCCTCCTGCACCTCGGCATCGCCGTCCGGGTTCAGGCTGGCGGCGATCTCGTCCAGCGGATCCTCGAGATAGCCGTCGTCGTTCAGGGACTCGATCAGCACGAGCAGCGCCGCACGGTCGAGCTCGCTGAGGCTCATGCCCGCCATCTGCGCCTGCAGATGCTCCTGCAGGCTGATGCTGCCGGCATCGGTGTCGGCGCGGTCCTCGCCGTCGTCGCTGCCGCTGCCACTGCTGCTGCCGGGCATCTCGCGGATGCCGTCGAAGTCGTCGCCCTCGGTGCCGTTCTCCCAGTCCTCGCGCTCGGTGGTGCCGAAGTCCTCGGCGCGCATCTCGGCCTGGGCCTCACCGGCGTCGCTGCCGGCGGCGCCGGTGTCAGCGCCACCGCCGTCGTCGCCGCCGCCTTCGTCCCCGCCGCTGCCGGCCGGCATCTGCAGCTCGGCGCGCGGCGGTTCCTGGCGGGTCTCGAAGTCCTCCTCGGTCTCGAGCAGCGGGTTCTGCGCCAGCATCTGCTCGACTTCCTGGTTCAGCTCCAGCGTCGACAGCTGCAGCAGGCGGATGCTCTGCTGCAGCTGCGGCGTCAGCGAGAGATGCTGCGAGAGGCGGACCTGCAACGAGGGCTTCATCGGGAGACGCCCTTACATGCGGAAGTGTTCGCCCAGGTAGACCTTGCGGACCTCGGGGTTCCGGACGATCTCGTCCGGCTGCCCCTCGGCCAGCACGCGGCCCTCGCTGATGATGTAGGCGCGATCACAGATGCCCAGCGTCTCGCGAACGTTGTGGTCGGTGATCAGCACGCCGATGCCGCGGGCCTTGAGGAAGCCGATGATGCGCTGGATCTCCAGCACCGCGATCGGGTCCACGCCCGCGAAGGGCTCGTCCAGCAGGATGAAGCGTGGCTGCGTGGCCAGGGCGCGGGCGATCTCGACGCGGCGGCGCTCGCCGCCCGAGAGGGCCGGGGCCGGGCTGTCGCGCAGCTTCTCGATGCTGAGGTCGGCCAGCAAGCTCTCCAGCAGCTCGTTCACGCGTGCCACGGGCCAGGGCTTGCCCTGCTCGTCCTGCTGCAGCTCCAGCACGGCGCGGATGTTCTCCTCGACGCTGAGCTTGCGGAAGATCGAGGCCTCCTGCGGCAGGTAGCTCAGGCCCAGGCGCGAACGCTGGTGGATGGGCAGGCGCTGCACGGGCTGGCCGTCGATGCGGATCTCGCCGGCATCGGCGCGCACGAGGCCCACGATCATGTAGAAGCTGGTGGTCTTGCCGGCGCCGTTGGGGCCCAGCAGGCCCACGACCTCGCCGCTGTTCACGGCCAGGTGCACGTCCTTCACCACCTTGCGCACGCCGTAGCTCTTCTGCAGGCCTTCGGCCTCCAGGCGGCTGGGCGGCCCGGCTTCCAGGGCGGGGCGCTGGTTCATGGCGTCTTGCGGGGAGGTTGCAGGGCCGGGCTCGGCTGCAGTTGCAGCGTCGGGGCCGATGCCGCCGGCGCGGGCGCCGAGGCGCTGCCGCGCGGGCTCATCACGAGGCGGACCCGGCCGTTGGGCTGCAGGGCGCCCTGCCCGCCCTCGACGCCGAAGACCTCGGTGCGGTTGTCATAGACGATCACGGCACCGCTCACCTCGTCGACCACCACGGTGCCCCGCATGCGGCGCACCACGGCATTGCCGATGAAGCGGATGGTGTCGGCGCGGCCGTCGTATTCGAGCTGGTCGGCGTAGCCCTGGATGGATTCGCCCGGCACGTCGCGGTCCTGGCGGAAGCTGACCGGCTTGCCGGTCTCGCCCTGGGCGTAGGCCAGGACGAAGCCGTCGGCGCCTTGCTGGATGTCCATGCGCTCGGCCTTGAGCTGCATGCTGCCGCGGCTGAGGATGACGTTGCCGTTGAGCTCGCTGCGCTGGCGGACCACGTCCACCCGGCCGTTCTTGTCGGCGCTGACGTTCACGGGCTTGTTGGCATCGTCCCGGGCCGCATGCGCGGGGGACATGCCGATCAGGCCTGCCGCAAGGGGCAGGCACAGCAGGGCAGGGGCTCGCAGGCCGGTGGCAGTCATACAGCGCTCGGACAAAAGTTCAGGATGCCCGGCCCCGGCAGGACGACACCCGGAGGGGTCGCACACAACGCACACAAGGCACGGTTCTTGCAGACCATTCTGCCACGAGGACGCCCCGCCCCGGGGGCTCCCGTCGCCCCCGCGGCCGGGGGCCTGACAGCCGTTCGCGTGTCGGCCAGCCGTCGCGGCCGGCCGGTGCCGGAATCAGGCGCCCTGGCGGGCCCGCTTGATGAGGATCTCCATCACGGCGAGGGCGCGCAGGCCGCTCTGCTCCTCATCGATGCGGGCGCCGCCGGCGGCCATGGCCGGCGAGGTCAGGTAGCGGCCGGCGATGCCGATCGAGGGCACGCCATCGATGCGGAAGGCCTCGGCCAGCCGGTCGGCCTGGCTGCACTTGGTGCCGATGCCCATGGAGCCGAAGGTGTCCTTGAACTTGGCCGCGTCGACGCCCTGCTTGGCCAGGAAGGCGGCCATGGCGTCCAGCTCGTCCAGGCGCTGGCCCTGACGGTGGATGGCGTCGAAGATCTTCGACCGGACCTCGGCTTCCTTGCCCATCACCTCGAGCGCGAAGAAGGTGCGCTGGTGCACGCGCATGTTCGGTCGGAACAGCACGTGGGACTTGCGGAAGACCACATCGGCCGGCAGCTGCTGCGTGAAGGCGGACAGCGCCGGCTCGAACACGTAGCAGTGCGGGCAGCCGTACCAGAAGAACTCCACCACCTCGACCTTGCCGGGCGTGGTGGGCAGCGGCTGCTGGAGCTTCTGGTAGTGGCGGCCTTCCACCGGCCCGCCCTGGGCATGGGTCAGCGAAGGCAGGCTCAGCGCGGCGAGGCCGGCGCTTGCGGCGGCAGCGGCAGTGAAGTCACGACGGTTGATGCTCATGGCAGTCTCCTGGATACGGGTGGCAGAAGGATCAGCGCTGGACCAGGGCCAGATTGGCCTCCAGCCCCGCCGCCTCGACCTTGCCGCGCTGGGCTTCGGCCTCGGCGCGGCTGTCCATCGGGCCGATGCGCACGCGGTAGACGGTGCGGCCCGACTGTTCTTTCTCGTAGACCTTGGACGTGAAGCCCAGCATCGCCAGCTTGGCGCGCTGCGTCTCGGCGTCCTCGGCCTTCAGGAAGGCACCGACCTGCACGAAGAACAGGTTGGCACCGTCGCCGGGCTTCTCGGCGGCCTTCTCGGCCGTCTTCTCGGCGACCTTCTCCATGACCTTGTCGACGGACTTGTCTGCCGCCTTCTCAGGCGCCTTCTCGGGGGCCTTCTCCGTGGCCTTGTCGGCGACCTTGTCCGCCGGCTTCTCGGCCGGCTTCGCGGCCTCCTGGGGCGCCGAGGCGGGGCTCAGCACGCCGCTGGCGCTGCGGGCGGCCTTGCCGGCCAGCGGGGCGTTCGGGTCCCAGTTCTTGTTGCGGGCCGCCTCCTCGGCGTCCTGCTCGGCCGTGCGCTGAGGCACCTTGTTCACGAAGGGAATGGGCACCTTGGTGATGTAGAGCGCCACGCCCAGCGCGACCGCCAGGCCCAGCAGCAGGCCCACGATCATCCCCAGGACAAAACCACCGCGCTGCTTGCCAGCTTCAGCCTTGCTCATGCCATCTCCATGCTCGCGGCCCCACCGGGGGCCGACCCTTCAACGCGGCGGATTCTAGGCTCGCCGACAGGTTCGGAAAGCCGTCAGGCCAGCGCCTCGCGCGCCATGACGTCGGGGGCGCTGACACCCAGCACGGCCAGCGCATTGCGGATGACCTGGCGGGTGGCGGCCAGCAGGGCCACGCGGGCGCGCGTCAGCTCGGGCGCCTGGTCCAGCACCCGCTCGGCGGCGTAGTAGCTGTGATAGGCCCCGGAGAGGTCGCGCAGGTAGAAGGCCACATCGTGCGGGGCCAGGTCTTGCGCGGCGCTCGTGAGCATGCGCGGGAAGTCTGCCAGCTTGAGCATCAGGGCGGCCTCGGTGGGGGCCGTCAGCAGGCTCAGGTCGGCACCGGCCAGACCGGCTTCGTCACCGCCCTGCTCCGCCCACTTGCGGATCACCGAGCAGATGCGCGCATGGGCGTACTGCACGTAGAACACGGGGTTCTCGTCGTTCTGCTTGAGGGCCAGGTCGACGTCGAAAGTGAACTCGGTGTCGGCCTTGCGGCTGATCAGGAAGAAGCGCACGGCGTCGCGGCTGGTCCAGTCGATCAGGTCGCGAAGCGTCACGTAGGAGCCGGCACGCTTGGAGATCTTGACCTCCTCGCCGCCCTTCATCACCGTGACCATCTTGTGCAGCACATAGTCGGGGAAGCCCTGGGGGATGCCCACATCGGCCGCCTGCAGGCCGCCGCGCACACGGGCGATGGTGCCGTGGTGGTCGGTGCCCTGCACGTTGATGCACTTGGTGTAGCCGCGCTGGAACTTGTTGATGTGGTAGGCCACATCGGGCACGAAATAGGTGTAGCCGCCCTCGGACTTGCGCATCACGCGGTCCTTGTCGTCGCCATAGTCCGTGGTGCGCAGCCACAGCGCGCCGCCCTCCTCGAAGGTCTTGCCCTGCTCGATCAGCCGCTGGACGGTCGTCTCGACGGCATTCGAGGTGTAGAGGCTCGACTCCAGGAAGTAGTTGTCGAACTTGAGGCCGAAGGCCTGCAGGTCCAGGTCCTGCTCGTGGCGCAGATAGGCCACGGCGAACTGGCGGATGCCGTCCAGGTCGTTCACGTCGCCGGTCGCGGTGAACTCGCGGTCATCGGCCTTGACGGTCTTCTTCGCGGCGAAGTCGTCGGCGATGTCCTGGATGTAGTCGCCGTTGTAGGCGGCCTCGGGCCAGCCGTCCATGCCGGGCTTCAGGCCTTGCAGACGCTTCTGGGTGGAGTCGGCCAGCGTGGCGATCTGCACGCCGGCGTCGTTGTAGTAGAACTCGCGCGTCACCGCCCAGCCCTGGGTGGCGAAGAGGCTGCACAGGGCGTCGCCCAGGGCGGCCTGGCGTGCATGGCCCACGTGCAGGGGGCCGGTGGGGTTGGCGGAGACGAACTCCACCATCACCGACTGCCCGTTGGACGGCTGCACGCCGAACTGCCCGGCGCCGGACAGCACCTCGGCCACGACGGCCTGCTTGGCGGCGTCCTTCAGGCGGATGTTGATGAAGCCGGGGCCGGCGATCTCCATGCCCGCCACCCATCGCTGGAAGGCCGGCGTGGCCTGCAGCGCCTCGATCAGCGCCTGGGCCAGCTCGCGGGGGTTCTTCTTGAGCGGTCGGGCCAGCTGCATGGCGGCCGTGCAGGCGTAATCGCCGTGGCTCGCCTGCTTGGGCGATTCGAAGGCCGGGGCCAGCGTGGCCTCGGGGCTGATGGAGTGGATGGCCTCGCCCAGGGCGGCGAGCAGTTCCTGCTTGGCTTGGATCATGGGGGCGATTCTACGAAACCCCCCGGCCCCGGGACCGCGCGCCGGGCTTCGCCCGCCCCTGTGCCATCACGGAACAGCTGTTGCCGGCCGCTGTTACCGGCTGTTCACGGTCTTGCCTCGCCTGGGGGGCTGGGGCAGGATACGTGCCGACATGAGCTTCGACTCCCTCCCCCTTGCCAGCTCGCTGCCCTCCGCCGGGGCGGACGCGCTGGGCACCCTGTCCACGCGGGACCTCCCGGCCTACATCGGCAAGTACCGGGTGCTGCGCCAGCTGGGGGAAGGCGCCACGAGCGACGTCTTCCTGGCGCTGGACGAGTTCCACGAGCAGGAGGTGGCCATCAAGCGCCAGCGCGCCTGGGCCAGCCAGCAGCGGGACTCGGCCGAGGGCCACATCAGCTCGCGCTTCTTCGCCGCCGAGGCCGCACTGGCCGGGCGGCTGCAGCACCCCAATGTGGTCCAGATCCTGGACGCCGTGCCCGACACCGACGCGCCCTTCCTCGTGATGGAGTACGTGCCCGGCGTCACGCTCAAGAGCTTCTGCCGCAGCGACCGCCTGCTGCCGCTGGACCAGATCGTGGAGCTCGGCTTCAAGTGCGCGATGGCCCTGGGCTACGTCTTCCGCCAGGGCGTCATCCACCGCGACGTCAAGCCCGCCAACCTCCTGGCCGTGCTGGACGCGCAGGGGCAGGTGACGGACGTCAAGGTGAGCGACTTCGGCAGCGCGCTGAACCTCAATGCCGACCAGACGCAGGTCCACCGCGTGGGCTCGCTGGCCTACATGCCGCCGGAACAGATCGAGGGCGGCGACGTCGGCTGCCAGGCGGACATCTACTCGCTCGGCGCCGTGCTCTACCACCTGGTGGCCGGCCGCCCGCCCTTCGACGCGCCCAACCAGATGGCGCTGATGCACCAGATCTACCACCAGGCGCCGCAGTCCCTGGCGGACCTGCGCGGCGGCGTCACGCCCGAGCTCGACGCCGTGGTGCAGCGCGCGCTCGCCAAGCACCCGGCCGAGCGCTACCCCGACTGGGACAGCTTCGCCACCGCACTCTCGGAGCTCGTCGCGAAGCAGCTTGTTCCGCTGGCCCGGCTCTACGAGGTGAAGGATTCCGAGCGTTTCAACCTCGCCCGCGGCCTGGAATTCTTCGGCGGCTTCGGCGACGTCGAGCTCTGGGAGGTGGTGCACCGCGCCAAGTGGCGGCGCTACCCCGAGGGCCACGCGCTCTACAAGAAGGGCCAGGAGGGCAACAGCTTCCACATCATCGCGGCTGGCGAGGTGGAGGTCTTCCGCGACGGCCAGCAGGTGGCGACGCTCGGCACCGGCACCTCGGTAGGCGAGATGGCCTACCTGGCGCCCAATCCCGAGCTGCGCCGCCACAGCACCGACATCCGCGTGACGCAGGTCTGCACGACGATCTCCTTCACGCCCGAGTCCCTGGCGCTGCTGAGCCCCGAATGCCAGCACCGCTTCGACCGTGCCTTCATCCAGGTCCTGGTGCGGCGGCTGCATGCCGCGCACGAGGCCATGGCCCATCCCCGGCGCATTCTCTGAGGCGGTCAACCGGAAGGCGGCCTCGCGCATTGAATCCCCAAGCCACGCCGGGCAAGACCTGACCCCGGCGTTCAGCGCAGTCCCTCGCAGTCCCCTGTGGTTCCAACTTTCAACATGCAAGGCAGTCCGATCATGAAGAAGTCCTTCTCCCTCCTGGCCCTGAGCTTCCTCCTGGGCGCCGCCCACCTCGGCGCCCACGCCGCCACCTGTGACGAGACCGCCGCCGAGAAGAAGCTGGCCGGCGCCGCCAAGACCAGCTTCCTCAAGAAGTGCAATGCCGATGCCGGCGCCGCGAACGGCTGCGACGCCAAGGCCACCGAGAAGAAGCTGGCGGGTGCCGCCAAGACCAGCTTCCTGAAGAAGTGCAATGCCGATGCCGCCGGCGGTGCCGCCGCCGAGGCCAAGCCCGATCCGGCCGCGGCCTGCGCAGCCCAGGCGGCGGAGAAAAAGCTGGCGGGCGCCGCCAAGACCAGCTTCGTCAAGAAGTGCACGGCCGACGCCGCCAAGGGCTGAGCCCGCGCCGCATCCCCGACGTGACAAGGCCCGCTGCGTGCGGGCCTTTTTCATGGGCGAGGGCCGCTAGTCAGCGCATCAGCGCATCAGCGCGTCAGCACGCCGCGCGCCAGCATCGCCCCGAGGACGGGGAAGACGAGGATCAGGTGCGCCTGGATCATGACGAGGCGGCGCGTGGCGGCGATCTCGGCGGCCTCGGGCAGGCGGCCGGTGGCGTCCAGCTCGCGGCCCCAGCGCCGGAAGGTCAGCGTCGGCTTGATGGACATGAGCCCGACGACGACGAACAGCGTCAGCTTGGCATGCAGCAGCGGCTGGCTCCAGTACCAGGGGGCGCCCTTCATGCCCAGGAAGGCGCGCAGCAGGCCCGAGGCCAGCACCGCCACCGCGGCGATGCCGTAGATCAGGTCCACGCGCTGCAGCCGCTTCACGACGGCGGCATTGAGCCACTCGGCGCGGCACAGTGCGGCCTCGCTGCTGATGAAGACCACCAGGGTCAGGATGGCAAGCCAGTGAAAGATGGCCAGGCCGGTCTCGAGCATCATCGACACACTCCCTCAAGCGGCAGGAACGCCTGCACGAACGCAGGCGCGAGTGTGCCTCAAGCCTCGATGCGCGCGGGGCGCTGCCAGTACTCCGCGCTGCCGTAGTGGTGTTTGAGGAAGTCGATCCACAGCCGCACCCGCAGCGGCAGGTGCTTGCGCTGGGGGATCAGCGCGTAGATGCCATTGGGCGGCGCCGCGAAGTCGTCGAGCACCGACTGCAGGCGCCCCGCCGCGACGTCCGCCTCGACCTCCCAGGTGCTGCGCCACGCGAGGCCCAGGCCGGCGATGCACCAGTCGTGCAGCACCTGGCCATCGCTGCAGTCCAGGCGCCCGACGGGGCGGATGTGCTGCAGCTGCCCGTCCACCGTGAAGGCCCAGCCGCGCGACTGGCTGGCGTCCGAGCTCAGCACCAGGCAGGCGTGGCGGGCGAGCTCGTCCGGGTGCTGCGGCACGCCCGCGCGCTTGAGGTAGGACGGCGCGCCCACGCACAGGCGGCGGTTGTCCGCCAGGCGCATGCTGACGAGGCTGGAGTCGGCGAGGTCGCCCACGCGCACCGCGCAGTCGAAGCCTTCGTGGACGATGTCGACCACCCGGTCGGAGAGATTCAACGAGAGCGAGACGTCCGGGTGCTGCGCCAGGAAGTCCGGCACCAGCGGCGCGACGTGGCGCCGCCCGAAGCCGGCCGGCGCCGTGATGCGCAGATGGCCGCTGGCCTTCACGCCGCCCGCGCTGACACTCGCCTCGGCATTGGCGAAGTCCACCAGCAGGCGCTGGCAGTCCTCGAGGAAGGCGGTGCCCTCGTGCGTGAGGGACAGCCGGCGCGTCGTGCGCAGCAGCAGCTTCACGCCCAGGCGCTCCTCGAGCGCGTCGATGCGCCGCCCCATGACCGCCGGCGCCACCCCCTCGGCCTGCGCCGCGGCGGTCAGGCTGCCCTTGGTCGCCACGGCAACGAAGGATTCCATCTGTTTGAGCCGGTCCATGCGCTGCATTCTGCGCCCTGGTCCGCCACATCGAAGCAATCAGCGCCTAAATGTTGGATTTACACCTACTCAAGGTTGCAATCTGGTTTTCATTTCGTGAAATGTGTTTTCTCGAGGTGGAATCAGCGACCTTATGGTGTCGATCTTTGCGTTTTCATCACGAATCTTGGTGTGTGCAGCGCAGCAATCGAGTCACCGTTTGGGCCTAAATTGGGACCATGGCTGAATCCACCGTCCGCGCCGTCCTCTTCGACGCCTATGGCACGCTCTTCGACGTGCACAGCGTCGCGCTGATGGCCGAGCAGCTCTTTCCCGGCCAGGGCGCCGCGCTCTCGCAGCGCTGGCGGGACAAGCAGATCGAGTACAGCCGCCTGTGCTCCATGAGCGGCCAGTACCAGCCCTTCTGGGACCTCACCCGCGCCGCGCTGCGCCATGCCTGCCTGAGCCTGAAGCTCTCGCCCGGCCCGGGCGGCGAGGAGCGGCTGATGAACGAATACCGCCACCTCAGCGCCTTTCCCGAGAACCGCGAGGTGCTGCAGCAGCTGAAGGCGCGCGGCGTGCGCGCCGGCATCCTCAGCAACGGGGACCCGGGCATGCTGCAGGTCGCCGTGCAGAGCGCCGGCCTCGCCCCCTGGCTGGACCCGGTGCTGAGCGTGCACGAGACCCGCCGCTACAAGACCGACCCCGCCGCCTACGCCCTCGGGCCCGCGGCCCTGGGCCTGCCGGCACGCGAGATCCTCTTCGTCTCCAGCAATGCCTGGGACGCCCTGGGCGCCACCTGGTTCGGCTTCACCACGCTGTGGGTGAACCGCCAGGGCCAGCCGCGCGAGCAGCTCGGCCCCGCCCCGCATCACGAGGCCAGCTCCCTGCGCGGGGTGCTGGCCCTGTTCCCCGACACCGCTTCCTGATTCTTCCCTTTGCCTTCACGAGGTTTGCCATGAACGCACGCACTTCCCTCCACCGCCTGCAGGTCGACAGCCGCCTGGCCGCCTTCATCGACCAGGAGGTCCTGCCCGGCACCGGCGTGGACCGCGACGCCTTCTGGGCGGGCTTCGATGCCCTCGTCCATGAGCTGGCCCCGAAGAACGCCGCCCTGCTGGCCGAGCGCGACCGCATCCAGGCGGCCATGGACCAGTGGCACAGCGCCCACCCCGGCCCCATCACCGACATGCCCGCTTACCAGGCCTTCCTGAAGTCGCTGGGCTACCTCGTGCCGGTGCCCGAGCAGGTGCAGGCCACGACGGCCAACGTCGATGCCGAGCTGGCCACCCAGGCCGGCCCGCAGCTGGTGGTGCCCATCCTCAATGCCCGCTACGCCCTGAATGCGGCGAACGCGCGCTGGGGCTCGCTCTATGACGCGCTCTACGGCACGGACGCCATCCCCGAGACCGACGGCGCCGAGCGCGCCGGTGCCTACAACCCGGTGCGCGGCGCCAAGGTCATCGCCTTCGCCCGCCAGGTGCTGGACCAGGCCGCCCCGCTGGCCGGCGCCTCGCACCGTGACGCCACCGGCTATCGCGTCGAGAACGGCCGCCTGGTCGTGAGCCTGAGCGGCGGCGCCACCACCGGCCTGGCGGAGCCCGGTCAATTCGCCGGCTACCAGGGCGACGCCGCAGCCCCCAGCAGCGTGCTGCTGGCCCACCACGGCCTGCACCTGGACCTCCAGATCGACCGCTCCACCGCCATCGGCAAGACGGACGCCGCCGGCATCGCCGACGTGGTGATGGAATCCGCCCTGTCCACCATCCTGGACCTGGAAGATTCCGTCGCCGCCGTGGACGCCGAGGACAAGCTGCTGGCCTACCGCAACTGGCTGGGCATCCAGCGCGGCACGCTGACCGAGGAAGTCGCCAAGGGCGGCAAGACCTTTGTGCGCCGCCTCAACGCCGACCGCCGCTACACCGGCCCCACCGGCGGCGAGGTCGTCCTGCATGGCCGCTCGCTGATGTTCGTGCGCAATGTGGGCCACCTGATGACCAACCCGGCCATCCTGTGGGACGGCGGCAAGGAAATCCCCGAGGGCATCATGGACGCGGTCATCACCACCGCCATCGCCCTGCACGACCTGAAGCAGCTCTCGGGCAGCGGCCTGCGCAACTCGCGCCGCGGCTCCATCTACATCGTCAAGCCCAAGATGCACGGCCCGGCCGAAGTCGGCTTCGCCGATGAGCTCTTCGGGCGCGTCGAGCAGCTGCTGGGCCTGCCCGGCAGCACCGTCAAGCTGGGCATCATGGACGAGGAGCGCCGCACCTCGGTCAACCTCAAGGCCTGCATCGCCGCCGCCGCCAGCCGCGTCGCCTTCATCAACACCGGCTTCCTGGACCGCACCGGCGACGAGATGCACACCGCCATGCTGGCCGGCCCCATGCTGCGCAAGGGCGACATGAAGACGAGCGCCTGGATCCAGGCCTACGAGCGCAGCAATGTGCTGGTCGGCCTCGCCTGCGGCCTGCGCGGCCGCGCCCAGATCGGCAAGGGCATGTGGGCCATGCCCGACCTGATGGCCGCCATGCTGGAGCAGAAGATCGCCCATCCCAAGGCCGGCGCCAACACCGCCTGGGTCCCGAGCCCCACCGCCGCCACGCTGCACGCCCTGCACTACCACCAGGTCAGCGTCGCCGCCGTGCAGCAGGAACTCGAGAAGACCGACGAGGCCGCCGAGCGCGCCGGCATCCTGGAGAAGCTGCTGACCATCCCCGTGACCGCGAACCCGAACTGGAGCGCCGCCGAGCGCCAGCAGGAGCTGGACAACAACGTGCAGGGCATCCTGGGCTATGTGGTCCGCTGGGTCGACCAGGGCGTGGGCTGCTCCAAAGTGCCCGACATCCACAACGTCGGCCTCATGGAAGACCGCGCCACGCTGCGCATCTCCAGCCAGCACATCGCCAACTGGCTGCACCACGGCGTGGTGAGCGAGGCGCAGGTGCGCGAGACCTTCAGCCGCATGGCCGCCGTCGTGGACCAGCAGAACGCGGGTGACCCGGCCTACCGGTCCCTCGCCGCGAACCCGCAGGGTGCCGCCTTCCAAGCGGCGCTGGACCTGGTCTTCAAGGGCAAGGAGCAGCCCAGCGGCTACACGGAGCCCCTGCTGCACGCCTGGCGCCTGAAGGTCAAGGCTGGCAAATGCTGAGCCGCTGATTCACCGCGAAGTCATCGCCTGATCGGTCGCCCAGCGCACACCAGACATGCTTGTTTCGCTGGGCGCACAGGATCTTTACATGATGTTGCGACGCACCAACGGCGCGCCGGGTCGCTAGGGTTATCCCGATCAGCAAGCGTCCCCATGCGGCTCAAACTGCGCCCTCGCCCGCCACACCCTGGTGGGCGAGGGCATTGTCTTTGAGCCTGCGCGTGCCTGCCGCAGACCGATGACGCCGAATCCATCCCCGGAGGAATCTGCTTTGAAACTCACCCAAATTAGCTTCGCCGTTGCGGCCACCATCGCCGCAATCGCCCTGCCCGCCAGTGCCCAGCAACAGCTGGAGCGCGTTGAAGTCACCGGCAGCCGCATCCTGTCGCCGAACGCAGAGTCGCCCGCGCCCATCCAGGTGATGACCGCCAAGGACATCGCCGCCTCCGGCGTGGCCAACATCCAGGACCTGCTGACCAAGAACCCGGCCATCGGCACGCCCGCGCTGAGCCGCACGAACTCCAACTTCCTGACGTCCGGCGGCGGCGTGGCCACCATCGACCTGCGCAACCTGGGTTCCAACCGGACCCTGGTGCTGGTGAATGGCCGCCGTTATGTGTCGGGCGTCCCCGGCGACACCGCCGTTGACCTGAACACCATCCCGACCGACTTCATCGAGCGCGTGGAACTGCTGACCGGCGGTGCCTCCTCGACCTACGGCTCCGACGCCGTGGCCGGTGTGGTCAACATCATCCTGAAGCGCAACTTCAACGGCCTGACGCTCGACGCGCAAGCCGGTCAGAGCTCCAAGAGCGACGACAAGAAGAAGAAGTTCAGCGCGACCTGGGGCACGAGCACCGACAAGGACAGCCTGATGGCCCACATCGGCTTCACCCGCCAGGGTGAGGTCCGCTCGGCCAACCGCGACGGCAGCGGCGTGGACAACAACTCGCTGGTCGCCGGTGGCCGTTCCAACAAGGCCGAAGACCTGTACCGCACCTACCTCGGCTTCTCGGGCTACGCCCCGGCCGGCCACTTCTTCGCCGGTGACGAGGACTTCACCTACGACGCCAACGGCAAGCAGATCGCCTGGTCGCAGAACGGCCCGAAGGGTGACGGCGTCGGCGCCACCGGTTTCAACCGCAGCGCCTTCCGCCGCATCGCCGTCCCCGTGGACCGCCTGCTGCTGGCCAGCAAGGGCGAGCACCAGATCGCCGACGGCCACACCGCCTTCTTCGAAGCCACCTACGCTTCGACCAAGTCCTCGACCAACATCGAGCCGTTCCCGCTCGACACCAGCAACATCTACCCGGATTCCGGCGGCGAAGTGCCCGTGTCGTTCAACGTGAACGGCACGATGGTGCGCAACCCCCTGGTGCCCGCCAACGTCACCAGCGACACCTACTTCTTCACGAAGCGCATGAGCGACTTCGGCCCCCGTCACCAGGACGTCGAGCGCGACACCATGCGCGTGCTGGCTGGCGTGAAGGGCGACCTGACCAAGGTCTGGAGCTATGAGGCCTACGCAGGCTACGGCTTCACCAAGGAAGCCCAGACCGGCACTGGCCAGGTCAACGTGCTGAACTTCCGCAACGCGCTGGAAGTGATCCCCGACGGCAAGGGCGGCGCCATGTGCCTGGACGCGAACGCTCGCGCCCAAGGCTGCGTGCCCGCCAATGTGTGGGGCATCGGCACGATGAGCGACGCCGCCATCAAGTACATCCAGGCCCCCCAGTCGCTGACCACCAAGGTCACGCAGAAGATGGCCGGCGCCTCGGTGAGCGGCGAGCCCTTCGACCTGCCCGCAGGTCCGGTGGGCGTGGCCGCCGGCGCCGAATGGCGTGAGGAAGGTTCCAGCACCCAGTACGACGCGCTGACGCAAGCCGGCCTGAACGGCGGCAACCAGCTGCCCAACACGGCTGGCAACTACAACGTCAAGGAAGGTTTCATCGAAACCCGCCTGCCGCTGCTGAAGAACCTGGCCATGGTCAAGTCGCTGGACGCCACCGTCGCGTACCGCGTGGGTGACTACAGCACCGTGGGCAACACCCGCAGCTGGAACGCCGGCCTGGACTGGGCTGCCAACTCGACCGTGCGCGTGCGCTTCACGCAAGCCCTGTCGACCCGCGCTCCCAACATCAACGAGCTGTACCAAGGCCGTTCGCAGACCTTCCCGAGCGTCAGCGATCCTTGCCAAGGCGTGAAGCTCACCGACACCGGCGTGCTGGCCGATCGCTGCAAGGCTGCGCCTGGCGTGATCGACAACATGAAGGCCAACGGTGGCGTGTTCACCCTGACCCAGCCTGACCAGCAAGGCGTGAGCGGCTTCGACAGCGGCAACTCCGCTCTCGACGCTGAACGCGGCAAGTCCACCACCCTGGGCGTCGTGATCACCCCGAAGAACATCCCCCTGCTGAAGAACTTCAGCTTCACGGCGGACTACTTCGACATCAAGATCGAGAAGGCCATCAACAACCCGGGTCGCGACTACGCTCTGGACCAGTGCTACAACGGTGGCGATACTGCATTCTGCAAGTTCATCACCCGTCGCGCCGTGGCCACCAGCGGCGGCAGCGCCGGCGCCCTGACCTTCATCGACCAAGTGCCGGTGAACAGCGGCGGCCAACAGATCCGTGGTCTGGACCTGACCAGCAGCTACAGCGAGAAGGTCGGCCCCGGCCGCGTGAACGCTCGCCTGTCCTGGACGCACCTGCTGGAAGCCTGGACGAAGGCCACCGACACCTCCACCGAAGACAGCTCGCTGGGTGAAGTCGGCAACCCGAAGAACAAGTGGACCCTGGGCCTGGGCTACGACCTCGGCAACTGGAACGTGAGCACCACGACCACCTACATCGGTGACTCGTACCTCGACGACCAGTTCTCGAAGAAGTACCTGACGGACACCACCGGCAAGTACACCGGCTTCACGAAGGACACCTTCAAGATCGGCAGCAAGGTCTACATCGATCTGCAGGCTTCCTACAAGATGGGCAAGGCTCAGTTCTACTTCGGTATCGACAACGTGGCCGACACCAAGGCTCCCCCGATCGTCTCGGGTCTGCCTGGCAACACCACCGGCACCCAGACCAACGCCAGCGTGTACGACCCGATCGGCCGTCGCTACTACGTCGGCGTGCGCTACTCGATGTAATCCCCTTCTCGCCTGACCCGGCCCTCGCGGCCGGGTTCACGGTGAAAGGCCAAACCCCGGTTCTCGTGAGAGGCCGGGGTTTTTTCATAGGCGAAAACAGTAGAAGCCTGATGGCCAGCGTCGTGCGGGACTTCCTAGAATCGACGCTCATCCCCTCGACGCCATGACCGACTCCCTTGCCGCCGCCCCCTCGGCGGCCCCTTCCGCCCCGGCGCTGCCGGACAGCTGCGACACCCTCATCATCGGCGCCGGCCCCGCCGGCAGCGCCTGCGCCCGCTGGCTGGCCCAGGCCGGCCACGACGTGCTGCTCGTGGACCAGCACCCGCTTGGCCGCGACAAGACCTGCGGCGACGGCCTGATCCCCGACGCGCACCACGCCCTGCAGCGGCTCGGCGTGCTGGACGCCGTGATGGCCCGCGCCGAGCGCGTGAGCCATGTGGGCTGCATCGGCCCGCGCGGCGGGCGCATCGACGTCCCCGGCAGCCTGGCCGTGCTGCCGCGCCAGGTGCTGGACGAACTGCTGGCCCGCCATGCCATCGCCGCCGGCGCGCGCTTCGAGCAGGCCCGCTTCGAGCGGCCGCTGGAGGACGCCGAGGGCCGGGTCTGCGGCGCCGTGCTGCGCCAGGGCGACATGGAACGCGAGGTCCGCGCCCGCTGGGTCATCCTGGCCACCGGCGCGGTGCCCAAGGCGCTGGCCGCGGCCGGCGTGTGCGAGCGCCACACGCCCAGCGGCGTCGCGCTGCGCGGCTATGTGCTGGCGCCGGCGATGGTCGGGCGCATCCGGGCCATGGAGGTGGTCTGGGACCAGTCCGTGCAGCCCGGCTACGGCTGGATCTTCCCGGCGCCCGACGGGCACTTCAACATCGGCGTGGGCGTCACGGACAGCCACCGCGACCTCGCCGGCAAGGGCCGCAAGAAGGACGTGAACCTGCGCGTCATCTTCGACGCCTTCTGCCAACACTACGCGCCGGCCGCGGAACTCATGCGCCATGGCCACCTAGTGGGCGAGCTCAAGGGCGCGCCGCTGCGCTGCACGCTCAAGGGCGCCCGCTGGACGCGGCCCGGGCTGCTCGTCACCGGCGAGGCGGCGGGCAGCACCTACTCCTTCACCGGCGAGGGCATCGGCAAGGCCCTGGAGACCGGCCTCCTCGCCGCCGAGGCCCTGCTCGCCCACGGCAGCGACGACCGCGCCGCGCGCGGGCACTACGAAACCGCCCTGCACGCCCTGCAGCCGCGCTTCCGCCTCTACGAGCGTGCCAACCGCATCAACGCCGCCCCGTGGATCGCCGACCTGCTGATCTGGCGCGCCCAGCGCAGCCCGCGCCTGCTGCAGCGCATGGGCGGCGTGCTGAACGAGACCAGCAACCCGGGCAATCTGCTGAGCCTCAAGGGCATCAGCCGCCTCTTCTTCGAATGAGCAAGGAACCGCCATGTGCCAGCTCCTGGGCATGAACTGCAATGTGCCGACCGACGTGATGTTCAGCTTCACCGGCCTGGCCACCCGCGCCGAGGAGCACAAGGACGGCTTCGGCATCGCCTTCTTCGAGGGCCGCGGCCTGCGCCATTTCGTGGACCACCACAGCGCGCGGGTCTCGCCGCTGGCCGGCTTCATCCGGCACTACCCGATCCAGAGCGACAACGTCATCGCCCACATCCGCAAGGCCACGCAGGGTCAGGTCATGCTGGAGAACACCCACCCCTTCGTGCGCGAGCTGTGGGGCCGCTACTGGGTCTTCGCCCACAACGGCAACCTCAAGGACTTCCACCCGCCCCTGCACGCCGCCTTCCGCCCGGTGGGCGACACCGACAGCGAGCGCGCCTTCTGCTGGCTCATGCAGGAGCTGGCCAAGGCGCACTGCACCGTGCCCAGCGTCGAGGAGCTGAGCCTCACGCTGGCCGAGCTGATGCCCCGCCTGAACGCCTACGGCACCTTCAACATGCTGCTCTCCAACGGGCAGGCGCTGTGGGCGCATGGCTCGACGAAGCTGCACTACCTGCTGCGCCAGCACCCCTTCGGCCGCGTGCAGCTGCAGGACGAGGACCTGAGCCTGGATCTCTCGGAGCACACCTCGCCGCTGGACCGCGCCGCCATCATCGCCACCGAACCCCTCACGCGTGACGAGCCCTGGGTGGCGTTCCAGCCGGGGGAGCTGAAGGTCTTCGTGGGCGGCGCGCTGGCCGGCTGAACGGCGGGGCCCGGGTCGCTCCCGACGCCCCCGCCCCTCCATTCGCCCGCGCAGCCCGCCATTCGCCGCATGGCGCCCCGGCGCCCGCCACCCGACGGGGATACTCGCTTCCATGGCTCAAGACCTCACCGCTTCCCCGGCCCTGTCCTGGCATGCCTCGCTGCGGGCCGATGCCGCACAGGCCCTCGGCCGCATCCTGCGCAACGAGAACGGCGTCTGCCGCAACTCGCAGTTCGTGAGCGCCGTCTCGGGCTCCTTCTGCGGCGGCCTGGGCATGTTCGCGGGCATCCTCAAGGACACCGGTCACTGGCCACTGGCGCTGCTGGCCTCCGTCGGCTTCACGGTCGGCTTCCTCAGCCTGATGAGCCTGTCGTGGCTGCGCCCGCTGTGGTTCTCCGGCAAGCGGGCCGCGGTCCTGAGCGCGCTGGTCGGCGGTGTCGCGGGGCTTCTGGGCATGACGCAGGGCCTGCGCCGTGCGCCCGTGGACCACGCCGCGCCCTGGCGCGAGCAGCTGGACGGCGCCATCGCCGCGGCCAAGATCGGCATGCCGCTGCCGCTGATGATGGCCTTCGCCCTGCTGCTCGTCGTGATCCTGACCGCCAGCCAGCGGCGCGAGCAGATGGCGCGCGAGCTGACGCTCGCCCAGAGCCGCGCCGATCAGGAGCAGGCCCGCCGCGAGGCCAGCGAGGCCCGGCTGCGCCTGCTGCAGGCCCAGATCCAGCCGCACTTCATCTTCAACACGCTGGCCGCCGTACAGCACTGGGTGGACACCGGCGACAGCCGCGCCAGCCCGCTGCTGCGCCAGCTGAGCACCTTCCTGCGCGGCTCCGCCGAGCTGATGCTGCAGCCCGAGGTGCGCCTGGCCGACGAGCTGCAGCTGGTGCAGTCCTACCTGGGCGTGATGCAGGCCCGCTGGGGCGAGCGCCTGCGCTACGCCCTGGACATCGATCCGGCCTGCGCCGCCGCGGCCAGCCTGCCGCCGGGCATCGTGCTGAGCCTCGTCGAGAACGCCCTGGAGCATGGCATCGCGCCCACGCTCGATGGTGCCGAGCTGCAGGTGCGACTGGCGGCGCGCCCGGCGGGCGGCTGGCAGCTGCTGATCGAGGACAGCGGCGTGGGGCTCACCGAAGGCTGGCAGGAAGGGCTGGGCCTCTCCAACAGCCGCGCCCGGCTGCAGGGCTTCTTCGGCAGCCGCGCCTCGCTGGACCTCGCCCCGCGCGCAGACGGCCCGGGCACGCGCGTGTGCCTGCAACTGGAGGGCGCGCGATGAGCGCGCACGGGCTTGGCGCGCGCCTGCGCCAGTTCTGGCACGAGGTGGACTGGCGCGTCGCGCTCATGCTCGGCCCCCGGCACCGCTTCACGCCCGCGCAGTGGACGCGCCTGGACGCGCTGCCGACCATGTCCGCGAGCATCACGGCGGCCATCTGGCTGAACATCCTCACCTCGGGCGCCTTCTGCGTCTTCGCGATGTGGCAGTTCTTCTCCGGCACGAGCGCGCCGGGGCTGATCGTCGTGTTCCTGGTCAGCCAGGCCATCGGCATCCTGCAGCTGCTGATGCTGCGCAGCCTCTGGCGGCGCCCGACGATGACGCGCCTGTACCTGCTGTTCGGCCTCTACGTCGCCGTGTGGATCGCCGCGGCCGAGGGCCTGCATGCGTGGCATGTGCACGCGGGCACTGCAAAGGAGCCGGCCCAGTTCATGCTCACCACGCTGATGCTGGGCATGATGATCGGCGCCCTGGCGCTGTGGGTCATGGCCTGCTGGCGCAACGAGTACTGCGCCCAGTGGCTGCGCGAGCAGGACCGGCAGGCCGAGGCCCTGGAGCTGGCCCGCCGCCTCGCCACCGCGCAGATCCAGCCGCACTTCCTCTTCAACTCGCTCGCCGCGCTGCAGCACTGGGTGCAGCACAAGGACGACCGCGCCGCGCCGCTGCTGGGCTCGCTCACGGGCTATCTGCGCGCCACGCTGCCGCTCTTCGATCGCGACCTGCTCAGCGTCGCCGAGGAAGCCGAGGCCGCGCGGCGCTACCTGGAGGTGATGCAGGCCCGCCTCGGCGAGCGCCTGCGCTTCCGCCTGGACATCGCCCCCGATGCCGCCCCGGCCCTGCTGCCGCCGGGCGTGCTGCTGACGCTGGTGGAGAACGCCGTCGAGCATGGCGTGCAGCCGCGGATCGACGGCGGCGAGATCTGCATCCGGGCCCGCCAGGACGCGCAGGGCGGCCTGTGCCTGCAGGTGCTGGACGACGGCGACGGCCCGGTGCCAGGTCTTGACTTCGGCCAGCCCGCACCCGGCGCCGCACGCCAGGGCGGCCTCGGCCTGCGCAACACGCTGCTGCGCCTGCGCCAGGCCTTCGGCGAGCGCGCGAGCCTGCAGCTGCGCGCCCTGGAACCGGGCGGATGCGCCGCCGAAGTGCGCATCCAGCCTGCCTGAACAAACACGACCGCCAGGAGAGAGGACCCATGAACACGACCATCCGCACCCTCATCGCCGACGACGAGGAAGGCCCGCGCGAGCAGCTGCGCGCCGCGCTGCAGCGCCTGTGGCCCGAGCTCGACATCGTGGCCGCCAGCCGCCATGGCGTCGATGCCTGGGACGACTTCCTCGCGCACGAGCCGCAGGTCTGCTTCCTCGACATCAACATGCCCGGCCTCACCGGCATCGAGGTGGCGCGCCGCATGGGCGCCACCGCCCGCCCGCCGCACGTCGTCTTCGTGACCGCCTATGGTGACCACGCCCTCGCCGCCTTCGATGCCGGCGCGGTCGACTACGTCATGAAGCCCGTCGAGGACGCCCGCCTCGTCCAGGCCATCGAGCGCCTCAAGGCCCGCCAGCAGCAGCCCGCACCCGATCTGCAGGCCCTGCTCAAGCAGCTCCTGCCCCTGGCCGCCAGTGCGCCCAAGCCGCGCCTCATCCAGGCCTCGCTCGGCCGCGAGGTGAAGATGATCGACCCGCAGGACGTGATCTATTTCGAGAGCGACAACCGCTACACCCGCGTCGTCTACGACGGCGGCGAGGCCCTGATCCGCACGCCGCTCAAGGAGCTGCTCGCCTCCCTCGACGCCGAGCTCTTCTGGCAGGTCCACCGCTCCGTGCTCGTCAACAGCCGCTGCATCGCCAGCGCCGTGCGCCTGGACGAGAACACCATGCACCTCACGCTCAAGGGGCGGGACGAGAAGCTGCCGGTGTCACGCCAGTTCCAGGGCCTGTTCAAGGGGCAGTGAGGGCGAGGGCCTGCCAAGCGCGGGCATGAACGCAGTTCGCACGGAACCTGTCAGGGATGACAGGGGCCGCCGGCAGGGGGCCTCCGCTTGGAACATTAGGATGGCGACCCGCCCTGTGGCCGGAGGGCCGCGGGGGTCTCATCGACAGACCAAGATTGTCATGAAACTTGCCGTGCCTTGACTTGAGCTTCAGCCTCATGGGCGCCACCGCTGACGCTTCTGAATCGGGAGCGACGAGCCCCTTCCCCGGTCTTCCTTACGCGACACAGCGCGTCTTCAAGCCTGGTGCACGTGACAAGGCGACACGCCCATCCGGAGGCCGCAACGCCTTGCGATACAACCCCATCTGCACAAGTAGCGACTTGCCTTGCAATGGAGAACCCAGCGATGACTACAACAACACCGGGGGCTGGGAGCTGGTGCTGGATACTGTCGTTCAACTCGAGTGCGTCGAGCTCTTCGTGCTATCGAACAAGGAGAACACCGTCTGCGTGGGCCTTGCCTGCCGGGAGCATCTCGAGGACCTCAAGACCCTCTACGAGAACTCGAGCGGCCCGGTGAAGACCGCTCTTTGGGGTCTGATTCGGGACCCAAAGCACTTGGAGCCGTGCGTTCCGCTGGGTCGGAACCTGGTGCCACCCTACAGCAGCCTGGACAGCGAAACTGCGGTAGCAGGCATCGCCAAGTCATTCTTCTTGAACAGTGGCATCCAGACAGTTGTCGGTGACCAGTTCGATACCCGCCAAGCCAATGGCGTTGTCGTCCGATACAAAGTCACCCTGATCAGCTACGCATATGGCATCGGGAATGTGTCGTTTGTGGGCTCCGTACCCGTGGGAGATGCCAGTAGCAAGTGCCGTTGACGTAGCCCCTGTGCCCTAAGCCTCCACACCACCACATGTTTGCTCGTCGTTCAATGCAAGTCTGCCTGGCATCGCTTTTCATGGCGTTGCTGGCGCTAGGGGTGGTCTGGCTGCGGGCTGCACCCGAGGGTGCCACCCCAAGCCCAGAAGCGAAAGAGCCGTCTCCGGCGGCCCTCGCCTCCGTGCCGTCGCGCCTGTCCAGCGGGCTCAGCGCCAGTCGCGCTGTGATGCCTCACGAGGCTCCCAGCGCTCCGCTCTCGACGTATGCCCTCATCATCCAATCACAGGCGGACCGCAATCCGGTCGTCCGGGCCCAAGCGCGAGGGCTCGTCAGAGCATGCAGAGGTGCCGTGGTGGCGCTGTTTGACGCCCACCGGAAGCATCAAAGTGAGATCGACCTTCGGACTGCCTTAGATAGTCGCACCGCCTTGCCGCAGCTTCCAGGGGAAGCAGGCGTCCAGCATGAGCAACGCCAGCGAGCCCGTGAACTGATACTCGCGCACTGCAGTTCGGTGGCTAATGACGAGCAAGCGCTGAACCACCCTTCGGTCAGCGAACTCGACTCGGCTTGGCACCTGGAATTCAAGGAAGCCTTGCGCATCCAACTCCAGGCCCAGGATTTCCACGGCGCGGTTTTCCAGGTGCTCATGGGTCGCAAGTCAGCGGTGGCCTACTTCGAAGGGCTCCCGTGGGGAGGCGCAAGCCCGGAGGGCTATGCGCGTGCTCTCTACTACGCGATGGCGCTGGATCCCAGGCCCAGTACTCAGACCTCGATTCAACTGAGCCTGGCGGGCAATTGCCTGGAATCGGGCATGTGCGACTTTGACTTGGAGGCCATGCCGCTGTTCCGAGACCCCAATACACCAGCCATCCGTGCGCAGGCTCACGCCCTGGCCCCTCGCATCTATGCGGCCATGAAGGAGGGCCGTGTGGATGCATTCCTTTCCCCTGCTTCGCCTGCCCCTTGACTCAGCGGCAGCCCCGGCTTCTTCTGGGTCTTCTGTACCCGCTGAACGCAGATCGAGCGAGCCGTCGATCTGTTGCTGGGTGAGCTGAAATGAGCCCGCCCGCGCGCCTCATCCGTCGGTCCATCGGAGCCTGCTGACATGCGACGTCCTCATCCTCTGCTGACGACCACCGCGCTGCTGGTTCTGCTGCTGATCCCGGGCTGCTGGTGGGCCTGGGCGCCGAATGTGCCGGCATTGGTGCCAGAGTCACAGGACGTCCCCCCCGGTTCGCCGACATGGACCGCCGAGCGGCCGCCGTCCTCGACGGCTCCTCATCGGGCGGAACCCTCCTCGCGCGCCAGCGCAAGCTCATCCGTGCACAGCCCGCCCACCGCCTACACCCTCGTCCTCGACGGCCTCACCCGGCAGACCCCGCAGGCGCTGACCACCGCCCGGCGGCTGCGAGCCCTCTGCATGGCCAGCTACGGCGTGCTCTACCGGGAGCTGAGCGGCCCTGCCGAGGACACGATGGCCTCGCTGACCGCGCTGACCGGCCCGCTGCGCCCGTTGCCCGATGAAACGCCTGAGTTGAGCCAACAGCGACAGAACGCGCTGGAAACAGTCCAGCGGCAGTGCAGCGCCCTGGTGCGCGACCCACAGGTCATGAACCGCCAGGAGATCCGCTTCGTGCCCAAGGCCAGCCAGTCCGGCTTCGCGGCGGAATTGCAGATGTACCTGAGCGCACAGGACTTTCATGGCGCCGGCATGACGATCCTGACGGGGGCGAGAAGCACGCCCATCGCCTTCTTCGACGGTCTGCCCTGGGGCGGCACCTCGCCGGAGACGTTCGCACTGGCCATGCATGTCGCCATGGGGATGGACCCGCGCCCCGAGGGGCGGCTCGTGGTCGCGCTGGACCAGGCCGCCCAGTGCCTCCAGGACGGCTACTGCACCGAGCAGGAGATCGCCCTGCACGCGCTGGGCGCGGACGCCCGCCCCTCGCCCGAGACCCTGGCCCGCGCCCGCGCCCTGGCGCCCCGCCTTTTCGCGGCGATGCAGGCGGGGCGAGTGGAGCCCTTCCTCGCGCCCTGGGACTCGCGCCCCTAGCGGTCGGCAACGCCTCACCGCCCCAACCTCCCGAGTGCTCGCCCGGGTTCGCCCCCACCCCTCGGGCCCCGGCGGGCCCGTAGCATGACGCCCTGCCTCCACAAGACGCATGCCATGGCCGCCGCCCTCCCGATCCCGGACTTCAGTCAGTTCCTCCGCTACCAGCCCCTCACCGAACTGCTGCAGGCCTATGCCGCGGCGCGCCCACAGCTCGTCTCGATGCGCTCGATCGGGCAGAGCCACGAAGGCCGCGAGATCTGGCTGCTGGCCGTCACGAACGCGGCCACCGGCCCCGACACCGACAAGCCCGCGCTCTGGCTGGACGGCAACATCCACGCCGCGGAGCTGACGGCGTCGACGACCTGCCTCTACTACCTGCATCAGCTGCTGAGCCAGCACGGCCAGGACAGCGAGGAGGGCCGGCGCGTGACCGAGCTGCTGGACAGCCGCGTCGTCTACCTCGTGCCGCGCCTCAACCCCGACGGCGCGGAGCTGGCGCTGGCGGACCGGCCGCGCCACATCCGCTCCTCCACGCGCCGCTACCCGCATGACGAGGACCCGGTGGACGGCCTCACGATGGAGGACGTCGACGGCGACGGCCGCATCCTGACGATGCGCGTGCCCGACCCCCACGGCGGCTACAAGAAGCACGCCGACGACCCGCGCCTGATGGTGGCGCGCGAGCCCGGCGAGTTCGGCGGCGAGTATTACCGCCTCATGCCCGAGGGCTTCATCCAGCACTACGACGGGCTGCAGATCAAGGTCAACGGCGACGTCGAGGGGCTGGACCTCAACCGCAACTTCCCCGGCGGCTGGCGGCAGGAGCACGAGCAGGGCGGCGCCGGCCCCTACCCGGCCAGCGAGCCCGAGGTGCGCGCGATGGTGGACTTCATCGTGAAGCACCCCAACATCGGCGCGGCCATCAGCTTCCACACCTACAGCGGCGTGATCCTGCGCCCCATGGGCAGCTGCAGCGACGACGACATGACGCCCGAGGACCTCTGGCTCATCAAGCAGTTCTCGGCGCTGGGCGAGAAGCACACCGGCTACCCGGCCGTGAGCATCTGGCACGACTTCAAGTACCACCCCAAGGACAGCATCAGCGGCACGCAGGAGTGGCTCTACGAGCACCTCGGCGCGCTGTTCTGGGTGGTGGAGCTGTGGAACCCGAACCAGGAGGCCGGCATCAGCGGCTACAAGTGGATCGACTGGTTCCGCGAACACCCGGTGGAGGACGACCTCAAGCTGCTCAAGTGGAGCGACGAGCACTGCGGCGGCCAGGCCCATGTCGACTGGACGCCCTTCCAGCACCCGCAGCTCGGCGCGGTGGAGATCGGCGGCTGGGACAAGATGAACTACTGGCGCAACCCGCCGCCCGCGCTGCGCGAGCGCGAGGCCGCACGCTTCCCGGCGTGGCTGACGCAGATCGGCCTCTCGCTGCCGCGCCTGGCGCTGCTGCGGGCCGAGGTCCGCGCGCTGGGCGCGGACACCTGGCGCGTGCGCCTGGCCGTCGCCAACACGGGCTACCTGAGCGCCGCCGTGACCGCCCGCGCCAAGGAGCGCGAGGTGGTGCGCGGCGTGATGTTCGAGATCGAGCTGCCGGCCGACGGCAGCGCCAGCCTCGTCACCGGCAAGTCCCGCATGGAAGGCCCGCACCTGGCCGGCCACGCCCCGCAGGCGACGCAGCTGAGCTTCCTGCCGACCGACGAGATCACCGGCGACCGCGCCGTCGCGGAATGGATCGTCCGGGCGCCGCACGGCACGCGCCTCGCGCTCTCGGCCCGCACGGAGCGCGCGGGCGTGGTGCGGACCGAGGTGACGCTGGACTGAGGCGGCTTGGGGCGGGCTGCCTTCTGCTCACCCTCTGGCCACACCCTGGCCACACGCTGGCCGCCAGCCCGCCGCACTTTGGCCGCAATCTGGCCGGGCCGCACAGCGCACAAGACCTGTCAGAAGTTCCAGGCCGATCGCCTGAAGGCTGGCGAAGCAGCCTCCTAGAATCCGCGGCCTCCGTGGTCCCGCGTCATGGAGCATTCACCGCGGAATGGCTGCGCCCGGCCTTTCCGGTCCCCGCCATATCCACCGCCCAGGCCGGCTCATGGAACGCATTCGACACGCCCTTGTCCAACACCGCCGACGCCTGACCGGCGTCCTCGGCATCGCCGGCCTGGCGCTGCTCATCGGCATCGCCGGTCCGCGCCTCCTCGACCCCGCCCCGGCGCCGGCATCGGCACCGGCATCGGCACTGATCGCGCCGGAGCCTCCAGTGCCCGACGCCCCCCCGAAGCCGTCCGCCCTCCCAGCCCTGGCCCCGCAGGTCGCGGGCCGCGACGCGACACCGATGGCACCGCCAGCGGCCTCGTCGGCAGCACCCTCGACGCCTGAGATCGGCACCGAGGGCTATGCCCCGCGGATCCAGCGCGCGCTGGATCAGGGCAGCGCCACCGACGCGTTCCAGGCGGCGCAGGACATCTCTCGCTGCCGGGACATCGATCGCCACGTGAAGGGCGTGTTCGCCGCCCGCGACGCCGACAAGGACCCCCGACGCGCGGCCGGCTGGCTCAAGACCATCGACTGGGTGCAGACGGAGCAGCGTCGCTGCCAGACGCTGACCCCCGCCGTCAGCGCGCTGAAGCGCCCCTTGCTCCTGAAGGCAGCACAGAATGGCGCCCTGGGCGCGGCCGCCAGCTATGCCGCCGACCTGACGCCGCAGGAGCCGGTGCCCGCGTTGATCGTGGAAGCCCTGAAGCGCGATGCCGAGGCCGGAGACGAGCTGGCCCTGATGTCGCTGGCCGCAACGCCCGTACGCTGGGGCCTGGGCGAGGAGGACGCCGCCCTCTACCGTGAAGCCTGGCGGCAGACCGCCGCGAAGGACCCGCAGCGCCAGCAGGGCTTCGGGCAGATGTTGCAGGACTTGCTCGGCGCGGCGCCGGCGATGAGCTCGTCGCCGCGCGTGCAAGCCCTGGTGGAAGCGCAGCTGCGCCGCAAGCAGCAGGCCCCGCGCTGACCCCGGCCGCCCTCAGCGCAGCGCCGCGTTCAGCCGCTCGAGCCAGGCCGCCGGCACGGCCTTGTTGCAGTAGAGATGCCGGGTCTGCGGCGGCGGGGCATCGCTGAAATGCAGCAGATGCAGGGTCTGCGCCCGCTGGCCGTCCCGCTGCAGCTGGACCAGCACCTCCTCTGGCGACGCCGGCATCCAGTCGGCATGGCCGGCCTGCAGCATGCGCAGGAGCTGGGTGACCTCGCCGGTGCCGTGGGCCAGCTCGCCGGAGCGCACGGCGATCAGCGCGTCGAGCTCCGGGCCGTAGGAATAGCCCTGCTTCACCAGCAGGCGCGCGGGGGACTCCATGGCCTCGCGCAGGCTCATGCCCTCGCGCAGGGGCGCATCGCGGCGGGCGAGCATGGCCAGGGGCTGGCCGCGGTAGAGCGGCGCGCTGAACTGGCCCTTGGCTTCACGCGCCGGGTTGCGGAACCAGCCGACGGCGCAGGCCAGGTGCGAGCCGCTCTCCACCATCAGCAGCTGGCGCACGGCGGGCGTCAGCACCCAGCGGTGCGGCACCCGGCTGCGCTCCAGCCCGCGCCGCAGCGGCTCGATCACCAGCCCCTGCGGTGGCTGCTTGCCGGGCTGGGGGGTGTAGTAGGGCGGGCGGTCCTGGAAGAGCACGTCGACGGGCGGCAGCGCGTCCCCGCTCGCGGCCGCGGGCAGGGCCGGCGCGGCGGCGGGTGTGACGGGGGATGTGACGGGGGATGTGGCGGCGGATGTGGCGGCGGGCGTGGCCGATGTGGCGGTCGCCGTGGGCTGGGCGGCGCTCAGGCCCGCGCCAGCCAGCATCGCCGCCGTCAAGACCAGGCGCCGCGCGAGCTTCATTGCGGCGGCGCCTGGAGCCCCTGGTCCTCGGCCGCCTGCATGGCAGCCCGCCAGATGCGCGCCGGCACGAAGGTGCGCAGCTGCTGCAGGGCGCGGTCGATGAGTTCGGGATGCAGCTCGTGGCCGATCTCGGGGAGCACGTCGGCCGTCACGTCGGCACCAAGGGCCACGAGGCGCTTGGCGGCCTGGATCTGGTCCTGGTAGGGCAGCACGCCGTCCTGCTGGCCATGCAGCAGGTGCACGGTGACCTCCTGCGGCGCGTGCTCGGGCAGCGTGGCGTAGGCGCCGCCGAAGGCCATCACGCGGCCGGCCAGCGCCAGCTCGGCCTGCACGGCCTCCAGCGCCATCACGGCCCCTTGCGAGAAGCCGCCGAGCGCCACCTGCTGCCAGGGCAGCTCGAAGTGCTCGGTCCAGGCCCGCACCAGGGCGATGAAGTCCGGCAGGGCCTCGGCCACGCGGCGGGCGTGGTTCTCGTCATCGGCGCCTTCCAGCGAGTACCACTGCAGTCCGCTGCCACCGCCCGGCACGAGGTCATAGGGCTGCGGGCCGGTCAGGGCCAGCACGGCCGCCTGCGGGTACTGGCCGCGCAGCGCATGGGCCAGCGGCCGCATCTGCGTGGCGTCCGCCCCGGCGCCGTGGAAGAGCAGGAACAGCAGATTGGGCACGCCCTTGTCCGGCAGCAGGGCCAGGGCGTGGGAACGGTGGGGGGCGGTATCACTCATGCCCCGCATTGTGCGCGGCGGGGCCTTTGCCGCAAGTCCCCCGAATGAATCGCCCCATGACAGGCGCGACCTGAGACCCTGCGTCAGGCCCGGCGCAGGCGCAGCCAGAAGCGCACGCCACCGTCCTCGTTGCGGGCCTCGATCTGGCCGTCCATCTTGGCCAGGTAGCTGCGGGCCACGAACAGGCCCTGGCCCCGGCGCTCGGGGCCCGCGTCGGGCGGCAGGTCGGAGACGCCGTACTCGAAGATGCGGGTGAGCATGTCCGGCGCAATGGCCGGCCCGCGGTTGTGGATGCCCAGCTGCGCGAAGCCGTCCTCGGTCGCCAGCGTGAGCGTGATGGGCGTGCCCGCCTCGCGATAGCGCTGGGCATTGCGCAGCACGTGCGTCACCACGTCCTCCAGCGCATAGGCCTCGCCGCGCACGGGCAGCGGCGCCTCGGCCTCGCCCGCCAGCACGACCCCGTCGATGCCCGCATGCGGCGCGTTGGCCACCACCTCTCGGCAGAACTGCGCGAGGTCCAGCGTCTCCAGCTGCAGGTCCGCGGCCTCCAGCGCCTCGCTGGGCGAGGCCGTGCCGTAGAGCACCCGCACCGCCTGCTGCATGCGCTGCACGTAGCGATGGCTGGGATCGTCCGCGCCGCCGTGCAGCACCATCAGGGACTGCAGCGGCGACATGATCTCGTGCCCCACCGCATGCCACATCTCGCGCTCGCGCTCGGCCCGCAGCTGCTCGCGGCGCAGGCCGTCCTTCACCCGCTCCAGCAGCGCCTGCAGCGTGCCGGCCAGGATGCCCAGCTCGTCCCGCCCCTTGAGGTCCGCCACGTCCAGCTCGCCGATGCGCTGCTCCGCCCGCGGATCCTGCATGTTGTAGGACACCGCCGCCGCGCGCCGCGTGAGCACGGTGATGCGGCGGATCAGGCCCAGCTCCACCAGCAGCCAGGCGAAGGCGATGGCCGCGAGCATGGCCGCCACGAGCCACAGCAGGCTGCGGGCCTCGCGGGCGAGCTGGCGGTCGAGGCTGCGCAGGTCGCCCGCCAGCGTGAGCCGGTAGCGCCCGGTGGCGGTGATGACTTCGTCCTGGGCCTGCAGACGCAGCCGTGCGTCGCCCACCGGCACATCGACGGGCAGGCGCCGGATGAGGCGGCTCAGCCAGGGCAGCGGCGCATCGCCGATCTCGGCCCCGCGCCGTTCGGCGATGACCTGCGCGCGCGCGCCCAGGCGCTCGATCTGCAGCGTCTCCCCGGCCTGCAGGCCCGCGCCCAGGCGGTCGAGGGACAGCGCCACGGCGGCGCCGGCCCGGGTGCTGTCGAAGAGCCGCGGCGTGGCGCCGGCCTCGTCGGCCGGGCCGAGCAGCTGCACGCGCAGGCGCAGCTGCTCGAGGTCCTGCGGCGGCCAGGCCTGGGCGCCGCGCTCGAACAGCGCCGTCTTGAAGGCCTCCACCGGCAGACGGACGGAGAACACCGTGCGCCGCGCGCAGGGCCCTTCCGCGTCGCCCTCCTTCGCGCAGGGCCCCTCGCGCCACAGCCAGCCGCGGAACTCGCGCTGCGGCCGGGCCTGGCGCTCCAGCGAGTCGCCGTCGGCCAGGAAGCCGGTGAGGCGGCCGCGCTGCTGAGCCGGGCCCTCGTCGGCGCGGGCCGCCTCGTAGGGCGCCGTCCAGACGGTGTGCTGGCCGCGGTAGTCCAGGCTCACCCGCAGCCGGTGCACGCCGGCCAGCGCCACCTGGCCGATCTGGCGGGATTGCAGCGGCCCGGCGTCCAGGCTGCCCACGAGATAGACGAAGCCGCCCGCGTAGGCATTGCTGCCCACCGCCGCGCACAGGCTCGCGCCGCCGGGCCAACGCAGGCCGCAGCCGGCCATCTCCACCGCGCGCAGGGCCTTGTACTGGTCGTCGAAGTCGATGGCCGAGAAGGGCAGCAGCACGGGGGCCAGGCCTTGCCCGTCGCCCGGCCCGAGGCCCGGGTTGAGCAGCGCCAGCTGGCCCGCCGGATGGCGCAGCTGTAGCGTGATCTCGGCCAGCGACTGCCGGAAGCCCTGCTCGTAGCGCTGGTAGCTGCGCTGCTTCTGGTCCTGCAGCACGGTGAGCGCGAGGCCCAGCGTGGCGGCCACCAGCAGCGCAAAGGCCAGGTGCACCACCAGGCGCCGGCGGAAGGCCGCGAGGCCCAGGCGCGGCACGGGCAGGGCCGGGAGTTCGACCGGGCCGAGCTTCATGGGCGGCCCGCCTGCATCCGGTTCATCGCGGGCCGGCCCAGCGGAAGCCGCGCATGGGCACGTTCTCGATCGCGTCGAAGGCCGGATCGACCTCGCGCAGCGCCTCCCGCAGCGTGGAGACGTGCTTGCGAACGTTGTCCCGCGTGCGGCCGCTCTTCACCACGTCGAACAGGTCCTCGTAGCTCACGACCTCCGGCGCGCGCTGGTGCAGCGTGGCGAGGATGCGCTGAGCGGTGAGCGGCAGATTGATGCGCTGCCCCTTCCAGAGCGGGCTGCGCTGCCACAGCGGGTCCAGCTGCAGGGTCGTCGCGGTGTCCGGCACGGGGCTCGGCGCGCGGGCGCGGGCGGCGCGCAGGATGTCGAGGAAGGTCTCGGTGAACTCGGCCTCGTCGAAGCTCGTCTTCTGCAGGTAGTCCCAGGCATCGAGCGCCTTCATGATGCCGCGGTAGATGGCCGCCGGCATGGCCGAGACCACCAGCACCGGCGTGCCCTGGTGCAGCTTGTTGATCGCGTTGATGAGGGCCACGCCGGCATGGCGCTCGCGGCCCAGCTCGATGTCAAGCACCACCATGGCGTAGGACTCGCGGGCCAGCGCGGCCTCGGCGCTGTCGCGGTCGAACCACTGGTCCACCTGCAGCTCGGGGCGGGCGGCGCGGATCCAGCCGGCCAGCTGCTCGCTGGTCGGGCGGTCGTCCTCGATGACGGCGACTTTGTTCATGCGCCCGATTATCGGCAGCCCCCGGCCGGCCCCCTGTGAAGCTTTCTTCCGCGCCGTGAGCACACTGCCCCGCCGCCGCCCTGGCGCCCTCCGCCCCCGTCGCCGAACACTGCAGCCATCGATCCACACAGGGCCCCGACCCTGATCCGCACCAGGAGCTGCACCATGAACGAGCACACCCCCGGCACCGAGCACAACGCCGACGACGACGCGCTGAACACCCGATTCGTGGAGGACTACGAGGCCGCCGCCGCCCATGAAGGCGCGAAGCCCGCCCTGGGCGCCCGCCTGCTGCGCCATGCCCCGCTGCTGCTGGCCCTGGGCGTGAGCATCGCCGCCGTGACGGCCCTGGCGCTGCACCCGCCCTTCTACCCCGTGCCCCGCGGCGAGGTCGCGCTGCGCACCAACACCCTCACCGGCGGCGTGACCCAGGCCCGTGACGGCAGCCTCTTTCGCCTGCCCGGCCTCCACGAGATCCGCACCCTGCCCCAGCAGGACCGCAGCTACCAGCCCACCGCCTTCGCCCGCGCCGACGGCCCGGCACCGCTGCAGTCGGTGGAAGGCCTCTCCCTCGGAATGGCGCTGACCCTGCGCTGGGGCGTGGACCAGACCCGCCTGCCGCAGCTGGCCCGCAGCCTGCCCGACAACATCGAGCGCGAGCTGATCGACCCCGTGCTGCAGGGCGTGATCTACCGCCAGATCGCCAGCCACACGGTGCGCGAGATCTTCTCGAGCCAGCGCGCCGAGATCCAGCAGGCCCTGGAGACCGAGCTGCGCAAGAAGCTGGCCGCGGACGGCATCGTGCTGCACAGCGTGCAGATCGGCAATGTGGACCTGCCGCAGGAGTACCGCGCCGGCCTGGAGAACCTGCTGGCCGAGGGCCTGGCCACCGAGAAGATGCGCTACACGATCGAGCAGCAGGAGAAGAAGGTCAAGCAGACCGAGCTGGAGGCCGCCGCCGACAAGATCCGCCGCGAGACCGCCGCCGAGGCCGCCGGCCGCGAGCAGGTCATCGCCGCCAAGGCCCAGGAGGAGGCGATGAAGCACGTGCTGCCCTTCAAGCAGCGCCAGGTCGAGCAGCGCCAGCTGGAGGCCGAGGCCGAGCGCGTGGCCCGCGTGCGCATGGCCGAGGGCTCCGCGCAGGCCCGCGGCATCGAGGCGGAGGGCGAGGCCAAGGCGCGCGAGAAGCTGGCCGACGCCGAGGCCTACCGCCAGGGCCGCCTGGGCAAGGTGAGCCTGGAGCAGATGTCCGCCGAGGGCGCGCTCCTGAGCAAGCACCCGCTGCTGATCCAGAAGGCCATGGCGGACAAGCTCTCGGACAAGGTGCAGGTCATCATCGCCCCGCCTCCGGCCGATGGCGGCTTCATCGGCAAGACCCTGCTGGGTGGCAAGGCCGAGACCGTGGCCCGGGTGCGCGAGAGCCAGCAGGAACAAGCCGAAGGCAACAACTGACCCCCGACACCACCGCCGCGAGGACCCCGATCATGCGCCGCTTCTTCAGCACCGCCGCCCTGGCCACCACCGCAGCCCTGCTGCAGCCCCCGCCTGCCCACGCCGCCACCGCGCTGGTCCTGCAGGACCAAGCCGCCCTGCGCGCCGCCGCGCGGGACGCCGCCCCCTCGCAGGCCGCCCTGTGGCGGGGCGAGGCCGTGGAGATCCGCGGCGAGCGGCTCGACTACTACCAGGTCTACGACTACCGGCGCGAGCGCGGCGGCTTCGTCCGCAAGGGCCAGGTCTTGCCCCTGGACGGCCCGGCCGCCGAGCCCGCCGCGCTGCTGGCCGCCCTGCGCCTGGTGCGCCTGCAACCGGGGGCGGAGTCCCTGGGCCTGGGCCTCGCCGCCGCCTATGTGCAGCAGGCCAGCGCCGAGCAGATGGCCGGCCCCGGCGGCATCGAGGCGCTCGACGCGCTGGGCACGCTGGCCGAGCGCCTGGCCGACCGCGCCTCGCGCAGCAATGCCGCCCGGCTCGACACGCCGCAGACCTCCACGGACACCCAGCTCGCCGCGCAGCTGGACGTGGCGGCGCGCTACGGCCTGAAGTTCCAGAGCTTCGAGCGGGAGGCGGGCAGCCTGCAGATCTGCTACGAGGGCGAGGTCTTCCGCCGCGTGCTGGCCCTGCCGGCGAGCACGCCCGAGCAGCAGGTGCGCGCCGCCCTGGCCCTGACGCGCGGCGACTGCCTGAACCCCGCCGCCACGCCCGCGCAGAAGCTGCAGCGGGACCTGTGGCGGGCCGACATCCTGGAGCGCGTGCAGGCCCCCGGTCTGGCGCCGATCTGGCGCAATCGCCTGGCGATGCGGCAGGCCAGCGTCTGGAGCAGCCTCGCCTACGCGCAGGCCCGCCAGACGGACGCGGGCGCGGCCGCGCAGTCCCAGGCCGCGAGTGCGCGCGCCCTGCAGGCCCTGGCGCGCCTGCAGCCCGCCGAGCTGTCGGATGACGACCAGCCCCTCGCCAACGACGCCGCCATGCGCGTGAACGCCGTGCGCTGGCAGGCCCTGCCCGCCGGCACGGCGGCGATGAGCTGGCGCCGGGGGAACGACGAGCTGCAGTTGCGCGTGGTGCCGGGCGCCGACGGCGACCAGTGCCTGGTGCTGCAGTCCGCCAAGGCGAAGGAGGCCCTGCTGCGCCACTGCAGCTATGGCCTGATCCAGACGGCCTCGTTCAGCGTCAACCGCGAAGGCCATGCCGCCGCGCTGGCGGTGCAGCCGACAGAGTCCTGGCGCGAGCTGTGGGTGCTGCGCGCCACGCCGCAGGGCTGGCGCCTGGACGTCCTGCCGCCCGCCGCGGCCAACCCGGGCCTGGGCTATGCGAAGTTCGCCGGCTGGGTGCCCGGCGGCCAGCAGCTGCTGATGGTGCGCGAGTCCCGCGCCGAGGGCCGCTACAGCGCCCGCAGCTTCGAGGTCGTGGACCTGCAGACGCTGGCCGTGCAGCGCCGCAGCGGCGAGGCCCAGCAGCTCGGCCCCTTCCAGCGCTGGGCGGATGCGGGGTGGAAGACGGCGAGTCTGAGTCTGCGCTGAGGGTCAGGGCAAGACCTGCCCCTCCCCCACCAGGCGCCCGCCCTGGAACATCTGGAACTGCCGGCGGTCGTCGCGCAGCTTCAAGGCGTCCAGGCAGCTGACGGTGGCCTCGGCGCGCTCGCCGGGCTTGAGCTCGCCGCCGACGCCGGGCGGGATGCTCAGCGCGCAGGTCGTGCCCTCGGGATGGTCCGGGAAGCGCAGCTGGGGCCGGTAGCCGGTGTAGACGGGCGTGTCGCGCCCCTGGCTGAAGCCCATCGGCAGCAGGCGGACCTGCACGCGCAGCGCCGCCTGGGCCTCGACATGGATCCACGGGAGCGCGGCGGCGCTGGCGGCATCGGCCGGGGCGGAGGCCGCGGGGGCAGTTTGGGCCAGGGACGGCGCGGCCATCGACAGGCTGTACAGGCCGCAAAGACCGCAAAGGCCGAGGAACAGGGGCTTCAACATGAGGTGGGCAGACAGGGGATGCAGAACAGGGGCGCCCGCCAGACGGGGCCGCCGCGCCCGGATTGTGGCAGCGCCCGGGGCGGCCCCTCAGCGCCGCTGCCGGTCGTTCGGCTTGTGCCCGATCAGCTTCACCAGCACCTGGCGCAGGCGGTTGGCGTCGATGGGCTTGGTGAGGAACTCGTTCATGCCGGCCTCCAGCGCCTCGTCCCGCTCGGAGACGAGCGCTGCGGCGGTCAGGGCCACGATGGGCAGCTGGTCCGCGGGGAAGCGGCGGCGGATCTCGCGGGTGGCCTCGTGGCCGCTCATCACGGGCATCTGCACGTCCATCAGCACCACGTCAAAGGGCTTGCCCATGCTGGCCGCGGCGTGGATGGCCTCGATGGCCTGCTGGCCGTCGCTGGCCTGCGAGACCTCCAGGCCCCACTGCTCCAGCAGGGCCACGGCGATCATCATGTTGACGGGGTTGTCCTCCACCATCAGCACGCGCAGGCCGTCGAGGTCCGCGTTGTCGCGGGCCTCGCGCGGCTGGGACGACAGCGTGCTCGCCGCCGCCACCAGCGGCAGCTCGGCCCAGAAGGTGGAGCCGCGCCCGGTCTCGGACTGCACGCCGACCTCGCCGCCCATCAGGTGGGCCAGCTCGCGGCAGATGGACAGGCCGAGGCCCGTGCCGCCATAGCGCCGCGTCGTGGACTCGTCCGCCTGCGTGAAGGGCTGGAACAGGCGGGCCTGCACCTCGGGCGTGATGCCGGGGCCGGTGTCGGTGACCTCGATGCGCAGGCGCTCGTCGTCGACCTTCGCCACGCGGACGGAGACCGAGCCGCTCTCGGTGAACTTCAGCGCGTTGGTCAGGTAGTTGGAGAGGATCTGGCGGGTGCGCACCGGGTCGCCCACCACCCAGCCCGGCACGTCCTCGTCGACATCGATGCGGAAGGCCAGGCCACGCGCCTGCGCCAAGGTGATGCAGGCCATCCGCATGGTGGCGAGCATGTCGCGCAGCGCGAAGGGCTGGGACTCCAGCGTAAGACGGCCCGCCTCGATCTTGGAGAGGTCCAGGATGTCGGCGATGAGGCCGGAGAGGCTCTCGGCGCTGTCCAGCATCTGGTCGAGGTAATGGCGGCGGGTCTCGTCGTCGAGGTCCGGCTGCTGCAGCAGGCGCGCCAGGCCCACCACGCCGTTGAGCGGCGTGCGGATCTCGTGGCTGGTGTTGGCCAGGAAGGCGCTCTTGGCGCGGCTCGCGGCCTGCGCCTCGTCCTTGGCCTGGGCCAGCGCGGCCTCCACGCGGCGCTTCTCGGTGACGTCCTCCAGGATCCAGATGGTGCCGCCGCGGCTCGGGTGGTCCGGGTCCACGGCGCGGGCCAGGAGGCGGCACAGGAAGGTGCTGCCGTCCTTGCGGGCCATCATGCGTTCCGTCTCGACCTGCTCGCCGGCGGCCAGGCGCGGGCCCATCTCGCGGCCGGCGCTGCGGTAGTCCTCGTCGGTGGCCCACACCACGCGGCCGGGCTGCCCGATGAGGCTGCCGTCGGGCCAGCCGAACATCTCCTCCACCGCGCGGTTGACCTGCACGAAATGCTGGTCGCGCGTGAGCGTGATGCCGATGGACGCGTTCTCGAGGATGGCCGCGTGGATGAGCCGCGTGCGCTCGGACTCCGACACAT
Organism: Burkholderiaceae bacterium; assembly: GCA_041912595.1. Taxonomy (GTDB): domain Bacteria; phylum Pseudomonadota; class Gammaproteobacteria; order Burkholderiales; family Burkholderiaceae_C; genus Roseateles_B. Next base: position 47,083 of record JAYRMR010000002.1, read on the forward strand.
CGCGCGCGTTGATCACGAGGTAGGCCTGCCCGTCCATCTGGAAGGGTGCGGCCGACATCACCATCGAGATCAGCTCGCCGCTCTTGCTCTTGAAGGCCGCCGGCATGTCGTTCACGCGGCCGTGCTGCTGCACGCCGTCGACGAGGCGCTGGCGGTCCTCGGGGTGGTGCCAGACGCCCAGCTCGTCGGCCGTGCGCCCGAGCACCTCCTCGGCCTTGTAGCCGGAGAGCTCCTCGAAGGTCTTGTTGACCATGGCATAGCGGCCGGTGGCGATCTCGGTCAGCGTGATCACGTCGGGGCTCGTGGCCACCAGGTGCGACAGCAGACCCTCGGAGCGGCGCAGCGCCTCCTGCGCGCGCGAGGCCTCGGTCTGGTCGATGAAGAAGGACAGCGTGGCCGGGCCGCTGGCCGCGTCCACCCGCACGCTCGTGACCTGCACGAGGCGGCGGCGGCGCGAGAGCGTGCGCAGCTTGAATTCGGCCATGGGCAGGATGGCGCCCACGGGCATGGACTCGATCTTGGCGGCCCGCTCGCGGGCGCGCTCGTCCTCGCCGGACTCGTAGTGGGTGAAGAGGTCCTGGCCGATCATGCTCGAGCGCTGCGTGTAGCCGAACATGGCCATGGCGGCGGGGTTGGCGTCGAGCACGCGGCCCCAGCGGTGCAGCACCAGCGGCGAGGGCGAACGGCGGAAGAGCTCGCGGTAGCGCGCCTCGGTGGCCACGATGGCCTGCTCGGCCTGGACCTCGTCCGTCACGTCGCGGCCCACGCCCCAGTAGCCGCGGAAGTTGCCGGCGGCATCGAAGCGTGGCTCGCCGCTGACCGAGACATAGCGCAGCAGCCCGTCCTCGCCGCGGCGGCGGGCGACCATGCCGCGGAAGGGGCGGTGCGCCTCCAGGTCCGCGCGGTGGGCGTCCATGTCCTCGTCGCCCAGCCCCTGCGCCTGGTCGACCTCCCAGGGCGTCTTGCCGATGCGCTGGTGCAGGTCCAGGCCCGACTGGCCGGGGATGTTCTCGGCCATGTGGGTGAAGCGGAAGTCGCGGTCCATCTCCCAGTACCAGTCCGCCGCCATGGACAGCAGATGGCGGAAGCGGGCATTGCGTTCGCTGGCCTCGCGCATGGAGCGTCGCACCAGGCGCAGCGTGCCCATGCCCACGACGAGACCGGTGCTCAGCAGCACGAGCTGCGTGATGAGCTGGGCCGAGACGCTGGCGCCCAGCGACACGACGGGCAGCCGGCCGTTCGCCTCCAGCCAGGCCATGGCCAGCAGGCACAGCGCCCCGACGCCGAAGAGCCAGAGGCCGGCCGTCAGGCCCGTCAGCGCGGTGCCGAGCGCCACCATGAGCGCCAGCACGCCGAGGCCGGGCGAGCCCAGGCCCGCGCCGCGCGACCACGCGAGCGCCAGGCCCATGGTCATCACGAGGCTCATCAGCAGCATGACGCCCGGCTTGGCCTTCTCTCGCGGCAGGCGCAGATAGAAGCCGGTGCCGACCAGGCACACGAGGCCGGCCAGCAGCGGCGGCACGAGGCCGGCGCAGGGCTCGCCCTCGCGGACGGTCACGGCCAGCAGCAGCGTGACGAGGCCGCCGATCAGCGCGGAGGCGCCCAGCAGCATGCGCACCGAGCGCCAGCGCAGGCCCCGCTCCAGGGCCAGGCGGCGCTCGTCCAGCGACATTTCCTGGCCGACCAGGCTGCTGAGATCGTCGAGGGCGTCCTTGCTCACTTTGACTAGACCGGCGTGCTCCAGGGGCGCCGGCCCCACCGCGGGGTCACGCCAGGGGGTGAGTCTCGGTCACGGCGCGCCGGCTGACCAGCGGATCAGGCCGGCAAATGCGGCCCGGGACGCACGCACGCCGGGGGAGCGAGAAGGAATGCGCAGGCGCAGGCCTGCGGCGGGCTCAGGCGCGGGCGGCGTTGAGCTGCTCGCGTGTCGCCAGCGCCACGCGGCGGGCGGCGGCGGCGAAGTCCTCGCCGCTGCTGGCGTACAGCACGGCGCGGGAGGAGTTCACGATGATCGGCGCCGTGCTGCCCTCGGCCGTGCCGCGCCAGCCCGCGCGCACCGTGGCCACGGCATCGCCGCCCTGGGCGCCCACGCCGGGGATCAGCAGCGGCAGCGTCGGGGCGATCTCGCGCACCCGGGCGATCTCGTCCGGGAAGGTCGCCCCCACCACGAGGCCCAGCTGGCCGGAGGTGTTCCACGCGGTCTGCGCCAGGTGGGCGAGGTGCTCGTAGAGGCGCGGCTGGCCGGGGATGTCGGCCAGGCGCTGGTTCTGCCAGTCGCTGCCGCCGGGGTTGGAGGTGCGGCACAGCACGATCACGCCCTTGTCGGCATAGCGCAGGAAGGGCTCGAGGGTGTCGAAGCCCATGAAGGGCGACAGCGTCACGGCATCCGCCTGGTAGCGCACGAAGGCCTCGCGGGCGTACTGCTCGGCGGTGGAGCCGATGTCCCCGCGCTTGGCATCGAGGATCACCGGCACCTGCGGCGCCACGCGCTTGATGTGGGCCATCAGGCGCTCCAGCTGGTCCTCGGCGCGGTGGGCGGCGAAGTAGGCGATCTGCGGCTTGAAGGCGCTCACCAGGTCCTTGGTGGCGTCGACGATGGCGCTGCAGAAGTCGAAGATGCGGCCGGCATCGCCCTTCCAGGCGCCCGGGAACTTCGCCGGCTCCGGATCCAGCCCCACGCAGAGCATCGACTGGTTGAGGCGTTCGGCGGCGTGGAGTTGCTGGAGGAAGGTCATGGATCGCACCCCTGAGCGGGCTGGGCTGGTGAAGGTGCCGTATTGTCTCGCTTCTGGGCGGACATCCGCCGCCCTCGCCCGCTTGCCCACCCCGGAGCCCCGACGATGCAGATTCTGGAGACCGAACGCCTGCGCCTGCGCTGGTTCGACGACCGCGACGTGCCCTTCATCCTGGGCCTCATCAACGAGCCCTCGTGGAAGGCCAACATCGCCGACCCGGGCGTCAGCACGCCCGAGCAGGCCCGCCAGTGGATGCGCGACCGCCTGCTGAACCGCTACTGGGCGCAGGGCCACGGCTTCTGGTGCGTGGAGCGCAAGTCCGACGGCGAGCCGCTCGGCCTGTGCGGCCTGATCCATCGCGACGGGCTGCCCGAGCCGGACCTCGGCTACGGCCTCGCCGAGCGCCACTGGGGCCGGGGCTACGCCCGCGAGGCCGCCGCCGCCTCGCTGCGCTACGCCCACGAGGTGCTCGGCCTGCGCCACCTGCTGGCCACCACCGCGCCCCACAACGACAGCTCCGGCCGGGTGCTGATGGACATCGGCTTCGAGGACCGCGGCCTGCAGCAGACCGAGGCGCACGAGGGGCTGTCCCGCGTCTACGAATGGAAGGCCCCGGGCGACGCCGGCACCGACGTGCAGCAGATCGAGGCCCTGGTGCGTCGCTTCCTCGGCGCCTTCGACAACCGCGCCGGGCGCATCCCCACCGTCGCGGCGCTGCCGCACGCGCTGCTGCCGGACGCCCGCCTCGTGCTGCGCAGCGGCGACACCGTCACGAGCATGGACCCGCGCACCTTCATCGAGCCGCGCGCGCAGTGGCTGGCCGACGGCACGCTGCGGGAGTTCCACGAGGAGGCCGACACCCTGCACATCGAGCAGGACGGCGGGCTGGCGCAGGTCCGGCTGAACTACGCCAAGGCCGGCATCCGCGACGGCCAGGCCTTCGAGGGGCGCGGCCGCAAGCGGCTGTCCTGCGTGAAGACGGCCCGGGGCTGGAAGATCGCGGCCGTGCTGTGGGAGGACGCACCCGCCTGAGCGCTCCCTTCAGACCGGGTTCGTGCGCCGCTCGCGGGTGAGCTCCTGCGCCAGGGCCGGCGCATGCCGCGCGAGCCAGCCCACCGCGCCCTGCTCGCGGGCCAGCGCGCAGGCCTCCGAGGCCAGCGTCTGCGCCCGGCTCCAGTCGCCCGCGCGGCGCTCGCAGTCGGACAGCAACATCAGCAGGCCGGGGCGGCAGTAGTGGTCCTCGTCCTCGAGGGCGTCGGGCAGGGCCTGGTGGAGCAGCTTGAGCGCCAGCTCGTGCTGTTTGAGCAGCTCCAGCGTGCTGGCCAGGATCCAGCGGGCGGTGCTGCGGCCGGCCTTGTAGGCGCGATCGGCCTGCTCGGCGGCCTGCAGCACCTGGGCGGCGACTTCGGCATGGCCGGTGCGCACGCGCGCCCAGGCCAGGAAGAGCCCGTTCATGCCCTGCCACAGCGGATAGCCCAGACGCGTCGCCAGCGCCAGCGCCTCGCCGGCATGGCGCAGCACCGGGTGCGGCCGGCCGCGCGTCCAGTTCATGGCCGCCGCGAAGGTCAGCATGAAGCACAGCCCATGGTTGCGGCCCTCCTGGCGGGCCAGCGCAAGGCCCTGTTCCACGGCGGCGTCGGCCCCGGCGCCATCGCCACAGAACCACAGCGTCCAGCAGTGCACGGCCAGCAGCAGCACGACGGCGTCGTCGCCCAGGTGCTGGCGGCGCGCCTCGGCGTCCAGGCCCGGCAGCAGCGCCAGGCCCTGCCGCTGGCAGTGGCGGGCCTCCTCGAAGCGGCCGCGCCAGAACAGCGAATTGCCCAGCGCGAAGCAGGCAGTGAGGCGCTCGGCATCGGTCAGGGCCTCCTCTTCCAGCTGGCGCGCCACGCGCAGGCCGCCGCTTTCCCCTTGGGAGCCGGCGCCCATGTAGAGCCGGCTCAGGGCGACGAAGCGCAGGCGCTCCGATGAGGGCGCCGCGCTGTCCTCGTCGGGTGCCGCGGCCAGCAGCTGCCGGCACAGGCGGTGCGCCTCGGCGGAGCCGTAGCCCTCGTGCATCTGCAGGGCGCGGACGCGGTCCAGGTCCAGGCGCCAGCGCGCGCGGGCGTCACCGGCGGGGCCGGCCACCGCGAGGCGCGACGCCTCCTCCAGCGAGGCCTGCGCATCGGCGGCGAACTCCTGGCGCAGCGCCTGCTGCCCGGCCTGCCACCACGCCTGGCAGGCCGCCTCCCGGGGCCCGGCACCCGCGAGGTGGCGGGCCAGCAGCCCCGGGGCCTCGCCGCGCCGGGCGCGCAGCTCGGCCAGGCGCGCGTGCCAGGGCCGGGTCTGGGCCGGCAGGGCGCCCTGGGCCGCCGCCTCGTGCAGCAGGGCATGGCGGAAACGGTAGACCCCGTCGCCCGACGCCCGCGCCCCGTCCTCCTGCACCACCAGCCGGCACTCCGCCGCCCGCTGCAGGGCCTGCGCCACGGCGGTGGCGGGCAGGGTCTCGGCCAGCAGCTCCGCCAGCAGCGCCGCGTCGAAGCGCGGGCCGATCAGGGCGGCCGCCTGCAGCACCGGCTTGTTGATGCCGAGGCGGTCCAGCTCCGCCTGCATGAGGGCGACGATGCCGCCGCCCGCGGACGGCCGGCCGTCCAACTCGCCCTGCACCATCGCCTCTATCAGCAGCGGAATGCCGGCCGCCGCCTCCAGGATGGACGCGCGCCGGGCGCTGCCGAGCCGCCCCTGCGCATCCAGCGACTGCAGCAGCTGCTGCGCGGCCGGTGCGCTCAGGGGCTGGACGTCCATGCATACGGGATCGGCGCCCGCGGACTCCAGCACCACCTCCGGCCGGCTGCTGACGAGGATGAGCAGGCGCTGCCGGTCCATCCAGGCGGCGTAACGGGCCAGCAGCTCGCGCGTGGCCTGGTCGGCCCAGTGCAGGTCATCGACCCACAGCAGCACGGGCTGGCGGGCGGAGAGGCGGTCGAGCCACGCGAAGCAGGCATCGAACAGCGCCGGGCCGGGCACGACCTGACCCTCCAGCAGCTGCTGCAGGCGGGCAGGCAGCAGCGCCTGGACCGGCGCCGGCAGACGCTGCAGGCATTCGCGCAGCGGCGCCAGCGGCTGGTGCTGCCATTCGAGGCGGCAGGACCAGGACAGGCGCAGGGCCGAGCTGCCCTCCAGCGAGCGCGCAAAGCTCGCGGCCATGGTGGTCTTGCCGATGCCGGCCTCGCCCCGCAGGATGACCCAGGCCGGCTGCCCGCGGCAGGCGGCGAGCCAGTGCAGGCGCAGGTCCTGCAGCGGCAGCTCGCGGCCCAGACAGGCGCGCGAGGGCAGCGCGGCCGGGTCCAGCCCGCGCAGCCCCCGCCAGCGCCGGGCACCGGGAGGGTCGTCGATCCCGGGCTCGTCGCAGCGCACGCGGTCCGCCAGGCGCTCCACGGCACCGGGCCCCAGCAGCAGCTCGCCAGGGCCCGCCCGGCAGGCCAGCGTGCGGAGCACCTCGGGCTGGCGACTCATCAGCTGCCAGTGGCTCGCCTGGAAGCGCAGGCGCTCCGGCCCGCAGTCCAGCGCGAGCCCGGGCAGCCCCGCGACGGGCGCGTCCGCGTCCGCCGGCCAGTGGCCCAGCAGATCCTGCGCCGCCAGCAGCGCACGCCACTCGGGGGCCTCGCCCTCCGCGCGCAGGCCGAAGACCGCCAGCAGGCCCGCATCCGCGCCGCTCAGGCAGCGGGCGCCCCAGCGCTGCATCTGCGCGCGGACGGCGTCCAGCTGCGCCGCCAGCGCATGCCAGGCCTCGTCGGTGTCCGGCGTCGGCGGCGGCTGGATCCACAGCAGCGCGAGGTGCCGCCGCTCCCAGCGGCTGGGCGCCGCGCCGGCCGTGGCGATCCCGGCGGGCGCGGGGCGCTCCGTGTCCACGAGGCGGCGCAGCTCCGGGCTGGCGCGATGCCCCAGCTCGCGCACCAGCAGCTGGTCCGTCTGCGCGAGCACCTGCTCGGCGCCGCGACGGTCCCCCAGCTGCAGCAGGAGCTGCATGAGACGGGCGGCGCTCGCCTCGTCCAGCGGGTCCAGCGCCAGCGCCTGCCGTGCCGACCCCACGGCCGCCTCCAGCTGCCCGGCGGCGCGCTGCGCGTCATGCAGCTGGCGCAGCAGGCCGCGGTGGCGGTCACGCAGGCTGGCCGCGGCCTCGGTGCGCCAGGTCTCGAAGTCGGGGCATTCGGGCAGGCACAGGTCGGCCAGGAAGGGCTGACCGGCCTGGGGCAGGCGGGCCATGAGCTGCTGCCGGGCGGTCTCGTCCGAGAGGTCCGGCACCGGGGCCGCCAGCAGGCAGGCGTCGATGACGAGGCCCTCGTGTGCCTGCAGCATCAGCCGGTCCCGCTCCGCCCGCAGGCCGAGCGCCGCGCCGTCCTGCCCGAGCACGCGCTGCAGCGGCGACAGCACCTGGCGCAGGTTCGTCAGCGCGCGCGGCTCCTCCAGCGCGGGCCACAGCAGCGCCGCCAGCGTGCGCCGCGCGACCCACTGATCCCGGTGCAGCGCGAGGAAGGCCAGCAGGGCGCGCCCCTTGGCATAGCGCAGGGCGTTCGCTCCCTCCGGCAGGTCCAGGCGCATCGGGCCGTACAGGGTCAGCATCACGGGGGCGGCGTTCATCAGCGCGGCACTCTATCAGCGCCGATGGGCCCGAAAGCCCCGGCCGGTGCGCACAGCGCGCCGCCCCCGCGATCGGGCGGGCGGCCGCTGATACCGCCCCGCTCACGGCCGGCTTACGACCCCTCGATACGCTGCGCGCCATCCATCACAACTGTCCGAGGGAATGACCATGACACCACGCTTTCTGATCCCCGCCGTGCTGAGCCTGGCCGCCAGCCTGCCCAGCCTTGCTCACGCCGACGTGCTGCTGAGCTTCACCCACAAGGACGGCTGCAAGATGACCAGCGCCTGCGTGCAGGACGACGCCGTCGCCAAGTCCAGCATCGGCAGCAACCTGCCCTCGAACCAGTGGGCCAACGGCTACCTCCCGGACGATCCCTGGTCCAAGGGCTTCGGCGCCGGCAACGGCGTCCGTCCGGTGTTCACCCTGAACATGAAGGCCGGCGAGGCCCTGCAGCTGAGCAGCTTCCGATTCAGCCTCTTCAACAACGACTGCCAGTACGGCGCCCCCGCCAGCTGCCGCGGGGCCGACTGGAAGCTGCTGAAGGTCGTCAACGGCGAGACCTTCGCGGACCCGCTGCTGGTCTTCAACTCCGGCCCCAAGTTCGCGGACCTGAGCTTCGACGTGAAGCTGGACGAGTTCCTCGAGGCTGGCGACAGCTTCGGCCTGAAGATGGTCTACACCGGCGGCTTCAAGGACTGGACGGGCCAGTACTACTTCCATGACCTGGCCTTGAATGGCAAGGCCCAGGTGGACGAGCCCCAGACGCTGGCACTGCTGGCCCTGGGCGCCGTGGGCGTGGGGGTGGCGCGCCGCCGTCGGGCCTCGACCGCCGCCTGAGGATCGCGGCCTGCCCCCGGATCCGAGGGGGCGGACCATGCGGGGCCCGGCGCCCCATCTCGTGCATCAAGCCCGAAAGGAACTGCCATGGCCTCGTCCCTCTCAACGCACGCCGCGGCCCGCCCGCATGCCCGAGGCGCCGCCCATGCCAGCCCCGACAGCCGGGCGCCCACGTCCTCGGGGGCGATGCCCCACACCGGCGTCATGGGGTCCGCGCGCATGGTCGCCCAGCGCCAGCGCATGGACCAGGTGACGGGCGCAGGCAGCCTGGCGGGCGGCGCGACGATCCAGCGCATGTCCAGCCATCCGACGCCTCCCGCGTCGTCAGCCGGCTCGTCGTCCCGGGACGACGAGTCCGAGCGGCGCTGGGTCAGCATGCCCGTCACCGGGGCGGCCGCGATCAAGAAGCCGCCAAGCCAGGATCCGGGCGCCTCCCTGGGCATGCCTCCCACGCAATGAGCAGACGCCCCTGCGCCGGGCCGCACAAGACCTGACCCCGGACGGAAATCCGTCCATCGCACCGCCGAGCCGACGGATATCCGTCCGGCCTGCCGCCCGCGCCCGCCACCCGGCATCGCGCCGCGTCGGCAAATCAAGCACTTAGCGCAGCGCCCGAGACCCGCCGGGCTCCAACCTCAGGGTTTTCACCAGATGGCACGGCCCCTGCATGACAGGCGCTCATGCCGTGCCGCCTTGCCTCCCTGCTGCTTCTCGCGCTGCCCCTGCTGACCGTCCAGCCCGGCAGGGCGCACGCCGCCGGTAGCCCGGAGCGCGCGGCCAGCCCGCTGCTCGAGCAGAGCGAGACCCTGCGCCGCATCGCCGCCACCGGCACCATCAACCTGGGTCACCGCGAGTCCTCGGTGCCCTTCTCCTACTACGACGCGCGCCGCCAGGTGGTGGGCTATTCCCAGGACCTGATGCTCAAGGTGGTCGACGGCATCCGCCAGGAGCTGAAGCTGCCGGCGATCACGCAGCGCCTGGTGCCCGTCACCTCGCAGAACCGCATGTCCCTGGTGCAGAACGGCACCGTCGACCTGGAGTGCGGCTCGACGTCCAACACGCTGGCGCGCCAGAAGCACGTCGCCTTCTCGGTCTCGATCTTCATCGTCAGCACGCGCATGCTGGTGCGCCGCGACGCGCCGCTGCAGGAGTTCGCCGACCTCGCCGGCCGCCGTGCGGTGGTCACGGCGGGCACCACGTCCGAGCGCCTGCTGCGCGCCTGGAACGAGACGCACGGCGGCCGCATCCAGCTGCTCTCGGCGCGTGACCACGGCGAGGCCTTCCAGTCCCTCGAGACGGGCAAGGTCGACGCGCTGATGCTCGACGACGCCCTGCTGCTGGGCGAGCGCGCCAAGGCCGCCCAGCCCGAGGACTGGCGCCTCACGGGCACGCCGATGAGCTCGGAGGTCTATGGCTGCATGCTGCGGCGCGACGACCCCGGATTCAAGGCGCTGGTGGACCGCGAGCTGAGCCGCCTCATGCACAGCGGCGAGGCGCTGAAGATCTACCAGCGCTGGTTCCAGCGCCCCATCCCACCCAAGGGACTGAACCTCAACTGGCCGCCGACCGAGGCCCTGCTGCAGCTCTACCGCCAGCCCTCGGACCGCGCCCTGCAATGACTCCTACGCCTTTCACAAATCCAAAGACAGGACTCCCCATGAAGACCCCCTTCCGCACCACGACCCTGGCCGCGCTGGCCGCGCTGGCCACGCTGGCCGCCACCCCGGCCCGCGCCGAGGACACGCTCAAGAAGATCAAGGACAGCGCCAGCGTCACGCTGGGCGTGCGCGAGTCCAGCGGCGCGCTCTCCTACACCCTCGGCGACGGCAAGTACGTGGGCTACCACGTCGAGATCTGCCAGCGCATCGTCGGCGCCCTGCAGAAGCAGCTGGGCCTGGCCAAGCTGGACGTGAAGTACCAGCCGGTGACCTCGCAGAACCGCATTCCCCTGGTGCAGAACGGCACGGTGGACCTCGAGTGCGGCTCCACCACCAACAACCTGACCCGCCAGAAGGACGTGGCCTTCGCCGTGACGACCTTCGTCGAGGAGGTGCGCATCGCGGTCAAGGCGAGCTCGGGCATCCACGCCATCGACCAGCTCGCCAACCGGACCGTGGCCACGACCACCGGCACGACCTCCGTGCAGACGCTGCGCAAGCACGAACGCGCCACGGGCGTGGACTTCAAGGAGGTCTTCGGCAAGGACCACGCCGACAGCTTCCTGCTGCTGGAGAGCGGCCGCGCCGACGCCTTCGTGATGGACGGCTCGCTGCTGGCCGGCCTCATCGCCAAGTCCAAGAACCCGGCGGACTACAAGATCGTCGGCGAGGTGCTGTCCGTCGAGCCCATCGCCATCATGTTCCGCAAGGACGACCCCGCCTTCAAGAAGGCCGTGGACGACACCCTGGTCGCGATGATGAAATCCGGCGACGTTGCCAAGCTCTACGACAAGTGGCTGATGCAGCCCATCCCCCCGACCCACAGCCGCGTGGGTCTGCCGATGAGCGAGAACCTCAAGGCCGCGCTGGCCGCGCCCAATGACAAGCCCATGGAAGCCTACGCCAAGAAGTAAGCCCCGCGGCGCGGGGTTCAGCAAGACCTGACCCCGCTGAAAGGACACCATGACATTCGAATGGCAGGAACTCTGGTGCAAGGACACCGTCGAAGGGACGGTCGTCCAGGGCTGCTTCGGCGAGCCCGGCACGCAGACCTATCTGGACTGGCTGCTCTCGGCCTGGGGCTGGACCCTGGCCGTCTCGGCCATCGGCCTCGTGATCGCGCTCGTGCTGGGCTCGCTCATGGGGGTGCTGCGCACCGGCCCGGGCCGCAAGCTCGCCTTCCTCGGGGAGGCCTGGACGGAGCTGTTCCGCAACATCCCGCTGATCGTGCAGCTCTTCCTGTGGTTCTTCGTGATCCCGGAGTTCATCCCGGTGCTCAAGAGCCTGCCGAGCTTCCTGATCGCGGCGATGGGCCTGGGCTTCTTCACCTCGGCCCGGATCTCGGAGCAAGTGCGCGCCGGCATCCTGAGCCTGCCGCGCGGCCAGCGCGCCGCCGGCCTGGCGCTGGGCCTGACGTTGCCGCAGACCTACCGCTTCGTGCTGCTGCCCGTCGCCTTCCGCATCATCGTGCCGCCGCTGACCAGCGAGGCCATGAGCATCGTCAAGAACAGCTCCGTGGCCTTTGCGCTGTCGGTGCTGGAGCTGACGCAGTTCGCGCGCCAGGTGGGTGAGGAGACCTCCCGCCCCACCGAGGTCTACGCCATGGTGACGCTGCTCTACTTCGTGTCCGCGTTCGCGGTCTACCTGCTCGCCGCCCTGATCGAACGCTGGGTGCGGGTGCCGGGTCTTGCCGGAGCGGGCCACAAATGAATCTCGACTTCTCCTTCCTGACGGGCGAGTTCCTGCGCGCCTTCATCGCCAAGGGCTTCATCTTCTCCATCCAGCTGACCCTGGTGGCCATGGTGGGCGGCATCCTGCTGGGCACGGTGCTGGCGCTGATGCGGCTGTCCAGCAAGCGCTGGCTCTCGGCCCCGGCCGCGGCCTATGTGAACCTGCTGCGCTCCATCCCGCTGGTGATGGTGATCCTGTGGTTCTTCCTGCTGGTGCCCCTGCTCACGGGGCCCATCAGCGCGGAGCTCTCGGCCTTCATCACCTTCACGCTGTTCGAGGCGGCCTACTACGCCGAGATCATGCGCGCCGGCGTGCTGAGCGTGCCCAAGGGCCAGACCTACGCAGCCTACGCCCTGGGCATGAACTACCGCCAGGCCATGGCCCTCGTGGTGCTGCCGCAGGCCTTCCGCAACATGCTGCCGGTGCTGCTCACGCAGACCATCATCCTCTTCCAGGACACCTCGCTGGTCTACGCCATCGGCGCCTATGACCTGCTCAAGGGCTTCGAGGTGGCCGGCCGCAACTTCAACCGCCCGGTGGAAACCTATCTGCTGGCCGCGGGCCTCTACTTCGTGATCTGCTTCAGCCTCTCCATGCTCGTGCGCCGGCTGCAGCGTCGTATCCAAATCATCCGCTGAGGTCGACCCATGATCCAGATCCAGAACGTTTCCAAGTGGTACGGCAGCTTCCAGGTGCTGACCGACTGCACGACCAGCATCCAGAAGGGCGAGGTCGTGGTGGTGTGCGGCCCCTCGGGCTCCGGCAAGTCCACCCTGATCAAGACCGTCAACGCGCTGGAGCCCTTCCAGAAGGGCGACATCGTGGTCGACGGCATCTCGCTGGCCGACCCCAAGACCGACCTGCCCAAGCTGCGCTCGCGCGTGGGCATGGTGTTCCAGCACTTCGAGCTCTTCCCGCATCTCTCGGTCACGGAGAACCTGACCCTCGCGCAGATCAAGGTGCTGGGCCGCAATGCCGACGACGCCAAGGCCCGCGGCCTGAAGATGCTGGACCGCGTGGGCCTCTCCGCCCACAAGGACAAGTTCCCCGGCCAGCTCTCCGGCGGTCAGCAGCAGCGCGTGGCCATCGCCCGCGCGCTGTCCATGGACCCCATCGTGATGCTCTTCGACGAGCCCACCTCCGCGCTGGACCCGGAGATGGTCGGCGAGGTGCTGGACGTGATGGTGCAGCTGGCCAACGAGGGCATGACGATGATGTGCGTCACGCACGAGATGGGCTTCGCCAAGAAAGTCAGCCACCGCGTGATCTTCATGGACGCCGGCAAGGTCGTCGAGGACTGCCGCAAGGAGGACTTCTTCGGCAAGCCCGAGGAGCGCTCGCCGCGTGCACGGGATTTTCTGTCGAAAATCCTCAACCATTGACCCCCCCTACTCGCTTCGCGAGCCCCCCAGGGGGGCGCATGCGACGGCCCGGCAGAGCCGGATCCGCGCACGCCGTGCCTGTGGGGCTGGCCACCTTCGGTGGCTCCGCCCCGTCCAAGCCGGAGTACTGAGCATGCTGGTGTTCGCTTGAAAAGAGGTCTGCGCATCCTGCTCGGCTCGCTGGCCGCGGCGCTGCTGGTCGGCGGCGCGGGCTGGCTGGCCTACACCGCGAGCCTGCGCCAGGGCACGGAGGCGCTGCGGCGCGAGTCCAACCACCAGTTGGAGCTCTTCGCCACGGCGGCGGAGGGCGTGATCAAGCGGCAGGAATCCATCCCCGCCACGCTGCAGCTGAGCCCCGAGGTGCTGGCGCTGCTGCGCGAGCCGCAGTCGGCGGCCCGTGCCGAGGCCGCCAGCCTGTACCTGCGGCGCCTCAACGCCCACCTGGGCAGCCTGGAACTCTTCGTGCAGAACCAGCAGGGGCTGGTGCTCGCGGCGAGCGACCCCTCGCTGACGGGCGAGGACTTCTCCTTCCGCCCCTACTTCCTCGAGGCCCTCGCCGGGCGCGTGGGGCGGCACTTCGCCATCGGCACGCGGGACGGGCGGCCGGGCTACTACGTCTCCCACCCCATCCACGACGGCGCGCGCGTGGTGGGCGTCGCGGCCATCAAGATCCGGCTCGATCCCATCGACGAGGCCTGGGCCACGCTCGAGTCGCCGGCCCTGCTGGCGGACTCCAACCAGGTGGTCATCCTCTCCTCCGAACCCGCCTGGCGCTACACCACGCTCACGGAGCTGAGCGTGGACCAGCGCGTGGACCTGCAGCTCTCGCGCCTCTACGCCGCACAGCCGCTGCCGCGCTTCCCGCTGAAGGTGGACCTGCGGGTGGACGAGGACAGCCAGGTCGTGGAAGGCGTGCTGCCGCACGGCCTGGGCGAGGCCGCGCCCACGCCCCGGCTCGCGAGCCGCGCCATGCTGGTCCTGGGCCGCCCGCTCAACGGCATGGACTGGCGGCTGATGATGTTCAGCGACCTGCGCCCCGTGCGGCAGCAGGCCAGCACCCACGGCCTGCTGGCCGCGCTGGTGCTGGGCGTGGTGCTGCTGAGCGCGCTGATCCTGCTGCAGCGCCGCCGCATCCTGCGCCAGAAGCTCGAGGCGCACGCGGCGCTCGAGGACCAGGTCGCGCGGCGCACGCAGGCGCTGTCGGAGGCCAATGCGCAGCTCGCGCAGGAAGTGGCCGAGCGCCAGCAGGCCGAGGCAACGCTGCGCCAGGCGCAGGACGAGCTCGTGCACGCCGGCAAGATGGCGGCGCTCGGGCAGCTGGCCACGGGCATCACGCACGAGCTGGCCCAGCCGCTCGGCGCCATCCGCACGCTGGCCGGCAACGCGCTGGAGTTCATGCGGCGCGAGGACCTGCGCTCGGTGCAGGGCAATCTGGACATCCTGACCCGCCTGGCGGACCAGATGGGCCAGATCATCCAGCCGCTCAAGGGCTTCGCCCGCAAGAGCCAGGCGCGGCCGCAGCGCTGCGACGTCGGGCTGGCACTGGGCAATGCGCTCTTCCTGCACGACCAGCGCCTGCGCCAGCTGCAGGTGACGCTGCACCGCGGCATCGAGCCGGGCCAGGTCTTCGTCTTCTTCGACCCCAACCGGCTCGAGCAGGTGCTGCTGAACCTCGTCGGCAACGCCCTGGACGCCGTGCAGGACCAGCCGACGCGCCAGCTCTGGCTGCAGGCCTCGCACCGCGAGGGTCAGGTCTTGATCCACGTGCGCGACAGCGGACCGGGGCTCGGCGAGGAGGCCCTCGCGCGCCTGTTCGAACCCTTCTTCACCACCAAGGCGCAAGGCGTGGGGCTGGGCCTGGGGCTGGCCATCTCCCGCGACATCGCCCGCGAGGGCGGCGGCGAGCTGGAGGCCCGCAACCATGCCGAGGGGGGCGCGGAGTTCATCCTCACGCTGCCGGGCGTCGACGCCGGCGGGGCCCAGGCCTGACAATGCCGCCATGACCCTGCCCCCGAACCCCGAGCTGTCCGTCCTCCTCGTCGAGGACGACCTGCACATGCAGCTGGGCTGCGTCCAGGCCCTGCAGCTGGCGGGCCTGCCGGCACGCGCCGTGCTGTCCGTCGAGGAGGCCCGGCCGCTGCTGCACGCCGGCTTCGCGGGCGTCGTCATCACCGACATGCGCCTGCCCGGCGCCGACGGCCTGAGCCTCGTGCGTCACTGCCAGGAGATGGACGCCGCCCTGCCCGTCATCATGATCACGGGCCACGGCGACGTCAGCCTGGCCGTGGAAGCCATGCGGGCCGGCGCCTACGATTTCATCCCCAAGCCCTTCTCGCCCGAGCATCTCGTCGAGGTGGTGCGCCGCGCGCTGGACAAGCGCCGCCTCACGCTGGAGGTCGCCCAGCTGCGCGAGGCCCTGGCCCGGCGCGACGGCGTGGCGGGGCAGCTGGTGGGGCGCTCGCCGCAGATCGAGGCCGTGCGCCAGCTGGTGGCCCGCGTGGCGGAATCGCGGGTGGACGTGCTGATCCGCGGCGAGACGGGCACCGGCAAGGAGCTGGTCGCGCAGGCCCTGCACGAGCTCTCCGCGCGTCGCGGCGGCCCCTTCGTGGCCCTCAACTGCGGCGGCCTGCCCGAGACGCTGCTGGACAGCGAGCTCTTCGGCCACGAGCCCGGCGCCTTCACCGGCGCGCAGAAGCGCCGCATCGGCAAGATCGAGCACGCCAGCGGCGGCACGCTGTTCCTGGACGAGGTCGAGAGCATGCCCATGGCCGCGCAGATCAAGCTGCTGCGCGTGCTGCAGGAGCGCCAGATCGAGCGCCTGGGCTCCAACCAGCCCCTGCCCGTGGACTGCCGCGTGGTGGCGGCCAGCAAGGACGATCTGCTGGAGAAGTCCCGCCAGGGCAGTTTCCGCAGCGACCTCTACTACCGTCTCAACGTGGTGACCATCGACCTCCCGCCCCTGCGCGAGCGGCGCGAGGACATCCCGCTGCTGATGGAGCACTTCCTGCTGCTGGCCGCCAGCCGCTACAGCCTCGCCGTGCCGACGGTCAGCGCCGCGCAGCTGCGCACGCTCATGGCCCACCACTGGCCGGGCAATGTGCGCGAGCTGCGCAATGTGGCGGACTGCCTCGTGCTGGGCGTGCGCAGCGATGTGCTGGGCGACGTGCAGGGCGACCCCGCCGCGCCGGCGCCCGCCCCGCAGGCGCTGTCGCTGGCCGAGACCGTCGAGGACTTCGAGAAGAGCCTCATCCGCGAGGCCCTGCAGCGCCACGGCGGCAATATCGCCCGCAGCGCCCTGGCCCTGCGCACGCCGAAGACGACACTGGCGGACAAGATCCGCAAGTACGGCCTGAATGCCGGAGACACCCAGGGCTGAGGGCCCGCCCGCCCGCCGCCGCGAGGTGCCTTTCGACCCCGCGTGCCGGCTTGCATACACTGCGCCTGGCATGAGCACGACACCCATGGACCCTGCACGCATCCTCCTCGTTGAAGACGACAGCCGCCTCGCCGCCCTGGTGGCGGACGCCCTGCGCAAGGCCGGCTACGAGGTCGAGGTCTGCGACGACGGCGCCGAGGGCGAGGCCCGGCTGCGCGCCGAGGCCTTCGACGTCGTGCTGCTGGACGGCCACCTGCCCGGCAAGGACGGCTTCGACGTGCTGCGCGACGTGCGCCGCGACTTCAAGGGCCGCATCGTCATGCTGACCGCCCGCGACGACGACATCGACCAGGTGCTGGGCCTCGAGGGCGGCGCGGACGACTACATCACCAAGCCCGTCGCGCCCCGCGTGCTGCTGGCGCGGCTGAAGGCCCTGCTGCGCCGGGACGCCCCGCCGGCCGCCGCAGTCGCCGAGGCCGCCTCGCCCGAGCCGGTGGACGAGATGGACTTCGGCCCCGTGCAGATCCGCCCCGCCGCGCGCGAGCTGCGCGTCAAGGGCGAGCCCGTGGAGCTGACGACGGCCGAGTACGAGCTGCTGCTCTTCCTGGCGCGCCGCGCCGGGCAGGTCGTCTCGCGCGAGGACATCATGCAGGGCCTGCGCGGCCTGGAATTCGACGGCCTGGACCGGGCCATCGATGCCCGCGTCTCGCGCCTGCGCCGCAAGCTCGGCGACGACGCCCAGTCGCCGGAGCGCATCAAGACCGTGCGCGGCCAGGGCTATCTGTTCGCGCCGTGACCCACCCCTGCCGGCTCCGCTGAGCCGGATGGGGCCGTTCGGCCCTTCCGATTGCATCCCATGCTTCGACTGCCACGACTCGGATTCAAGCCCTCGCCCCTGGCGCGCATCGCGCTGGGCCTCGGGCTGGCCGTGCTGACGCTGCTGCTGCTGGCCCAGGGCCTCGTCGCCGTGGCGGTCGACCAGTTCACGGCGGACTATGTGAAGCGCTTCATGCGCGGCACGGTGGACGTGCTGGTCAACGAGCTGCGGCCGCTGGACCACAAGGCCCGCGAGGCGCGCATCCGGCAGCTGGACCAGACCTTCGCCTATCCGGTGAGCCTCGTGCGCATGCAGGACCTCAGCGGCGCGCGCCAGGAGCAGCTGCTGCGCGGCGAGCTGGTGGTGGCGGGGCTGAACCGGCGCGTCTATGCCCGGCTCGATGCGCAGGGCGACGCCGTGCTGCAGCTGGGCCCGCTCAACGCGGACTGGCAGCCGGGCCAGTCCTGGCAGCTGCCGCGCGAGCTGTGGCTGCAGCTGCTCACCGGGCTCGCGCTGGCCTTCGCGGTGATGGGTCTCGCGTGGTGGCTGCTGCGGCCGGCCTGGCGGGACCTGCGCGAGCTGCAGGCCGCGGCCGACCAGATCAGCGCCGGCCACTTCGACACGCCGCTGCCGCGGCCGCGCAGCCGCCTCTTCTCGCCGCTCGCCCACGCCATCCGCTCGACGCTGCAGCGCCTGGCCTCCGCCCTGGCCAGCCAGCGCGAGCTCACCGGCGCGGTCTCGCACGAGCTGCGCACGCCGCTGGCGCGCCTGCGTTTCGCCATCGACGCCCTGATCGACGAGGACGACGCGGCCCGGCGCGAGGCCCAGGTCCAGGCCTGCGAGCGCGACATCGAGGAGCTGGAGGGCCTCATCGACGCCAGCCTGATGCTCGCCCGCCTGGACACCGGCGCGCTGAGTGCCAAGCCTGAACCCGGCGACCTCACCGAGCTGCTGACCCGTGAGTCCGAGAGCCTGCGCCCGCTGCTGGACGACAAGGACCTGAGCCTGGCCGTGAAGCTGCCCGACGTGCCGCTGCCCTTCGATGCGCAGATCCTGCCCTATGCCCTGCGCAACGGCCTGCGCAACGCGGCCCGCCACGCGCGCCGCCGCATCTGCCTGAGCGCCTGGCTGGAGCACGAGCAGATCTGGCTGGCCATCGACGACGACGGCGAGGGCGTGCCGGAGGCGCTGCGCGAGCTGGTCTTCACGCCCTTCAAGCGCCTCGAGCGCCACCGCCGTTCGCGCGGCTTCGGCCTGGGCCTGGCCATCGTGCGGCATGTGGCGGAGAGCCACGGCGGCCACGCCCTGATGCAGCGCGCGCCGGAGCTGGGCGGCGCGCGGCTGCTGATTCACTGGCCGCAGCAGGTCCGGCCCGGGCGCTGAGGCTCCGCAGCCACAGGCGCGGGATGGCGAACGCCATGGGGTCGCCGCTCCGCTATCGTGGCGACTCCTGATCACCCCGTCCGAGGAGTGCCCTCATGCAACGTCGCCAGCTGCTTCAATGGTCCGCCGGACTCGGCGCCCTCACGCTGTGGCCCTCGGTCCGGGCTGAATCGGCCCCTGCGCCTTCTGCGCCGCCCACACCCGTCGCGGGCCGCGACTGGTTCGTGTTCCTCGAGACCGGCGCGCCCACGCCGCCGGACAAGGAGCGCGTGATGGCCATGCAGAAGGGTCACATCGACAACTTCGGGCGGCTGTTCGCGGCAGGCAAGCTCTTCGCGGCCGGCCCGATGCGCGACCCGGCGAAGCTCAAGCGGGGCATCGTCGTCGTGCGCGCACCGGACCCGGCCACGCTGCGCGGCTACTTCGACGAGGACGAGTACGTCGCGCTCGGCCACATGACGCTCAACGCCCAGCCCTGCGTCGTGAGGAAGGCCCTCAACACCACCGGCCTGAACCTGCAGAAGATCGTGGAGAACCGCATCGTGATGCTCACCCGCACCCCGGGCTTCAGCGAGGCCGACCAGGGCCCGCTGAAGGAGCGCCTCGCCGCGTTGGTGGCGGCGGGCACCTTCGGCGCCTGGTACGAGATGGAGGCCGGCCCCATCCACCACATCCTGTTCCGCCAGGGCACCGACGACGCGCCGCTGAACGAGGCGCTCTCGAGCCTGCCGGGCCGCAGTGTCGGCGGGCTGCAGGCCGAGGTGTGGAGCCAGTGGTTCGCGGAAGGCGTGGTGCGCTGAACCGGTTCAGCCGCGCGGCCGCAGCCTGAGCGCCGCCAGCGCCAGCACGCTGCACAGCCCGCCCATCGCAAAGGTGCTGCCGGGGCCGAGGGCGTCCCACAGCCAGCCGGCCAGGCCACCCGACACCAGCATGGCGAGGCCGCAGAAGAGGTTGAAGAAGCCGTAGGCCGTGCCGCGCAACGCGGCCGGCGCCACCTCGGCCACCAGCGCGGCCAGCAGGCCCTGGCTCATGCCCAGATGCACGCCCCACAAGGCCACGCCGGCCAGCACCCAGGGCCAGCCCTGCGCCGCCCCGAGCAGCGCCTGCGAGACCAGCAGCACGAGCAGGCTCCAGGCCAGCAGGCGCGTGGCGGGCAGGCGGTCCGCCAGCTTGCCGAAGGGATAGGCGCAGGCCGCGTACACCACATTCATCGCCACCATCACCAGCGGCACGAGGGCCAGCGGAATGCCCTGCCCCTCGGCGCGCAGCACGAGGAAGGCCTCGCTGAAACGGGCCAGCGTGAAGAGCGCGCCGAGGCTCGCCACCCACCAGAAGGCCGGACCCAGCCGGCGCAGCTGCGCCCGGCTGAGCGGGTTGGGGCGCTGGGCCGCGGGCGCGGCCGCGGGCTCGCGCACCCCCACGGCCAGCAGCGCCACGCAGGCCACGGCCGGCACGCAGGCCACCCAGAACACGGCACGGAAGTCACCCGCCCACAGCACCATCAGCACCGTGGCCAGCAGCGGGCCGAGGAAGGCGCCGACGGTGTCCAGGGACTGGCGCAGGCCGAAGGCCGCGCCGCGCAATTCGGGCGGCGCGATGTCGGCCACGAGGGCGTCGCGCGGGGCCCCGCGCAGGCCCTTGCCGACGCGGTCGCTGAGCCGCGCGGTGACCAGCAGGCCGGCGCCCGGCGCCAGCGCGAACAGCGGCTTGCTGAGCGCGCCCAGACCGTAGCCCAGCAGCGCCAGTGGCTTGCGGCGGCCCCAGTGGTCGCTGAGCATGCCGGAGAAGATCTTGACGATCAGCGCCGTCGCCTCGGCCGCGCCCTCGATCAGGCCCACGGCCGTGGCGCTCATCCCGAGGCTGCCGACCATGAACAGCGGCAGCAGGCTGTGGATCATCTCCGAGGAGATGTCCATCAGCAGGCTCACGAAGCCCAGCACCCAGATGGCGCCGGGGGATGCGGCGCAGGGTGGCGAAGCGGGCGGCGGGTGCGGTGGGTGCGGCTGGCTTGGCGGGGTGGCTCATGGCGTGAGCTGGAGGACCGCCCCGCTGCCGATCAGAGGCGGCGGGCCAGGGACTCGGCCGTGCCGGTGTAGCCGCCCGGCGTCAGCGCGAGCAGGCGGGTCTTCTCGGCCTCGGGCAGTTCCAGGCCGCGGATGAAGTCCTGGATGGACTCGCGGGTGATGGCCTTGCCGCGGGTCAGCTCCTTCAGTCGCTCGTAGGGGTTGGGCAGGGCGTAGCGGCGCATCACGGTCTGGATGGGCTCGGCCAGCACTTCCCAGGCGGCATCGAGGTCGGCGGCCAGGGCGGCCTCGTTGATCTCGAGCTTGTCCAGGCCCTTGAGCAGGGAGTCGTAGCCCAGCAGCGCATAGCCCAGGCCCACGCCCATGTTGCGCAGCACGGTGGAGTCCGTCAGGTCCCGCTGCCAGCGGCTGATGGGCAGCTTCTGGCTGAGGTGGGTCAGCACGGCATTGGCCAGACCGAAGTTGCCCTCGGCGTTCTCGAAGTCGATGGGGTTGACCTTGTGCGGCATGGTCGAGGACCCGATCTCGCCGGCCTTGGTGCGCTGCTTGAAATAGCCCAGGGAGACATAGCCCCAGACGTCGCGCGACCAGTCGATGAGGATGGTGTTGGCGCGGGTCACGGCATCGAACAGCTCGGCCATGTAGTCGTGCGGCTCGATCTGGATGGTGTAGGGGTTGAAGGTCAGACCCAGCTGCTGCTCGATCACGCGCTGGCTGAAGGCTTCCCAGTCGAAGTCGGGCCAGGCGCTGAGGTGGGCGTTGTAGTTGCCCACGGCGCCGTTCATCTTGGCCAGCAGCTTGACGTCGGCGATGCGGGTGCGGGCATTGCGCAGGCGCGCCACGACGTTGGCGATCTCCTTGCCCACGGTGGTGGGGCTGGCGGTCTGGCCGTGGGTGCGCGAGAGCATGGGCACGGCGGCCAGGGTGTGGGCCATGCCGGTGAGCTTGGTCGTGATGCGGTCCAGCGTGGGCAGGATCACGTCCTGGCGGGCGGCCTTGAGCATCAGGCCGTGGCTGGTGTTGTTGATGTCCTCGCTGGTGCAGGCGAAGTGCACGAACTCGCCGGCGGCCTTCAGCTCCGCGTGGCTCTCGAAGCGGGACTTGATCCAGTACTCGACGGCCTTGACGTCGTGGTTGGTGGTCTTCTCGATGTCCTTGATGGCCTGGGCATCGGCCTCGGCGAAGTTCGTCACCAGGGCGCGCAGCAGCTCGCGGGCGCCGGCGGACAGGGGCTTGAACTCGTCGAAGCCGGCGTCCGACAGGGCGATGAACCACTCGACCTCGACCTGCACGCGGCGGTGCATCAGGCCGAACTCGGACAGCAGCGGGCGCAGGCTGCCCATGCGCGAGGCATAGCGGCCGTCCAGGGGAGACAGGGCGGTGAGGGCGGAGAGGTTCATGGCGGGAGCCGGCCGCGAAGCCGGAAAAGAGCGAGGGCAAACCCGCGGATTTTAGCGTCGCCCCCAGCGGGGCGTCCGTGCCATCCGTCGCGCCTGGGCAGGACGGGCTTCGCGCCGCGTCACAATCCGGACCGCGCCCGGCATCGCTTCGGGCCGCCTGCATCATGAAGAGGGAGCCCGATTTGTCATCCGTCACCACCCCCTGGCGCCCGAGCCTGCTCGCCGGCCTGCTGCTGAGCGCGGGCCTCGTGCTGAGCGCCTGCCAGCGCCCCGGCGCCTCGAACGCCGGCCCGGCGCTGTCCGCCTCGGCCGCGGCCTCCGCCGCCCAGACCTCGCCGAGCCTGACCGCGAAGGCCGACGCCTTGCTCGCCCTGCACCGCCAGATGGTCGTGCTGATGGACGGCGAGGCCGCGCTCAAGCCCGCCGAGCGCGAGGCGGTGTCCAGCGTCGGCCTGATGCTCTTCCATGACCTGCAGAAGGGCCAGCGCGCCCTGGTGGAGCAGGCCTTCGCCAAGGACGCCTCGCTGGACGCGCTGGCGCAGCTGCTGGACCGCATCGAGGGCGAGCCCAGCTGGTTCGACGCCGACCGCCTGGCCTTCAAGGACCTGCTCCTGCAGCTGCAGCAGCGCCTGGGCGCCAGCCAGAGCATCGCCGGGCTGAAGCTGGCCAAGCGCGCGCAGGAGGACCTCGCCGTGCTGGCCGAGGTCGAGCAGGCCTACGAGCGCGAGCTGCGCGACACCTTCGGCCGCTTCGCCCAGCGCGGGATCGAGCTCAAGCGCGAGAAGTGGACGGACTACGTCGCCAAGCTCAAGACGATCTACAACCGCGAGCAGATCCTCAAGGACTACGCCACCATCCTGCCCTCCATGCAGGCCAAGCCCAGCGCGGGCAAGAGCGAGCGCGAGCTCTTCGGCCAGCAGCTTCCCGAGAAGACGGTGCTGCTGAGCTTCGACGACGGCCCGCATGGGCGCTACACCGACGAGATCCTGGAGATCCTGCAGCGCTACCAGGCGCCGGCCATCTTCTTCGAGCTGGGCCAGAACCTCGGCAGCGTCGATGCCCAGGGCCAGGTGAAGCCGGGCCCCGGCAGCGACGTGGCCAAGCGCGTGCTGGCCGCCGGCCACCAGCTCGCCAACCACAGCTTCACGCATGGGCTGATGTCCAAGTTCGCGCAGGAGCAGGTGCGGGACGAGGCCGCGCACACCGAGGCCCTGCTCGACAAGGCCGGCCGCAGCGGCCAGGCGCTCTTTCGCTTTCCCTACGGCGCGCGCAACGACGAGGCGCTGAGCACCATCGAGTCCCTCAAGCTGCGCTCGATGATGTGGAACATCGACTCGCTGGACTGGTCCGACCCCATCCCCAAGTCCATCGCCGCCCGCGTGATCGGCGAGGTGCAGAAGCAGCAGCGCGGCATCGTGCTCTTCCATGACATCCACGCCCGCACCGTCCAGGCCCTGCCGCTCGTGCTGGACCAGCTGGTGGCCGAGGGCTACAAGTTCGCGAGCTGGAAGGACGGCCAGTTCCTGAGCGCCGACCGCAAGCCGCTCGACACGGGCGACACGCAGCTCGCCGGCGCCGCGCTCTACCGCGACAGCCACGCGCTGATCATCGGCATCGACCAGTACCAGCGCTGGCCGCGCCTGCAGCACGCCGGCCGCGACGCCAAGGCCATGCAGGAGACGCTGCAGACGCGCTTCGGCTTCCGCCCCGAGAACGTCAAGCTGCTGCTGGACGGCGACGCCACGCGGGCCAACATCCTGCGCGCGCTCAACAAGCTCTCGGGCAAGGAGCTCAAGCGCGATGACCGCGTCTTCGTCTTCTTTGCCGGCCACGGCAGCACGCGCAAGCTGCCCAGTGGGCGCGAGGTGGGCTATGTGATCCCGGTGGACGCCGGGCTGGACGATCTGCAGACCGACGCCATCGCCATGCCGCAGTTGCAGGAGCTGGGCGAGGCGCTGCCGGCCAAGCACGCGCTCTTCGTGATCGACGCCTGCTACTCGGGCCTGGGTCTCACGCGCGGCGGTGCGGCCTCGAACAACAACAACTTCATCCGCGACAACGCACGCCGCCTGGGCCGCCAGATGATGACGGCCGGTGGCACTGACCAGCAGGTGGCGGACGACGGCCCCGGCGGCCACTCGGTCTTCACCTGGACGCTGCTGCAGGCGCTGGCCGGCAAGGCGGACCTGAATGGCGACGGGCTCATCACCGCGACGGAGCTGGCGGCCTATGTGGCGCCGGCCGTCTCCGCCGTGGCGCACCAGACGCCGGCCTTCGGCAGCCTGCCGGGCTCGGAGGGCGGCGAGTTCGTCTTCGAGCTGGCGGCCGCGCAGGAGCAGGCGCTGAGCAGCGACAGCGGCCAGCTCGACGCCCAGGCCTCCGCCCTCGCCAAGCGCCTGGACGAGGCCAAGACCGCCGCGCAGGCGCCCACGGCCAAGGCCGTGCAGGTCAAGCTGCAGGGGCTGGACGGCAAGGAGGTGGCCATCGCGGCGCCCACCGCCAAGGTGGACCCGGGCGCCCGCGTGGCGGCCCAGCGCGCCAACGACCGCGGCCTGCAGCTCTACAAGGAACGCCGCTACGAGGAGGCCGAGGCCGCCTTCACCGAGGCCCTCAAGCTGCAGCCCCGCTTCGCGCTGGCGGCCAACAACCTCGGCTTCATCTACTACAAGCGCGGCAAGCCCGTGGAGGCGGCGCGCTGGTACCAGAAGGCCCTGGAGATGGACGGCAGCCGCTCGATGGCCTGGCTGAACCTGGGCGATGCACAGCTGCAGGCCGGCGACGACATCGCCGCGCTGGTGGCCTACAAGAGCTTCGTGGAGCTCGCCCCGCAGCACCCGCGCACGGCGGAGCTGCGCGCCTGGATCGCCCAGCCCGACGCGGCCCACCGGCCCAAGCTGCCGAGCTGAGCGGGGCCGCCGATCACAGGCGGCCGTTCCACAGCGGCAGCTGCAGCTGCCACATCACCAGGGCCTGGGCGACGAGCGCCAGCAGCAGCGCGGCCAGCTGCAGGCGGCGCGTCCAGGGCGCGCCACGCCAGGTCCGCAGCGCCAGGACGGCCAGCACGGGCACGCAGGCCATCTGCACCCAGGCCCAGACCTGCGTCCAGCGCAGCGTGGCCAGCCCGGGTCCGCCCATGACCGACGCGAAATGGCCGTCGCCGGACAGCGCCAGCCAGGCCAGGCCCGCCGCGGGCATCAGCAGCACGGCCGCGCTCAGGCGCATCAGCCAGCGGCCCGGCCAGCGCCGGATGCGCTGCGCGCCCTGCAGATGCCGCCGGGCCAGACTCGCCACCGGCCAGGCCAGCAGTGCGAAAACCGCCACCGCCAGGCTCGCGCCCGCCAGACCCAGCATCCAGTACGGCCGCTGCGTCCAGCGCGCCGGCTGCCACACGGACACGCCCACGTGCATGCCAAGCGTCGCCGTACCGTCCGGCGCCTGCTGGACGTAGAGATGGCGGCGCGGCTCCTCCTCGGCCTGCCACACGCCCTCGCCCACGCGGACGAAGTGCAGCAGGCGCCCATCCCGGCCCTTGAGGTGGTCGCTGTGCAGCCGCCCCTGCGCGTCCGCCTGCAGGCGCATCGCACCGGACAGCGCCGCGCCGTAGAAGGGGTGGGACTCGCCGCGGCGGCTGTCCAGGTACCAGCCCGCCAGGCGCTCGGCCGCGCCGGCCTGCGGCTGCGGTGCCGCGGCGGCCTGCGGCTGCGGTGCCGCGGCGGCCGTGCTGCCCACGTAGCGAGCCATCAGCCGCACGAAGAGGTCCGTGCGCAGGGTCTGCTCGCCCAGGCTGTTCTGCGCGATGAAGACGCCCAGGCCGCGTGCGGGCAACAGATACAGCCCGGCATGGAACCACTGCGTGTCCCCGCCGTGGCCGAGCACCTGCACCGGCCAGCCGCCTTCCTCGTAGAAGCCCAGGCCGACGAAGGGCGCTTCCGGCCGCAGGCGCGTCTGCGGGGCGAGCATCTGCCGCAGCGAGGACGGCTGCAGCACGGGCGCGCCACCGGCCAGCATCGCCTGCATGAAGCGCGCCATGTCGGTCGCGGTGGCGGAGAGCGATCCCGCCGGCGCGAGGTTGATGGTCTCGAAAGCCTGCGCCTTGCCGCTCGCGTTCTCGAAGCCCGCCGACATCTGCGGCAGCAGCGCGGGCGCCAGCGGCTGGGCGAAGCTGCTGTGCGCCATGCCCAGAGGCTGGAGCACGCGCTGCTGCACATAGGCGTCGAAGGGCAGGCCGCTGACACGCTGGACGATGTAGCCCGCCAGCGTCACGCCATAGTTGGAATAGGCCGGTGTCGTGCCCGCCGGATAGAGCCGGGCCGGCACGTTGCGCGCCAGGTGCTCGCGCAGGGGCGCGGGCTGGGGCGACGACGCCCAGGCGTCGCGGTAGCCATCCTCGAAGCCGGCCGTGTGCGAGGCCAGGTGGCGCAGGGTGATGGCGGGCGACCGGCCGTCGGCCCCCGCCGGGGCGGGCGGCAGCGGGAAGTCCAGGTAGCGCTGCACGTCGGCATCGAGGTCCAGCCGGCCCTGCTCCACGAGCTGCATCACGGCCACCCAGGTGAACAGCTTGGAGATGGAGCCCACGCGGAACAGCGTCCGGTCCGCCTGCACGGGCTGGCGGCGCTCGGCATCGGTGAAGCCGTAGCCGCGCGCCGTGAGCAGCTGCCCGTCCTTCACCACGGCCACCACCGCTCCCTGGATGCCGCTGCGCTGCAGCTCACGGGGCATGTAGCCGTCGAGGAAGGTGTCGAGGTCGGCCGCCGTGAGGGCCTGCACGGTTGCCGCGGGGGGCGGCTCGGCCGCCTGCGCGAGCCCCCACGCCCAGACCATCCCCAGCACCAGGCCGCACAGGGCCCCTCTCGTTCGTCGCATGGCCACGTCTCCTCCTTGCCAGCCTCCCCGGCCGGTTGGAGCGGCATGCTAGTGGGCGGCCTCCGCGGAGCCAGCGGCGTGCGACCAAGCGGCGGATTCGTCGACCAGACCGTCCGGAATCGCCGCTGGGCCGTCAGGGCGGCGGACGCTCCGCCCGCGGCGCCGCGGGACCCTGACTTCAGGGCAAGGCCGCCGGGCGCGGCAGAATCCGGCCTCCCCGATCCATCGCCTTGCCATGTCAGCCCCTTCCGAATCCTCCGCTCCCCGCCGCGGCGCCCGCTGGGCCACCGTCAACGCGATCCGCACCCGGACCATGGTGGTGTCGATCTGCGCCCTCGCCGCCACGCTGTGGCAGGGCTATGCCATCCAGAAGCACAACCGGCTGATGGTGCAGCCCATCCTCGACCACGAGATCAACACCGAGCTCGATGGCGGCTGGATGATCCTGGTCCAGAACAGCGGGCTCGGCCCGGCGCGCGTCACCGAGGCCGACATTCGGGTGGACGGCAAGCCCGTGCACAGCACGGCGGAGGCGGTCCAGGCGCTAGGGCTGGACGGCAGCTGCATGGGCACCGGCAGCCTGGTGCACTTCTACCGCGTCAACCAGCGCCAGCAGGTGCTGTCCTCCGCGGGCGAGGCCTGCAAGATGAACGACACGCAACTGCAGGCGATGCTCAAGCGTCTGTCGATCACGCTGCACTACGAGTCGCTCTACGGCGACGCGGCCACGCACCGGGTGCTCTGAGCCCCCGCACCGGCATCGAGGTCAGCGCCCGGGGAACGCCCAGCGCATCCCGCGCACCATCGCGCTGGGGAAGACGGAGAGGTGGTCCTCGTCCGGCACGATCTGCCGCTGCACCTGAAGGCCCGGCAATTGGCGCAGCGCCCGCTCGAAGCGCCGGGTGTTGCCGACGATGTCGCCGTCCGCCTCCACGCCCGGCCGCGGCCGGCGGCCCGGCGCGGCCTGCTCCCGCTCGCCCGCCAGCAGCAGCACCTGCGCCTTCAGCGGCTGGCGGCGGGCCGCCAGCGCGTCGGCCTCGCGGAGCAGCCGCTCCTGGTCGAACCACAGCGAGGGGCTGCTGAGGATGTAGCGCTGGAAGAGGTCCGTGTGATGCAGCAGCACGTGCGCCCCGAAGAGGCCGCCGTAGGAATGGCCGGCGAAGTAGCGGCGCGTGGGGTCCGCCTGCGGCACATGGGCGGCGAGGTAGGGAAGCACCTCCTCGCGCAGGAAGCGCACATAGGCCTCGGCCTCGCCGTAGCGCACGCTGCTGTCCTCGGCGGCGGAGGCGCGCTGGCTGGGCGTGTAGTCGCGGTTGCGGCTCACCGTGGGGCTGTCGCCCACGGCGTAGGACAACCCGACCAGCACCATCTGCTGCGCCTGCGGGCCCTCATGCGAGAGACGCCGCGCCATCGCGTGGATCACGGGGAAGCCCACCGGCGCGTCGGTCACGAAGAGCAGGGGGTGACGAGCGCCGGCCGGCGTGGCGGGCGGCAGGCCGATGTAGAGCTCGTAATCCCGCTGCAGCACGCTCGAGTGCAGGCGGTGGACTTCGGTGCGCTCGAGCGCATAGGGCGCGGGCTGCCCGCTGGCGGGCGGCGCGCCCCACAGCGACAGCAGACAGATCAGGCCGAGGACGAGGTTCAGGAGGCGGTGCATGGCAGGGCGGACACGGGGGTTTCGGGCATGCGGCAGCCCAGGCCGGGCGTGCCGGCCTGTCTGCACAGGCGGGGTGGAACGGGGCGGGCTCAGCGGCCCAGGGAGCGGCGGATGGCGGCGGCGTCCTTGAGGCGCTGCGCGGAGCCGTCGGCGTCCAGCAGCACGACGGTGACGGCCTTGCCGGCCTCCTTCATGCGCATGGTCAGGCAGCGGCCCGCCTCCTCGGTGTAGCCGGTCTTGGACAGGAGGATGTCCCAGCCCTTGCGGCCCACGAGGCGGTTGGTGTTGTGGAACTCGCGCGCCTGGCCGTTGACCGGCAGCTTGGCGCGGGCGCTGCTGGTGATGGCGTTGATCTCCTGGTAGCGGCTGGCCGCCGCGGCGATGCGCGCCATCTCGCTGGCCGTCGAGACGTTCTCCGGCGAGAGTCCGGTGGGCTCCTGGATCACGGTGCGCTGCAGGCCCAGACTCTGGAGCTTGCGCCGCACGGCCTGCCGGAAGCCCTCGAGCCCGCCGGGGTAGGCGCGCGCCAGCGCGGAGGCGGCCCGGTTCTCGGAGGACATCAGCGCCAGCTTGAGCGCCGCCTCGCGCGGCAGGCGGGCGCCCACCTTGAGGTAGGACGCGCTGTGCTTGAGGCGGTCGACGTCGGCGTCCTCGATGCGCAGCTGCTCCTGCGGGTCCTGCCGGGCGTCCAGCACGACCATGGCCGTCACCAGCTTGGTCAGCGAGGCGATGGGCACGGTCTCGTCGGCGTTCTTGGCCATCAGCACGCGGCCGCTGCCCTCCTCGATCACCATGGCGTGGCGCGCGTTGACCGGCAGGCGCCAGCCGGTGTTGACGCTCGCGGGCGGCGCCGCCAGCACGGCGGTGGCGGCGGGCGCGGGAAGGGGCGCAGGCACGGAGGCCGGCAGGGAGGCCGGCTCGGCGGGCGCCGAGGGAGCCGGCTGGGGCAAGGCGGCCACCACGACCGGCTCGGCCTCGGCCCGCGCGTTGACCTTGGCCTGCGCCTGGGCCAGCAGGCCGCCCAGCGCCACGAGCAGCGTCGGCAGGGCCAGCTTCCAGGCCGGCAGGCGCTCGCGCGGCTGCAGCAGGCCGCGCACCCGGCGCAGCAGCAGGCCGCCACGGGTGCCCTGGGCCGCCTGCACCAGGGGCATGGGCTGCAGCGGGCGCTGCCGCAAGGCCGCGTCATCCGGCTGGGCCGCGTGCTGCTGCCAGTCATGGAGCTGCTGCAGCGCGCGGGCCAGGTCGCGGGGCTGCGGCAGGGCCTGGGCCGCGAGGGCGTCGGCCACCTGCTCGCGCTCGGCCCGCATGCGCTCGGACAGCCACCACACGACCGGGTGGAAGAACAGCAGCGCCTCGGCCAGGCTTTGCAGCAGGTTGATGCCGTAGTCCCAGCGGCGCACATGGGCCAGCTCGTGGGCCAGCAGCGCCTCCACGAGCGGCGGCGGCAGCTGGCTCAGCAGGCTGCAGGGCAGGATCACCAGCGGCCGCCACAGGCCCAGGGCCACCGGGCCGGTGACGCGGTCCGAGAGCAGCAGCTGCACCGGGCGGCGCAGGCCCAGGCGGCGGGCCATCTGCTCCAGCCGGACCTGCCACGCGGCGGGCGCCGGGCAGGCCTCGCGGCGCAGCCCCCGCACCCACCACAGGCCGCCGGCCAGGCGCAGGCTCATCAGCAGCACGCCCACGCCCCAGGCCAGCACCACCTGCGGCATGAGCTCGGTCAGGGCCTGCATCCACAGCAGCTCGCTGCTGAACTCGAGCGCCTGCTCGAGCTCGCCCGGCGCGGCCGCCCAGGCCTGCCAGCAGGCGCTCAGCGGCAGGGCCAGGCACCACAGCAGGCCCAGGCCGCAGACCAGATAGCGGTGGCGTGCCGGCGCCTGGGCCAGCAGCCGCAGGGCCCCGGCGATCAGCAGGCCGATCAGCGCGCCTTGCCAGACGAAGTTCAGCAGCGCCCAGCCCAGCGCGGGCAGCCAGGGCAGCGAGTCGAGAAGTTCCAGCATCGCGCTCACGCCTCGTCCCCCTGCAGCAGGCGGCGGATCTCGTCGCGCTCCTTGCGGCTGACATGGCCCTTGAGCGCGGCCATCACCAGCGCCTTGCCCGAGCCGGCGAAGGCCTTGGCGATGAGGTCCTTGAGCAGATGGGTCTGCAGGGTCTGCTGGGCCTGGGCGGCGGCGTACTGGTGCGGCCGGCAGGCTTCGTCGCGCTCGACGAGCCCCTTGGCATGCATCAGCTGCAGCTGGCGCAGCACGGTGGCATAGCTGGCCTCGGGGCGCTCGGCGAGCAGGGCCTCGTGGACCTGCCGGGCATCGGCCGCGCCGATGCGCCAGAGCACGCGCAGGAGGTCCAGCTCGGCGGGCGTCGGCTTGGGCGCCGGCGCCGTGGAAAGGGGGGACGCTGTCTTCATGGCGCGCAGCATAGCTGCATCTAGAACAAGTTGTCTAGAACATTTCTTCTGAAACAGGATGCTTCAGGCTTCAAGCATCGAGGCGCCTGCCTCCGGCCTCAGTCGGCGCCCTGCCCGGCGAGGCGCCAGTCGTCCCGGGTCATGCCGTAGAACTCGCCGTCCAGGTACTCGCCGGCGCAGAACACCACGCCGCGCATCAGGCCCTCGCAGTGGAAGCCGGCCTTCTGCGCCACGCGGGCGGAGGCCAGGTTGTCGGGCGAGAGGCTGCAGCACAGGCGGTGGATGGGCAGGCTGCGGAAGAGATAGTCCACCAGCGCGCGGGCGCCGGCCGCGCCGTAGCCCTGGTTGCGGTCGGCGGGGTCGAACACCGACCAGCCGATCTCGCGGGCCGTGGAGTAGCGGTGGGCCGGGAAGTGCACGACATCGCCCACGACGCGGCCCTCGGCGTTGACGATCATCAGGCGCTCCATGTCCTCGCCGGAGAAGCCGTTCTCGCGGAAGCGCTGCCACATCGTGGCGGGCGAGGTGATCCGGCTGGGCAGGAAGGCGCCGCGCCAGGCGGGGTCCGTCACGGCGCGGATCAGCAGCGGCATGTCGGACTCCGTGACGTGCCGCAGGGTGACGGCAGGGGTGGCGGCGCGGGCGGGGGACGTGGGGCTCATGAGGGCATGCCGATCCGGCAGGAGAAGAGGAGGAGGTCAGGCGGGCGGCGCACCGCACCGAAAAGGGGCGCGGACACGGGGTTTGCATTGCGGGCAGGAGTGTCGCCATGCGCCCTCGCGCTGACAAGCCGTGCTTTCCTGCCCTTCTTCAATCCCCCATGCGGGGCCCGGATTGGCCACACTCTGTCAGCGAGTGCCGGGGGCTCTGCCCCTAGAATCGCGCCGAAACGAGGACAGCAGTCCCCCTGCCCACACATGAAACTCATCGGTTCCCTTACCAGCCCCTACGTCCGCAAGGTCCGCATCGTGATGGCGGAAAAGAAGCTCGACTACCAGTTCGTGCTGGAAGACGTCTGGGCGTCCGATGCCATCATGAAGATGAACCCGCTGGGCAAGGTGCCCTGCCTGGTGATGGAAGGGCAGGACTCGATCAGCGGTGCGGTCTTCGACTCACGCGTGATCGTGGAATACGTGGACACGCTGTCGCCCGTGGGCAAGCTCATTCCCGAGCGCGGCCGCGAGCGCACCGAGGTCCGCACCTGGGAGGCCCTGGCCGACGGCCTGCTGGACGCCGCCATCCTCGCCCGCATGGAACAGACCTGGTCCGGCCGCACCGAGGCCCAGCGCAGCGCCGCCTGGATCGATCGCCAGCTGGAGAAGATGGAGGCCGCCCTCAAGGCGATGAGCCTCGGCCTGGGCGAGAAGCCCTGGTGCTCGGGCAACCACTTCAGCCTCGCGGACATCGCCACGGGCTGCGCGCTGGCCTACCTGGACTTCCGATTCCCCGCCATCACCTGGCGCGAGGACTACCCCAATCTGGCCCGCCACCTCGCCAAGCTGGGCACGCGCCAGAGCTTCATCGATACGGCACCGCCCAGCGCCTGAGCGCCGCCGGCGCGGGACGCGCCGGATCCGGGTCAGGCCGGGAGCAGGCAGCGCTCGCCGGCCGCCATCACATGGGCCGGCGGGCACAGCGCATGCAGCTTGCGATAGAGGCGGGCGATGCGACGCTCCACGTCCTCGCGCAGCACGTACCAGGCGTCGGCGATCTCCTCGACCAGCAGGCCGTGGGACAGCAGGCTCAGCAGCGCCTGTTCCGCGCGGCTGATGAGGCTCAGCATCGCCAGGGGCTGGCGATCCAGCCCGGCCTCGAGGCGGCGCGCCTCGCTCACCGGCCGGCGCGGCGCGCCAAAGCTGTGCAGCGCCTCCCGCGCGATCGCCGGGGACATGCGGGCCCGCCCCTGCTCCAGCGCCTGCAGGCTGGCCTGCAGGCTCGGGCCGCGGGGCTGGTCCAGGTGGTAGGCATGGCCGCCGCGGCTGAGCGTGGGGAAGAGCGTCAGCTCGTCGACGGCATCGCTGATCAGCAGCACGCGCGGACGCACCACGCCGGGTGGCAGGGCATTGAGCTGTTGGAGCAGGCAGCTGGCATGGCCGTCGCTCAGGTGCAGATCGCTCACCAGATAGGCCGGCATCGCATGCCGCAGGCTCACGGCCGCTTCCTGCCAGTGCTGGCTGGTGCCCAGGCACTGCCAGCCGGTGTCCGCCAAGTCCAGCGCCGCGCGCTGCAGAGAGCGCTGGCTGTGGCGAAGCAGGAAGACCGAGGACATGGGCGCGGACGGAAACGACGAGAGGGAGAAACGGGCCGGCACGACGGGCGTGCAATTCGTTACAAGCCGCGGATTCTCCCCAATCGGAGGGCCTTGACCACCCCGCAGGCGCGGGGCCCAGCACGGATGCTGATCCGTATCAAATGCCGTGGAAACCGCGGCGCAGCGGGCGGGCCGGCTCGAAGCTGTGCGCGCTCGCCATGGGCCAGTAGGTCTTGAACACGGCGCCCGGCAGCTCGCCTTCCAGCAGGGCGCCGGGCCGCACGAAGGGCAGCAGCGTCGTCAGCAGGCGCACCTCGTGCGGGCTGATGCGGTGGACGATGTGGTTCGCGCTGATCTCGCCCGGATGCAGAAGCCCCGCCGCCTGCACCAGCTCCTGCAGCGCATGCAGCGTGTTGCGGTGGAAGCGGTAGACCCGCTCGGCCTTGTCCGGCACGACGAGCGCCTGCTGGCGCAGCGGGTCCTGCGTGGTGACGCCCGTGGGGCAGCTGCCGGTGTGGCAGGCCTGCGCCTGGATGCAGCCCAGTGCGAACATGAAGCCGCGCGCCGAATTGCACCAGTCGGCGCCCAGCGCCATCGCGCGGGCGATGTCGAAGGCGCTGACGACCTTGCCCGCGCAGCCGATGCGCACCCGCTCGCGCAGCCCGAGGCCTTCCAGCGTGTTGTGCACCAGCAGCAGCCCTTCCTGCAGCGGCGCACCGACGTGGTCCGTGAACTCCAGCGGCGCGGCGCCCGTGCCGCCCTCCGCGCCGTCCACCACGATGAAGTCCGGCACGATGCCGGTCTCCTGCATGGCCTTGGCCAGGGCGAACCATTCCCAGGGGTGGCCGATGCACAGCTTGAAGCCCACCGGCTTGTCGCCCGAGAGCCGGCGCAGCTCGGCGATGAACTGCATCAGCTCCAGCGGCGTCGAGAAGGCGGTGTGGGCGGCCGGCGAGTTGCAGTCCTCGCCCACCGGCACGCCGCGCGTGGCGGCGATCTCCGGCGTCACCTTCGCGCCGGGCAGCACGCCGCCATGGCCGGGCTTGGCCCCCTGGCTGAGCTTGATCTCGATGAGCTTGACCTGCGGGTCGTTCGCGTTGGCCGCGAACTTCTCCGGGTCGAAGCGCCCCTCGGGCGTGCGGCAGCCGAAGTAGCCGGACCCGATCTCCCAGATCAGGTCCCCGCCGTGCTGGCGGTGGTAGGGGCTGATGGAGCCCTCGCCCGTGTCATGCGCGAAGCCGCCCTGCCTCGCGCCGGCGTTGAGCGCGAGGATGGCGTTGGCCGACAGCGCGCCGAAGCTCATCGCGGAGATGTTGAACACGCTGGCGGAGTAGGGCTGCGCGCGTTCCTCGCCGATGGTGATGCGGAAGTCGTGGCCCGGCAGCACCGTGGGCTGCATGGAGTGGTTGATCCATTCGTAGCCCGCCGCGCCGACGTCCTTCTGCGTGCCGAAGGGGCGCTTGTCGGGCTCGCCCTTGGCACGCTGGTAGACCAGCGAGCGCTGCTGGCGCGAGAAGGGCGTGGCCTCGTTGTCGGCCTCGATGAAGTACTGCCGCATCTCCGGCCGGATGTACTCCAGCAGGAAGCGCAGGTGGCCGATCACCGGGTAGTTGCGCAGCACCGCGCGCTTGGTCTGGCGCACGTCGCGAAAGCCCAGCAGGCTCAGGCCCATGAAGAGGATGAACCACGGCCAGGCCGGCCAGAAGTACCAGGTGCCCACGGCGCTGAGCACCGCGCCCAGGCCGCACAGCCACCAGCTGAGGTAGCGCAGGGGGAAGAAGTCGTCGACGGTTCTGAGCCAGGGCAGCATGCGGGCGGTCTCCTCGGGCGCGGGCCTTGCCGGGGCCGCAAGACCCGACCCCGCGCCGCCCGGCAAGCCTGCAGTGCAGCACCAAAGCGCGTCGCTGTCACGCTGCATCGCAATGGCTTTGCTCACACGCCACAGCCGGCGGCTTGCTGCACAATCGGCGCGCATCAAGAACTGCGCCGAGCGCGCGCCCAACCTGGAGGAATCGCATGGGCATCAAGACCCTCGTCTCACCTGTCTGGTGGCTGTTGAAGAAGATCTGGTGGGTGGTGGACGGCATGCGCCGTGCGCTGTTCAACACGCTCCTGCTACTGCTGCTGATCGCCCTGATCTGGGGCCTCGTCAGTGGCGGCCCCAAGCCCCTGACCGACAAGAGCACCCTGGTGCTGGGCTTCGAGGGCCCGCTCGTGGAGCAGTTCTCCGGTTCCGCGCGCGACCAGGCCATGAACCAGCTGCAGGGCATCGATCCCAAGCAGGTGCGCCTGCGCGACGTCCTGACCGCGCTGGACGCCGCCGCCAAGGACGCCCGCATCGGCCAGGTCCTGCTGGACCTCGACGGCTTCAGCGGCGCCGGCCTGGCCGGCCTGCACGAGGTCGCAGGGGCCCTGCAGCGCTTCAAGGCCAGCGGCAAGAAGGTGCTGGCCTACGGTGACAACTACAGCCAGCGCGCCTACTACCTCGCCGCCCAGGCCGACGAAATCTTCATCCACCCGATGGGCGGCGTGATGATGGAAGGCTTCGGCCGCCAGCGCCTGTACTACAAGGACGCCCTGGAGCGCGTGGGCGTCACGCCCAACCTGCTGCGCGTGGGCACCTACAAGAGCGCGGGCGAGCCCTACATCGCCAACGCCCCGTCCCCGGCGTCGATGGAAGCGGAAAGCTACCTCTACAACGAGCTCTGGAACGGCTTCCTGGCCGACATCGAGAAGGCCCGCAAGCTGGAGGCCGGCAGCCTGGCCCGCAGCATCGAGCAGGCCGACAAGGACCTGGCCGCCGTGCGCGGCGACCTCGCCAAGCTTGCCCTGCAGCAGAAGCTGGTGGATGGCATCAAGACGCGCGACGAGGTCCGCGCCCTGCTGATGCAGCGCGGCGCCAAGGACGAGAAGGGCCACAGCTTCGCCCGCGTCAGCCTGGGTGACTACCTGGCCCGCCAGAAGCCCGTGCTGCCCGTCGGCCCCGCCGTGGGCGTGGTCGTGGCCCAGGGCGAGATCAAGGACGGCAGCGCCGCCCCCGGCACCATCGGCGGCGATTCCACCGCCGAGCTGATCCGCCAGGCCCGCGAGGACGAGCAGGTCAAGGCCGTCGTGCTGCGCGTGAACTCGCCCGGCGGCAGCGCCTTCGCCTCGGAAATCATCCGCCGCGAGCTGGAGCTGACGCAGAAGGCCGGCAAGCCCGTGGTGATCTCCATGGGGGACGTCGCGGCCTCGGGCGGCTACTGGATCTCCATGTCCTCCGACGAGGTGATCGCCGACGCCGGCACCATCACCGGCTCCATCGGCGTCTTCGCGCTGCTGCCCACGGGCGAAAAGCTCATGGACAAGCTCTCCCTGCACACCGGCGGCTACACCACGACCTGGCTGGGCAAGGGCTACGACTTCCGCACCGGCCTGGACGCCCGCATGGCCTCGGCCGTCCAGAGCAGCATCCAGCACATCTACGACGAGTTCACCGGCAAGGCCGCCCAGGCCCGCAAGAAGAAGGTCGAGGAGATCGATGCCGTGGCCCAGGGCCGCGTCTGGACCGGCAAGCAGGCGCTGGAGCGCGGTCTCGTCGACCGCCTGGGCAGCCTCGACGATGCCATCCAGGCCGCCGCCAAGCGCGCCAAGCTCGATGCCAAGCCGCGCGTGAGCTACATCGAGAAGGAACCCGGCAAGTTCGAGAAGCTGCTCGAGAGCCTGGGCAGCGCCCTGGCCCCGAACATCGCCGCCTCGGTGCGCGCGCAGCTGGGCTTCCAGGTGCCGGCCGGCGTGATGCAGTCGCAGCAGGAGCTGGCCATGGTCAGCGAGCTGCTGGAGGGCCGCAAGCCCTTCTCGACCACCGTGCACTGCCTGTGCACCGCCCCCTGATCCCCCGAGGAGCCTGACATGATGCGCATCGCCGCCGCCTTCCTGCTGCTGCTGGGCCTGTTCAGCGGGGCCGCCCTGCTGGCCGAGCCCCTGCACGTGGCCCCGATCACCGCGGGCACGGCCCTGTGGGTCTTCTTCCCGCTCTTCAGCCTGCTGGGCTATGTGCTCTTCGCCATGGCCGCACGCAAGGACCAGAGCCTGCTGGTCACCCGCGCCGCCGGCGCCGCCCTGCTGCTGCTGGCCGGCAGCGCGGCGGCCCTGCTGGTGCTGTCCAGCGCCGGCGTGCTGAAGCTCGAGGCCACCGCCTCGATCTGGTACGTGCTGATCGTCGCCGGCCTGCTGGGTCTCACGGCCGCCCTGCCCGGGTCCAAGCAGGAAGACTGAGCGCCGGGGCGGCGGCATCCGCTGCCGCTGCCGCTGCCCCGGCCCCTTTACCGATGGCGCCGCCCGGCGTCATCCCCCCAAGGTCCCCCGCCTTTGCGCTTGCCGGAGCGGGTGGCACTGGGTTCCAATGCCCGGATCGCGGACTCGCACTGCAGATGCCGGCATGCCTTCCTCGCTCCCCCTCCCCCGCCCGCCCTCGCCCCGCGCCCGACCGGGGCACGGCCTGGGCCGCCGCCTGCTCGCGGGCAGCGCGCTCGTCTGGGGGCTGATGGCGGCGCCGGCCGGCGCCATGGAGCTGGTCTCCGCCGACTTCCCCGCCGTGATCAGCCCGCAGGGCCGCGATGCCCCCGGGCCGCTGGGCGACTTCCTCGTGCTGCTGTGCGAGCGCGCCGGCTGGGACCTGCAGCCGCGCTTCTACCCCTTCGCCCGCGCCACGCTGATGGCCCGCACCGGCCATCAGGTGCTCATGGCGCCGCTGGCCCGCACGCCCGAGCGCGAGCTGCTCTACCGCTGGCTCGTGCCGCTGTACACCCATCGCTACGCCCTCATCGGCCCCCGCAGCCGCTGGCCGCAAGGCATCGACGAGGCCCAGGCGCGCAACACCAAGGTGCTCACGCTGCGCGGGGCGCTCAGCAGCGACAGCCTGCACAGGCGGGGCTTCCGCCACGTCTCGCAGGAGGCCGGCTACGAGCACATCCTGCGCCGCATGGACGAGGGCAGCGCCGGCCTGATCTACGGTGCCGTGCCGGTGGTGATGGCCGCGCTGCAGGCGGCCGGCCGGGCGCCGCAGGACTGGGTGGTGGGGCCCAGCTTCGACCAGAGCGAGATCTGGCTGGTGGGCAGCCCGGACCTCACCGACCGCGAGATCCAGCCGCTGCTCGAGGCCTTCGAGAAGCTCCGCCGCGAAGGCGAGCACCAGCGCCTGCTGCAGCGCATCGGCGTGCTGCCGGGGCCTGGCGGCCTATAATCCGCCGCACAGCGCCGATTTGTTCCGAATTGCGGGCGCTCAATAAATTCCGCTAAAGAGGGGCGCTCCAGCAAACCGGCGTCCGCACCTTTCGCGGAGCCGGTTTTTGTTTTTGGAGAGTCCAGATGGCCACAGCATCGGTGGGCGATGTCCAGCCCCAGCGCATGCGCTTCGAGACGCCCCTGCCCCTGCGCAGCGGCGCCCGGATCCGCGACTACGAGCTGGTCTACGAGACCTACGGCCAGCTCAACGCCGACAAGTCCAACGCGGTGCTCGTCTGCCATGCCCTGAACGCCAGCCACCACGTGGCCGGCACCTATGCCGGGCAGGAGAAGAGCGAAGGCTGGTGGGACAACCTCGTCGGCCCCGGCAAGCCGCTGGACACCGACCGCTTCTTCGTCATCGGCATCAACAACCTCGGCTCCTGCTTCGGCTCCACGGGCCCGATGCACACCAACCCCGACACCGGCCGCATCTACGGCGCCGACTTCCCCGTCGTCACGGTGCACGACTGGGTGGACGCCCAGGCGCGCGTGCTCGACGCCCTGGGGATCACGCAGCTGGCCGCCGTGCTGGGCGGCTCGCTGGGCGGCATGCAGGCGCTGGACTGGTCCCTGCGCTACCCGGACCGCATGCGGCATTGCATCGCCATCGCGACGGCGCCCAGCCTCTCGGCCCAGAACATCGCCTTCAACGAGGTGGCGCGCCGCGCCATCGTCACCGACCCGGACTTCCACGGCGGCTTCTTCTACGAGCACGGCGCGATCCCCAAGCGCGGGCTGCGCGTGGCCCGCATGATCGGCCACATCACCTACCTCAGCGACGACGTGATGGAGCAGAAGTTCGGCCGGGAGCTCCGCGCCGCCGAGCTGGGCTACAGCACGCAGGACATCGAGTTCCAGATCGAGAGCTATCTGCGCCACCAGGGCGACAAGTTCAGCGAGTACTTCGACGCCAACACCTACCTGCTCATCACCCGCGCCCTGGACTACTTCGACCCGGCCCGCGAGCACGGCGGGGACCTCTCCCGCACCTTCGCCAGCAGCCGCTGCAAGTACCTGCTGGCCAGCTTCACGACCGACTGGCGCTTCTCGCCGGCGCGCTCGCGCGAGATCGTCAAGGCCCTGGTGGACAACCGCCGCGACGTCTCCTATGCCGAGATCGACGCCCCGCACGGCCACGACGCCTTCCTGCTGGAGGACCCCCGCTACCACGGCGTGCTGCGCGCCTACTTCGAGCGCATCGCCAAGGAGTTCCGCTGATGAGCACCCCCCTGATCGAGACCATCGCCGCCCTGGTGCCCGAAGGCTCCCGCGTGCTGGACCTGGGCTGCGGCACGGGCGAGCTGCTGGCCTGGCTGCAGGAGAAGCGCGGCTGCACGGGCTATGGCGTCGAGCTGTCCGACGCCAATGTGCTGGCCTGCGCGCGGCGCGGCGTGAACGTAATCCAGCTGAACCTGGAAGAGGGCCTGTCCGTCTTCGAGGACCAGAGCTTCGACGTCGTGCTGCAGCTCGAGACCCTGCAGCACCTGCGCAATGCGGAGGCCATGCTGCGCGAGACGGCGCGCGTGGGCCGCGTGGGCATCGTGAGCTTCCCCAACTTCGCGCACTGGCCCAACCGCCTGCAGGTGCTGGCCGGCCGCATGCCCGTCACGCGGACCCTACCCTATGAGTGGTATGACACGCCCAACATCCGCGTGGGCACCTATGCCGACTTCGAGATCCTCGCGCGCAAGAACCGCCTGCGTCTGCTCGACAGCTTCGGTGTGCAGGAGGGTCAGATCGTGCGCCGCTGGCCGAACCTGAGGGCCAGCATGGCCGTCTTCAAGTTCGACCGCGGCTGAGTCTCGCCCGATCCGGGCGGGAGCCCCGCCCTCGGCTCAGGCGCGCCGGCCCAGGCGGGCGAGCCAGCGCACGCCGTCGGCGAAGCCGCTCATCTCCGCCTCGAAGACCAGCGGCGGGATGTTCGCGCCGTCCAGGAAGCGCGGCAGGTAGTGCAGCGCACGGGCATCGCCGTCGGGGCACAGGCCGGGCAGGCAGGTGGTGGCGGTATCCACGCCGTGCTGCGTCATGAGTGCGTGCGCCGCGGCGTCGTGGTTGCCGCTGGGGTAGCAGTAATGCCGCCCCGCGGGCAGCGACTGCGAGGCGAAGACCGCCTGGCAGCGCTGCAGGTCCTGCGCCAGCGCGGCCGGGTCCCCGGCGGGATAGCGGTGCTCATGGCCATGCAGCTCGATGGACCAGCCCTGTGCACGCAAGGCCTGGAGCTCGCGGCCGTCCAGATAGCTGAAGCGACGGCTGGCGAGGTCGAGCGACTGGGGACTGAGGCCCAGCGCGCCGGCCAGCAGGTCCAGCCGCGCACTGACATCGCCCGCATCCGCCTCGCGGACCCAGCGGATGGCGCGGGCGAGGAACTCCTTGCGCGAGGGCGGATCGGCCAGCTCGTAGCGGCCATCCAGCGCCGGATCGACGCCGTCCAGGTGCACCACGCGCGCGCCGGCCTTCCATACCAGGTAGGCCATGCTGACGTCGGGTACGGGCTCGCCGCGCTGGAAATGGCTCGTGCACAGGTAGAGCACGGCCGGCACCTGATGGCGCGCGACCACGGGGCCGAGGACCTGGGCGGTGGAATACCAGCCGTCGTCGAAGGTCAGCACCACCGGCAGGCGGGGTCGCGGGGCGGTGCCCTTGAGCATGTCCGTGGCCGCGGGCAGGCTCACCCAGCTGAAGCCGTGAGCGTCCATCCAGGCGAGGCGACGCGCCAGGTGCTCGCCCGTGCAGAACAGCAGCGGATTGAAGCGGTGCTCGTCACCGAGGCTGCCGCCGTGGAAGCAGAGGATGCGCACCCGGTGGCGCGTGAGATGGCGCGCGAGCGCAAACAGCCCGAGCGCGCGGGCGGCACCGTAGACAAGGCGCTTGGCAGGATTCATGGACGTGACGGGCG
Source organism: Burkholderiaceae bacterium (assembly GCA_041912595.1). Classification (GTDB taxonomy): domain Bacteria; phylum Pseudomonadota; class Gammaproteobacteria; order Burkholderiales; family Burkholderiaceae_C; genus Roseateles_B. Next base: position 88,383 of record JAYRMR010000002.1, read on the forward strand.
ATGGATGTCGGGCCGGTGGGGCCGCGGGCTCTCAAGGCGCTGCCGGTGCGGCAGCGGCGTCGAGGCGCGCCCACTCGATGAGGGCCTCGCGCCCCCACACCATCATGTAGGACTTGGGAACGTAGCGGCCTTCCTCGTACAGCTTGCGCCGGCTCGGTGACGTGGCCGTGGCATTGCCGATGGAATCGCCGCCGGTGGCGAAATACCAGAGGTGCGCGCCGCCCTGGCGCGGCACGGACTGGAGGTAGGACAGACGCGGGCTGATCTCCATGACCACCGGGTCGTAGAACCAGCTGCTGCCGAACATGCCCCGCAGCTCGGGATGCGCCGTGCACAGCTCGGCGCAGCAGCGGTAGCACTCCGCCCAGCCGTCCTCGTTGAATTCATCGAGGTAGGACTTGTGCGTGTGGATCTGTATGTAGGGCTTGAAGCCGCCGAGCTGCGCAAAGGTCAGCAGACCCTTCGCGGCCGTGCCCCAGTCCTGGCGCGTCAGCAGCGAGCGGGGCACGCCGCAGCGCATGTCGATCAGCTGGGCGGCGGCGGCCATGAGCCGCAGGGTCGCCAGGCCCATGTCCTTGCGGAAGACGTCCTGGTCGGTGTTGAGCGCAGGGCCCTCGGGCACCAGCTCGCGCAGGATGCGCTGGAACTGCCGCAGCTGATGGCCACGGACTCTCGGCGGCAGCGCCGCCACGGCGCCGCTGTCAATGCTGCGGGCGATGGCGCCGGCAAGCGCCGCCTGCAGAAAGGGCGTGACGGCCTGCGCGCCGCCGGCCTTGCGCACCGCCTCGAGGGTGGCCTCGGCCGCCGCCGGCACGTGGCCGTAATGGTCCAGCGGGCCGACCGCCGCGAACTGCTCGATGAAGGCTGCCACCTGCGCCGTCCCGTCGCTTGGGCCGAGGCTGCCGAGGCTGCTGAGCGCACGTTCGCGGACGCGAAGCGCCTCGGCGCTGACCTCTTGCGGCAAGACAGATTCCATAGTGCGGGGCGACGGGAGTGGAGGCTGTCGATCATACCCGTGGACATATCCACACCCCCCCTACTGGCTTCGCCAACCCACCAGGGGGGCGGGCGTGGCGGACCGACGGAGCCGGATCCGCACGCTCCGCAGGGGGCGCGGGGCTGCGCCGCTCGGGGGGCGCCTTCGCAGAGCGAGCAGGGCAGCTGATGGGGTAGCGAACGGGGGCGACTGCGTCTCGCGGGCGGCGTCTTCACACGCTGCGCGAGGCGCAGCGGGTTGACACTAACGTTACAAGTGATTTCCTTCAGACCTTGTCCGGGCCGGCGGCCGACTGGTTCTCGCCGCGCTCATAGACCACATTGGCCCGGCCGACCAGCAGCGGGTCGAGCTGGCCGATCTTGTCGAGGTCCTTGTTGGCGTAGGGCAGCTGGTGCAGGACGTGGCGCATGGCATTGAGGCGCGCGCGCTTCTTGCAGTCGGACTTCACGACGGTCCAGGGCGCCTCGGCGATGTCGGTGTGGAAGAACATCGCCTCCTTCGCCCGCGTGTAGTCGTCCCACTTGTCGAGCGAGGCGAGGTCGATGGGCGAGAGCTTCCACTGCTTGAGCGGATGGGCGCGACGCTCCTTGAAGCGGCGACGCTGCTCCTCGCGGCTGACGGAGAACCAGAACTTGATCACATGCATGCCGGAGCGGGCCAGGTTGCGCTCGAACTCGGGCGCCTGGCGCATGAATTCCTGGTACTCGGCATCGGAGCAGAAACCCATCACGCGCTCGACACCGGCGCGGTTGTACCAGCTGCGGTCGAAGAGGACGATCTCGCCGGCCGTCGGCAGGTGCTGCACATAGCGCTGGAAGTACCACTGGCCGCGCTCGACCTCGCTCGGCTTTTCCAGCGCCACGACGCGCGCGCCGCGAGGATTCAGGTGTTCCATGAAGCGCTTGATCGTGCCGCCCTTGCCCGCCGCATCGCGGCCTTCGAAGAGGATGACCACCTTGGCGCCCGTGGCCTTCACCCAGGCCTGCAGCTTCAGCAACTCGACCTGCAGGCGGTACTTCTGCTTCTCGTAGGCCTTGCGGGACATCAGGTTCTTGTACGGATAGCCGCCGCGGCGCCAGTTGGGCGAGAGCTCGTCGTCCGGGTGCCGCCCGGTGCCGGGCAGCTCCTGCAACTCGGCCAGCAGCGCCTGGCGCAGGGCCTGGGCGTCATCCGGCGAGGCGCCCGCCAGCAGGCTCTTCACCGAGCTGGTCAGACCGCCCGGCGCGCCTGCTTGCGCGATGTCCTTGAGCGCTTCCAGCTCCCGGGCCTGCGCCGCCTCCACGCGGTCCGTGGCCACGCGGCGGGCGATGCGCTCGGGCTGGCCACTGCCGCTGGTGTCGCCGGCGCGGGCCCGGCGCGGCTGGGGCGCATGCGTGCCAGCATGCGTGCCATTCAGCGGGGTCGTCACCGCCGTCTTCGGGGCGGTCTTGCGCGCAGGGGTGGCAGAAGCGGTGGGGGCACGACGGGTAGGCATCCTGGACTCCGGGGGCTGTCATCAATCCCTCACATTCGCACCGATGGGGGCGGCCGTCCTTGATTCGGGTCAAGCCTCCCCCGCCCGACGGCCGCAAACGTGTAGGCTTCGCGGACTGATTCCTTCCCCTTCACGACGACGAGGAGACCTCCATGATCGGCTACACCACCCTGGGCACCAACGACCTGCCGCGCGCCGCGGCCTTCTATGACGAGCTGTTCGCCGTCATCGGCGGCAAGCGCCTGATGGAATTCGACCGCGGCTATGCCTGGGGCGTCAGCCACGACACGCCGGGATTCGGCGTCCTGCGTCCCTTCGACGGCGAGCCCGCTACGGCGGGCAACGGCGTGATGGTGGCGATCGTGGTCGACAGCCAGGAGAAGGTCCAGGCCCTGCACGCCAAGGCGCTGGCCCTCGGCGGGAAGGACGAGGGCGCGCCGGGGCTGCGCGGCGGCGGTTTCTATGCGGGCTACTTCCGCGATCTCGACGGCAACAAGCTCAACGCCTTCTGCATGGGCTGAGGCCCCGCAGCGGGATGGGCGAAGGTCCAGGGCATGGCGTCGATCGAGACCGCTGACGCCTGCTACGGGCCCGGCGCGGGCCGGCCGTTCGGGATGGCGAGGGGGCGGCGTGCGGCCTCGCTCGCTATAGTGCCGGCCAAGCGCCCGCACCGAGGCCGCCCTTCCAGGGAGATCCCATGCCATTCCTCGCCATCCTGCACGTCGCCATCGCGATCTACTTCGCCGTGCACGCCGTGCGCACCGGCCGCAACACCGTGTGGCTCTTCGTGCTGCTGTCCTTCCCCTTCCTTGGCAGCCTGGTCTATCTCTTTGCCGAGTTCCTGCCCGAGCAGCGCCACAGCCGCCTGGGCCGCCGGGCCGGCGCCGCGCTGCGGCAGATCATCGACCCGCAGCGCGAGCTGCGCGAGGCCCGCCTCGCGCTCGAGCAGACGCCCAGCATGGGCAACCGGCTGCGGCTCGCACAGGCGCTGCTGGAGGCGGACCAGGCCGGCGAGGCGCTGCCCCATTTCCAGGCCTGCGCGCAAGGGGTGTTCGCGCATGACGCCGCGGCGCTGAGCGGCCTGGCGCGCTGCCAGGCGGCGGCGGGCCAGGAGGCGGCGGCCGTGGCCAGCCTGCGCCGCCTGTTCGCGGACCAACCGGCGCGCTACAGCGGCGATCTCGCCCTGCTGATGGCGCGCCTGCTGGCCGCGGTCCATCCCGAGGAGGCCGAGGCCGCCTTCGAGGTCGCCCTGCGCACCCACAGCGGCATCGAGACGAACAGCGCCTGGGGCCAGTTCCTGCTGGCCAGCAACCGCAAGGCCGAGGCCCGGCCGGTGCTGGAGCAGGTGCTGAAGGACGCGCGCCTGAGCAGCGCCCATGCGCGTGACATCAACCGCCACGCCATTGCCGCCGCCGAGGCTGCGCTGGACCAGCTCGGCCGCGCCGGCTGAGCCCTCGCGCGTGGGCGTCAGCCCTCGGGCAGCGACGCCACCGGCTTGAGCGGCTCGAAGCCCGCGTCTTCGCGCTTGGCCTGCCAGGCCATGATGGCGCGACCCATCTCGCCGGTGTCGAAGATGGCGCTCTGCAGCAGGCTCATCTGCTGGAGCGACGCCGCCACGCCGTGGTCCCGCGCATGGTTCAGCGCCAGCTTGCTGCCGGCGATGGCCAGCGGCGACTTGAGCGCGATCTGCCGGGCCAGCACCAGGGCCTGCTCCAGCAGCGCCGACGCATCCGGCGCCACGGCATTCACCAGGCCCAGCTGCAGCGCGCGCTCAGCGCCGAGCCGCTCGCCCGTGTAGGCCATCTGCCGCGCCATGCCGGCGGGCATGAGGCCCTGCAGGCGTTGCAGGATGCCGAGGTCGGCCGCCATGCCGATGGTCGTTTCCTGGATCGTGAAGAAGGCGTCGGCCGAGCACAGGCGGATGTCGCAGGCCGCCGCGAGGTCGAAGGCGCCGCCGATGCAACCGCCCTGCACGGCGCAGATCACCGGGAAGCGCGCCTCGTCCAGCACCGAGAAGCAGGCCATCAGCCGGCGCAGCGAGTCCTGGAACGACAGCCGCGCGCGGGCATCGCCCGTGTCCAGCAGGCCGCCCTGGCCGGCGAAGGTCTGCAGGGCCATGCCGGCGCTGAAGTGCTTGCCCGTGGACGCGATCACCAGCACGCGCGTTCCGCCCTCGTCGTGCAGGCGCTGGATGGCATCGCGGAAGGCCGGGAAGAAGTCCGGCGCCATGGTGTTCATGCGCGCCGGCTGATTCAGCGTCAGCCGGGCGATGCCGTCCTCCTGCAGGTCCAGGTCGAAGTAGTCCGAAGCGCTCATGGAAATCCTTGCCAAGCGGTATGAAGGCGCCAAGCCTAGCGCCTCCCGAGGTGCCGGCCATCGCCCAGGCGACAAGGCTGGAGAGCTGCCCCTAGGTCAAAGCGCACGTTTCCCAGGGCTTGCCCCAGGGAGAGCACCGCCGGGCCCTGCCTACACTTCGCCGCATGCGAACCCTGAAGACTGATGATGGCGTGCCCCTGCACTGGCGGCAATGGAACAAGACCGGCATGGGCCCGGCGCAAGGCACGGTCCTGATCGTCCATGGGCTGGGCGAGCACATCGGCCGCTACGAGCATGTGGCGGCGCATCTGAACCACTGGGGCTGGCATGTGGTCGGCCTGGACCAGCGGGGGCATGGCGCCTCTGGCGGCCCGCGCGGCGACCTGCCGCATGACGGGCGCTTCGAGCAAGACCTGGCCCTCGTGATCGACGAGCTGCGCGCCGACGAGACCCTGGGCGCCGGCCGCCTGGTGATGCTCGGGCACAGCATGGGTGGCCTGATCGCTGCTCGCTTCGCCGCGGGCGGCCTGCCCGGGCCGGACGGGCGCACGGCGCCGTGGTTCCGCCCGCTGGACGGCCTGGTGCTCAGCTCGCCCGCGCTGGCCGTCGAGATGAGCGCCTTCCAGCGCGGCCTGCTCGCGGCCACCCTGCCCCTGGTGCCGCACCTGGCCGTGGGCAACGGCCTGAAGCCGACGTGGATCTCCCGCAGCCAGGACGTGGTCAGCGCCTACCAGCTCGATCCGCTCGTGCACAACCGCATCACCCCCACGCTGGCCGCCATGATCGCCCGCGGCGGTGAGGCCGTGCTGGCCCGGGCCGCCGAGTGGACGCTTCCGACCCTCCTGATGTGGGCGGGCGCCGACCGCTGCGTCGCCCCTGCCGGCTCCAGCCGCTTCGCCGCCGCCGCCCCCAAGGCCCTCGTCCAGGCCCAGTGCTTCGACAAGCTCTACCACGAGATCTTCAACGAGCCGGAGCAGCAGCAGGTGTTTGAGCGCTTGAGGGGGTGGCTGGAGCGGCCCTCGCGCTGATCAGCGAAAGATGCCGATGCGTCCGGCGCGGATGGCCGCCTGCCGGAAGCTGCCGCTGTCCAGCTTGGCCGCGATGCGGCCAAGCCATTGCTGACATCGACGCTCGCCCAGGTTGAAGCGCGCGGCCAGCATCGGCGCGGACCAGCCATCAAAGCCCAGGTGCAGGGCCTCGATCTCCCGAGGAGTCAGCTCGCCCACATTGCTGAGCTCCTCGGGCATCACGAGCCTGAAGCCCGCATCCATCGCGTACACCGCGTAGTGCTCCAGTCTGGACAGCGCCTCCGCAAACTGACTGCCGCAGCGAGGCAGATCATGGTCGACATGGATGCACAGGACGAAATGCCGCCCGTCTGGCAGGTGCGAGGCCAGGCTGATGCCCGAGCGCATGCCCATGGCGGCGACGATTTCGTAGTTCTCTGAAATGGCCGGGTCCCGGTAGTGCGCGGAGCCCCAGATGACGGGATAGCTGCTGCGCTTGAGGTGCTGCATGACCGGGTCTCGCCGGCCATAGCTGGGGTCCAGCGACGACCATTCTGGACAGGGGATGTTGTGCACATGCCGGAATTCGGTGGAGCCGCACGCCTGGTCACGCCCTGCCATCACGTCCATGGTCCGAAAGCCCAGGCTCTGCGTGAACTGAACCAGACATTGACGGTAGGCGTCGATGCTCCGGGTGCTCAGCAGCGCCTCATGTTCGGCCTTCAGCATGTCGTCATCCCTTCTCTTGCAAGTTGGACCAACAGGACCGTCGTCCTCATTGGAGGAGTAGGTGTTTACGCCAGATGCGCGCACCTAGCAGCTGTCATTTGTTGCAACATGCAGATGGCAAGCCCCCAGGGCATGCTGCCGGCAGTCACTTTCAGCCGCGGCAGAACTGGCGCCGTAAACTTCAAGGTTCGCGGCCACCAGCCGCCAGGAGACCGCCATGAACGCACGTGACCCGAATCTGCCCCTGCAAGCCGACGAGGCCAGCAGCCTGGGGCAGTTTGCCGCCCAGGTCTGGGACGAGGAAATCGTTCCCGCTCTGACCGACTACATCGCCATCCCGGCCAAGAGCCCCATGTTCGATGCGGACTGGGCCGCCCATGGCCACATCGAGGCCGTGCTGCGCAATGCCGCGAGCTGGGTCGAGAGCAAGAAGGTGGCCGGGCTGAAGCTGGAGGTCATCCGCATTCCCGACCGCACGCCGGTGATCTTCTTCGAGGTGCCGGCCACCAAGGCCGATTGCCAGGACACCGTGCTGCTGTACGGCCATCTGGACAAGCAGCCCGAATTCAGCGGCTGGCGCTCGGACCTCGGCCCCTGGACGCCCAAGTACGAGGACGGCAAGCTCTACGGCCGCGGCGGCGCGGATGACGGCTACGCCATCTACGCCTCGCTGACGGCCATCATGGCCCTGGACCGCCAGGGCATCCCGCGCCCGCGCTGCGTAGGCATCATCGAGACCTGCGAGGAATCCGGCTCCTACGACCTGCCGGCCTACATCGACATGCTCAAGGAGCGTCTGGGCAACGTCAGCCTCGTGGTGTGCCTGGACAGCGGCGCCGGCGACTACGACCGCCTGTGGCTGACGACCAGCCTGCGCGGCAACGTGACCGGCACGCTGAAGGTCGAGGTGCTGACCGAAGGCATCCACAGCGGCGACAACTCCGGCGTGGCCCCGAGCAGCTTCCGCATCATGCGCCAGCTGCTGGACCGCCTGGAGGACGCCAAGACCGGCCGCCTGCTGCCCGCCGACTTCCACTGCGAGATCCCGACGGACCGCATCGCCCAGGCACAGACCACGGCCGACATCCTCGGCGCCGAGGTCTACAAGCGCATGCCCTGGGCCTGCGGCGCGGACGGCGGCCCGGTCCTGCCCGTCACCACCGAGCCCCTGGAAGTGCTGCTGAACCGCACGTGGCGCCCGACGCTGTCGGTCACGGGCGTGGACGGCATGCCACCCATCAGCAATGCCGGCAACGTGCTGCGCCCCTTCACCGCCTTCAAGCTCTCGCTGCGCCTGCCGCCGCTGATCGACGGCAACGAGGCCGCGCTGAAGCTCAAGGCGCTGCTGGAAGACAACGCGCCCTACAACGCCAAGGTCAGCTTCGTGCCCGACGGCCGCGCCGGGGCCTATGGCGCCACGGGCTGGAACACGCCCGACCTGCAGCCCTGGCTCACGAAGGCCGTGGCCGAGGCCAGCATGACGCACTTCGGCACCGAGATCGGCTACATCGGCCAGGGCGGCACCATCCCGCTGATGGGCATGCTGCAGAAGGGCTTCCCCAAGGCGCAGATGATGGTCTGCGGCGTGCTCGGCCCCAAGAGCAACGCCCACGGCCCGAACGAGTTCCTGCATGTGCCCTACGGCAAGCGCCTGACGGCCGCCGTGGCGCAGGTGATGGCCGCCCATCCCTGAGCGTCCGGAGCGTGCGGCCTCCGCACTGCAACCGATGGCAATCCGGCATCCGGCGCCGAGCTTGACCAACATCAAGCCGGCGCCCCGCGGTGCTCGCTACTGTGGCGCCTGCTCGTGCCATGGTGATGCTCCCCTTCTCTTCCTCCCGCCCCGCGGCGGCCGACCGGCCGTCGCCTGACGCCGCGCTACCGGTCGCCATAGGCTCGGGCAGCACCCGGCGCCGGCCCTGGCATGCCTGGCTCGGGCTGTGTCTGGCCCTGGCCAGCATGTGGCTGCTGCTGGCCCTGTGGCTGCACAACGAGCGCCGCGTGGCGCGCGAGCATGAAAGCGAGAAGCTGCAGAGCCTCGTGCAGACGCTGGACGGCATCGTCTCCCAGCAGCTGATCGCCATCCAGGCCGCGCTGCAGACGGTGGATGCCGAGTACCCGAGCTGGCGCCGCGACCAGAAGCAGGCCGACGGCGAGGCGGTCCTGCAGACCCTCACCCGCGCCATGCCCGGCGTGCGCCTGCTGCTGGTGGTGGATGCCAGCGGGCGCATCCAGGCCTCGTCGATGCCGGAGCTGCTGGGCCGCGACGTCTCGGACCGCCCCTACTTCCGGCAGAGCCGGCAACGCCCCCAGGAGGGGCTGCTGCACATCACCCCGCCTTTCCAGACGCTGCTGGACGACCGCAGCGTGGCGCTGGCGCGCTCGCTGCACGACGCCGAAGGGCACTGGCAAGGCGTGATCGTGGCCAGCCTCGACCCCAACTACTTCGCGCTGGTCCTGGCGACGGTCCAGCCCTCGGAGGACACCTGGGCGGCGATCGCCCACGAGGGAGGCACGATCTTCGCCGTGCAGCCCCACATGGAGGCCTGGATCGGCGGCAATATCCTGGACCGCCCGGGCTCGGTGCTGGAGAACCACCTGCGCTCCGGGCAGCCGGCCAGCCTGCACCTGCAGCAGTCCGGCCTGAGCCATGACCTGCGCCTCGTCGCCGCGCGCACCGTGTCGCCCGACAGTCTCTGGCTGGACCAGCGCCTGCACGTGGCCGTGGGCCCCTCCCTTCGCAGCGTGGAAGGCCTCTGGCGGCGCCAGCTTTTCAGTGCGCTGCTGGGCGGATCGGTGCTCAGCCTGCTCGCCCTCCTGGGCCTGTACCTCTACCAGCGCCGCCGCCGTCTGGTCGAGCACCTGCGCCAGCAACAGCGCCGCACCGAGCGGGACAGCGCCGCCCGCACCGCCCTGGCCCTGGACGGCGCGGAGCTGGGCCTGTGGGACTGGAACCTCGTGACGGGCGAGACCCGCTTCGACGCCCGATGGTGCGCCATGCTCGGCCACGAGCCGCACGAGATCGAGGGGCATGTGCGCGCCTGGGAGGACCGCCTGCATCCGGACGACAGCGCCGGGGTGCGCGAGCAGCTGCGGCGCTATCTGGCGGGCGAGCTGACGCACTACACCCAGGACTACCGCCTGCGCCACCGCGCCGGGCACTGGGTGTGGATCCATGCCAACGGCCGCATCATGGCCCGCGACGCCGAACGCCGGCCGACGCGCGTGGTGGGCACGCACATGGACATCAGCGCCACCAAGTGGGCCGAGGCCCAGCTGCAGGCCCAGGCCCAGCACACGCAGGCCATCCTCGACCACATGGTCGACGGCATGATCACCATGAACGCGCAAGGCCGCATCGACGCCATCAATCCGGCCGCCTGCCGCATGTTCGGCTATGAGGCCGGCGAGCTGGTCGGTCAGCGCGTGGAGCTGCTCATGCCCGCCACCGAGCGCCCGCACCACGCCGGCCACGTGCGGCGCTACCTCGAGACGCGCGTGCCGCATGTCATCGGCATCGGACGGGACGTCAGCGGGCAGCGCAAGGACGGCAGCATCTTCCCGATGAGCCTGGCGGTCTCGCAGGTCGAGCGGGACGGCGAGCCCCTGTTCATCGGCCTGACGCGTGACATCACCGAGCGCCGCAAGGCCGAGGCCGAGATCGAGCAGCTGGCCTTCTACGACTCGCTGACAGGCCTGCCCAACCGCCGCCTGCTGCTGGACCGCCTCAACCAGGCGCTGGCCATCAACCGCCGCACCCAGCGCCACGGCGCGGTGCTCTTCATCGACCTCGACAACTTCAAGGCCCTGAACGACACCCTGGGCCACGGCATGGGCGACCGCGTGCTGGTGGGCGTGGGCCGCCGGCTGCAGGCCGCGCTGCGCACCGAGGACACCATCGCGCGCTGGGGCGGCGACGAGTTCGTCGTCGTGCTGCAGGACCTCGGCCAGAACGCCCAGGTGGCGGCCCTGCATGCCGAGGCCGCGGCCGAGAAGCTGCTGCGCGTGCTCGGCCAGCCGCACCCGCTCGACGGGCACCAGCACCACAGCACGCCCAGCATCGGCATCGTGATCTGGGGCGGGGACGTGAGCAGCAGCGAGGATCTCCTCAAGCACGCCGACCACGCCATGTACCAGGCCAAGGCCGCGGGCCGCAACCGCCTGTGCTTCTTCGACCCGGCCACGCAGGCCGCCATGGCCGAGACCACCGCGCTGGAGGCCGACCTGCGCCAGGCCATCGACTGCCAGCAGCTGGAGCTCTTCTACCAGGCCCAGGTCGACGCGGCCGGGCGCATCGTCGGCGCGGAGGCCCTGTTGCGCTGGGATCACCCGCAGCGCGGCTGGGTGTCACCGGCCCGCTTCATCCCGCTGGCGGAGCACACCGGGCTGATCGCGCAGCTGGGTGAGTGGGTGCTGCAGCAGGCCTGCGCGCAGCTGGGCCTGTGGGCGCGCGACCCGCAGCTCGCCGGCATCACGCTGGCCGTCAATCTGAGCGCCCACCAGTTCCGCCAGAAGGGCTTCCTCGGCTTCATGCAGCAGCTGCTCGCCCGCAGCGGCGCGCCGACGGAGCGGCTGAAGCTGGAACTCACCGAGAGCGCGCTGGTCGACAACGTGGAGCAGGTCATCGCCCTGATGCTGGCGCTGCGCAGCCTGGGCCTCAGCTTCTCGCTGGACGACTTCGGCACGGGCTACTCCTCGCTGGCCTACCTGAAGCGCCTGCCCCTGGACCAGCTCAAGATCGACCAGAGCTTCGTGCACGACCTGGTCAAGGAGCCCAATGCGCTGGCCATCGCCCACGCCGTGATCCAGCTGGGCGACAGCCTGGGGCTGGACGTCATCGCCGAAGGGGTCGAGACCGAGGCCCAGCGGGACGCGCTGGTGCAGCAGGGCTGCCACGCCTTCCAGGGCTATCTCTACGCACGGCCACTGCCGCTGGCGGACTTCGAGGCGCTGGTACGGCGCGGCGAGGCGGGCAGCCCGGCGTCCTGATCGGCCGCCAGCCCCTTCGTCTTGGGGGGGAAGGCGTCGAGGTCGCAGCCTACACTGCGCCTCGCGTCAGCCCCGGGGCCGGCGTCTGGCCTTCCATCTACGCGTCATGCTTTTCACGACCGCAGCCTTCGTCTGTCTGTTCCTGCCGCTGACCCTGGCGCTGTTCTTCGGCCTGGGCCGCTGGCGGCCGTCGTGGGCCGCCTCGGCGCTGTTTGGTGCGTCCGTGGTGTTCTACGGCGTGTGGATGCCGATGTACGTGCTCCTGCTGCTGGGCTCCATCACCGGCAACTTCCTGCTGGGGCGGGCCATCGCCACGGCACGGGCCGAGGAGCGCCGGGCCACGGCCAAACGCTGGATGGTGCTGGGCGTGAGCGCCAATCTCGCGCTGCTGGCCTATTACAAGTACGCCAACTTCTTCATCGACAACCTGAACGCGCTGACCGGCCAGCACTGGCCGCTCGGCACCGTGCTGCTGCCCATCGGCATCTCCTTCTTCAGCTTCACGCAGATCGCCTTCCTGGCGGACAGCTACCAGAAGGGCGTGAAGGAGCTGCGCTTCAGCCACTACGGCCTCTTCGTCACCTACTTCCCGCACCTGATCGCGGGGCCGGTGCTGCACCACGCGCAGATGATGCCGCAGTTCCGCGACCCGGCCACCTACCGCTGGCAGGGCGCCCACTTCAGCGCGGGCCTGCTGATCTTCGTGATCGGTCTGTTCAAGAAGATCGTGCTGGCCGACGGCATCAGCCCCTGGGCTGATGCCGTCTTCAACCCCGTCGATGCCGGGCAGCTGCCGACCCTGCAGGAGGCCTGGCTCGGCGCGCTCGCCTACACGCTGCAGATCTACTTCGACTTCTCGGGCTACTCGGACATGGCCATCGGCCTGTCCCGCCTGTTCAACGTCAGCCTGCCCTTCAATTTCGACTCGCCCTACCAGGCCACGAGCATCAGCGACTTCTGGCGGCGCTGGCACATCTCGCTCTCGAGCTTTCTGCGGGACTATCTCTACATCGCACTGGGGGGCAACCGCCACGGCAGCGTCCGCCGTTACCTCAACCTCGCCACGACCATGGTGCTGGGCGGACTGTGGCATGGCGCGAGCTGGTCCTTCGTGCTGTGGGGCGCGCTGCATGGCAGCTACCTGATGGTCAACCACGGCTTCCGCGCCCTGTGCGGACCGGCCCTGCAGCAGCGCCTCGCCGGCCTGTGGAGCTGGCGTGTGCTGGCCTGGGGGCTGACGATGCTGAGCGTGATCGCGGCCTGGGTCTTCTTCCGCGCCACGACGCTCGACGGGGCGCTGCGCCTGCTGCACGCGCTGCTGCCCACGGGTGAGGCCGCGGGCGTCGACCGCCTGCTGTGGGCGGCCGGCCTGCCTGCCGCGCGCGGCTGGGCGCTGTGTGCCCTGCTGGGGCTGGTCGCCGTGGCGCTGCCCAACAGCAATGCCATCGGCCAGCAGCTCCTCGCGCAGATGCAGCAGCGTCCGGGCCTGCGGGCCTTCGCGACCGGTGCCGCCCTGCTGGCCGTGGCGCTGCTCGTGCTGCTGAACACGGCGCGCGATGCCGTCAGCGCCTTCATCTACTTCAATTTCTGACCATGCGGCGCGCCCTCACCCACGTCCTGACCGGCATGCTTGCCCTGCTGGCGGCCCTGGAGCTCACGCTGCAGGCCTTGCCGGTGTCCGACGCCACGATGAAGGACTACCACCTCGACCCCCTGGTCCTGAGATACCCCGCCGGACATCGCTGGACCACCTCCATCGGCTGGGACCTGCGCCAGCCCCAGCACCATCGGGCCAACAACGCCGGTTTCCTAGCGCTGCACGATTTCAAGCCCGACGCGCAGGCCGTCGCCCTGATCGGCGACAGCCTCGTCGAGGCCTCGGGCCTGCCCGCCGCCGACCGGCCCGACGCCCAGCTGGAGCGGGCGCTCGCCGGCCCGGCGGTCTATGGCCTCGGCGCGCCGGGCAGCAGCCTGCTCGACCACGTCGAACGCGTCCGCCTGGCCCACGATCGCTATGGCATCCGCCGCTTCGTGATCCTGCTGGAGAACGGCGACGTCGCGCAGAGCCTGTGCGGCTCGGGCAATGTGCAGGGCCCCTGCCTGGATCGGCAAGACCTGACCCCGCGCATCGAGCTGCAGCCGCCGGCCGGCCCCATCAAGCGCGTGCTGCGGCACAGCGCCCTGCTGAACTACCTGCTCGGTCAGCTGAAGCTCTCGGGGCCGCGCCTGTGGCAGCAGGCCGTGAAGCAGGCCCGGCCCGACATGAGTCCGCCGGCGGCCCATGCGACGCCGAAGGCCGATCCGCCGTGGTCGGCACAGGAGCAGGCCGTCACCGAGGCCTTCCTGCAGCGGCTGCGGCCCTACCTCGCCGACAGCCGCGTGCTGGTGGCGATCGAGTCCCGCCACGACGCCCTGCCCGCCGGCGGCCGGGCCCACCTCGCCCGGCTGGACGGCTTGCGCGTCCAGCTGCAGGACGCCGGCATCGAGGTGCTGGACCTCGCGCCGGCCTTCGAGGACGCCTGGCATCGCACCGGGCTGCCGATGGAGATCGGCCCCTACGACCATCACTTCAACGCCCTGGGCGTCCGGACGCTGGCCGACGCCATCGCCGCGACACTCCGCACGCCCTGAGCGCCTCGCCGCTTGGCGGGATGGGCGCCCCGGCCGGGGCTCTGGGACAATACGCCCTTTGCACGCCCGAAGCTCCGCCATGTCCCGCCCTGAAACGCTGTACCTCTTCGTCTCCTGCCCCGGTGGGGTCGAGCCCCTGCTGGAGGAAGAGCTGCACCGCATCCTGCCGCGCGGCCGCATCCACGCCATGCGCGGCGGCTGCTCGGTGCAGGGCACGGCCGAGGACGTCATGCAGATCAACCTCGAGAGCCGGCTCGCGCAGCGGGTGCTCATCGAGCTGACCGAGGGCGGCTACCGCCACGAGGACGATCTCTACGTGCTGGCCCGCCGCGTGGACTGGGACCGCTGGATCGGCCCCCAGCACACCATCCGCGTGGACACCACGGCCCAGCGCTCGCCCCTGCGCAGCCTGAACTTCGCCACGCTGCGCATCAAGGACGCCATCTGCGACACCCTGCGCGACGCCACCGGCGAGCGCCCGAGCGTGGACACGCGCGCGCCGGACCTGCCCGTCGTGCTGCACCTGGGTGAGGACCGCGCCGCGCTGTACGTGGACACCTCGGGCGAGCCGCTCTTCAAGCGCGGCTGGCGCGTGGACAAGGGCGACGCCCCGCTGAAGGAGACGCTGGCCGCCGCCATGCTGGCCGCGGCCGGCTGGCGCGGCACGCCCGAGACGGGCGGCGCGCTGCACGACCCCTGCTGCGGCTCGGGCACCATTCCCATCGAGGCCGCCCAGATCGCCTGCGGCATCGCCCCCGGCATCCAGCGCCGATTCGCCTTCGAGCGTCAGCTGCCCTTCCAGCCGCTGCGCGCGCGCTGGGCCGAGATGAAGCAGGCCGCCCAGGCCCGCGTGAAGGCGCCCGAGGTGCCCATCTTCGCCAGCGACGTCACCTTCCGCATGGTGGATTTCGCGCGCCGCAACGCCGAGCGCGCCGGCGTGGCGCAGTACATCCAGTTCAACGGCGGCGACGCCCTGGAGCGCGCCGCGCCCAAGCTGCCCGAGGGCATGCCCGGCACCATCATGATGAACCCGCCCTATGGCGAGCGGATCGAGGTGCGGGGCAAGGCCGCCGCCGTGCGCGAGGCCAGCGGCTCCGAGCAGCGGGACGCCGAAGATGACTTCTTCCCCCGCCTCGCCGCCCACTGGAAGCGCAGCTACACCGAGAACCCCGCCGGCTGGACCGCCTGGCTGCTGTGCCCGGACATGAAGCTGCCCACCAAGATGCGGCTCAAGGAGAACCGCCGCGTGCCCATGTGGAACGGCCCCATCGAGTGCCGGCTGTTCCGCTTCGACCTGATCAAGGGGTCGGCACGGGACAAGCCGCGCGCTGCCGACTGAGCCGGCGCGCCCCGACCGCCAGCGCCACGCCGGCAATGGCGAGCGGGACCAGCGAGCCGAGGTTCATCCACTGCCAGCCGCCCGTCGTGACCAGCGCGCCGGAGCTGAAGGCGGTGAGGGTCATGGTGCCGTAGATCGCCATGTCCATCGCGGCCTGCGCCCGGGTCTTCTCCTCGGGGCGGTAGGTCTCGGTGAAGAGCGTCGTGCCGCCGACGAAGAGGAAGTTCCAGCCCACGCCCAGGGTCAGGAGCGCGCCCAGGAAGTGCGTCAGGTCCTGCCCGGCCAGCGCGAAGGCCACGCAGGCCAGGTTCAGCAGCAGGCCGACGCCCATGACCGGCAGCGCGCCGAAGCGTTTGATCAGCGAGCCCGTGAAGAAGCTCGGCACGAACATGCCCAGCACGTGCCACTGCAGCACGAGCGTGGCGTTGTCGAAGGGCAGGCTGCACTGCTTCATGGCAATCGGCGTGGCGGCCATCAGCAGGTTCATCACGCCATAACCCAGCGCGCAGGCAGCCATCGCCACCAGGAACAGCGGCTCCTCGCGGGCGATCTGCCGCCAGTGGCGACCGGTGGCGGCCCCCGGCTGCGATTCGGCCAGCGGCGGGAAGGCGATCAGCGACACCACGCTGAGGCTCAGCACCCCCACGCCGATCAGCACCAGGTAGGCGCCGGCGAAGGGCTGCACCAGCAGATCGCGGCTGTAGCGGGCCAGTGCCGGGCCGACCACGGCGCCGAGCAGGCCGCCGGCGAGCACCCAGGAGATGGCCGTCTGGCGCTTTTCGGCGGGCACGAGCTCGGTCGCGGCGAAGCGGAAGAGGCCGGCGCTGGCGTTGTAGTAGCCGGCGATCACGGTGGCCAGCACCACGCCCCAGAAGCTGCGCTCGTTCACCGCCCAGGCGGCCAGTGCGCAGCTGGCGATGGCCACGAGCGCCCCCAGCTGGAAGCCGCGCCGCCGGCCCCACTGGCGCTGGTGCCGCGCCACCAGCGGCGCGAAGAGCGCACCGCCCGCCACATAGCCGCACACCGGCAGCGTCGCCATCCAGGGCTGCGGCGCCAGCGCCAGGCCGACGAGGCCGTTGACGGCGATGAAGGTGATGTTGTTGGTGAGCAGCAGGCCCTGGCAAAGGGTCAGCAGCAGCAGGGGCAGGTTCATGCGGTCTTTCGTGGGTGGGTCGGCAAGGCTAGCAGCCACCGGGCCCGGCGACCCGTCGTCATGGCGATGGCCGGACTTAATCGCCGACGAAGTACAGCGTGTGCCCCTCGAGCGCTGCGCGCAGCAGGAGGGCATAGAGCGCCAGCAGGGCCGGCGACTCCTGGTTCAGCGGCGCGGCGAGCCGGGGATCCAGGACGCGCGCCAGCGTTGCGGCGTGCGCGGGCTGGATGTGGAAGTCGCGGTAGAAGTCGAAGGCGACGCCGCCCTGCCGGAGCGCCTCGACGAGGGCCCAGCGGCCCGCGAAGTCCCGCTCCTGCAGCTGCAGGCAGGGCGCGCCGTGACGGCTGCCGAGGTGGACGTCCAGCATGGCGCGCGGCCCGGGCTCAGCCCTGCTGCAGCGCCACCCAGCCCAGCACGGCCAGCGGGGCGGTGTCGGCGCGCAGGATGCGGGGGCCCAGCTGCAGGGCCTCGAAGCCGCGCTCGCGGGCGGCCTGCTCCTCGGCGGGGCTCAGGCCGCCTTCCGGACCGCTCAGGACCAGCGTGGGCTGCGGCTCGCCCGCGGCGCGCTCGGCCAGCGGGCGGGCGGCGGTGGGGCTCAGCAGCCAGCGCCGCGACGGGGCGGCGGCGTCCAGGCCCGACAGCCAGGCGGCGAGGGTCTGCACCGGGTGGATCTGCGTGACGCAGGCGCGGCCGCACTGCTCGGCCGCCGCGATGGCGACGCCCTGCCAGTGCGCCTGCTTCTTCTGGGCGCGATCGCCCTGCAGGCGCAGGACCGAGCGCTCGCTCATCAGCGGCTGGATGGCGACGGCGCCGAGCTCGGTGGCCTTCTCGACGATGCCGTCCATGCGGTCATTGGCCGGCATCACCACGCACAGCGTCAGGGCCGTGGCCAGCTCGCGGTTCACGAGCTGGCGGGCCAGCAGCTGCACGCGCACCTCGCTGCGCCCCATGGCCGTGACCTCGGCCTGCCATTCGTCCCCCGAGCCATCGAACAGCGTCAACGGGCTGCCCGGCTGCAGACGCAGGACCTGGACATGGCGCGCCGCGGACGCGGGCAGGCTGAGCTCGGCCGGGCCGGCGAGCGGGGTGTCGACGAAAAAGCGTGGAGGCATGGGCGGGATCAGGTGAGGTTCGCCGGAACCCGCCAGTGTGCCAGGGAAGCGTTCAGTGCATGCCCATCGCGCGGCGGACCTGCTCGGCGAGGTCATCGCCCTGGGCCTCGCGGACCATCTCGACGAAGCGGCGGGCGTAGTCCTGCAGCTCGGGCAGGCCACTGCAGCGCTCGACCTCCAGCACCACCTTGTAGCCCTTCATCAGGCCGAGGTACTGCTTGGCGTGGCGGGTGAGGTAGGCGTAGAGCTGCTCGTAGTCCAGCTGCGGCACGTCGCCCGCCGGGGTGGCGGCGGCGGCGGCCGGGGCGCTGGCCGGGGCGGGTGCTGGCGCCGGAGCCGCCGGCGCGGCCCCGAAGGCGGGAGCGAAGGTGCTGCCGGCCTCGGCACCCGCCGGGTGCGCCGCGGGGGCGTGACCCACCGCCTGGATCATGCCCAGCTGCAGCAGCTGCTGGACGTCCGCCTCGGTGCTGCCCTGCACGAGGCCCAGCCACTGCCGGGCGGACTTGCTGGCGTCGATCACCAGCAGCAGGTTGCGGGTGGCACGGGCATTGACGAGCTGGCGCACCTTCATTTCGGCACGGCCAGCGTCGGTTTTCTGATAGCTCTGGTCCAACACGGCAAAAGTCTCCTCGGCGCGAGCTTACGCGCTGCGCCAAGGGCCGGCCGTCGGGAAAGTGCTACTTTTTGTCGCGCAATTCCCGACGAAGGATCTTGCCGACCGGCGTCTTGGGCAGCTCGGTCCGGAACTCCACGATCTTCGGGCGCTTGTAGCCCGTCAGGTTGGCCTCGCAGAAGGTCCGCACGTCGGCTTCGCTGACGCTCGGGTCCTTGCGCACGATCACCACCTTGACCGCCTCGCCCGCCTTCTCGTCCGGGATGCCGACGGCCGCGCACTCGAGCACGCCGGGCATCTGGGTGATGACGTCCTCGACCTCGTTCGGGTACACGTTGAAGCCGCTGACCAGGATCATGTCCTTCTTGCGGTCGACGATCTTGAAATAACCACGCTCGTCCATCTGCCCGACGTCGCCGGTGCGGAAGAAGCCGTCCGGCGTCATGACCTTGGCCGTCTCGTCCGGGCGCTGCCAGTAGCCGGCCATGACCTGCGGGCCCTTGATGGCGATCTCGCCGGTGCCGCCGAAGGGCACGTCCTGGCCGTCATCGTCCAGCAGCTTCATCTCGGTGCCGGGCACGGGCAGGCCGATGGTGCCGGTGTAGGACTTGGAATCCGTCGGGTTGCAGCTCGCCACGGGCGAGGTCTCCGAGAGGCCGTAGCCCTCGCAGATCGGGCAGCCGGTCTTCTCGAGCCACAGCTTGGCCGTCGCCTGCTGCACGGCCATGCCGCCGCCCACGGAGATCACCAGGTGGCTCCAGTCCACCGTGTTGAATTCCTTGTGGTTGGCCATGGCCATGAAGAGCGTGTTCACCGCCGGCAGGCTGTGGAAGCGGTGCTTGGACAGCTCCTTGAACACCGCCGGGAGGTCGCGCGGGTTCGGGATCAGCACATTGCAGCCGCCCATGTGCATGGACAGCATCATGTTCGTGGTGAAACCGAAGATGTGATACAGCGGCAGCGCGCAGATGGACACCACCTGCTCGCCCTGCGGCACCTTCTTCAGGGCCGGCTGGTACCAGGCCTCGGCCTGCATCACATTGGCCACGAGGTTGCGGTGCAGCAGCACGGCGCCCTTGCTGACGCCCGTCGTGCCGCCCGTGTACTGCAGCACGGCGATGTCGGAGGACGCCACCTTGGGCGCCTTGTAGGCCTGGCCGCGGCCGCGGCTCAGGGCGTCGTTGAAGCGCACGGCCTGGGGCAGCTCGAAGGCCGGCACCAGCTTCTTCACCTGGCGCACCACGTAGTTGACGATCAGCCCCTTGGGGAAGCCGAGCATGTCACCCATGGCGCAGAGCACGACGTGCTTGGTGGGCACGTTGTTGATCACCTGCTGCAGCGTGGCGGCGAAGTTCTCGATGATGATGATGGCGCGGGCGCCGGCATCCTTGAGCTGGTGCTCCAGCTCGCGCGGGGTGTACAGCGGGTTGACGTTCACCACCACATAGCCCGCGCGCAGCACGGCGGCCACGGCCACGGGGTACTGCGGGATGTTGGGCATCATGATGGCGACACGATCGCCCTTCTCGAGGCCCAGGCCCTGCAGATAGGCCGCCATCGCGCGGGAGGCGTCGTCGATCTGGGCGAAGCTGAGGGTGCGGCCCATCAGCGTGTAGGCTGGCCGGTCCGGGTACTTCTTGAACGCCGCGTCCATCAGCTCGACCAGCGAGGCGTACTGCTCCGCGTGGATGTCAGCGGGGACGCCCGCCGGATAGCTTTTCAGCCAGGGTTTCTCCATTGTTGTCTCCAAATCTTCGGGCCGATTCTCCCCGAGGCGCGCGGGTGCGCGATCAGGGGATTCGATAGCGAAACTAGAGAGAAACCCCAAATCGCCCCGAAGGGGGGTGTCAGCGATCGCAGTATCAGCTGCAAAAAATGTCACAAGGCCATCAAGACAAGGGCGGAGCGGCACGCTACCCTGGCGGCTCGGAGGGTCCGGAGCCGAGCAGCGACTGCCCTTGCAGCAGTCGCGCCGGAGCTCACGGGGAGTGGCAGCGACCCATCCGAGCAACTTGGTTCCGCGGTGGCGGGACGGCACCGCAAGGCGCCGGCCCGGGCACCGGCTGATGCAGGACTGAGCGATGAAACCTTGGCATGCCGGCCTGGCCGGCCCCTTGCTCGTGGTCGCGCTGGGCGCCGTGCTGGCGGCCGGGGTGGGCCAGCGCCTGTCCCAGGCCCAGCAGACGCAGCTGGAGCAGCGCCTCGTGGCCGCCACCGACACCGTGCTGGACTCCCTGCAGGAGCGCATCCGCACCTACGAATTCGGCCTGCGCGGGGCGCGCGGGGCCGTGATCACCACCGGCCCGGAGCTCATCAGCCGCGAACGCTTCCGGAACTACATGAAGTCCCGGGACCTGGAGCGCGAATTCCCCGGCGCCCGCGGCTTCGGCTTCATCCGCCGGGTGCCAAAGGACGGCGCGGACGCCTTCCTGAGCACGGCCAACGCCGACGGCTGGCACGGTTTCGCCATCCAGCAGATCGCGCCGCACGACGGCGACCGCCTGGTGATCCAGTACCTCGAGCCCATCGAGGGCAACACCGCGGCCATCGGCCTGGACATCGCCTCGGAGCCGCACCGCCGCGACGCCGCGCTGCAGGCCATCGACAGCGGCGGGGCCATCCTCTCCCAGCCGATCACCCTGGTGCAGGCCAGCGGCAAGACGGACCAGGGCATGCTCTTCCTCCTGCCCATCTACGGCCAGGGTCGCCCGGTGGGCACGGTGGCGGAGCGGCGGGAAGCCGCCTTCGCCCTGGCCTTTTGCCCGCTGGCCATGGACGAGGTCCTGCAGCGCCTGGGCGCCGTGCCCCGCGGCATGGTGCTGCGCATCCGCGATGCCGGCCTGGCGGACAGCGCCCCGCCGCTCTTTGCCTCGGCCGGCTTCGCGCAGATGCTGCCGGACGGCCCGCAGCTGCAGCGCAACCTCAACATCTACGGCCGCACCTGGCGGGTGGATGCCGGCATCACCCCCGCCTTCCTGCCGGAGGCCGACGCCCTGACCCCCGGCCGGGCCGCCGTGCTGGTGCTCCTGGCCAGCGCCCTGCTCGCGCTGCTGCTGCACGTGGGCCTGCTGGCCCTGCACCGGCGGCGCCAGGCGCAGGTCGGGATGGAGCGGCTGGCGGCCATCGTGGAGGGCTCCAGCGACGCCATCGTCGGCAAGGACCTCGAGGGCCGGGTGACCAGCTGGAACCCGGCGGCCGAGCGCATCTTCGGCTACCGCGCCGATCAGGCCCTGGGACGCCCGATGGCCGAGCTGGTCGTGCCCGAGGAGCTGCTGGACGAGGAGCAGCGCATCCTCGAGACCATCGCGCGGGGTCAGGTCGTGCCGCTCTTCGACACCGTGCGTCGGCGCCGCGACGGGCGGCTGATCGACGTCACCGTGACGGTCTCTCCCGTGCGCGGGGCCGACGGCCGGGTGGTCGGCGCCGCCAAGACGGCCCGCGACGTCACCGAGGAGAAGCGCCACGACGCCCGCTTCCGCATGGCCGTCGACGCCGCCGGCATCGGCATCTGGATCTGGCAGCTGGGCGACAACCAGCTGTTCTGGGACGAGCGCATGTGCGAGCTCTACGGCCTGCCGCCCGAGGAGCGGCAGCACGGGCTGTTCTACGAGTACTGGCGCAGCCACGTGCATCCGCAGGACCTGCCCGAGGCCGAGAGGCAGCTGCAGCGCCTGGCCCGCGGCGAAGGCAGCTACTCGCCGGTCTTCCGGGTGATGCTGGACGGCGGCGGCGTGCGCTGGATCAAGGCGGCGGCCATCCTGGAGCGGGACCGCCAGGGCCAGCCCGTGCAGGTGGTGGGCACCAACCTCGACATCAGTGCCGAGGTCGAGGCCAAGCTGCGCGTGCAGGAGCTCAACAGCGACCTGGAAAACCTCGTGCTCAAGCGCACCGCCCAGCTGCAGGACGCCGTGGTGGCCGCCGAGCAGGCCAACCTGGCGAAGTCGGCCTTCCTGTCCAACATGAGCCACGAGATCCGCACGCCGCTCAACGCCATCCTGGGCCTGGCCTACCTGCTGCAGCGGCAGCAGCTGGGCGGCGAGGCGGGCGACATGGTCGGCAAGATTCACGGGGCCGGCAAGGGTCTGCTGAGCATCGTCAACGACGTGCTGGACTTCAGCAAGATCGAGGCCGAGCGCCTGGAGCTGGAGCAGGCGCCCTTCCGGCTGGCGGACGTGCTGGACAACCTCGCCTCCCTCATGGCGCCGATGCTGGGGGCCAAGCCCGTGGAGCTGCTGATCGGTGCGCCGCCGCCCGGCGCGGGCGAGCTCGTCGGCGACGCCCTGCGCCTGGGCCAGATCCTGACCAATCTCTTGAGCAATGCCCTCAAGTTCACGCCGGCCGGCGAGGTGGAGCTGCGCGTGCAGCGCCTGGACGAGCCCTGGGCCGGGGACTGCGGGCCGCGCCACCTGCGCTTCAGCGTGCGCGACACCGGCATCGGCATTGCGCAGGACAAGCAGGCGGTGATCTTCGAGGCCTTCAACCAGGCCGACAACTCCACCACCCGCAGCTACGGCGGCACGGGCCTCGGCCTGGCGATCAGCTCGCGCCTGGTGCGCCTGATGGGCGGCACGCTGACGGTGCAGAGCGAGCCGGGCGAGGGCAGCGAGTTCAGCTTCGAGCTGCACCTGCCCTGCGCCGATACCGACGCGCCCGCGCGGCCCGTCGGCGCGGGCCTGTCCGTGCTGATCGCCGATGACCACGAGCTCGCCCGCCAGGTGCTGCGCCAGACCGCGCAAGGCCTGGGCTGGCGCGCCCGCACCGTCGAGTCCGGCGAGGCGGCGCTGGCCAGTCTGGAGGAGGCCGAGGACAGCGCCTACGACGTCCTGGTGCTCGACTGGCGGATGCCCGGCCTCGACGGCCTGGAGACCGCACGGCGCATCCGCGCGCAGCACGGCCCCGACGGTGCGGCCACCCCGGGACGGCACTGGCCCATCATCGTGATGGTCACGGCCTACGACCGCAGCGAGCTGCGTGGCCAGGACACCGACGCGCTGGTGGACGCCGTGCTCACCAAGCCCGTCACCGCCTCCAGCCTCTACGACGCCGTGCTCGCGGCCCAGGGGCACCGCGGGCGTTTCGAGCTCGTCCCGCCGGACCCGGACGGCGCACCGCGGCTGCAGGGCCGGTGCGTGCTGGTCGTGGATGACAGCGACATCAACCGCGAGGTGGCCGCCCGCATGCTGGAGCGCGAGGGCGCGCAGGCGCTGCAGGCCGAGGACGGCCAGGCGGCCCTGCAGCTGCTCGAGACGCAGGCGGGCGTGGACATCGTCCTGATGGACATGCAGATGCCCGTGCTGGACGGCTACGGCGCCACGCGCGCCCTGCGGCGCCATCCGCGGCTGGCCCGGCTGCCGGTGCTGGCGCTGAGCGCAGGTGCCTTCAAGGAACAGCGCGAACGGGCGCTGGCCGTGGGCGTCAATGGCTTCGTCGCCAAGCCCTACACCGCCGACGAGCTGGTCGCGGCCATCCGCCAGGCCCTGGAGCCGGGCGCCGGCGTCGCCGCGCAGGCCGCGTCGGCCACCGCCTCGCCCGACGTGCCGCTGCTGAACCGCGCCCGCGGTCTGCAGTCCCTGGGCGACGAGCCGACCTGGCACGCCGCGCTGCTGCGCTTCGCCAGCAGCTACCGCCACAGCCTCGAGCAGCTGCCCGAGGATGCCGACGCGCGCGGCGCCTTCGCCCACAAGCTGCGCGGCGCCGCGGCCCTGCTCGGGCTCGAGCAGCTGGCCGCCGCGGCCGCCGGGCTGGAGCAGGCCGTCACCGCCGCCGCGCCGACGCAGCGCCCGCTGCAGGCGCTGCAGCAGGCGATCCGCCAGGCCTTCGACGTGATCGAGGAACTCACCGACCCATCGGCCGCGACCCCGCCCGCCGTCCGGTCCACGCCGGCGGGCGCGCAGGATGCCGACCAGCTCCGCGAGGCCCTCGAGAGTGACGACTACGACCGCCTCGCCCAGGCGCTGTCGCAATGCCAGGGCCACCTGGACCCCGAGCTGCTGGCGGCACTGGACCGCTGCCTGGCGAGCTACGACTTCCGGGGCGCCCGTCTCATCTTTGATGCCGCGAGCCGCGGCCCCGTTCTGGAAAGGGAGAGCTGAACATGCCGCAAGGACCCATCCTGGTCGTCGACGACGAGCCCATCAACCTGGACGCCATGCGCCTCGCGCTGGGCGCCGTGCACAAGCTCATCTACGCCCGCGACGGCGGCAGCGCGCTGGAGGCCATCGCCCGGCACAAGCCGTCCCTCGTGCTCCTGGACATCCGCATGCCGGGCATGGACGGCTACGAGGTCTGCCGCGCCATCAAGGCCAATCCGGCGACCGAGTACCTGCCGGTCATCTTCGTCACCAGCCTCTCGGACGTGGGCGACGAGGCGCGGGGTTTCGAGGCCGGGGGCGTGGACTTCATCGTGAAGCCGATCTCGCCGCTGGTGGTGCGGGCGCGGGTGCAGACGCACCTCTCGCTCGTCAAGCACAGCCGCCTGGAGCGCAGCCACCGCGACGCCATCTTCATGCTCAGCGAAGCCGGGCACTTCAACGACCACGACACCGGCGCGCATATCTGGCGCATGGCGGCCTACTCGGCCGAGCTGGCCCGTGCGGCCGGCTGGAGCGTGGAGAGCTGCCGCCTGATGGAGCTCGCGGCGCCGCTGCATGACACCGGCAAGATCGGCGTGCCCACCACCATCCTGGCCAAGCCCGGCCCCCTGGACGAGGCGGAATGGGCCGTGATGCGCCAGCATCCGCAGATCGGGCACGAGATCCTCTCCAAGAGCGCCGCGCCCGTGTTCCAGATGGCCGCCGAGATTGCGCTGAACCACCACGAGAAGTGGGACGGCAGCGGCTACCCGCACGGCATCGCGGGCACGGCCATTCCGGAGTCCGCCCGCATCGTGGCCATTGCCGACGTGTATGACGCCCTCACCATGAAGCGCGCATACAAGGAGCCCTGGCCGGCGGAGCAGGCGCTGGCCCACATCGCGGAGCAGCAGGGCCGGCAGTTCGATCCGCACCTGGCGGGCATCTTCCTGACGCTGGCGCCGAAGCTGGTGGACATCCACCGCCGCTGGCAGCTGCAGAGCTCGCCGGTGCTGCCACCGCTGGTGGCCTGAGCACCCGGCGCCCGGCTCAGGTGCGGCGATCCGCCGGCTCGCCCGCCGCCGGGGAGGGCGTGGCACGCGGCGCCACCGGGATCCGCAGCTGCACCTCGCAGCCCGGACGCTCGCTGCCCGGGTCCACCTCGCGCCAGCTGATCTGGGCGCCGATGCGCTCGGCCCGCTTGCGCATGCCCTTGAGCCCCTGACCTTCGCGCGCATGGCGGCGCAGGCCCTGGCCGTCGTCGCCGATGCTCAGCAGCACCGTGCCGCCGTCGTCCACCACGCGCGTGGCGAAGCGCACCCGCGACGCCTGTGCGTGATGGAGCACGTTGCTGAGCGCTTCCTGCACGATGCGCACCAGATCCCGCCCCTGCGCCCCCATCAGGCGCGGCAGATGCGGCGTGTCCTGGAGCTGCCATTCCAGCTGCAGCCCGGCCGAGCGCAGGCGGTCCTGCAGCCGGTGGCGGACATTGGCCAGCAGCAGGCCGAGGTCGCCGTCGTCCACGGTCATGGCGTCGATGGTCAGGCGCATCTCGGCGATGCAGTCGTCCAGCAGGGCCACGAGGGTGTCGGTGTCCATGCCCTGGCGCGCGCCGAGCTTGGCCATCAGCAGCTGCGAGCCGAGGCCGTCATGCATCTCCTGCAGCAGACGCTCCCGCTCCTGGGCCGCCACGCGCAGCTGCTCGCTGCGCTGCAGGTCCTGGTAGCGGGCCTCGAGCTCGCGGCTGCGGGCCGCCAGCGCCTCCTCCAGCGCCTGCCGTGAGCGCGCCTGCGCCCGCAGCGAGGACACGAAGCGGCGCTGCAGCACATAGCCCGCCATCCCGACGACCGCCGCATAGCCGGCGACGTTGATGTCCACCAGCGGGAAGGCGCCCTCGTCGATCAGCGCGAAATAGCCGACATAGGCCCAGCAGAAGAAGGCCAGGCCGAGGCTGGATGCCGCCAGGCTGTGCGAGGCCAGGCCGCTGCGCACCGCCGCCCGCAGCACCACGCCCCAGGCGCCCACCATGACGATGCCGCGGCTGCCCAGCGCCCACCAGGGCCAGAGGTTCTCGAAGGCCCCCCAGGAGGAGCCGGTGTAGGCGGCCCAGAGGTCCAGCGGCAGCGCCACGGCCATGAAGCCGAGCGCCAGGCGGCGGCCCCAGGAATCCCCCGGCGCGAACCACTGCACCACCAGCAGCAGCATCAGCCCGCGGGCGAGGATGTCCGCAGCGTCGAGGATCATGCGCCACCAGGGCAGCGGCACCGGCGCCACGCTGAGGTAGGGCAGCAGCAGCAGCGCCGCGCTGAGCGCATAGACCCCCGTGATCCCGTACACCCACTCCTGGCGCAGCGCCAGCCACACCAGCAGCAGGAAGAGGCCCAGCAGCGCGGCACTGAGCGCCGTCAGCAGACGGGCGCTCTGCCAGAAGTCGCGTGCCTTCTGCAGCTGGCGCATCTGCGTCGCCGGCCCCATCTGCACGACGGACATCGTGCCCATCTGCTCGCCCGTGGCCCCCAGGTGCAGCCCGAGGCGGTGCTCGCCCGCCTCCAGCATCGCCGGCGGCACGTTGATGAGCACCCCGCTGCTGCCCAGCCGCAGGCCGCGGTACATGGGCTCCAGCTCCAGGCCTTGCTGGGAGCGCGCGAGCAGCTTGCCGTCGAGGTAGAGATTGAGCTCCGGACTGTGCGTGAAGGCCACCAGCCAGGGCTCGTGGACGGCCTCGGCCAGCTTGAAGTCCAGCAGGTACCAGCCGGGCTCGCTGCCTTCGACCCGCATGTCGGGCAGCTGCATCGCCTCGGCCTTCTCGGGCATGGCCTGCCCCGGCAGCAGGGGCGGATCGCCCTGGCGGTCCTCCAGCCACTGGCCGTCCACCAGGCGCATCACCTGCGGCATGTTGAGCGGGCCGAGGTGCAGGGACAGCACATGCAGGCCCAGCAGGGCCAGCAGTGGCAGGAGCACGCCCAGCAGCAGGGCGCGCAGGCGGCTCATCCGCGTCATCACCCGCGGCGGGGCCGCGGGCTCAGCCATGAATCGGTTCCATCGTCGCTATTCGATCGCCTTCACCATGTCCTCGACGACCTTCTTCGCGTCGCCGAACACCATGAGCGTCTTGTCCATGTAGAAGAGCTCATTGTCCAGCCCCGCGTAACCCGCGGCCATGGAACGCTTGTTGACGATCACGGTCTTGGCCTTGTAGGCCTCCAGAATCGGCATGCCGTAGATGGGGCTGCCCTTCTGGTGGGCGGCCGGGTTCACCACATCGTTCGCGCCCAGGATGATGGCCACATCGGCCTGCCCGAACTCGGCGTTGATGTCCTCCATCTCGAAGACCTGGTCGTAGGGCACCTCGGCCTCGGCCAGCAGCACGTTCATGTGGCCGGGCATGCGGCCGGCGACGGGGTGGATGGCGTACTTGACGCTCACGCCCTTCTCGGTGAGCTTGGCGGCCAGCTCCTTGACCGCATGCTGGGCGCGGGCCACGGCCAGGCCGTAGCCGGGCACGATGATCACGCTCTCGGCATTGCCCATGATGAAGGCGGCGTCGTCCGCGCTGCCGCTCTTCACCGAGCGCTGCACCGCGCCGCCCGCGGCCGCCGCCGAGGCATCCCCGCCGAAGCCGCCCAGGATGACGTTGAAGAAGGAGCGGTTCATCGCCTTGCACATGATGTAGCTCAGGATCGCGCCCGAGCTGCCCACCAGCGAGCCGGCGATGATCAGCATGCTGTTGTTGAGCGAGAAGCCGATGCCCGCCGCCGCCCAGCCGGAGTAGCTGTTGAGCATGGACACCACGACGGGCATGTCCGCGCCGCCGATGGGAATGATGAGCAGCACGCCCAGCACGAAGCCCAGGGCCAGCACGAGGCCGAAGTCCAGCCAGCTCTGCGAGTGCCAGAAGCCGACGATGAAGAACAGCGAGGCCAGGCCCAGCGCCAGGTTCAGCCAGTGCTGGCCGGGGAAGGTCACCGGCGCGCCCTGGAAGAGGCGGAACTTGTACTTGCCGCTGAGCTTGCCGAAGGCGATCACCGAGCCGCTGAAGGTGATCGCGCCGATGAAGGCCCCGAGGCCCAGCTCGATGCGGTTGCCGCCGGGAATGCGCCCGGCCGCGTCGGCAATGCTGAAGGCGGCCGGCTCCAGCACCGCCGCCGCGGCGATGCAGACGGCGGCCAGGCCGATCATGCTGTGCATGAAGGCCACCAGCTCGGGCATCTTGGTCATCTCGACCCGCTGCGCCATGAAGGCGCCCGTGCCGCCACCGACAAGCAGGCCCAGCAGCACATAGCTGAGCCCGAAGGCATCGCCATGGGCCAGCTTGACGATCAGCGCCGCCGTGGTGCCCGCGGCGATGGTCATGCCGACCATGCCGAAGACGTTGCCGCGGATGGAGGTGGTCGGATGCGAGAGGCCCTTCAAGGCCTGGATGAAGCAGACGCTGGCCAGCAGGTACAGCAGCGTGACGAGGTTCATGCTCATGCCTGACCCTCCTTGGCGGCGGGCGCCTTGCGCTCCTTCTTTTTGAACATCTCCAGCATCCGCCGCGTGACGAGGAAGCCGCCGAAGACGTTGACCGCCGCCAGCGCCACGGCCAGGGTGCCGAGCACCTTGCCCATGTCCGTCTGCGTGAGCGCCGCGGCCAGCATGGCCCCGACGATGACGATGGCCGAGATGGCGTTGGTGACGGCCATCAGCGGCGTGTGCAGGGCCGGCGTGACGGTCCAGACCACGTGGTAGCCCACGTAGATGGCCAGCACGAAGATGATGAGGTTGATGACCGTGTGGTCGATGGCTTCCATGGCGGGTTCCTCTCGATCGATGCGGACTCAGGCCCGGGTGACCTGCCCGTCGCGCGCGACGAGGCAGGCGGTGACGATGTCGTCATCCGCCGGGATCTGGAAGGTGGCCTCCCGGGTGCAGACCAGCTTGAGGAAGTCCAGCACATTGCGGGCGTAGAGCGCCGAGGCGTCGGCCGCCACGAGGGACGGCAGATTGGTCTCGCCCACCAGCGTCACGCCGTGCTTCACGACGGTCTGCCCGGGCTCCGTCAGCGGGCAGTTGCCGCCGGCCGGCGCCGCCAGGTCCACGATCACCGAGCCGGCCTTCATGGACTTCACCATCTCCTCGGTGACCAGCACCGGCGCGGCGCGGCCGGGGATCAGCGCGGTGGTGATCACCACGTCCGCCTGCGCCACGCGCTTGGCCACCTCGAGCTTCTGCCGTTCCAGCCAGCTCGGCGGCATGGGCCGCGCGTAGCCACCCACGCCCTCGGCGGCCTCCTTCTCCTCGGCGGTCTCGTAAGGGACGTCGATGAACTTGGCGCCGAGCGACTCGACCTGCTCCTTCACCGAGGGTCGCACGTCGGACGCCTCGATCACTGCGCCCAGGCGCTTGGCCGTGGCGATGGCCTGCAGCCCGGCCACGCCCACGCCCAGCACCACGACGCGTGCGGCCTTGACCGTGCCGGCCGCCGTCATGAGCATGGGGAAGAAGCGCTGATAGCGGTCCGCCGCGATCATCACGGCCTTGTAGCCCGCCACATTGGCCTGGCTGGACAGCACGTCCATGCTCTGGGCCCGCGTGGTGCGCGGGGCGGCCTCCAGTGCGAAGGCGGTGAGCCTGGCGTCGGCCAGGCGCTGCAGGCCCTCGCGGTCGAAGGGGTTCAGCATGCCCACGAGCACGGTGCCGGGCCGCACGAGCGCCAGCTCCTCGGCGCCCGGTGCGCGTACCTTGAGCAGCATCTCGGCGGCATAGGCCTGCTCGCGCGGGACCAGCTCGGCGCCGGCCGCGGCATAGGCCTCGTCCGTCACGCTGGCCCGCAGCCCGGCCCCCTGCTGCACCTGCACGCGGTGGCCCTGGGCCACCAGCTTCTTCACGGTCTCCGGCGTGGCCGCGACACGGGACTCTCCCGCCGCGGTCTCCTGCGGCACTGCAATCAGCATCGAACTTCTCCTGTGGGAAGGCGGGCCGGCAGGCCGGTGCCCGCGCGGCCTGCAGATCGGGATCGGCAAGACTTGCGGCGAGCTTACATGCGCTTGATGACATAGGGCGATGCCCCTAAGCACGGGTTTGTCCCAGGAACGGACCGGCGCGCAGGCCCGCGACTTCCGCCGGGCCACCGCGCGGCACGGGGACCGTCGGGCCGGGAGTGCCTCGCTTCGCCGCGGGACAAGGCAGCCTTGTGCGTCATCGACGCCACAGTCGACGGCTCCTCGCAGGCGAGCCGTGACCCCTGGCAAGAACTGGCCCCCTCGGTGCTGCGCATCACCAGGCCAGATGCTAGAGTCGTCGGCGGGCTTTCTTCATGCCCACGACGGCCCATGGTCCCAGCCTTTCCGCGCAATCCCGACAACGCCTGCACACGTCGCCAATGCCTGCGGCGCGGCGGGGCCGTGCTGGCCGCGGTGGCGGGCGCCTCGATGCTCGCCGGCTGCCAGCCGCCGCCACCGCTCCTGCGCGTGGGCTGCATCGTCTTCCCCGGCTACGAGCTCATCGTGCTGGCCCGCGAGCTCGGCCTTCTGCCCCCCTCGCGCGTGCGCCTCATCGAGATGCGCAGCAACACCGACACCCTGCACGCCCTCGCCGCCGCGCAGCTGGAGGCGGCCTGCCTGACGCTGGACGAGCTGCTGACCGCCCGCGGCAATGGTCTGGACCTGCGCGTGGTCGCGGTGCTCGACAGCTCGGCCGGCGCCGATGCCCTGATGGCCCGCCCGGGCCTGGACGACCTGCGCGCGCTCGCCGGCCAGCGCATCGGCACCGAGGACTCCGCCAGCGGGGCGCTCATGCTCGGCGCCGCCCTGAGCGCCGCGGGCCTGGCGCTGCCCGAGGTCCGCAAGGTGCCCATGGCGCTGGACCGCAGCGTCGAGCTGTACCGCAGCGGCGCGGTCGATGCCGTGGTGACCGCCGAGCCGTGGGTCAGCCTGCTCGAGAAGCAGGGCGCGCGCCGTCTGTTTGACAGCCGCTCGATCCCGGACCGCATCGTCGATGTGCTCGCCGTGCGCGCGGACGCCATCCAGGGGCTGCCGGAGGCGCTGCGCACGCTGCTGCGCGGGCATTTCACCGCCCTGCAGCACCTGCGCCTGCAGCCGCAGGACGCGGCACGACTCATGGCGCCCCGGCTGTCGCTGCGCCCCGAGGAGGTGGCCGCCGCGTTCCAGGGCCTGATCCTCCCGGACGCCGCCCGCAACCGGGAGATGCTGGCCCCCGAGGGTTCGCTCTCGCGCAGCGCCCGCCAGCTCGTGCGGCTGCTGCTGGACCAGGGCCTGATGTCCACGCCGCCCTCCATGAACCAGTGGCTGGACCCCCAGTTCCTGCCCCAGGGCTGAACCGCCATGAACCAGGCCGGCGGCAAGCTTCGCAACACCCTGCCCCTCGCGGTGCTGAGCGTCCTCGTGCTGGCCCTGGCACTCGCCTTCGTCGACGAGCGAAGCCGCGGCGCCGAGCAGGTCCGGGACCGCGCCCGGCAGGATCTCATCTGGCGCGCCGAGGAGATGGCCCGCGCCGCGCAGCAGGATCTGGCCGAGCGCCCGGGCCATGTCGCCACGGACGTCAGCGCCGCGGCCACCGACCCGCGGGTCGCGCAGCTGCTGATCCTGGATGGCGAGGCCCGCATCCTGCTGGCCCACCGCCTGGCCTGGCAGGGCGCGCCGGCCGCGGGCCTGGTGCCCGGCTTCGACGCCGAGCGCTTCCGGCGGGTGCTGATGAACACCGTGCCGGACCTCCAGCTGGACGCCAGCGGCCGCACGATGAGCGTGATGATGCCCTTCGGCTACAACCGGGATCTTTCGCGTCTGCGGGATCTCCGGCGCGGCATCGTGCTGCTGTCCTTCGATCTGGAGCGGGACCTGGCCCAGGCCGAGCACGAGGCCGCCGTCCACCTGCTGCCCCAGCTCGCGGTGGCCCTGGCGCTGATGCTGGGCCTGGGTTTCGTGCTGCGCTGGGCGGTCACGCGGCCGCTGCAGCGGCTGGAGCAGGCCAGCGCCGAGCTGGCCCGCACCGGCAGTCTCGACCACCCGGTGCCGGAGCAGGGCCCGCAGGAGATCGCCCGGCTGGCGCGCAGCTTCAACGCCATGGCGGCGCAGATCCGCGACAGCCGCGAGGCCCTGGACACCAGCCGCGCCCGGCTGCGCGGCATCGTCGAGGCGGCCATGGACGCCGTCATCACCATCGACGAGCAGCAGCGCATCATCGGGGCGAACGTCGCAGCGACCCGCATGTTCGGGGCGGAAGACGGCACGCTGGAAGGCCGGTCCATCGAGGACCTCATCCCCGTGCGTGCGCGCGCCGGCCACGCGGCGCGGGTGCGCCAGTTCGGCGCCAGCGGCAGCACGAGCCGCACCATGGGCGGGCAGGCCGTCATCCACGCCCTGCGGCTGGACGGCCGCGAGTTCCCCGCCGAGGCCTCCATCTCGCACCTGAAGCTGGGCCAGGAGCACCTGTACACCGTCATCCTGCGCGACATCTCCGAGCGGCACCGCGCCGAAGCCGAGATCCGCGAGCTCAACCAGCAGCTCGAGGCGCAGGTCGCGCAGCGCACCGCCAAGCTGCGCGAGACCGCGGCGGCCCTGGAGATCGAGCGGCACCGCCTCGAAAGCACCTCGCGCGAGCTGCAGGCCATCTTCGACACCGCGACCATCGGCATCGTGCTGCTCAAGGACCGCCGCGTGGTGCGCTGCAACCAGCGCCTCGAGGAGATCTTCGGCTGGGAACCCGGCACGCTGCCCGGGCAGCCGACGCGCGTCTGGTTCCCCGACGAGGAAGGCTACGAGCGCCTGGGCTGGGAGCTCTACACCGACATCGCCGCCGGCCGCCTGCACCAGCGCGAGCAGCAGTTCCTGCGCCGCGACGGCCAGCGCTTCTGGGCCCGCGTCTCGGCGCGGCGCTTCGAGGGCGACGCCCAGTCCGCCAACCTCATCGCCATGATCGAGGACGTCACCGCGGAGCACGACGCCGCCGAGGCCCTGCGCCAGGCCAAGGAGCAGGCGGACCACGCGAGCCAGGCCAAGAGCAGCTTTCTCGCGAACATGAGCCACGAGATCCGCACGCCCATGAACGCCATCATCGGCATGACGCACCTGGCGCTCAAGACCTCGCTGGACGCGAAGCAGCGGGACTACCTCGACAAGATCCAGCTCTCGTCCAACCACCTGCTGGGCATCATCAACGACATCCTCGACTTCTCGAAGATCGAGGCCAACAAGATGAGCCTGGAGCTCATCGAGTTCCACCTGAGCAGCGTGCTGGACCACTTCGCGACCCTGGTGGCCGGCAAGGCGGCGACCAAGGGCCTGGAGCTGATCTTCGACGTGGGCCGCGACGTGCCCGAGCACCTGGTCGGGGACCCGCTGCGCCTGGGCCAGATCCTCATCAACTACGGCAACAACGCCGTGAAGTTCACCCAGCGCGGCGAGATCGCGCTGCGGGTGCGCAAGAGCTGGGAGCAGGACGACACGGTCTGCCTGCGCTTCGAGGTGCAGGACACCGGCATCGGCATCGGTCCGGCCGAGCAGGCGCAGCTGTTCCAGAGCTTCCATCAGGCCGACAACTCCACCAGCCGGCAGTACGGCGGCACCGGCCTCGGCCTGGCCATCGTGCGGCGCCTGGCGGGGCTGATGGGCGGCGACTCGGGAGTCTCGAGCGTGCCGGGCCAGGGCTCCACGTTCTGGTGCACCGTGCAGCTGCGCAAGGCCGCCACGCCGGCCGAGCATCGCCCGCCGCCCGTGGCGCTGCGCGGCCGGCGCGTGCTGGTCGCGGATGACAACGACTCCGCCCGCGCCGTGCTCGTCGACGTGCTGGACAGCCTCGGCTTCGAGGTCGTGGCCGTGCCCGGCGGTGCGGCCGCCCTGCGGTCCGCGGCCGCGGCGGAGGCCGAGGGCCGGCCCTTCGATCTCATCCTGCTCGACTGGCAGATGCCCGAGATGGACGGCCTCGAGACCGGTCGCCGCCTGCGCCAGCTCGGCCTGCAGCGCCTGCCGCCGATGATGCTGGTGACGGGCTTCGGCCGCGAGGAGGCGCTGCAGCAGGCGCTGTCCGAGCACTTCGCCGCCGTGATGGTCAAGCCGCTCAATGCGTCCGTGCTGATGGACCACCTCATGCAGGTGCTGCAGGGTCGGCCCGCGCCGCTGCAGTGGACCGCTTCCCCGCCGAGCGCGGCGGCGCCGTCCATGCCGGACATGCAGCGGCTGCGCGGCGCCCGCGTGCTGGTGGTGGACGACAACGACATCAACCAGCAGATCGCCGGCGAGCTGCTGCGCGATGCCGGCCTGACCGTGGACGTCTGCAGCGATGGCGCGCAGGCCGTCGCGGCGGTGCAGGCGCGGCCCTATGCGCTCGTGCTCATGGACCTGCAC
The DNA here is from genome assembly GCA_041912595.1 of Burkholderiaceae bacterium. Lineage (GTDB taxonomy): Bacteria > Pseudomonadota > Gammaproteobacteria > Burkholderiales > Burkholderiaceae_C > Roseateles_B. The sequence continues at coordinate 123,157 of JAYRMR010000002.1, forward strand.
ATGCCCGTGATGGACGGCCCCGCCGCCACGCAGGCCATCCGCGCGCTGCCTGGCTTCGAGCACCTGCCCATCGTCGCCATGACGGCCAACGTCCTGCCCGCGGATCGGCAGCGCTGCATGGCCGTCGGCATGAACGACTTCCTGCCCAAGCCCATCGAGCCGGCCCTGCTTTACGAGCACGTGCTGCGCTGGGCGCAGGTCGGCGAGGTGCCGCTGCCCAGCCTGGCCACGCCGCCCGATGCCCAGCGCGACGCCGTTCCCGAGCCGGCCGCCGAGCAGCTGATGGAGCAGCTGCGCCTGGTGCCGGGGCTGGACGTCGAGCAGGGCTGGCGGCGCACCTCGGGCAAGACCTCGCTGTACCTGCGGCTGCTGCACCGCTTCGCGCACAGCCAGTCCGGGGCGGGCGACGACATCCGGGCGGCCTGGCAGGCGGGCGACCTCGAGCGGGCGCAGCGCGGCGCCCACACGCTCAAGGGCGTGGCGGCCAATCTCGGCGCCGTGCTGCTGCAGGCGCATGCCGCCGCGGCCGAGTCGGCCCTGCGCGACGCGCCCGCGCAGGCCGGCCCCGCCGTCGACGCGTTGCACGAGACGCTGGCCACGTTGCTGCCGCGCCTGGCCGATCTGCTGAAGCCGCTGGACCAGGCCGAGGCGGTGCCCGGCGAGGACGCGCGCTGGCGGGACGTCGGGCCGCGCCTGGCGGGCCTGCTGGACGGCGGCTTCCCCGAGGCGGTGGACGAGTTCGACGCCCACGCCGACCTGCTGCGCGAGCAGCTGGGCGAGCAGTACGAGCCCTGCGCCGCGGCCGTGCAGCGCTATGCCTTCGACGAGGCGCTGCGCCTGCTGCGCCCGCGTCTGCCTCCCCCCTGATCGCGAGGGCCCCATGGATCTGATTCAGCAGAACACCGCGCAGGCCACCGTGCTGGTCGTGGACGACACGCCCGAGAACCTCAGCCTCATGCATGGCCTGCTGCGCGAGCACTACCGCATCTTGGTGGCACCGACCGGCGAGCGCGCCCTGAGCCTCGCCCGCGGCGCACGGGTGCCGGACCTGATCCTGCTGGACGTGATGATGCCGGGCATGGACGGCTACGAGGTCTGCCGCCGCCTGCAGGCCGACCCGGCCACGCGCGACATCCCCATCATCTTCCTGACGGCACGGGCGGACGTGGCGGACGAGACGCTCGGCCTGTCGCTCGGGGCGGTGGACTACATCACCAAGCCCATCAGCCCGCCCATCGTCCTGGCCCGCCTGCGCACGCACCTGAGCCTGAAGGTCGCCGCGGACTTCCTGCGCGACAAGAGCGCCTTCCTCGAAGCCGAGGTCGCCCGGCGCACCCGGGAGATCGAGGCGCTGCAGGACGTCACGGTGCTGGCGCTGGCCTCGCTGGGCGAGACGCGCGACAACGAGACCGGCAACCACCTGCGCCGCACGCAGCACTACGTCCAGCGCCTGGCCGAGCAGCTCAAGGGCCACCCGCGCTTCGCCGGCCTGCTGGACGACGCCAGCATCCGGCTGCTGTTCAAGTCGGCTCCGCTGCACGACATCGGCAAGGTCGGCATCCCGGACCACATCCTCCTCAAGCCCGGCCGGCTGACGCCCGAGGAGTTCGAGGTGATGAAGACCCACACCACGCTCGGCTACGAGGCCATCCTGCGCGCCGAGCAGGCGCTGGGGCTGGACATGCCCTTCCTGCGCTTCGCCAAGGAGATTGCCCACGCCCACCAGGAAAAGTGGGACGGCAGCGGCTACCCGCTGGGGCTGGCGGGCGAGGACATCCCGGCCTCCGCGCGGCTGATGGCCGTGGCGGACGTCTACGATGCGCTCATCAGCCGCCGTGTCTACAAGCCGCCGATGCCGCACGGCGAGGCGCTGGCCATCATGCGCCAGGGGCGCGGCAGCCACTTCGACCCGGACGTGATCGACGCCTTCCTCGCGGTGGAGCAGGACTTCCTGGCCATCGCCGAGCGCTTCGCCGACCCGGAAGATCCCGCCTGACCGCGGCCCGCCGCCCGCTCCTGCCATGCCCCTGCCCCGCTTCAAACCCAGCGTCACCGTCGCCGCCGTGATCCCGCACGGCGGCCGCTATCTCATGGTTGAGGAGCAGACGCCCGAGGGCCTGCGCATCAACCAGCCCGCCGGGCATCTGGAGCAGGGCGAGTCCCCGCTGGAGGCCGTCGTGCGCGAGGCGCGCGAGGAGACGGCCCACGCGCTGACGGTGCAGGCCGTGCTGGGGCTCTACATGGCGCGCTTCCAGCGGCCGGCCACGGGCGAGGACGTGACCTACCTGCGCATGGCCTTCATCGGCGAGGTCGGCGCGCCGCTGCCGGGGCTCGCGCTGGACGAGGGCATCGTGCGCTGGCTGTGGCTGGATGCCGACGAGATCCAGGCCGCCGACCGCGAGGGCCGCACCCGCTCGGCCCTGGTCTGGCAATGCGTGCAGGACCACCGGGCCGGGCAGCGGCACCCGCTGTCGCTGCTGCACTGCGCCGAGAGCCTCTGGCATCCCGAGCGCTATCCGGCCGGCCCGGCTTGATCCGCATCAAGCACGCACCCGCCATCCTTCGCCAATCCGCAGCCCAGCCCTCGCGCTTGTCGGCAGGCGCCCACGGTGTGCGGCATTGCACAGGCACCGCGCAGACCCGGTGCTAGCATCGGCCGCAGTCTCCATCCCGAACCGGTGTCACGGGCGAGCGGCCGCAGACGCGTGCCGCGTCCTGCCGACGGGGCTCCCTCTGCCATCGGGCAGCGCCCCTCCACCCGCCGCCGGCCCCGCCGTCTTGCGAGTCCTCGACCGTCTCGATCCCAGCCACCGCGCTGACCTCGCCAGGCTCCTGCCGTGGCAGGGCCTGCTGCTGGGCGTGCTCCTGCTGTGCTGGTGGGTGCCCGTGCCGGAGGCGCTGCGGGGCGTCGGGTCCTATGCACCGCTGCATGCGCTGCTCGAGACGCTGTCCATCGCCATCTCCGCCCTGATCTTCAGTCTGGCCTGGGGCAGCCGCCTGGGCCAGGTGCCGGCGAATGTGTGCGTGCTGGCCTGCGCCTTCGCGGGCGTGGCTATGCTCGACTTCTCGCACCTGCTGTCCTACTCCGGCATGCCGGACTACGTGACGCCCGCGGGCCCCGAGAAGGCGATCGACTTCTGGCTGGCGGCGCGGCTGATGGCCGGCCTCGGCTTGCTCTGGATGGTGGCGCTGCCCTGGCGGGCGCCGCTGCCGCGGGCGAGCCGCCGGGCACTGCTGGCGGTCGTGCTGCTGGGCGTGGGGCTGGTGCACTGGGTCGTGCTCGTCCATCCCGAGTTCCTGCCCCGCACCTTCATCGCGGGGCAAGGCCTGACCCCGCTCAAGGTCGGCGCCGAGTACCTGCTGGTCATCCTGCTCCTGGGCACCGCCCTGCTGCTGCTGTGGCGCATGCGCGGGCCCACGCCCTTCCATGCCGTGGCGCTGCTGGGCGCCGTGCTGGGCATGGCGATGAGCGAGCTCTTCTTCACGCTCTATGCGAGCGTCACCGACGTGCTCAACCTCGCCGGCCACGTCTACAAGGTGATCGCCTACCTGTTCCTGCACCGGGCCGTCTTCATGGAGGCCGTGCAGCGCCCCTACATGGAGCTGGAGCAGGTGCGCCAGCAGCTGCAGGCCACGCTGGAGACGGTGCCCGACCTGGTCTTCGAGATGGATGCCGACGGCCGCTACCTCAGCTACCACTCGCCGCCCAGCGAGCTGCTGGCCGCGCCGTCGGAGGCCTTCATCGGCCGGCTCGTGAGCGAGGTCCTGCCGGCCGAGGCCGCCGCCGCGGTGATGCAGACGATGGCCCTGGCCCTGGCCCATGGCAGCGCCGGCGGCCAGCGCATCACGCTGGACCTGCCGATCGGCCGGCGCCACTTCGAGCTGCACGCCACGCGCTGCGCCCATGCGCCGGGCCAGGGGCCGCGCCTGATCGTGCTCTCCCGCGACATCACGCAGGCCGTGAACGCCCGCGACGCCCTGCTGGAGGCCGCGCAGCAGACGCAGGCCATCCTGGACAACGTCGTCGACGGCATCATCACCATCGACCGCCAGGGCACGGTGCGCAGCTTCAACCGCTCGGCCAGCACGATCTTCGGCTACGAGGCCGGCGAGGTGATCGGCCGCAACGTCAAGATGCTGATGCCGGCGCACATCGCGGCGGCCCATGACGGCTATCTGGCGGACTACGCCCGGACCGGCATCCGCCAGGTGATCGGCCGGGACCGCGACGTGGAGGTCGAGGGCCTGCGCAAGGACGGCGCGCGCTTCCCCATGAGCCTGGCCGTGAACGAGATCGAGCGCGAAGGCGAGCGCGTCTACATCGGCATGGTGCGGGACATCACCCAGCGCCGCGCCGCCGAGGCCGAGATCCAGCGCCTGGCCTTCTTCGATCAGCTGACCGAGCTGCCCAACCGCCGCCTGCTGCTGGACCGCCTCGAGCGAGCCGTGCTGAGCGCGGCGCGGCGCAGCCAGCTCGGCGCCCTGCTCTTCATCGACCTCGACGAGTTCAAGCTGCTCAACGACACCTGGGGCCACGACTTCGGCGACCGCGTGCTGGTGCAGGTCGCGCACCGCCTCAGCGGCTCGGTGCGCGAGGGCGACACCGTGGCCCGTCTGGGAGGCGATGAGTTCGTGGTCATGCTCGAGAGCCTGGGCGAGACCCGCGAACTGGCTGCAGCCCACGCCGAGATGGTGGCTCGCAAGATCCTGGCGACCTTCGAGCGGCCCTTCCAGCTGCTGGAGCGCGAGCAGCACAGCAGCCCCAGCATCGGCATCACCCTGTTCGGCGACAACCTGCTCAGCGCGGGCGAGCTGATGGCCCATGCCGACACGGCCATGTACCAGGCCAAGTCCCAGGGCAAGAACACCTTCCGCTTCTATGACGCCGAGCTGCAGGCCGTGCTGGCCACGCGCGCGGCGCTGGAGTCGGAGCTGCGCCAGGCCATCGCGCGGCAGCAACTCCTGCTGCACTTCCAGCCGCAGGTGGACGAGGGCGGCCGGCTGCTCGGCGCCGAGGCCCTGCTGCGCTGGCAGCACCCCGACCGCGGGCTCGTGGCGCCGGGCGTCTTCATTCCCGTCGCGGAACAATGCGGCTTCGTGCTGGAGCTGGGCCACTGGGTGCTGGACACCGCCTGCCGGACCCTGGCCAGCTGGGCGGCGCTGCCGGGCTGCCGCGACCTGAACCTCTCGGTGAACGTGAGCGCCCTGCAGCTGCGCGACCCGCATTTCGTGGCCGGCGTGCTGCAAACCGTGCAGCGCCATGGCGCCGATCCCCGGCGGCTGACGCTGGAGCTGACGGAGTCCCTGCTGGCCGAGAACGTGGAGGACACGATCGCCAAGATGCAGGCGCTGCGCGAGGCCGGCGTGGGCTTCTCGCTGGACGACTTCGGCACCGGCTACTCCTCGCTGAACTACCTGCGCCGCCTGCCGCTGGAGGAGCTCAAGATCGATCGCAGCTTCGTCAACGACATGATCGACGACCCCAACGGCGCCGTCATCGCCCGCACCATCGTCGCCCTGGGCCAGACCTTCGGGCTGCAGGTGATCGCCGAGGGCGTCGAGACCGCCGAGCAGCGCGATGCCCTGCTGCACATGGGCTGCCGGCACTTCCAGGGCTACTTCTTCGGCCGACCGATGGACCAGGCCAGCTTCGAGCGCCAGGCGCGGCAGGGCGAGGCCATCCCGGGCTGAGGACGGGCCCGGCAATGGCCCCGCACGGGCAGGCCGGCCGGCATTTGGGACAATCGGGGCATGAGTTCGTCCCCGCTGTCCCCGTCCGCTGCGAAGCAGCGCATCGTCATCGGCCTGTCCGGTGGCGTCGATTCCGCCGTTTCCGCCTACCTGCTGAAGAAGGCCGGCCATGAGGTCATCGGCATCTTCATGAAGAACTGGGAAGACGACGACAACGACGAGTACTGCTCGTCCCGCCAGGACTTCCTCGACGCCGCCTCGGTGGCCGACGTCATCGGCATCGAGATCGAGCACGTCAACTTCGCCGCGGACTACAAGGACCGCGTCTTCGCCGCCTTCCTGCGCGAGTACCAGGCCGGCCGCACGCCCAACCCGGACGTGCTGTGCAATGCCGAGATCAAGTTCAAGGCCTTCCTGGACCACGCCATGGCGCGCGGCGCCGAGAAGATCGCCACGGGGCACTATGCCCGCGTGAGAAGCGTCGGAGACCAGGTTCAACTGCTCAAGGGCCTGGATCCCCTGAAGGACCAGAGCTACTTCCTGCACCGCCTCCAGCAGCACCAGCTGGCCAAGACGCTGTTCCCCGTGGGCGAGCTGCCCAAGACCGAGGTGCGGCGCATCGCCGAGGAGATCGGCCTGCCCAACGCGAAGAAGAAGGACTCCACCGGCATCTGCTTCATCGGCGAGCGGCCCTTCCGCGAGTTCCTCAACCGCTACCTGTCGCACCAGCCCGGCCCCATCAAGGACGAGCGCAGCCGCAAGCTCGGCGAGCACGTCGGCCTGTCCTTCTACACGCTGGGCCAGCGCCAGGGCCTGGGCATCGGCGGCATCAAGGAGAAGGGCGCGCCGCGCGGTGGCGGCGAGCACGCGCCGTGGTTCGTGGCCCGCAAGGACCTCGAGACCAACACGCTCATCGTGGTGCAGGGGCACGATCACCCGCTGCTGCAGTACCGCAGCCTCGTGGCCGACGACGTCTCCTGGTGCGGCCCCGCGCCGGCCTTCGGCGGCTTCGGCGCCAAGACGCGCTACCGCCAGGCCGATGCCGCCTGCGCCTTCACGCCCGATCAGCCCGCCGCCGGCCACTTCCGCCTGGACTTCCCGCAGGCCCAGTGGGCGGTCACGCCGGGCCAGAGCGCCGTGCTCTACGATGGCGAGGTCTGCCTGGGCGGCGGCGTCATCGCCGAAGCCATGCCCTGAGCCGCGATCGGTGAATGCCCGGGCCATGACGCCCGGCACGTGATCAAAGCCAGGCGCTGTGGCACGCTGGCAGCCTGTCACGACCTTGCCCTTGAACTTCGACCGCTTCCTCGCCCGCATCGCACGCCCCTCGGTCGTGCTGCGCATCGCCACGCTGGCCTACTTCCTGATGGAGTTCGGAAGCCTCGTGACGTCCCTGCGCGGCGGCAATTCCGAACCCTACGACGGCCTGCTCGCCCAGCTCTACCGCCGCGGCGCGGGCCATCCGCAGGACCCGGCGCTGGTCATCAGCTGCTTCGTGCTGTTCTGCGGCTTCATCGCGCTGTTCTGGCAGGCCGCCCAGGAGAGCAGCCTCGACCGCCCCCGGCCGCGCGCCCTGCTGCGCATCATCTGGCTGGACGCGCTGGCCTGGTGCATCACCCCGGCCCTGCCATTCCTCGTGACGGTGCTCGCCTCGGTGCGCCTGCGCCTGCGCCCGGCCTTCTTCTTTGCCGTCAGCCAGGTGGTGATCCGCCTCGTGCTCTACGCGCTGCTGCCCTCGGAGACCGAATGGCAGGAGCAGCACCAGCCCAACGCTTCGATGTGGGCGCTGCTGATGGCGCAGCTGGGGGCCTTCGTGGGCCTGTACGCGATGGCCTTCGGCATCGGGCGGCTGCTGGCCAACGAGGTGGACAAGCGCCGCTGGCTGCAGGTCATGCTGGCCGAGAAGACCTCCGGCGAGGCGCTGCAGGCCGAGCAGCTGCGCTATGCCGAGCGCATGATGATGGCGCGCGAGCTGCACGACGTCATGGGCCACCACCTCACCGCCCTGAACCTGCAGCTGCAGCTCTCGGAGGCCCTGCTCAAGCGCCAGGACGCCGACGGCGCCGCTCAGGCCGTGGCGCGCGCCCGCGAAGGGGCGGCCCATCTGCTGGCCGACGTGCGCGCCGCCGTGTCGGCCGAGCGCGCCAGCAACCGCATCGACCTGCGCGAGGCCCTGCAGGCGCTGGCCCTGGGCATCGCCAGCACCGACATCCAGCTGGAGCTCGACGAGGTCGCCCAGGATCTCGGCCCCCGCACCGCCCACGCGCTGCTGCGCTGCGTGCAGGAGGCCGTCACCAACAGCGTGCGCCACGCCCGCGCCCAGCACATCACCGTCCGGCTGCGCCGCGAGGGCGAAGGCGATGCCGCGAACGTCTGCGTCAGCGTCGAGGACGACGGCCCGGGCGCGCCGCGCCTGCGCGAGGGCAACGGCCTCAAGGGCATGCAGGAGCGCATGGCCGAGCTCGGCGGCAGCTTCAGCATCCTGAAGAACGGGCCCGGTTTCATGGTCGAATGGCGGGTACCGCGCAAGAGCTGAGCCCAGGAATCACGACAAGAGGAGAGAGTCCATGAGCGAGAAGATCAAGGTGCTGCTGGTGGAAGACCAGCAACTGGTGCGCGAGGGCCTCAAGGGCCTGCTGGCCCTGCACGAGGAGGTGCAGCTGATCGGCGAGGCCGCCGACGGCGCCGAGGCCCTGGAGAAGCTGGCCGAGGACCAGCCCGACGTCATCCTCTCCGACATGCGCATGCCGCGCCTGGACGGCACGGGCCTGATCCGCGCCCTGGCCGCCCGCGCCTGGAAGATCCCCGTGGTGCTGCTCACCACCTTCGACGACGCCGAGGCCTTCGACGAGGCCGTGCGGGCCGGCGCCAAGGGCTTCCTCCTGAAGGCCATCAGCCCGGACACGCTCGTCCAGGCCCTGCGGGACGTGGCCGCCGGCGGCACGGCGCTGCGCCCTTCGCTGACCGAGCGCATGGAGCGCCCGAGCGTCGAGCGCGCCTTCAGCGCGACGCCGCAGCCCGATCCGCTCTCGCCCAAGGAGCTGCAGGTGCTGCGCCTCGTGGCCAGCGGCCGCAGCAACACCGAGATCGCGGCCCTGCTGGGCAACAGCGAAGGCGTGATCAAGAACCACTGCTCGGCGGTGTTCTCCAAGATGGGCGTGCGCGACCGCACCCAGGCCGTGCTGCGCGCCATCGACCTCGGCTGGATCTGAGCCACCTTTGCTTACCTTGAGCCCGGCCCGCCCGGGCCGGGGTGCCGGCGGGGCCGGCTAGAGTGCCGCTCCATGCGAGCGATCCCCTCCCGTCTGTGCCGCGCCCTGGCGGCCACCCTGCTGATCAGCCAGGCTGCGCAGGCGGCCAAGCCCCCGCGGCCCGCCAAGCCGGCCCGGCCCAGTGCCGCCCAGCCCAGCGCCGACATCCCTGAGAGCGCCTGGGCCCTGCTGGAGCCGGACGGCCCCTTCTACGTGCGCTTCGAGGTGGACGGGGACGCGGTGGACAAGCCTCTCTACCGGCTCAGCGGCAGCTATGACCACGTCGTGCTGGAGATGAAGAGCCCCGGCTCGCCGCAAGTCGAGCAGCTGCGCCTGCGGGTCAACACCCTGCTCGGCAGCGCGCGCGCCGAGAGCATCGAGCTGTGGATGCACCAGGGCTTCGAGCTGCGCGACGGCGCCACGGTGCGGCGCGAGATCACGGGCATGCCCCAATGCGGCTGGGAGGGCGCGACCAAGGACGTGACCATGGAGGGCTTCTACCGCGTCGCCACGCCGCGCACGCTGAGGCGGCCCCTCGAAGACGGGCCCGGCCGCGGCGGCCTGTTCAGCACGGACGCCAACACCGATGCCGCCAGCACGCAGCCGGACGGCTACAACACCGAGGCGCCGAACTTCCTGGGGACCTACGAGGGGCACTTCGAGATCACGGCCATAGACACGGCGCGCCACATCCTCGAGGGCCGCTTCGCCTTCGACGCCGCCCGCGTGGTGGCCACCCACCGCGGACGCGACGGCAACATCGACGCGGCGTGCGGCCAGCCCGCGCACTTCAAGCTTCAGACCGTGCGCATCACGGGTGGGGAGTTCCGCATCCGCTACTGCCTGTCGCCCATGGATCCCAGCAACAGCCGCTACTGCCCGCCCCCGCTGTCGCCCGAATCGCACTGACGCGGTGCGCGGCGCAGGCCCGGCTCAGGGACGCCGGGCCGGGGCGCCCAGATGCATCACCCAGAAGCGCTCGTAGCGTCCTCTGCCGCTGACGCAGGCAACGCCGACGTCCTCGAAATCCGCCCGCATCAGGTTGATGCAGTGGTCGGGGCTGCCCGTCCACAGCGCGAAGACCTCGTCCAGCCCCAGGGGGCCGGCGGCCAGGTTCTCACCCACGGCCCGCAGCAGATAGCCGGACACCCGCACGCGCTCGCGCAGCGTGGGACTGCTGCGGCCCTGGTGGCTCAGCTCCCCGCGCTCGGCCAGCTCGGCGGCGAAGTGCTCGGCCGAGGCCTGCAGCGCCGCACTCCAGCGCAGGGCCGGCGCTGCCTCGAAGGCCCGGCTGCCACACAGGCGGGCCGCCTGCCGCCAGGCGTTGGCGGCGGCCAGCGCCTCCTCCGCCGTGACCCGGCAGACCGACGCGGGCTCGGCCAGGGCGACCTCGCCCAGCAGGCAGGCCGACAGCAGCAGGAGAGGCAGGGGACGCATGGCGCCAGATCATAGAGCCGCGGGCACGAGGACCCTGGCGCCAGGCGGCGAGCCCCTCTCTGCGTCGGCCGCCTGACCGGCGCCCCGCACAAATCCCGAGGCCATTCAGGCTTTCCACTAAGGGCTTCCACGACCCCGCAAGCCGGGGTCCCTAGGGCTTCCCGCATCCCCATAAAGAGGGGCAATTCATGAGAATTCGCACGGTCTGGACAGGTTCCGGCCCTTGCAGTTCTGAGCGCCGCTCCCCACGCCAGCCCATCTAGAGTCTGTATTTGGAGGGTTATTCATGCGCAAGCAAGTTCTTTCGGTCCTGGCGCTCTCTGCCGCCATGGCTTCCGCTCAGGCCAGCACGCTGCTGTCCGAGGGCTTTGACAACGTCAACGGCCTCGCGGCCCAGGGCTGGGTGTTCACCAACAACAGCCTGAACCCGCTGAACAAGTGGCAGCAGGGCGCCGACGGCGTCTACCCGTCCCAGTCGGGCAGCCCCACCAGCTACGCGATGGCCAATGCCGAGAGCAGCCGCAACGGCGCCGGCGGCAACGCCGGCAAGATCGAGAACTGGCTGATCACCAAGACCTTCTCGCTGTCGCAGTCCTTCCAGCTGAGCTTCTATGCCGCCTCGGAACTGTGGGGCATCTTCGCGGACAGCCTGGAAGTGCGCCTGAGCACCGGCGGCAGCGCCAGCGCCACCAGCAGCTTCACCAAGCTGCTCGTGTCCATCAACCCCAACGGTGACGTCGACGGCGCCCCGAACGGCTGGACGCGCTACACCGCCACCTTCGACGGCCTGGGCGGCAACGCCTCCGGCCGCCTGGCCTTCGTCTACAAGGCCGACGGCGCCAGCGCCAACTTCATCGCCCTGGACACGCTGGATGTCAGCACCGTCCCCGAGCCCGCCAGCTACGCCCTGATCGCCCTGGGCCTGGTCGGTGCCGCCGTGGCCCAGCGCCGTCGCAAGGCCTGAGTTCCACAAGAGGAGAGCAAGACATGAACAAGCAATCCCTGGTCGCCCTCGCCGGCGGCCTGATGCTGAGCGGCGCGGCTCTGGCCTGCACCGTCTGCGAAGAGCACGCCAAGGCCCAGACCAAGGCGCCCGCCACGGCTGAGGCCGTCGAAGCCGACGGCATGATCGCCGTCCGTGACGCCGTGACCGGCCAGCTGCGCGCCCCCACTGCCGAGGAAGCGGCCGCCCTGCAGGCCAAGGCCCAGGCCAGCAAGTCGACCCGCGCCCGTGCCCTGTCGGCCACGGCCGCGCCCGTCGGTCGCACCAACGCCTACGGCGCCACCAGCTTCCGCCCCGCCCCTGAGAACATCAGCTACTCCGTGGTGACCCGCAACGCCGACGGCACCCTGTCCACCACCTGCGTGCAGGGCCAGGACAAGGCCGAGGCCATGGTGCGCGAACACGCCGCCAAGAGCAGCAACAAGGAGTGAGCCCCGTCATGAGCAAGCATTTCATCAAGCCCCTGGCGGCCTCCCTGCTGCTGGCCTTCGGCGCCGCCGAAGCCGCCACCATCCAGATCCTGAGCCGCGACCCCGCCGGTGTCGGCTTCAATGACCCGACGCCCGTCGCCCCCGTGGGTGGCAATACCGGCACCACGCTCGGCGAGCAGCGCTGGAACGTCTACCGCTACGTGGCGGACATCTGGGAAAAGCAGCTGACCAGCGATGTGCCCATCACCGTCAGCGCCGGCTGGGAAGAACTGACCTGCGATGCCACCTCCGCGGTGCTGGGCAGCGCCAGCGCCTGGAACATCTGGATCAACCCCCCGGGCGCCGCCCACGCCAACACCCTGTATCCCCAGGCACTGGCCAACAAGATCTCGGGCGTGAACCAGGCCGAAGGCCAGGAAGATGACGGCAGCGGCTACGGCAACGTCGACATCAAGACCCAGTTCAACATCAACCTCGGCAAGTCCAACTGCCTGGCCGGCTCCGGCTTCTACCTGGGTCTGGACGGCAACGCCGGCACGCAAGTCAACTTCGTCGCCACGCTGCTGCACGAGCTGGGCCACGGCCTCGGCTTCGCCACCTTTACCCGCGGCAACACCGGCGCCATGCTGGCCGGCTACCCGTCGGTGTGGGACCACTACCTGATGGACAACGTGACGGGCAAGCGCTGGGTCCAGATGACCAACGCCGAGCGCGTCACGTCCGCCAACAACGGCCGTCGCCTGGTGTGGACGGGTGGCGAGGTGAACGCCAAGGTGCCGGAAGTCCTGGCCCTGGGCACGCCCTCCGCCAAGATCACCGCCCCGGCTCCGCTGGTGCGCGCCCTGGCCATCGGTACCGCCTCGTTCGGCCCTGCCATCACGGCAGCCGGCACCAGCGCCGAAGTGATGCCCGTGGTCGACCAGGCCGACGGCGTCACCGGCCTGGCCTGCGACCCGCTGAACGCGATCAACAAGCTGGCCGTGGCCGGCAAGATCGCCCTGGTGGATCGCGGCGTCTGCGGCTTCACCGTCAAGGTCAAGAATGCCCAGCTGGCCGGCGCCAAGGCCGTGCTGATCGTGGACAACGCCAACGACAACCCGCCTCCGGGCCTGGGTGGCGCGGACCCCACGATCACCATCCCGGCTGCCCGCATCAGCAAGGTGGATGGCCAGGCGCTGAAGGACGCGATGAAGGCCCGCAGCCGCACCCGCTCCGGCCTGTTCATCACCCTGGGTCTGGACATGAGCCAGTACGCCGGCGCAGACCTGATGGGCCGCCCCTACCTGTACACGCCCAATCCGTACGCCTCGGGTTCGTCGGTGTCCCACTATGACACCAGCGCCTTCCCGAACCAGCTGATGGAGCCCTTCATCAACGCGGACCTGACGACGGTCCTGAAGGCCCCGAAGGATCTGACCTTCCATCTGCTGCGCGACATCGGCTGGTAAGCCGCTGCCCGCAAGAACCAGCGCCCCGGACCTGCCGGGGCCTGTCAGGCGCGAGAGCCCTCCCGGGGCCTCGCGCCTTTTTCATGGACGCAGCCGCCGGCGGCTCAGGGCGGCGCGGCCCGCATCGGCAAGGGCTGGGCCATGAACTGCAGCCCGTTCGCGCGCTCCACCGGCTGCCCATCCGGCCCCTGGCTCATCAGCAGCGGGCGATCGGAGCGGCTGCGCACCCCGATGAAGCCGACCGCCGGCGGCGGCGCGGCGATCAGCTCCCAGTCGGGCTCGCCCGTGAACGGATCGGCGTAGCGCTGGCGCAGGTGATGGCGCGGGCGCAGGCTGCGGCGGTCCTCGACGAGGTCCTCCAGCCGCACGGGATAGGCCGGCTGCGCCGGCACCGCCGCTCCATAGCGCTCGATGGCCCGCGCGATGGCCTGACCGCGGAAAACCAGCTCCCGCTCCCGCTCGCGCTGCGCCGCCGTGCTCCAGCGCTGGCCCAGTGCGGCCAGCGACGCCGCCGTGAGGGCGATGAAGAAGAGCAGGCCGAGGTAGCCGAAGCCTCGCACGGGCGGGCGGCTCCTGCGCCGGCGAGGCAAGACCTGACCCCCGTCACCAGTCGGCATAGGCCGTGCCGTCGCTGCCCGCGCCCGGCGCCCCGCTGTGCAGGTCATAGACCGCGCCGCTCACGCCGCTGTCCGCGGGCGGCGGCTGCAGCCGCCATCCCTCGCGCTGGCCGGTGATCGGATCCTCCGGCGTCTGGCGCAGGTAGCGGGCCGACACGAGCTCGTCGAGCGAGTCCGGGTAGCGGCCCTTGTCGGCCGCGAACTGGTCGAGGGCGTCGCGCACCGTGGCCAGGGTCTGCCTGAGGGCGACTTCCTTGCCGCGCTGCAGGCTGTTGAAGTAACGCGGCGCGACGATGGACGCCAGCAGGGCGACGATGCTCATCACCACCAGCAGCTCGATCAGGGTGAAGCCACGGCGCCGCATCACCAGTCCTTGTAGAGGCTGCCGTCCAGCGCGCGGCGCTCGGAGCGGGAGTGCACATCGAACACGTCGCGGCCGGCACGGCGCTCGTCCGGCCCGCTGTCGGCGGCGCGCAGGGCCCAGGTCTCGGCGGGCGGCCCATCGCCCGGCGCGAAAGGGTCGCGCGGCAGGCGGCGCAGGAAGTAGAGCCGGCGGCCGTTGGGCGACTTGATGTCCGGCACGCCGCGCACCAGCGCGTCGAGATCGGGCGGATAGCCGCTGTCGTCCACCGCCCGGGCGATCCGGCCCTCGTCCGCCGCGCGCTTGTAGGCATCGAGCCCGCCGCGGATCTGGCGCAGCGCCTCGCGCAGCGCGAACTCCTGGCTGCGACGAACGCTGAACTCCAGCACCGGCCGGGCCGCCGCCGCCAGCACGCCCACGAGCGCCAGTACGACCAGCATCTCGATCAGCGTGAAGCCGTGGGCGCGTCCGGGGCGTCGCATCATCGGAGCGCCTTCAGCGCGCGGCCTCGACGCGCACCTGCGTCGCGCCCTCGACCTGCACCGGCACGGCCACGGGCTGCTCCTGCGCATTGCGGGCGGCCAGCCCGTCGAGGCTCAGCGTGACGATCTGCCCCTGGGCGGCCGGCAGCGCACGCAGCAGCAGGGCCTGGGCCGAGGCCGGCGCGAGCACGAAGGGCAGGCGGCCGGGCTCCCCCCCGGCCAGCGGCGAGACGGGCTGCAGCAGGCTCGGGTCGTAGCGCAGGGCGCCGCTCAGCGTGAGCGCGCTGCCCTGCCTCAGGACCACGGACACGGTGCCATCCGGCACGACCTCGGGCGTGGTCTCCAGCTGCAGCCGCACGGCCTCACCAGCGGGAGCCGTCGCGGGAGCCATCGCGGCAGAGGGCGCTGCGGGAGGCAAGGACGCGGGCGAGGACAGCAGGGGCGCCGCCGGCGCCGAGGCCGCCGGCGTCCGCAGCAGGCTGCTGAACGCGCCCGGCAGGGCATCGGTCCCGGCGGGGAGCTGCGTGAGGCGCACATCCGGCAGCGGCACATTGCGCACGATGCGCGGCGTGATCAGCAGCACCACCTCGGTCTTGTTTCGCGAGTCCGTGTTGACGCCGAAGAGCCGCCCCAGCAGCGGCAGGCGCGACAGCCCCGGCACGCCCTGCGCCGTGCTGCGGTCCTCGTCGTTGATCAGGCCCGCCAGCACCTGCGTCTCGCCGTCGTTGAGGCGCAGCGTGGTGGAGGCATTGCGCGTGCCCGTCGCGTAGGCCGTGGTGCCGCCGGGCCCGACCATCTCCTTGATGACGTTGCTCACCTCCAGGCCCATGCGGATGATCACGTCGCCGTCGAGCTGGATGGTGGGCTCGACGTCGAGCTTCAGGCCCACGTCGAGGAAGCTCACGGACGCCGCGACCGAGGTGCTGCCGTTGAAGTTGGTGGTCGTCGTGAACACCGGCAGCTTCTGGCCGATCTGCACCTTGGCCTTCTCGCGGTTGCGCACGCGGATCTTCGGATTGGCCAGCAGGTTCACCTGCCCGGCCGTGCCCTTGAGCGTGGCCACGAGCGCCGGATTGGCGATGGCGCCGCGGAACTCGTTGCGCTGGCCCAGCAGCACGGTGCCGCCCATCTTGCCGTCCGGGCCCACGAGCCCGTACTGCGCCTGGTCCGGCCACTGCAGGCCCAGGGCCTCGACCTGGTCGGAGCCGACCTCCATCACCTCGACGTCGAGCATGACCTCGGGCTCGGGCAGGTCCACCGAGGCGATCAGCTTCTCGACGAGGCGGATCACCTCGGGCGTATCCCGCACCACCATCAGGTTCAGGCGCTCGTCGATGTGCAGGTCCCGCACCTTGGCGATGGTGCGCACGAGGTTCTGCACCTGCTTCACGTCGGCGTTGCTGAGGTACAGCGTGCGGGTGATCAGCTCCTGGTGCTCGCGCTGCTTGGCCTGGCTGTTGGGGTAGATCAGCACGGAGTTGGCGTTGAGGATCTTGCGGTCCAGCTGCTGCGTGGACAGCAGCACGCGCATGGCCTCGTCGAGCGTGACGTTGCGCAGGAAGAGGCTGGCGCGCGCGTCCGTGCGCACGTCGCGGTCGAAGACGAAGTTGACCTGGCTGCTGCGACTGAGGGCCTCGAAGATCTGGCGCAGCGGCGCATCGCGGAACTCCAGCGTCACGGGCACCTGGAAGGCCGGGCCCAGCTCCTGCGCGCCGGACTCCAGCGGACGAGCCTGTGCGATCTGGTTCTGCAGCTGGCGGGCGCCGGCATGCAGGGGGTTCTCGGCGAGGATCTCCCGCGCGAGCGCATCGGCCATGCCCGGGTGGCCGCCGCCGAAGAGCTGGCGGGCCTCCTGCAGGCGCTGCTCATGGCGGCGTCCGCGCGGCAGCTCGACGGCCAGCGCCTGCGCCCGCGGGTGCTGCGGCTCGATCTGCTGCAGCTGCGCCAGCAGCGCCTGGGCCTCGTCCCAGCGCGCGGCGGCCCGCAGGCCCTCGATCTGCACCAGGAGCCGCGCCACCCGCTGCTCGCGCACGCGCAGCTGCGCGCTGCGCAGGGCCGCATCCTGCGGGGACGCGCGCAGCGCCTGCGCCAGCACGGCGTCGGCCTGGCCCAGCTGGTTGGCGCGCAGCAGCTCGTCGGCCTCGCGCAGGGCGGGATGGGCACAGCCCTGGAGCACGGCCGCGCCGCACAGCAGGGCCGTCAGGGTGAGCGCGCGGCTCAGGGCGCGAAACCGGGGTGGGGACATGGCACTCACAGAGGTTTGAAGCGGAGCGTCTGGGGCAGCGGGCCGGGCAGCCACAGCAGCTCCAGGGATTCATCGCCGATGGCCTGCACGCGCCATTGGCCATCGATGGTGTCGCCCACCTGCACGGCCAGGCTGCGCTGCTCGGCACCGAGCAGGGCCTGCGTGCGGCCCGCCTCGACGAGACGGCCGATGAGCTGGTAGGGGAAGGCGGGCGCCTGCGGGGGCAGGCTGGCGGGCGCGGTCATGGGAGCCATCACGGCCGGGGTGGGCACCGGCGCGGGCGGCTGCCAGGCGGCCAGGGCGACGGCGCCCGGATCCGGCCAGGCCTCGCGCGCCGGGGCGGACCATCGCGGCACCGCGGCCTCGCCCCTCGCCTGCGACGCCTGCGACGCCGGCGCGGCCCGGCGGGGGCGCGCCAGGTCCAGATCGGCGGCGTCGTCCGTTGGCAGCTGCGCGGCCCACAGGCAGGCCGCGACCGTGGCCCCGAGGCTCGCCGCGAGGAGCCAGTGACGCGGGCGCAGCGGACGTGCCGTCGCGCGGGTCGTGAGGCTCATGGCGACGCTCCCGTCCGGGCCGCAGCATCGGCCCGGCTGTGCAGCGTCCACACCAGGTCCGCCTGCAGCACCGGGCTCTCGCGCTGGCTGCGGCGCAGGTGCAGGCTGTCCAGGCTCAGGGCCGGATCGTGGGCCAGCGCCGCGCCCAGGTACTGGCGCAGCTGCGCATAACTGCCCTGCACCGGCAGGCTGACGCGCAGGCGCTCCAGGCCGCTGCCGGCGTCCGGCACGAGCCGCTGCTCGCTGCGCTGGATCTCCAGGCCCAGGCGCACGCCGATCTCCAGGAGATCGGCCAGACGCTGCTGGCGCTCGCCGGCGGGCGGCAGGGCCGCGAGGAAGCGGGCCGGCGTGTCCGCGCCCAGGGCCGGCCCCTGCGCCCGCCAGCTGCGACGCAGTTGCGCCTGCTGCACGGCCAGCTCCTCGGCCTGCGCCTCCCAAGAGGGCGTGACCTGCAGGGCCAGCACCGCGGCAGCCGCCAGGCACACCAGCGCCGCGGCACCCGGCAGGCCCAGCGAGCGCAGCGCACGCCCGATCGAACGTGCGTGCAGGGTCAGGTCTTGCCTGATCGAGGACCGCGCGCTCATGGCGACTCTCCCCGTGCGAGACCTGCAGGCACCTGATCCACCGCCAGCCGAGCCTGCAAGGTGAAGCGCAGGCCCGGGCGCCCGCCCTCCTCCGGCTGGATGGCACCGGGCAGCACCTCGCGCCAGCCGGGCTCACGGGCCAGGGCGTCCGCCACGGCCAGGACGCGGCTGCGGTCCTCGGCCAGGCCTTCCAGCCGGACCTCGGCGCGCGAGGCCTGGGCGTCCAGGCCCAACCAGGCGACGCGAGGACGCTGCTGCTCATCCAGCGCCGCGCGCTCGACCTGCGCCAGCACGCCGGCCCAGGGCTGGTGCAGCGCCTGACGGGCGGTGCGCAGGGCTTGATCGTCGGCCGCCGCGGACCGGGCGTCTACGCGGGGCGCCCGGGCCGCGGGGCGCCCCTGGCGCGCCTGCAGCGCGGCCAGGTCCTGACCGGCCGCCTGCCAGCGGGCACGCGCCTGCCAGGCCTCCTGCCCCGCCATCGCCAGGCACAGCGCGGCCACGGTCAGCAGCGGCCAGCGCCAGCGCCTCAGCGGCTGAACGGGCGGCAGAAAATCGCCCGCGGCCTCGGCAGGCACCGGCGCGGCGGAGGCCCACAGCAACGCCGGCGGCACCCCCGACTCGAGCGGCGTGAGGCAGCACAGTGCCGCCGTCTCCGTGTCCGTCTCCGTCCAAGCCGCCGAGAGCCCATAGCCCGCCAGCACCACCGCCGCCTCGGCCGGCAGCGCGGCACACAGCGGCTGCAGGCGCGCCCGCAGGGCTTCCGGCGTGGCCGCGGTCAGGCGCAGATGACGCACGGTCTGCAGCACACCGGCCTCCAGCGTCATCCAGCACAGCAGCGTCGACTCGACCCAGGCCAGCGCCGCGCGAGGCGCCCGCTCCCAGGCGGCGTCCTGGGCGCGCACGGCGGCCAGCGCCGCCCAGGACGCGGGACGGGCCGTGCGCAGGGAGCTCGACAGCGCGTGCCAGGACTCGGCCTGCGACAAGGCCCACGCCCCCCCGCGCCGATGCGCACCCCGCCCCTCCGCCCATGGCGCCAGCGGCCATGCCAGCGCGGCCGCGCCGTGGTAGTGGGCGAGGACCTGCGCGGCATGTGCGCGCAGGTCGGCGTCATGCGGCAACGCCAGATCGGCATCGGCCACCATCGGGGTCAGCAGGTGTTCGGAGAGGACCAGGTCCGCCGGGAAGGCGGCGTCCGGCGTGGCCTCGGCCCCGTCACCCAGCCCCGCAGGGCCCAGCCACAGCGGGCATCGCAGGCGCCCCGGCAGCACCGAGGCCATGCGAGGCCGGCGCGCCTGCGGGGGATGCGGCCGCTCATTCATCGAGGGTGACACGTTCCAGCTCCTCGAAGGTCGACTCGCCCCGGCACACGGCCGCCAGGGCCTGCAGGCGCAGGGGCTTCATGCCACGGCTGCGCGCCGCGGCCTTGATCTCGGACATCGGCGCCCGGCTGGCAATGAGGTCGCGCAGGCCATCGTCCAGGCGCAGCAGCTCCGCCACCGCGCGCCGGCCGCGATAGCCGGTGCCGCGGCAGTGGCCGCAGCCCTCGCCGCGCAAAAAGGTCTGCCCGTCCGCCGGCAGGCCATGGCGCGCCAGCAGCGCGGCGTCCGGCACCACGGGCACGGCGCAATGCCGGCAGTTCACGCGCATCAGCCGCTGCGCCAGCACGGCGTTGAGCGCGGACACGACGTTGTAAAGGTCCAGGCCCATGTGCATGAAGCGGCCGATGACGTCGAAGGCGTTGTTCGCGTGGACCGTGCTGAAGACGAGGTGCCCGGTGAGCGCGGCCTGCACCGCGATCTGCGCCGTCTCGGCGTCGCGGATCTCGCCCACCATCACGCGGTCCGGGTCGTGGCGCAGGATGGAGCGCAGCCCGCGCGAGAAGGTCAGGCCCTTCTTCTCGTTCACCGGAATCTGCACCACGCCGGGCAGCTGGTACTCCACCGGATCTTCGATGGTGATGATCTTGTCCTGGCCGGTGTGGATCTCGGTCAGCGTCGCGTAGAGCGTCGTGGTCTTGCCCGAGCCCGTGGGCCCGGTCACGAGCAGCATGCCGTGCGGCTGACGCGCCTGCAGCCGCAGCGCGGCGCGCTCGGCCTCGTCGAAGCCCAGGGCATCGAGACTCAGCGCCCCCTGGTCCTGCTCGATGCGCGCGCGGTCCAGCAGCCGCACGACGGCATCCTCGCCGAACACGCTGGGCATGATGGACAGGCGGAAGTCGATCTCGCGGCCCGCGTGGCGCAGCTTGAAGCGGCCGTCCTGCGGTACGCGGCGCTCGCCGATGTCGAGCTCCGCCATCACCTTCAGCCGGGACACCAGCTGCTCGGCCAGCGCGGCGCCCTCGACCTGGCGCACCGGCGCCATCACGCCGTCGATGCGGAAACGGATCTGCGCGCCGCGGGCGGTGCACTCGAGGTGCACGTCGCTCGCGCCGTCCTGCAGGGCATCGAAGAGCGTGGCGTTGAGCAGGCGCACGGCGGGCGAGGCGGCCTCGGACAGGGAGCGCGTGGACAGCTCCTCGACGGCCGCGGCGGCCCGCTCGCCCGGGGCGAGGCCTTCGTCCACGTCCGCCAGCGCGCGGAAGCTGGCCTCGCCGCTGCCGAGCCAATGCTCCAGGGCGGCGGGCTCGCAGCGCTGCCAGTCCACGGCGGCCTGCAGCCGGGACTCGACGCTCTGCAGCAGCAGCACGTCCGCCTCGCGATCGGCCAGCAGCACGAGCCGCGGCGCCTGCGCGGGGCCGCCCTGCGCCAGCACGGCCCGCCAGCGCTGCGCCTGGGCCTGCGGCCAGCGCTCGAAGTCCAGATGCCAGGGGCCAGCGTCGGCGGGCAGGGTGTCGTGGAGGGCAAACTCGTTCATTGCACCTGCTCCACAAGCTGGAAGATGGGCAGGTACATGAGCACGATGATGCCGCCGATGAGGACGCCCATGATCAGCATCAGGGCGGGGTTGATGGCGCGGCTGAGGAATTCGCTGAGGCGGACGGCCTCGTCGTCATGGAAGGCGGCGGCGCGTTCAAGCATGGCGGCGAGCTCACCGCTGCGCTCGCCGACGCGCACCATGCGACGGGCGACGGGCGTGGCGAGGTTCTCGGCCTCCAGAGCCTCGGAGAAGCGCCGGCCCTCGCCCACGGCCGCGGCCAGGCGGGTGACGGCGCCCTGCCAGGGCCGGGCCATCAGCGGCTGCACGATCTCCAGCGCCTGCAGCACGGGCACGCCCGCACCGAGCAGCATCGAGAGGCTGCGATAGAAGCGCGCCAGGGCCAGCACGCGCAGGCGCGGGCCGAGCGCCGGCAGGGTCCACAGGCGGGATTGCAGGGCGGTCCGCACCGCCGCGGAGCGCAGCGCCAGCACCGCCGCCAGCGCGACGCCGCCCAGGCCCGCGGCGACCAGGGCCGGGTGCTCGCCGGTGAGGCGGCCGAAGCGCAGCAGCAGCAGCGATCCCCAGGGCAGGTCGGACCCGAGGCCGTCAAGGATGCCGGCGAAGCGCGGCAGCACGTAGAGCAGCAGAAAGAGGATCACCGCGGAGCCCACGCCCAGCAGCACGGCGGGATAGACGCAGGCGGCCACGAGGCGGTCGCGCAGCTGCTGCACCCAGGCCAGATAGCGCGCATGCTGGGCCAGGGCCGGCGCCAGCTGGCCGCTGCGCTCGTTCGCGGCCACGAGCGCGCAGATCAGTTCGTCAAAGGCCTGGGGCTGGGCGCGCAGGGCCGCGCTGAGGGGCTGGCCCGCCGAGAGCGCCGCGACCACGGCCGCGAGCGCGGCACGGATGTCGGCCTGCGACTCCTTCTCGCTCAGGGTCTCCAGCGCCTCGACCAGGGTCACCCCGGCGGACAGCAGCACGGACAGCTCCTGGCTGAACAGCTGAAGAGGGAAACGTTTGCCGGCGCGCGACGACGCCGGCGCGGGGGCAGCCTCCAGCTCCTCGACCGACAGGATCCGCTGCGGGCTCACCCCCAGCAGCGCGGCCAGGGCGTGGCGCTCGGGCGCCTGCAGGCGCACCTGCTGCACACCGGACCCGGCCTGCTGGAATCGGACGATGAACTCGGGCATGGGCGGCGCGGGTCACCAGCTGGTGAGGTCGGCGTCCTCGCCGTCGCCACCCGGGCGGCCGTCGTGGCCGAAGGACAGCAGGTCGTACTCGCCATGCTCGCCCGGCGAGCGGTACTGGTAGTCGTGGCCCCAGGGGTCCTGGGGGACCGCCTTGGACAGATAGGGGCCCGCCCAGCGCGCCTCGTCGACCGGCTTCTCGCGCAGCGCCGCCAGCCCCTGCTCGCTGCTGGGGTAGCGGCCGGCGTCGATGCGGTACTGGTCCAGCGCCTTCTGCAGGGCGTCCAGCTGCGCGCGGGCCACCTTGACCTCGGACTTGCCGATCTGCCCGAAGAAGCGCGGCCCCACGTAGCCGGCCAGCAGGCCGATGATGACCATCACCACCAGCAATTCCAGCAATGTGAACCCCCGCCCGGCACGCGGGCTGCGGCAACGACTCATACATTCCCTCACATGGACATGGCACGGCGGCAGGCTCATCGGGTGAGCGAGCACCGCGCCCCTCGGCGCCTCGGCCGGGCTGCTTTATGACACAGCCATTCGACAGGCGTTTGACAAGCGTCGGCCGCGACGGGCGACCGCGGCAATCTGCCCCATCATGCCGCAGCGCACAACGGCGTTTTCCAGCAGGCAGGCCGTTGCATCCCCAAGCTCAGGGGTGGATCGCCCGATGAGCCTGGCCGGCCCGGCCGCCGCCGCCATACCCCCTCGAACGGGTCGGGTCGGGGCTGGAGGCGGCCGAAGGGAAACGGCGAGAATCAGCGCCACTTTCCCTGCCCGGTCTCCCGCTTGAAAGTCGCCCCCTTCCGCCTCGCCTCGCCGCCCGCCTTCCGCACGCAGTTGCCGGCGGCCCTGGCGGCCATGGCCGCGGCGGCGCATGCCCAGGCCGGCAGCGCCGAGCAGGGCCGGGTCAGGCGCCCGACGCTCTCGCTGGCCCTCTCGCTCGCCCTGCACGCCTTCGTGCTGAGCCTGACCTTCGGCGGCCAGGGGCTGGGCCTGCCGGGCCTCGGCCTGCCCTGGGACGGACCGGTCCTGGAGCCGGCCCCCGCGCCATTGCAGGTGCGCCTGAGCCCGCCACCCGAGCCGGCGTCCGCGCCCACGTTCACGAGTCCGCCGCCGGTCGAGACGCAGGCCCAAACCAGCGACGAGCCGCCGGACGCGCCGCCGCCGCCCGCACCTCCGAAAGCGGCGGCAGACATGCGCCCTGCGCATCGCCCCGCGCCGCCCGCCCCGCCCGCAGCGACGTTACCGGCCACGCCGACGCCAAGCGCCGCACCGGATCGCGCCTGGATGGCCGTGGACGCGCCGCAGCCAGACGTCTGGAGCGTGCCGCGGTCCCTGGCCGCCTCCTCGCCCGGGTCGAGCACCGAGCCGAACGGGCCGGCGCCGCTCGACGACGCGGAGCTGGCGCGGGAGCTGCAGGCGCTGAAGGCGCGGCCGGTGGCGCCCACGCAAGACCTGACCCCGCCCGTCGATCGCACCGTGGCGACGCTGCCGCGGCCGGCGGCGTCCAGCGCGCCGGGCACCCCCGTCGCGATCGCGTCGGACGACGACCGGCAGGAGCTGGAACGCCTGCTGCGCCGGGCGCAGGCCCGCCAGGAGACGACAGCCCGGGAAGCCGCTCAGCCCCAGGCCCGAGTCCAGGCTCAGACGCAGACTCAGGACCGCCTGGACGTGGCCGCGGCCGAGGCGTCCCGCCAGGAATCGACGCGCCTGGCCGCCCGGGCGGAGGCCAGCCGGCAAGCGCAGGCGCGCCAGGAGGCGCTGCAGCAGGAGCGCATGCGCCAGGACGCGGCGCGTGCCGAGGCGGCCCGCATCGCCGCCTCCCAGGCCGAGGCCGCGCGCGTGGAGGCCGCGCGCCAGGACGCCCTGCGCGCGGAACAGGCACGGCAGGACGCCGCCCGTGCCGAGGCCCAGCGCGCGGAAGCCCGGGCGGCCGAGGCGGCGCGCCAGGACGCCGCCCGCGCTGAAGCGGCACGGCAGGAGGCGGCGCGCCAGGAGAGCGCCCGGCAGGAGGCGGCCCGCGCCGAAGCGGCTCGGCAGGACGCCGCGCGTGCAGAGGCCGCGCGCGCGGCCGCCGCCCGGGCCGAGGCGGAGCGCCTGGAGGGAGAACGCCAGGCCGCCGCCCGCCAGGACGC
>JAYRMR010000003.1:0-143015 GCA_041912595.1 Burkholderiaceae bacterium
CAAGGGCCGCGGCCCCGTGGCCACGGTGCTGGTGCAGAGCGGTACGCTCAAGCGCGGCGACGTGGTGCTGGCCGGCTCGACCTACGGCCGCGTGCGCGCCATGCTGGACGAGGACGGCAAGCCTTCGCAGGAAGCCGGTCCGTCCATCCCCGTGGAGATCCAGGGCCTGACCGAAGTGCCGCAGGCCGGTGACGAGTTCATGGTGCTGGCTGACGAGCGCCGCGCCCGTGAAGTGGCCACCTTCCGCCAAGGCAAGTACCGCGACGTTAAGCTGGCCAAGCAGCAGGCCGCCAAGCTGGAGAACATGTTCTCCGACATGGCCGCCGGCGATGTCCAGACCCTGCCGCTGATCATCAAGGCCGACGTGCAAGGCTCGCAGGAAGCCCTGGCGGCCTCGCTGCTCAAGCTGTCGACCGACGAGGTCAAGGTGCAGATCGTGCACGCCGCCGTGGGTGGCATCAGCGAGTCCGACGTCAACCTGGCGATCGCCTCCAAGGCCATCATCATCGGCTTCAACACCCGTGCCGACGCGGGTGCCCGCAAGCTGGCCGAGCACAACGGCGTGGACCTGCGCTACTACAACATCATCTACGACGCCGTGGATGAGGTGAAGGCAGCGATGGGCGGCATGCTGGCGCCGGAGCAGAAGGAAGAAGCCCTCGGTACCGCCGAGATCCGCATGGTCTTCGTGGCCTCCAAGATCGGCACGGTGGCCGGCTCCATGGTCACCTCCGGCCTGGTCCGCCGCAACGCGAAGTTCCGCCTGCTGCGCGACAACATCGTCATCTACACGGGCGAGGTCGAATCCGTCCGCCGCGAGAAGGACGACGTCAAGGAAGTCAAGGAAGGCTTCGAGTGCGGTATCAAGCTCAAGAACTACAGCGACATCGCCGAGGGCGATCAGCTCGAGTTCTTTGAAATCAAGGAAGTGGCGCGTACGCTGTAACAAGGCAAGCGGGCCTCGGCCGACAAACCCCGCCTCAGCAATGCGGCGGGGTTTGTGCTTGAAAGGAATCCACCATGCGACACAAGCGTTCCATTCCCAACCGCGGCTTTCGCGTGGCCGACCAGATCCAGCGCGACCTCTCCGAGCTCATCCGTGAGCTGAAGGATCCGCGCGTGGGCATGGCCACGGTCAATGCCGTCGAGGTGACGCCGGACTACGCCCACGCGAAGGTCTTCTTCTCGGTGCTGGTCGGTGATCCGGAGGCCTCGGCCGCCGCGCTCAACGAGGCCGCCGGCTTCCTGCGCAACGGCCTGTTCAAGCGCCTGCAGATCCACACCGTCCCGACCCTGCATTTCCATTACGACCGCAGCATCGAGCGTGCGGCCGAGATGAGCAGCCTGATCGCCAAGGCCAATGCCACCCGCGTGAAGGACGAAGACGACGACCGCGAGGACTGAGCCGCGCGCCGACCCGCCATTTCGAAGAAGAGACTCTTGAGCAGTTCCACCGACTTCGCCCCCGAGCAGGCGCCCGCAGCGCCGGCCCGTGCCCCGCGCCAGCGCATCCAGCGCCGGCCGGTGCACGGCGTGCTCCTGCTGGACAAGCCCCTGGGCCTGTCCAGCAACGATGCATTGCAGAAGGCGAAGTGGCTGCTGCGCGCCGAGAAGGCCGGCCACACGGGCACGCTGGATCCGCTCGCGACCGGCCTGCTGCCGCTGTGCTTCGGCGCGGGCACCAAGTTCAGCCAGGTCAGCCTCGACGCCGACAAGGCCTACGAGGCCGTGCTGCAGCTGGGCGTGAAGACCATCACCGGTGACGCCGAGGGCGAGGTGCTGGAGCGCCGCCCGGTGGCCGTCACCCGCGCGCAGATCGAGGCGGCCTGCGCGGCCTTCACGGGCGAGATCGACCAGGTCCCGCCCATGCATTCGGCGCTCAAGCACGAGGGCAAGGCGCTGTACGACTATGCACGGCAGGGCATCACCATCGAGCGCCCGGCCCGCCGCGTCACGATTCATCGCATCGACATCCTGGATTGGCAGGATGGCGAGGCACAACAACTTCGCATTGCCGTGCGCTGCACCAAGGGGACGTACATCCGGACCCTGGGCGAGGACATCGGCGAGCGGCTGGGCTGTGGCGCGCACCTGAGCGCGCTGCGGCGCACCGGCAGTGGTCCGCTGCGCGTCGAGGATGCCATCACTCTGGACGCCCTGGCGGCCATGAGTGAGGACGAGCGACTGGCGCTCCTGCGCCCGCCGGACAGCCTGCTGCAGGACTGGCCCGCTCTCCGGCTGGATGCCGGCGAGGCCGGGCGATTCCTCTCCGGGCTGCGGCGTCGCGTTGCCGCCGCGGATGCCGGGCAGGTCAGGGTCTACGGACCCGAACCGCAAGCATTCCTGGGCAGCGCACATGTGAAGGCCGGCGAGCTGATCGCCGATCGGCTGCTGAGTCCCCAGGAGGTGCAGTCCCTCCTGGCCGGGCCCGGCGCCTGATCCGGCTGACCTCCCGGCCACACCGGCCCAACGACTGCCACGCGGCGGCACTTCGGTACCGCGCCGCAAGACGATTACCTAGCGAGCATTTATGAGCACCCAAATCCGCAATATCGCCATCATTGCCCACGTTGACCATGGCAAGACCACCATGGTGGACCAGCTGCTGCGTCAGAGCGGCACCTTTGCCGACCACGAGAAGGTCGTCGACACCGTCATGGACAGCAATGCCATCGAGCGTGAGCGCGGCATCACCATCCTGGCCAAGAACTGCGCCGTGTCCTGGGAAGGCACCCACATCAACATCGTGGACACCCCGGGCCACGCGGACTTCGGCGGCGAAGTGGAGCGCGCCCTGTCCATGGTGGACGGCGTGGTGCTGCTGATCGACGCGCAAGAGGGCCCGATGCCCCAGACCCGCTTCGTGACCAAGAAGGCCCTGGCCCTCGGCCTGCGCCCCATCGTGGTCGTGAACAAGGTGGACAAGCCCGGTGCCAAGCCGGACGCCGTGATCAACGCCGCCTTCGACCTGTTCGACAAGCTGGGCGCCACGGACGAGCAGCTGGACTTCCCCGTGGTCTACGCCTCGGGCATCAACGGCTGGACCTCGCTGGAAGAGGGCGAGCCCGGTGCGCAGTGGGGCCCCGACATGTCGGCCCTGTTCAACACCATCCTGAAGCATGTGCCGGCCCAGAAGGGTGACCCGGATGCGCCGCTGCAGCTGCAGATCTCGGCCCTGGACTTCTCGACCTTCGTCGGCCGCATCGGCGTGGGCCGCATCAGCCAGGGCACCATCAAGCCCGGCATGAACGTGGCCGTGATGGAAGGCCCGGATGGCAAGACCATCACCGGCCGCATCAACCAGGTGCTGACCTTCCAGGGTCTGGACCGCGTGCAGGTGACCGAGGCCGGCCCGGGCAACATCGTGCTGATCAACGGCATCGACGAGGTCGGCATCGGCGTGACCGTCACCGACCCGGTGAACCCCCAGCCGCTGCCCATGCTGAAGGTCGACGAGCCGACGCTGACGATGAACTTCTGCGTCAACACCAGCCCGCTGGCCGGCCGTGAAGGCAAGTTCGTGACCAGCCGCCAGCTGTGGGACCGCCTGCAGAAGGAACTGCAGCACAACGTGGCCCTGCGTGTGAAGGAAACCGACGAAGACGGCATCTTCGAGGTCTGCGGCCGCGGCGAACTGCACCTGACCATCCTGCTGGAAAACATGCGCCGTGAAGGCTACGAGCTGGCCGTGTCCAAGCCCCGCGTGATGTTCAAGGACATCGACGGCGTGAAGTCCGAGC
This sequence comes from Burkholderiaceae bacterium, assembly GCA_041912595.1. Classification (GTDB taxonomy): domain Bacteria; phylum Pseudomonadota; class Gammaproteobacteria; order Burkholderiales; family Burkholderiaceae_C; genus Roseateles_B. The sequence continues at coordinate 3,741 of JAYRMR010000003.1, forward strand.
CGATGGAGCTGGTGACGGCCGATGTGGAAGAAATCCACCAGGGCGGCGTCATGCAGGCCCTGGGTCTGCGCAAGGGCGACCTGGTCAACATGGAGCCGGACGGCCACGGCCGCGTGCGCCTCGAGTACCGCATCCCGGCCCGCGGCCTGATCGGCTTCTCGAACGAGTTCATGAACCTGACGCGCGGCTCGGGCCTGATCTCCTCCATCTTCGACGGCTACGAAGCCCACAAGGGCGACATCGGCGGTCGCAAGAACGGCGTGCTGATCTCCATGGACGCCGGTGAGATCTTCACCTACGCCCTGGGCAAGCTGGACGACCGCGGCCGCATGTTCGTGAAGGCCAACGATCCGGTCTACGAGGGCATGATCGTCGGCATCCACAACCGCGAGAACGACCTGGTCGTCAACGCCACCCGCACCAAGCAGCTGACCAACTTCCGCGTCAGCGGCAAGGAAGACGCCATCAAGATCACGCCGCCGATCGACCTCACGCTCGAGTACGGCGTGGACTTCATCGACGACGACGAGCTGGTCGAGATCACGCCCAAGAGCGTGCGTCTGCGCAAGCGCTATCTGGTCGAGCACGAGCGCAAGCGCATGTCGCGCGAATCTGCAGCCTGAGGCTGCATCCTCGCGCGCCATGCGCTGCGCGCAGGAATGTCGCTCCCCCCAGCCCCCCTCCGGGAGGGGGTTCCAGCTGGGGGATGGACCACCCCCTGCCGGCTTCGCCGGCCTTGCAGGCCGCGCCAGGCCAGAGGCCTGGCCCTTCGGTAGGCACAAACGCCAAGGCGTTTGTGTCCGACCTCAGCCCCTCAAGGGGGCGCATCCCTCGGACCGGCGGAGCCGGATCCTGGGGTGCCGTGCGGGCGGCGGCGCTGCGCGCGCCGATCGGGCGATGTCATTGTCGAACTGCCTTTGCGGCCGGCCCCTGGGTCGGCCGTTTTGATGTGGAGCGTGTCTCTTGAGTCACAAGCGTGCGGTATTGCTGATGATTCTGGTGACCCTGCTGTGGAGCACGGCAGGGGTGGTGTCGCGGCATCTGGAGGTCGCGAAGGGCTTCGAGGTGACGTTCTGGCGGAGCGCGTTCAATGCGCTGTCGCTGGTGCTGGCGCTGTCGTGGATGCGCGGCGGGGCGTTCTGGCGGCAGCTGCCGCGCACGCCGCGGGCGGTGTGGATCTCTGGGCTGTGCTGGTCGGTGATGTTCACGGCCTTCATGATGGCCATCACCATGACCACGGTCGCGAACGTGCTGGTGACGATGGCGCTGGGGCCGCTGCTGACGGCGCTGTTCTCGCGGCTGTTCCTGCACCACCGGCTGCCAGGGCGGACGTGGGGCGCGATCGTGCTGGGCAGCGTGGGCATCGCCTGGATGTTCGGGCACGAGATGCAGGGCAGCGCGGCCAGCCTGGCCGGCATGGGCGTGGCGCTGGCGGTGCCGCTGGCAGCGGCAACGAACTGGACGCTGCTGCAGCGGATCGCCCACGCGGACCCGACGCTGGAGAAGCCGGACATGCTCCCCGCGGTGCTGATCGGGGCGGTGCTGTCCGCGCTGATGACGCTGCCCATGGCCTGGCCCTTCGCAGCCACGGCGCATGACCTGACCCTGCTGGCCGGCCTCGGCCTCATGCAGCTGGCCATCCCCTGCCTGCTCGTCGTGCGCCTCACGCGCGTGCTGCCCGCGCCCGAGGTGGCGCTCCTGGGCCTGCTCGAGGTGATCTTCGGCGTGCTGTGGGCCTGGTGGGGTGCGGGGGAAGTCCCGTCTTCCTCGGCCCTCTGGGGTGGTGCTATGGTGCTGGCCGCGCTGGTCGGCAATGAATGGCTGGGCTGGCGGCGCGCGCGCTGAGTGCTGAGGAGTGCACGCGCGCCCTGAACAAAAAATACGGAGTAGTCATGACGTCCCCCCTGATCCCGCAATTGCAGTCCGAAGGCCAGATCCTGGCCGAGGTGAACGGCTGCCTGGGCCTGATCACGCTGAACCGGCCGCAGGCGCTCAATGCGCTCTCGCTGGCCATGATCCGCGACCTGACGGCGCTGCTGAAGGCCTGGGCCGCCGAGCCCGCCATCCAGGCGGTGGCCATCCTGGGCCAGGGGCGCGAGGGCAAGCCGGCGGCGTTCTGTGCGGGCGGCGACATCCGCTTCTTCCATCAGGCCGCGCTGGCCGGTGACACGGCGCTCGAGGACTTCTTCACCGAGGAGTACGCGCTCAACCACCTGATCCACCGCTTCCCCAAGCCCTACATCGCCCTGATGGACGGCGTCGTGATGGGCGGCGGCATGGGCATCAGCCAGGGCGCCCGCCTGCGCGTGCTGACCGAGCATTCCAGGCTGGCCATGCCCGAGACCAATATCGGCCTCTTCCCCGATGTCGGCGGCGGTTTCTTCCTGGGCCAGTGCCCGGGCCACACGGGCGAGTGGCTGGCGCTGACCGGCCATCCCATCGCCGCGGGTGACGCCATCGAGATGGGCCTGGGCGATGTCTACGTGCAAAGCAGCGTGCTGCCCGAGCTGATCCAGGCCCTGCGCCAGGGCCCGCAGGCCAGCGCCGAGCATGTCGTGGCGACCGTCATGGAGCGCGTGGACCTGGCCCCGACGCCGGACCACCGCGAGCTGCGCCAGCAGATCGACCGCCACTTCGGCGCCGCCAGCGTGGAGGCCATCATGGCCTCCTTGGCCGCCGACGGCAGCGAGTGGGCGCGCCATGCGCTGGCGACGCTGCAGAAGCGCTCGCCGCTGATGATGGCCGTGACGCTGGAGCAGGTGCGCCGCGCGCGCACGATGAGCCTGGCGGACGACCTGCGCATGGAGCGGGACCTCGTGCACCGCTGCTTCCACCTGCGCCCGGGCGCTGCGAGCGAGACCGTCGAGGGCATCCGCGCCCTGGCCGTGGACAAGGACCATGCCCCGCGCTGGAACCCGTCCCGCATCGAGGATGTGACGCCCGAGATGGTGGCGGCCTTCTTCCAGAGCCCGTGGTCTGCGCAGGATCATCCCCTGAGCGATCTGGCATGACCTGACCCTTGCTCCCCGGCGGGAGCTGGCACCACAATGGCGCGCAGGGCCCACCGGCCCTGACGCGCCTTTGCTTTTGCGGGGCGCCCTTCGATCCCACCAGGAGCGCTGCATGCCCACCGACATCGAGATTGCCCAGGCCGCCACGCTGCGCAAGATCCTTCCCCTCGCGCAGGAGCGCCTCGGCCTTCACGAGGACGAGCTGGTGCCCTACGGCCACTACAAGGCCAAGCTGAGCCTGCCGGCGCTGCGCCGCCTCGAGAAGCTGCCGCAGCGCGGCAAGCTCGTGCTCGTGACGGCCATCACGCCGACGCCGCCGGGGGAGGGCAAGACCACCACCACGGTGGGGCTCGGCGACGGGCTCAACCGCATCGGCGCCAACACCATCATCTGCCTGCGCGAGCCCTCGCTGGGCCCCTGCTTCGGCATGAAGGGCGGCGCCGCGGGCGGCGGGCATGCGCAGGTCGTGCCCATGGAGGACATCAACCTCCACTTCACGGGCGACTTCCACGCCATCGCCCTGGCCAACAACCTGCTGGCAGCGATGCTGGACAACCACATCCACCACGGCAATGTGCTGGGGCTGGACGTGCGCCGCATCAGCTGGCGCCGCGTGGTGGACATGAACGATCGCGCGCTGCGCCAGATCACCGCCGCGCTGGGCGGGCCGGGCAACGGCTACCCGCGCGAGGACGGCTTCGACATCGTGGTGGCGTCCGAGGTCATGGCCATCCTGTGCCTGGCGGACTCGCTGGCCGACCTCAAGCGGCGGCTGGGCCAGATCATCGTCGGCTACACCGCGGAGAAGAAGCCCGTCACCGCCCGCGACCTGCAGGCCGACGGGGCCATGGCCGCGCTGCTGAAGGACGCCATCCAGCCCAACCTCGTGCAGACGCTGGAGGGCCATCCGGCCTTCGTGCACGGCGGGCCCTTCGCCAATATCGCCCATGGCTGCAACTCCGTGATGGCGACGCGCACCGCGCTGCGCCTGGCGGACTACGTCGTCACCGAGGCCGGCTTCGGCGCGGACCTGGGCGCGGAGAAGTTCATCGACATCAAGTGCCGCAAGTCCGGTCTGCAGCCGTCCTGCGCGGTGCTCGTCGCGACCATCCGGGCGCTCAAGCACCACGGGCAGGGCGCGGCCGACGGGCTCGAGGCGCTGCGCCTGGGGCTGCCCAATCTGGAGCGCCATGTGCGCAATGTGCAGCAGCACTACCGCCTGCCGGCCATCGTCTCCATCAACCGCTTCGACAGCGACACGCCCGAGGAGATCGCCCTCGTGGAGGCCGCCTGCGAGCGCCTGGGCGTGCGCTGCGTGCTCGCCAGCCACTGGGCGCAGGGCGGGGCCGGCGCACAGGACCTGGCCCGTGCCGTGGTGCAGGCCTGCGAGGGCAGTGCGCCGCCGCTGGGCCTGCTGTACGAGGACGGTGACAGCCTCGTCGCCAAGCTGAATGCCGTGGCCACGCGCATCTACGGCGCGGATGGCGTGGATGTCGAGCCCGCGGCGGCCAGGCAGCTCGAGGAGATCACGGCGCTGGGCTACGGCCACCTGCCCGTGTGCATCGCCAAGACGCAGTACTCCTTCAGCAGCGACGCCAAGCGTCTCGGCGCGCCGGAAGGGCATCGCCTGCGCGTGCGCGAGCTGCGCCTGCATGCCGGGGCGGAGTTCGTCACGGCCATCTGCGGGGACATCATGACCATGCCCGGCCTGCCGCGTTCGCCCGCGGCCGAGCGCATCGGGCTGGACGACGGCGGGCGCATCCACGGCCTGTTCTGAAGCGGGACACCCCGGCCCCGCGAGGCGTGCACTGCCGAGGGTAGGCACGGGGCCGCGGCGGGCCGGGCCTGCCGATACTCCCTCAGGCGCAACGAAGCCCGCGGCTTCGGGCGCCAGAGCCCGCCGACGTTCGCACGCCATCGCGAACCGGCCGCACGCATCCAGCACAACAAGTCAGGGAGCTTCGGCGCACGCCGCCGGGGCAGGGGATCTCTCGGTGTTTTTGCAGGGCAGTCCGGACCGCACGAGGGTCCCGACCGCCTCCATCAACCCTGGGCGCGCGTCCTCACGGCGGCGTCCGAGGGCAGGCCGCCAGTCCCGCGCGGCCGGCTCCGCTGCAGTCCCGGGTGGCGTCGGACGCTTCCGTCTTGCGGCCTGCCTCATCGCAGGAGATCGAGATGAAGCAAGCAGTTTGGATGCATCCCCTCGCCGCGGCGCTGGCCGCGCTGGCCCTGGGCGGCGGCAATGCCGTCCTGGCCGACCCCGCCACGCCGAGCTTCGTTCCCGGACGCATGCCGGCCGAGCGCCAGACCATGCGCGCCTACTTCGACGACGTCCGCAAGGCCCGCGCCATCGCCCATGGCCGCTTCGAGACCCTGGCCTCGCCCTACGAGCTGGGCTATGTGATCGTGCAGGTGAATGCCGACGAGGCGCGCGAGCTCCGCGCCCTGGGCTTTCGCCTGGAGGCCGATCCGCACTGGCTCACGCAGCAGCGCGAGCAGGCGCTGATGGAGTCCGGCGAGCGGCGCCGGCATGCGCTGGCGGCCGGGCAGCGGCAGCTGCTGGCGGGCATCCCGAACTACAGCTGCTATCCGACCGTCGAGGAGGTCTTCACGGAGGCGCAGGGCATGGCGGCGTCCAAGCCGACGCTGGCGAGCTGGATCGACATCGGCGATTCCTGGGAGAAGAGCCGCGGCGGCAGCGGCTATGACCTGCGCGTGCTCAAGCTCACCAACAACGCGACCACCGGCAGCAAGCCCAAGCTCTTCGTGAACGCGGGCATCCATGCGCGCGAATACGCCACCACGCCGCTGGTGCTGGAATTCGCCCGCCGCCTGCTCAACGGCTACGGCGTGGACGCGGATGCGACCTGGATCCTCGATCACCACGAGATCCACCTGCTGCTGGCCACCAATCCCGATGGCCGCAAGAAGGCCGAGACGGGTCTGCTGTGGCGCAAGAACACGAACACGGCCTACTGCGGCGCCACCAGCAACAACCGCGGCGCGGACCTGAACCGCAACTTCAGCTTCGACTGGAACAGCACCAACGGGCGCGGCTCCAGCGGCAACGCCTGCGACGAGACCTACCGCGGCCCGAGCGCGGCCTCGGAGCCCGAGACCCGCGCCGTCGAGGCCTACATCCGCTCGCTGTGGCCGGACCGTCGCGGCCCCAACCGCACGGACCCCGCGCCGCTGGACACGAGCGGCATCCACCTCGACATCCACAGCCACGGCCGGCTGCTGCTGTGGCCCTGGGGCACCAACGGTGCCGTGGCGGGCAATGACACGCAGCTGGCCACGCTGGGCCGCAAGTTCGCGTACTGGAACGGCCACACGCCGCAGCGCTCGCTGGACCTCTATGAGACGGACGGCACGAGCGACGACCCGAGCTACGGCGAGCTGGGCGTCGCGGCCTTCACCTTCGAGCTGGGCACGGCCTTCTTCGAGCAGTGCAGCTACTACAGCAACACGCTGCTGCCGGGCAATATGCCGGCGCTGATCTACGCGGCCAAGGTCGTGCGCACGCCCTACCAGACGCCGGCGGGGCCGGACATCACGCAGCTGGCGCTCTCGGCCAGCCGCGTCACGGCCGGCACGCCGGTGACGCTGGACGCCCGGGTGGACGACACCCGCTACAACCAGAGCAACGGCACCGAGCCGACGCAGGCCATCGCCGCGGCGGAGGCCTATCTCGATGTGCCGCCGTGGCAAGCGGGGGCCCGCGCGGTGCCGCTGGCGGCCGTCGATGGCAGCTTCAACAGCAGCGCGGAGGCCGTCCGAGGAGCGCTCGACACCACGGGCCTGGCCACCGGCCGGCACCTGGTCTTTGTGCGGGGCAAGGACGCCGCCGGCAACTGGGGCGCGTTCAGTGCCGTCTTCCTCGACATCGGCAGCGGCGGGGGAGGGCAGCCGCCGCAGGCCGCCTTCAGCACCAGCGTGAACGGCCTTGCGGTGCAGTTCACCGACACGAGCACCGATGACGGCAGCATCGCCACGCGCGCCTGGACCTTCGGCGACGGCAGCAGCGGCAGCGGGGCCGCGGTCAGTCACAGCTACGCGGCGGCCGGCAGCTACACCGTGCAGCTGACCGTGACGGACAACGAGGGTCTCAGCGCCAGCACCAGCCAGCTCGTGCAGCTCAGCGACGACGGCGTGCCCGTGCTGGTCAAGGGTCAGGTCGTGACCGGGCTGGCGGGAGCGACCGGCAGCTGGCGCTACTGGAAGGTCGCGGTGCCGGCCGGCACCACGTCCCTGACCGTGGCGACCAGCGGCGGCAGCGGTGACCTGGACCTCTTCACGCGCAGCGGCGCCAAGCCCACGAGCAGCAGCTACAGCTGCCGCAAGCAGGGCTCGACGAACACCGAGACCTGCACGCTGAGCAACCCGCCGTCCGGCTGGCTGTACATCGGCGTCTACGGCTACCGCAGCTACAGCGGCGCGCAGATCCAGCTCAACGTCACGCCCTGAACGCCCTCGCGGGGATCGCTCGCGACCCCGCGAACTTGTTGCACAATCGCGCCCCCGCCGCTCCGCCCGGAGTGGCGGGGGCGTGTTGTCATCGAGCAGGAGTGAGTGTTTGTCCCGGAGCAGTAGAGAGCGCGCGGTGAGCCGTGCGGCCGAATTTTTCGTGATGAGCCAGCTGATGCGTCAGGGCCACCAGGTGGTGCCGACGCTGGGCGGCATGGGGGGTGTGGAGCTGCTGGTCAAGACGCCCGCCGGGCGGCAGCTGGAGGTGGTGGTGCGGGGCGTGCCGGACAACGGTCGCTGGCTGGTCAACGAGGAGCCCGAGGGCGAGCTCGACCAGCGCTTCTACGTGCTGCTGAACTACAAGCGCTTCGAGGAGCCGCGGGCCTACCCCATGGTCTTCGTGATGCCCGCAGCCCGCGCGGAGGGCATGAAGACGGCACGCGGCCGTGGCAAGGCCATCGTCTTCGGCAACAAGAAACAGTGCCCGCCGGACCTCGATCGCTGGGCCGAGGCCTGGGCTGTCATACAGTAGGGCCATGACCCAACCCCTTAGCCCCAAGACTTCGCGGCCGTGGCTGGCCTCCCTCGTGCTGCTGGCGGGCCTGTCGGCCTGCGCGGTGCAGACCGTCCACACGCCGGGCCAGAAGGCCGACACGGGCGACCGGCTCGCCGAGGCGGCCACCTCGCCGCTGAACGACCTGAACCTGGTCCGGGCCAAGATCCCGGACGCGCTGCTGACCGCACGCCAGGCGCCCTATGCCCGCCCGGCGGACTGCCCGGCGCTGATGCAGCAGCTGGCGGGTCTCAACGAGGTGCTCGGCCAGGACCTGGACAGCCCCCGCGCCGCCGGTGAGCCGGACTGGTTCGGCAAGGCGGGCGATGCCTTCGGCGACGCCGCCGTCAGCGGCCTGCGTGGGGCGACCGAGGGCCTGCTGCCCTTCCGGGGCTGGATCCGCAAGCTCAGCGGCGCCGAGCGCTACAACCGCGAGGTGACCTCGGCGATCGCTGCGGGCCTGGCCCGCCGCGCCTATCTGCGCGGCCTGGGGCAGGGTCTGCGCTGCGAGTTGCCGCTGCCTGTGCCGGCCGCGCTGCCAGCTTCCGCTGGGTCGCGCTGAACGAACGCTGGTGCGCGGTCGAGCAGGCGGGCGGGCAGGCGCAGGCCGTCCTGTGTGGATCCGTCGGCCATGACCGCCACCTCATGACGATCCCTCGCTCATCCCCTCGGCCTGCCTCGGCAGGCACCGGCACCACGGCGCTGCTCTCTCACTGGGAGGGCGAGCTGGCCCTGGGCGAGTGTTGGGCCAGCTGGTCCGGCCGGGTGGGAGACAGCGAGCTCCACAGCCATCATGCGGCCCAGGCCGTGTTCGATGCCGGCGTCCAGTGCCAGACCAGCGCCGGCCGCCTGCAGGATCTGCCGGAGGGCGCTGTCTTCATCGACCCGGGCGTGCCTCATCGCGTGCGGCCCGCGCCGCAGGGCCTGCTGGTCTTCATCGAGCCCGGCAGCGGGCGGCAGGCGCTCCTGCCCGCGCCCTTGCGGCAGCGCATCGCGGCCGGTCTGGCCCAGTCCGCCGGGCCCTTGATCGAGGGCGCGGACCGCCTGCAGGACTCACCCTGGACCGGCTGGCTGGCCGCCCTGCAGTGCGCGGGGCCGGACGTGCACGAGGACTGGATCCAGGCCGTGCGCGGGCTGGTCGACGGCCGGCTGCCGCTGGGCGTCGTCCGCCTGCGGGACCTGGCCGGGCCCATGGGCCTGTCGGGGGAACGCTTCCGCCACGTCTTTGCGCAGCGCATGGGCCTGCCGGTGCGGCGTTATGTGCTGTGGCGCCGCCTGCGGCTGGCCGTGCAGTGCCTGCAGCGGGGGGCCGGCGTCACCGAGGCGGCCATGGACGCCGGCTTTGCCGATGCCGCGCACTTCGGCCGCACGCTGCACCGGCAGTTCGGGCTCAATGCCCGCCGGCTGTTTCGCTGAGGCGCTCCGGCCGCTCCTGCGCCCGCAGGGGTTCCAGCAGCTGCTGCAGATAGGCCACGGGATAGTCTGGCCGGTCCTCGATGCCCAGATCAGCCGACTGGAAGCGTCGCCCGGGATCCTCGACCGCCTCGCCGAGCAGCCGGTCCCACAGCGTCAGGAACAGTCCGAAGTTGACATTGCATTCCCGGGCCGACCGGAGGTGGTGGAAGCGATGGTAGGGCGCGAGCGCCAGCAGCTTCAGCAGCGGGCCCGTTCGCATGTCCGCATTGGAATGCTGCAACAGCAACTGCAGGGCGATGGAGAAGGCCAGCAGGGTGGCGACGGCCTGCGGCAGGCCCAGCAGCACCAGGGGCAGCACGCCGGCGGCCATCTCCAGCATCAGGTGCACGGGATGCTTGAGCAGGCCGTTGAGCCCGTGCATGCGCGTGACCGAGTGGTGCACGGCGTGAAAGCGCCACAGGACGGGAACGTGGTGGCTGGCCCGGTGCATCAGGGTGATACCCAGGTCCGCGGCGATGACCGCCAGCAGCCATTGCCAGCCCGGCGCCCACTGTGCCGGCCACAGCCGGGCGTGGGGCAGCCAGGCCTGGACCTGGGGCAGAGCCCAGATGCCCAGCGCGCAGAGCCCCTCGTTCACCAGGGCGTGGCTGAGGTCGCGGGCCGTGTCGCCCTGCGGCCGATTCCAGTCGGCCTGGTAGGGAATGCAGCGCTCGACGGCCCATGAAAGGGCGGCTGCCAGCATCAGCAGCAGGGACAGGGCCCAGGCACTGGAGGCCTGGACGCAGACCCATGCAGCGGCGTTGAACAGCAGCAGCATGCCAGGGGCAAAGCCGAGCCGCAGCAGGGCGGTGAAAGGGGGTCTCATCGGGGCTCCTTGAGCTGGGGTGTCGATGGGACCATGCTGCCGCCGGCCGGCGACTGGCGATAGAACGTTGCGGTCGCCCGGGTCTGTGCGCCAGGCCCCGTCGCGCCAGGCCACGTCGCATCAGAGCGGCCAGGCCTCGACTTCCGGCGCCAGCGGCGACAGGGGAATGCGCGTGGCGGGCAGGGGCGGATCGAAGCGGTGGCGCGTCGACTTGCAGGGCAGGACCGTCACCACCTGGCCCACCAGCCTGCACACCGGTCGCGTGGGCGGCCTCGCCCGGCAGCTGCTGGCGGCGACCGGCGTGCTGATCTGAGCCCGCCAGCGTGCGGCGCGCCGGTGCCAGCGGCCGGCCTGAGGTCGCGACAGTGTGCAGGGTCCCAGGTCAAGCCAGCGGGAAGGGGCGTGCGGCCCTTGAATGACAAGGACCGCGGCTTCGCGGAACTGTCACCCCGTCTTCACGTGTGCTGCCTACAGTGGCGCCGCGAACGACGTCCGAGCCTCACTTCACCCTGTCTTTGAGGAGACTTCCATGTCCCGATCCACGCCCGTCGCGGCCTTGCGCGCGACCCAGGCGCGCTGCCGCCTGAGCCTTTGCCGGGGAGCCGCACGATGAGCCGCCGCGACTTCCTTCGTGCCAGCGCCGTCCTGGCCAGCTTCCCGCCCGCCATTGCCCGAGCTCTGGCGATCCCCGCGAACCAGCGCACGCGCAGCCTGCAGGACGTCGAGCACATCGTCGTGCTGACGCAGGAGAACCGCAGCTTCGACCACTACTTCGGCACGCTGGCCGGCGTGCGCGGCTTCGGCGACCCCTTCCCGGCACCGGTGAAGGACCGGCCGGGCCTCTTCACCCGCAAGAGCGTGTTCGTGCAGCCGACCCAGGGCGGCAACCCGGTGCCCGGGCGGCCGGACTGGGGCCAGCGCCGGGCGATCGCACCGTTCCCGCTGAACACGACCCAGGACTTCGCGCTGATGCGCGTCGCAGGCACCCCGCACGCCTGGCTGGACGCCCAGCTGGCCTGGGACCACGGCCGCATGAACGACTGGTGCAACGCCAAGCAGAACCACTCGCTGGGCTACTACAGCGAGGCCGACCTGCCGTTCCAGTTCGCACTGGCGCGGGCCTTCACGCTGTGCGACCACTACCACTGCGCGACCCAGACCGGCACCAACACCAACCGCCTGTTCCTGTGGACCGGTCACAACGACCCGCTGGGCGTCGCCGGCGGCCCGAGCACGGACAACAGCCGCGAGTGGTTCAACACCGACCGCAACACGGACTACCGCTGGACGACCTACCCCGAGCGCCTGCAGGCCGCGGGCATCTCCTGGCAGGTCTACCAGAACATGGCGGACAACTTCACCGACAACTCGCTGGCCGGCTTCCGCCCCTTCCGCGATGCCTGGTACGAGCGCCCCGGCTACTCGCAGGCGCTGCGCGAGCGCGGCATCAGCACGCGCGACCTCGACCTGCTCAAGGCCGACGTGATCGCCAACCGCCTGCCGCAGGTCAGCTGGATCGTCGCCACCGCCGAGGGCTCGGAGCACCCGGGGCCCTCGAGCCCCGCATCGGGCGCCGACTACACGGCCCGCGTGCTGGACGCGCTGACGTCCAATCCCGAGGTCTGGAGCAAGACCGTCCTGTTCATCAACTTCGACGAGAACGACGGCTTCTTCGACCACGTGCCGCCGCCGGCCGTGCCGTCCTTCGTCAGCTACGACGCCGATCCCGCCAAGGCGCAGCTGGCCGGCGCCTCGACGGTCGACACGACGGGCGAGTACCACCACGTCCTCAATGGCGCCGATGCGCGCACCCACCACCGCCCCTACGGCCTGGGTCCGCGGGTGCCGATGTACGTGGTCTCGCCCTGGACCAAGGGCGGCTGGGTCAACTCGCAGGTGGCCGACCACAGCTCGGTGCTGCGCTTCATCGCGGCGCGCTTCGGCGTCCAGGAGCCGCTGATCAGCCCCTGGCGGCGCGCTGTCTGCGGCGATCTGCAGTCCTGCTTCGACTTTGCCAATCCCGACGACCAGGGCTTCCTGCAGCTGCTGCCCGCCACGGCCGAACGCCGCGCCCGCGCGCTGGCGCTGCCGGGCACCAAGGCGCCCACGGCGCCCACCACGCTGGCCGCACCCGTGCAGCAGGCCGGTGTGCGCCCGGCGCGCTCGCTGCCCTATGAGCTGCAGGTGCAGGCGCAGATCCCGGAGGCCGGGGGTCAGGTCTTGCTCACCTTCGAGAATGCGGGCGAGCAGGGCGCGGTGTTCCATGTCTACGACCGGCTCGCGCTGGACCAGATGCCGCGCCGCTACACCGTCGAGGCCGGCAAGCAGCTGCAGGGCCGCTGGACCACGACCGGGGCCTATGACCTCTGGGTGCTCGGCCCCAACGGCTTCCATCGCCACATCGCCGGCGACGTGCGGCGCCTGGCCGGCAGCGCCTCGCCCGAGCTCGTGCTGCGCAGCGCGCGCGCCAGCGGCGAGCTGCTGATCGACCTCGTCAACGAGGGCGGCGCGCCGTGCACCTTTGTGCTGCAGGCCAACAAGTACCTGGCCGCCACGCCGCGTGAGATCACCGTCGTGGCGCGCAGCCGCACCAGCCTGCGCATCCCGCTGGCGGCCAGCCAGAACTGGTACGACTTCAGCCTGCGCGTGAAGGGGCAGGGCGGCTGGCTGCGCCGCTTCGCCGGCCACCTCGAGGACGGCAAGCCCTCCATCAGCGATCCGGCGCTGCAGGGCGCCGCCCGGCTCGATCAACCCACCACCGCGTGAACGGAACCTTTCCATGAACAAGCACAAGATCTCCACCCGGCACTGGCTCGGCGCCGCCGTCCTGGCCCTGGCCGCCACCGGCGCCCAGGCCGGCGTGGTCTACGGCAGCAACCTGATCGTCAACGGCGATGCCGAGACCGACGTCGCCACCAGCTGGCTCGCCTTCGACGGCTACGCCCGCCCGCAGGCCGTCAACTATGGCTCCAACTGGGTCCTGCCGACACAGCCCGGGCCCGCCGACCGCGGCAAGCGCATGTTCGCCGGCGACGGCGCCCGCAGCGCCGGCTACCAGCTGCTGGACCTGGCCGGCACCCTGACGCAGCCGCTGTCCTTCAAGCTCAGCGGCTGGCTCGGGGGCTGGGCCTCGCAGGGCGACAACGCGCTGCTGTACGTGTCCTTCCTCGACGACAACGACGGTGAAGTCGGCCACGCCGCCCTCGGCCCCGTGACCCCGGGGGACCGCGGCAACGTGACCGGCCTGTTCTACCGCGAGGTCAGCGACTGGCTGCCGGTCGGCACCCGCCGGCTGATGTTCTCGCTGTCGATGGAGCGGCTGGGCGGCGGGGACAACGACGGCTACGCAGACAACCTGGCCTTCGTGCTCGACGCGCCCGCGCCGTCGACCGTGCCGGAACCGGCAGGGCTGGCCTGGCTCGCGCTGGGCGTGATGGCCTGTGCGGTCGGCGCGCGTCGGCGCCGTGTGGCGGGCTGACACCTGAAGCCTTCGCGGCGGGCGGCCGTGCCGCTCGCCGCAGCTCCCGCTCCGTTCTGCGGACTCCGTCACGGAGCCGCGCCGCAGACCGCCTGCCAGCGCCCACGCAGGCGTGTCAGCAATTGACAAAAGGCAAAACCCTGCTCGCCGAGGGTTTCCAGAATGAAGTCCGTCCCCGCTCAAGGGGGCCGCACCATCAGCCTGTCCTGGTGCTGCGTGAAAGCGGTGCTGCAGCGAGCTCTCGAGCAGGGCTCGCGCCCAGTCCGCCGCGGCCATTCATGTCTGCAGGCCGGTTCCGGAGACCTCGGGCCGCTGCAGGGGAACCTCATCCGGGAGCTGATGATGACTATTCGGCAACTTCGCCTGAGAACGCGCCTACTGCTGGGATTTGGCGCCGTGCTGCTGTTGACGCTGCTGCTGGGGCTGAACAATGTGCGGGCCCTCAACGGCATCGGGACACTCACCGATCAGCTGGTGAGCGTCGAATGGGAAAAGTCCAACGCCGCCCAGTTCATCAACTCGACGACGCGAGCCAATGGCCGCTACACCGTGGAGTTGGTGCTGATCGAGGACAGCACGCGACGGGCAGCGATCAAGCAAGAGATCGCAGCGAACAAGAAGGCCATCGATGAGTCGTTCGCGGTGCTGGATCGCCTGGTCCGATTGCCGGAAGGGCGCAAGCATCTGGAAGACCTGACGGCGCGCCGCGGCGACTATGTGCGGTCTTTCAGCGAAGTGATCGACAAGGTGGAGAAGGGCGATCGGCCGGCGGCCCTGGCGCAGCTGCAGTCCGAGACGCTGCCGCGGCTGGATGCGCTGCAGAAGCCCATCGGCGCGCTGGTCGCCCTGCAGTCCAGGCTGGCCCGGGAGGCCGGTGCCTTCGTGTCGCAGACCATCCAGGGCGGCATTCAGGTTGCCCTGGCGCTGGTCGCCACGGCCATCGTGCTGCGGCTGGTCGTCGCCTGGCGCATCTCACGCTCCATCACCGCACCGATCCAGCAGGCGGTGGGTTTTGCCGAGGCGGTGGCGGGTGGGGATCTCACGTACTCGACGCAGGTGGGCGGGCAGGATGAATGTGCCGCCTTGCTGCAGGCGCTGAACCAGATGAGCGAGAACCTCTCGTCCATCGTCGGCCAGGTGCGCCAGGGGGCTTCCACGATGACCGTGGCGTCTAACGAGATCGCCATGGGCAATCTGGACCTGTCGTCCCGAACCGAGGAACAGGCCAGCGCCATCCAGCAGACTGCGGCGACCATGCAGTCCCTGGCTGACACCGCGCACCTCAACAACGCCCACAGCCATCAGGCTGCGCAAGTCGCCGAAGAGGCCGCCGGCGTGGCCGCGCGCGGCGGCGATCTGGTCAGCCAGGTGGTGCAGACCATGGAGGCCATCAACAACTCCTCGCGCAAGATCGGCGACATCATCGGCCTGATCGACGGCATCGCGTTCCAGACCAACATCCTGGCGCTGAATGCGGCCGTGGAGGCGGCGCGTGCGGGCGAGCAGGGCCGCGGCTTCGCCGTGGTGGCGAGCGAGGTCCGGGCCCTCGCGGCCCGTTCGGCCGAGGCCGCCCGGGAGATCAAGTCGCTGATCGGCACCTCGGCCGTGAACGTCAGCGAAGGCTGCCGCCTGGTGGAGCAGGCGGGGACGACCATGGACCAGATCGTGATCCATGTCCGGCGCGTCACGGACCTGATGACGCACAGCAATGCGGCCAGCCAGAGCCAGATCTCGAGCATTGACGAGGTGAACCAGGCGGTCTCCCAGATGGACACGGTGACTCAGCAGAATGCCGCGCTGGTCGAGCAATCGGCGGCCGCGGCGGACTCCCTGCGCCATCAGGCCGAGAGCCTCGAGACCACCGTGCTGCGCTTCCGCCTGCGCGCCTGAGCGGCTCACACCCTCCAGCAGAAAGACGTCATGGCATTCTTTGAATGGTCCGCGGACATGGAAATCGACGGCGGCGACATCGATCGGGACCACCGCCAGCTGATCGAGTACATCAACCGCCTGCATGAGTACACGCTCGACGGGCAGGGCCGGGAGATCGTGGGCGAGGTGCTGGAGCAGCTCCTGACCTACACCGAGCAGCACTTCGAGCGCGAAGAGCGGCTGATGACCTCCCTGGGTTTCCCGGGCGTGAAGGAACACCATCGCAAGCACCAGGAGCTGAGCGCTCGCATGCGGGAGCTGAGTCAGCTGCACCAGTCGGGCTCGCTGTCGGTGGCGTCGCTGTTGTCCGTGTCGATGCGGGATTGGCTGTCTTTGCACATCCGGCGTACGGACCAGGAAATCCGGCAGTGGATCAAGACCAGCCGCACGAGCCGAGAGGCTCGATGAGCCCTGCCGACCCATCCCGGTAGATGCCACGGATCCGGCCGCGTTCTTCAGCGCTCGCGCCGCGGTCGCGCGTCGCCAGGCGCCATCGCCCTGAGGCTGACCCCTTGCCGCTGTGCTGGCTCAGGAGGCCGTTCGTGGCCCTGGTGGAGGCCAGCCTCAGCGCGTGTTCGGCACACTTTCGGCGCGGCTTCGAGGCGTTGTGCCCAGCATCGCGCGGGTGCGCCGGTGCCGAACATCCCCGACTCTGAGAAAATGACGGCCCCGCCGGGCCTGATGCGGACCGGGGCAGGGCAGGGGAATTCTCCGGAAACGGGGCGGCCATGTCGGCTTGCGCTGCAGTGGTCGCGTTTCGGCGATGCCGCCGGCCCTTCCTGCTGCACAGGCCCGTCACACGTCGGGGCGCTGGTGCACACCGAAGTCCGTCCAAATCTGCCACCGTCCGCCGCCACCGTCCGCCGCCGCCAGCCGCCGTCCAAAAAGTCCAGAATGATGCAGATCCAAGATAACCAACCCCTCGCGCCCGCCGTGTCGCCGTGGCGCCTGAGCGTGGCGCCCATGCTGGACTGGACCGACCGCCACTGCCGCCGCTTCCATCGGTTGCTGACGCGCCAGACGCTGCTCTACACCGAGATGGTCACCACCGGCGCGCTGCTGCACGGGGACCAGCCGCGTCACCTGGACTTCAACGAGGAGGAGCACCCGGTGGCGCTGCAGCTGGGGGGCAGCGAGCCGGCCGACCTGGCGGCCTGCGCGAAGCTGGCCGAGCGCTGGGGCTACGACGAGGTCAACCTCAACTGCGGCTGCCCCAGCGAGCGCGTGCAGCGCGGCGCCTTCGGGGCCTGCCTGATGGCCGAGCCCGAGCTCGTGGCGGACGGCGTCAAGGCCATGCGGGATGCCGTGAGCATTCCGGTGACCGTCAAGCACCGCATCGGCATCGACAAGATCGAGAGCTACGACTTCGTGCGGGACTTCGTGGGCCGCATTGCCGAGGCGGGTTGCGAGGTCTTCATCGTCCACGCCCGCAACGCCTGGCTCAAGGGCCTCTCGCCCAAGGAGAACCGCGAGGTGCCGCCGCTGCGCTACGCGCTGGTCCACCAGCTCAAGCGCGAGTTCCCGCACCTCACCATCGTCATCAACGGCGGGCTGAAGACGGACGACGAGATCGCCGAGCAGCTGCAGCATGTGGACGGCGTGATGGTCGGCCGCCAAGCCTACCACGAGCCCTGGCAGATGGCGGGCTGGGACGAGCGCTTCTTCGGCACGCCCGGGCCCGCGCAGAGCCGCGAGCAGGTCGAGCAGGCCTGGGTGCAGTACCTGGAGCGCGTCGTCGAGTCTGGCCGGCCCTGGCCGCAGGCCATGCGGCACGCGCTGGGGCTCTACAACGGCCTCGGCGGTGCGCGGCGCTGGCGGCAGATCTGGTCGGACCACAAGCTCAAGGGCCTGCGCCCGGGCGAGGTCGCCCTGCAGGCCGCACAGGCCCGCGCGCAGCAGGCGGGCATGCGCGTCGCAGTGGGCGCCAGCGCCCTGGCGGACGCGGCCTGACACAGCCTTTCGTGATATTTCGTGGCTTGAGGTGACACCAGACATGACGGACGCGCATCCGACCCACGAGCCCGGAGCCGGGCAGGGCAGTGGCCCGCCGCCGCTCCTGCAGCACCTGTGCTTCGACACGGCCATCGGGCTGTGCGGCCTGGCGTGGTCCTCGCAGGGGCTGGTGGGCTCGCAGCTGCCCGAGGCCACGCGCGGCGAGACGCGCGACCGCCTGCGCCAGCGCTTCCCCAGCGCCGTGAAGGCCCGGGAAGGCGAGGCGGTGCCGGCCTTTGTCGAGGCGGCCATCGCCTGCGTGCGTGCGCTGGCCGCCGCGCAGCCGGCACAGGTGGCCCTGGTGGTGCTGGACGAGCGCGATCTGACCCCGTTCCAGCGGGCGCTGTACACGCTGGCCCGGCAGATCCCGCAAGGCCAGACGCGCAGCTACGGAGACCTGGCATCCCTGCTGAAGATGCCCGGCGGCGCCCGGGCGGTGGGGCAGGCCATGGGGCTCAATCCCTTTGCGCCCATCGTGCCCTGCCACCGCGTGCTGCCCGCCGCCGGCTCCAAGGCCGGCCTGGGCGGCTTTTCGGCGCATGGCGGCGCAGTCACCAAGGCCCGGCTGCTGGCCCTGGAAGCCCGCGCGACGGGCCAGTGGGTGGGGCAGCAGGGCAGCCTGGATCTCGACCACTTCTGAGCCGCCCGCCCTGCGGTGTGCCGGGAAGGACCTGCCAGGCCATGGCGCACCAGCCGTGGCGCGGACACATCGCCGCCGGCCCGTCCTTGATCTGGATGAAGGTTCCGCAATTGCGAATTGTTATCATTGCGCTTGTTAATTCGAGCGCCCACCATGTCCTTTGCCTTCCCGTGGCCCGGTCAGCCTTCGTCATCTGACGCTGAACCCCCCGTTCAATCGCCCAGCCAGTCCTTCCTGACGATGGCTTCGGCCCTGCTGCTGGCCACGCTGCTGAGCGCCTGCGGAGGCGGGAGCTCCTCGGCGGCCGGCCCGGCACCGCTGCCGGAGAACGCGCTGAGCCGCCGTGCCCAGCTGGGCGAGAAGATCTTCAAGGACGTCAGCCTCTCCGGCTCCGGGCGCCAGGCCTGCATCAGCTGCCACGCGCCCGAGACGGGTCACGCCGGCGCGCTCAACGGCAAGCCCACCGAGCCCGGCGGCCTGCTGCTGGAACTGGAGGGCGGCCGCACCGCGCCGGGGCTGCGCTACCTGGCCACGAACAAGTCCTTCGGCTTCGACAAGGAAGGCACGCCCAACGGCGGTTTCTTCTGGGACGGCCGCGCCAGCAGTCTGGCCGACCAGGCTGGCAAGCCCTTCTTCAATCCGAAGGAGATGGCCAACGCGAGCGTCGAGGACCTGATCGCCCGCCTGGCCCGCACGAGCTACGCCGCCGAGTTCCAGCAGGAGTTCGGCGCGGACGTGTTCAAGACCCCCACCGAGGCGCTGCAGCGCGTCCAGCTGGCCCTGCAGGCCTACCAGCTCGAGGACCCGGACTTCCGGCCCTACAGCAGCAAGTACGACGAGTTCCTGCGCGGCCGCACGCCGCTCACCGAGCAGGAGCTGCGCGGCCTGGCGCTGTTTAACGCCAAGGACAAGGGCAACTGCGCGGCCTGCCACCCCTCCGCCAAGGGCGCGGACGGCAGCTTCCCGCTGTTCACCGACTTCACCTACGACGCCCTGGGCGTGCCCCGCAACGCCGCGCTGCTGCAGAACGCCGATCCCGCCTACTTCGATCTCGGCCTGTGCGCCCGCGACGCCGGGGACCTGCTCGCACGCCAGGACCTGTGCGGCGCCTTCAAGGTGCCGTCCCTGCGCAACGTCGCGCAGCGCAAGGCCTTCTTCCACAACGGGCGCTTCACCAGCCTGCGCGAGGTGGTGAGCTTCTACGTCCAGCGCGATGTGTTCCCCGAGAAGTGGTACCCGCGCCTGCCCGACGGCAGCATCGACAAGTTCAACGACCTGCCGCCGGCCCTGCGCGGCAACGTCAACACCACCGAAGGCCCGTACAACCGCAAGCCCGGCGATGCCCCGGCGCTGAGCGAGGCCGAGATCGACGACGTGGTGGCCTTCCTGCGCACCCTCAGCGACGGCTACGCCCGCTGAACCGCCCCTTCATTCCCGACTCTTCCGGACCGCCGTTCATGAACACCAAGACCCTGCCCCTGCTCAGCACGCTGAGCCTCAGCCTGATGCTGGCCCTCGCGCCGGCCCACGCCCAGACCGCCACCGAACAGGAGCTGCTGCGCCGCGTGGACCAGCTCGCCGCCGAGCTCAACAAGCTGCGCGCCGAGCTGTCGCAAGTCCAGCAGCAGCGCGCCGCCGAGGCCCCCAAGCCGGTGCCCGCGGCGCCGGCGCCGGCCCCGATGCTGGCGGAGGTGGAACGCCCGTCCGCCGCCCCGGCCACGGTGCTCAGCGGCTATGCCGAGCTGAACTACAACCGCCCCACGAAGAAGAGCCAGGACGCCCAGGCCGACCTGCGCCGCCTCGTGCTGGGCTACCAGCACCGCTTCGACGAGCGGACCAAGGTTGTCGCGGAGATCGAGGTCGAGCACGCCGTGGCCTCGGCCGACGACGCGGGCGAGGTCGCCATCGAGCAGGCCTACGTCGAGCACCAGTTCCACCCGAACTGGGCGGTGCGCGGCGGCCTGTTCCTCGTGCCCATGGGCCTGATCAACGAGAACCACGAGCCCACCGCCTACTACGGCGTCGAGCGCAATTTCGTCGAGACGGCGATCATCCCCAGCACCTGGCGCGAGGGCGGCATCCAGCTCGTGGGCCAGCTGGACAGCGGCTGGACCCTGCAGGGCGGCATCTCCACCGGCTTCGACCTGAACAAGTGGGACGCCACGAGCAGCGAGGGCCGCGAGTCCCCGCTGGGCGCCATCCACCAGGAAATGGCGCTGGCCCGCTCGCGGGACCTCGCCGTCTTCGGCGCCGCCAACTACCGCGGCATTCCCGGCCTGCTGCTGGGTGGCTCGATCTTCACCGGCCAGGCCACGCACAAGCAGCAGGCGAACGAGTCCCGCATCACGCTGTGGGACCTGCACGCCCGCTGGACGCCCGGCCCCTGGGACCTCTCGGCCGTCTACACGCGCGGCACGATCTCCAACACCGCGGCCCTCAACCTGCCGCTGGTGGGCAACGACAGCCTGATTCCCTCGCGCTTCGACGGCGCCTACGTCCAGGCCGCCTACAAGCTCTGGGAGCAGGGCAGCTACGTGCTCAAGCCCTTCGCCCGCTGGGAGCGCTACAACACCGCGGCGGCCTTTGCCGACCTCGGCGCGGGCCTGACCCCCGAGGTGCAGGCGGCCGAGCAGGTCTACACCTTCGGCGCCAACTTCGAGTTCGCGCCCGGCGTCGTGCTGAAGGCGGATGTGCAGCGCTTCAAGCAGAACAAGGACCTCAACCGCCTGAACCTGGGCCTGGGCTGGAGCTTCTGATGCGCCTGAGCCTCGCCACCGGAGCCACGGCCGTCCTGGCGCTGGCGCCTGCCGGGGCCTTCGCCGTGGACTACCTGACGGCGGAGGCCGCGGCGAAGCTGCTGTTCGCGGAGGCCGACCGCTTCGAGATCCGCGACTGGCAGCTCGATGCCGCGCAGGCCCAGGCCATCGCGGCGCTGGGCGTGAAGCCGCGCAGCGCACAGTGGAAGCTGCGCCTGGCCTTCAAGGGGCGCGAGCTGCTGGGCGTGGTCGTGGCCGACGACGTCCTCGGCAAGTTCGAGCTGATCAGCTACGCCGTGGGCATCGGTGCCGATGGCAAGGTGCGGGGCGTGGAGATCCTGTCCTACCGCGAGAGCCATGGCCACGAGGTGCGCACGCCGGCGTGGCGCAAGCAGTTCGTCGGCAAGGCGCAGGGCGCCCCGCTGAAGGTGGGGGAGGACATCGCCAACATCTCGGGCGCCACGCTGTCCTGCAGCCATGTGGCCGAGGGCGTGAAGCGCATCGTGGCGGTCGTTGAGCAGGCGCGGCGCAGCGGTGTGCTCGGCTGACCGCAGCGAAGCCGGCGTGCAGCGCCGGGCCCGGCCGGCGCTCGGCACGCTGGTGGAGCTGGCCGTGCGCCACGTCTCGCCCGAGGCCGGCGAGCGCTGCCTGCACGAGGCCTTCGAGCAGCTCGAGCGCCTGGAGTCGCTGCTGAGCCGTTTCCGGCCCGGCAGCGACATCGCCCGTTTCAATGAACTGCCGGCGGGCGGGGCCCTCCGCATTCATCCCGCGACCCAGCGCGTGCTGGCCGCGGCGAGCTGCCTGCGCCAGCGCAGCGGCGGGCGCTTCGACCCGACGCTCGGCAGCGGCCCGCTCGACTGGCAGCTCATCGGCGGCGTGCTTCACAAGCGCCGCGACGGCGTGCAGCTCGATCTGGGCGGCATCGCCAAGGGTTTCGTGGTGGACCGCCTCATTGCGCAGCTGCGCCGCTCCGGCGCCACGTGGGGCAGCGTAAATGCCGGCGGGGATCTCCGCGTCTTCGGCCCGCAGGCCCTGCCGCTGCTGCTGCGTGACGAATCCCGCGGCGGTCTGCGCGAGTTCGGCCAGCTGGCGGACGGCGCCTTTGCCAGCAGCCACTACGCCCCGGGCAGCCGCAGCCAGCTGCATGGGCTGGCCGACGACGAGGCCGTGCAGGTGGCCGTGGCCGCGCCGTCCGCACTGTGGGCCGACGCCCTGTGCAAGCTGGCGGCGCTGGGTTCGCTGATGCAGCCCGGGCCTGAGCGAGAATCCGCGCTGCTCACGCGGCTGAAGGCCAGGGTCTGGATCTGGCAGGCGTGAGCCTCCCCGTGATTCCGGAACCTGCATGCGCGCTCCCCTGCTCAAACTGCCCGGCTGGCACAAGCGCTGGCTCTACACCAGCTTCGCCGTCCTGCTGATGACCGGCCTGGCCTGGCTGCTGCTGCACTACAGCCGCGAGGCCGACGCGCTGCCATCCCCCGCCGAGGCCTGGCTGATCCGCGCGCATGGCCTGGCCAGCATGGCGGCGCTGATGGGTCTGGGCATGGTGGCGGGCAGCCATGTGCCCGCCGGCTGGCGGCTGAGCGCCCAGGCAGGCCGCCTGGCGCAGCGCCGCAGCGGGCTGTGGCTCAGCGCGGGGCTGAGCGCCGTCGTGCTGCTGGCCTACGGGCTGCTGTACCTCGTCCCCGAGGCCTGGCATGAGACGGCCGGCTGGGCGCATGCCGGCCTGGCCCTCGGCGTCACGGGCCTGTGGGCCTGGCACCGGCCTCGGCGCCACGGCCCGGCGGGCTGATCAGTCCCAGGGCGCCGGTTCTTCGGCAGCGGCGGCCGTGGCGGCCGTGGATGCCGATGCGGCCGGGGCGGCCGGGGCTGAGGCCGCCTGGTCTTTCTGCAGCTGCAGGCTGACGCCCTGCAGGGCCGCGGCCGCGAAGTCGTGCTCGCCGCCGAGGCCGTAGATCAGGTCCGGCAGCAGCTGCGAGAGCTCGCCCGTGGCCAGCGCGGCGTCGGCATCGAAGGCCTCGTCCTTGCTGGGCTTGTCACGGCCCTCGAAGACGATGTCCAGGAAGGCGATCTTCTTGATGGCGAAGGTGTCGGTCAGCAGGAAGGAGACGCGGTCGCGCCACGTCAGGGCGAGCTTGGTGGGGCGCTTGCCGGCGGTCAGGTGCTGGCGGACTTCCTCGATGTCCAGCGGGTGGCGGGCGTAGCGCACCACCGACTTCATCTCGTCCTCGCTCTTGAGCTCGCACTCGCGGTCGACCGTGAAGCTGGCGGGCGGCACGCCGTCCATCAGCCAGGCGGCCATGCAGGCGGCGGGCGTCTCGGCGGTCTGCAGCAGCTGCACCACGAGGTTCGGCAGGCACTTCACGAGCAGGGTGATGAGCTCGTCCGCCTTGCTCACGGAGCCGGCGTCCACCATCAGCAGACGCTGCTTGGTGTCGATCCACACGCGCGTCGCGCCCTGCTTGGTGAAGGCCTGGGGCAGCAGCTCCTGCGTGACCTGCTCCTTGAGATCGTTCTTGACCTTCTTGCCCGGCTTGCGGCCCGTTTCCTGCTCAATGCGCTCGCACAGCTCGTCCACCCGGCGGCGCACGACGGAGCCCGGCAGCACGCGCTGCTCGACCTGCAGCTTCAGCAGCCAGTGGCCGCCGACGTCTTCGATCAGGGGCGCATGCGCCACGCCGCGCGGCGAGACCCAGCCCGCGGACAGCGGCTGCGTGGCGCCGCAGGGCACGAAGCGCTCGGGCTCCAGCGCTTCCTCGATCTCCTCGATCGTGGCCTGCCACTCAGGCGCGATGCGGTACAGCAGGAGATTCTTGAACACGGATGACCTCTCTCAATCACTCAAGCAAAAACGCCCCGGCGGGGCGTTCGTGGATTCGTTCCCAGGGCCGCGGCAGCGCGGCCGACCGAGGGGCATTGTCGCTCAGCCTGCCGGGGCTGCCGCCTGGGGCGGTCCCCCTTTACAAGCCGTGGCAATTGAGGCCCGGCGGCCACGCGGGGGCCGGGGCTCAGTGGCCGGCCTTGGCTTCCTCGGCGGCGATCTGGCGCAGCGCCTGCGCGAAGACCTCGGGCGGCTGGCCGCCCTGCAGCAGGTAGCGCTCGTTGATGATCAGCGCGGGAACGGACTGGATGCCCTGCGCCTGCCAGAAGGCTTCCTGCTCGCGCACGGCGGCGGCGTGGGCATCGCTGTCCAGCACCGCCTGCGCACCGGCGGCGTCGAGGCCCGCGGCCCGTGCGGCGTCCAGCAGCACCTCGCGATCACCCGGGTTGCGCCCTTCGGTGAAGTAGGCCGTGAACAGCGCCAGCTTGAGCGCCTTCTGGCGCGCCGGGTCGACCTCGCCGGCCCAGTGGAGCAGGCGGTGAGCGTCGAAGGTGTTGTAGATGCGGTCCCGGGCGCCCTTGGTGAAGGTGAAGCCGAGCGCCTCGCCGCGCTGGCGGATCTGCTCGCGCGTCTGCTCCAGCTGCTCCGGGCGGGCGCCGTACTTACGGGCGAGGTGGGCGTTGATCTCCTCGCCCTCGGCCGGCATCTGCGGGTTCAGCTCGAAGGGCTGGAAGTGCAGGGTGGCCTGGACTTCCGGCACCTCGGCGAGGGCCTGTTCCAGGGACTTGAGCCCGATGGCGCACCAGGGGCAGGAGACGTCGGAGACGAAATCGATCTTCAGCATGGCGCCATCGTAGTGGGATGCGGGGATCCCCGCTGGCCAGGGGGCTTGTCGGGGCGCGGGTCCCGTGGCTCAGGAGCGGTAGCCCAGGCCGCCCAGCCAGTCGAGGGCGTCGGCCAGGTCGCGGCAGTCCCGGCGGTCGACCCGGCTGGCCGTCTCCCGGCTCAGCGGTTCCACGACGTCGGCGAGCAGGCCGGAGGGCATCATCACCGCATAGGCGCCCAGGCCATGGGCGGTCGCGTCTACGAAGAAGGCCAGCCAGCACTGGTAGGCCTCGGGCGTGGCGCCTTCCCAATCGTGGAACAGGCCGGCCATCGCCCAGCGCCCGTCATGCCGGGCCCACAGGGCGGCGGCATCGCGGTGCAGGGCGCGGGCCGCCACGTCGTTCCAGACGCCCTCGTACTGCACGATCAGCACGTCGCCGCGCCAGTGCAGGTGGTAGTTGCCGTGCTGGTTCCAGTCCATGCGAGATCAGCGAGTCGACCCGAAGGCCAGTCTAGGTGAGATTGAAAACGATTTCATGACAGGGATCAGGGACAGACCGTGCCGGCGGGGCCGTCACTGGACGGCTCGCTCGGCCGGGCCCAGTAGAACCAGTCGGTGCCCACGGCGGCTGCGGCATCGGGGAACACGAGGCAGCCGTCGCCGGGCGCCAGCACCGCCGTGCCGTCGTGGCGCCGGCCGATGAGCTCGCCGGCGCGGACGGCATCGAAATGGCGCCAGGGGCGCTCGAAGCGGTCGTCCGGGTGCAGGCGGTCGAACACGTCCCGCATCTGCAGGCAGGCCGGCTCGCCGCTCGGAAGCGGCGGGGCGTCCTCCGGGGCGATCATGCCCAGCAGCGCGAGCGCCCGGCGCACGGCGGCTTCGGCGAAGTCGACGGCAGCCGGGTCGTCGTGCTGGCCGCATTCCAGCGTCACGCCGTAGCCGCCGGTACGGCGCATGGCTTCGGTGGTGCCGACGGCCTGGACGATGTCGCCGGCCGGCGCCCCACGGCGGGCGAGGCCGCGGGCGTAGGTTGCGAGCCATCCCTCGACGATCCGGGGCGCGCCCAGCGCCCGGGCCAGGCGCGTCTCGGCCGCCTCGTGCGCGAAGGGCTCCAGCGGCCCGTCGTTGTCGCGCGGGCCCCGCATCACGAAGGGGTCGCCCTCCGCGCGGAAGGAGTGCAGGTCCAGCAGCACCTCATGCGCCGCGAGCAGCGGGCACAGCACATGGGCGACGTGGTCCTCGTACAGGCGCGGAGGGCTTGTCGGCTGGAGCTGGCGGTTCAGGTTGCGCTCGCCCTGGCGTTCGCCGCGGGCGTAGGCGAGCGGGTTGGTGACGGGCAGCAGCGTCAGATGGCCGCGCAGAAGGGGCAGGCTGCCGTCGTCGAGCGCCTGCACGAGCCGGGCCAGGGCGCGCGTGCCGCAGGTCTCGTTGCCATGCACGGCGGCCGTCACCAGCAGGCGCGGGCCGGGCGCCAGGGCCAGGTAGGTATGCAGCCGCAGATGACCCAGCGGCGCCGCGGCAGACGGGGAGAGCGGCATGCCCGCGGTCACGCCAGGCTGAGTCGCTCGGCGGCGCCGGCCATGCGCGGCGGCAGGTCGTCCTGCTCGCGGCCGGCGAGCCAGCGCGTCAGGCGGTAGAGCGTGGCAAAGCCGAAGGCCGGCGGCGCGGTGCCGGCCCCGGCGATCATCTCGCCGCCGCGGCGCACGTTGTCTGCCATCCAGGCGGGCAGGCGCAGGTGGTAGGGGTTGCGCGCCACCTCGCCCTCATGGCGGGACAGGGCCTGCACCAGGCGTGCCAGGTCTTGCCTGGAGCTCTCCACCATCAGATTGGCGCCGGACTGCGGCGCCCAGTATTCGGTCTGCGCCACGAGCCCGTTGTAGCCGGCGGCCTGCAGGGCATCGAGGGCCAGACGGTGGACGCCCATGTGGGTGGCGATGCCGTCGCCCTCGTGGGGCAGCAGAACGAGCGCCGGCTGCTCGCGGCGCAGCAGCGCGGCGGCCTTGTCGACATGGCTCTGCCACAGGCTCGGCTGGGCGATGGGGGTGTCGGGGCGGACCTGCTCCAGGCCGCCGTCGGCGAGCTGCAGGGTCTCGAAGTCCAGCAGCTCGCAGGCCTGGCGCAGCTCGTGCCAGCGCGGCTGGCGGCGGGCCTGGTTGCTGCCCAGCGTCACGGCCACATTGCAGACGCGCCAGTGCGACTCGCGACGCAGCCGCAGCGGCAGGGCGCCGACGATGCACTCGTCATCCGGATGGGGGGAAAAGATCAGTGCCAGCGGCGTGTGGCCCCGGCGCTTGCGGGCCGGGGCGGCCTCGTCGCAAGGCGGGAGCTGCATCAGCCGGGCCCAGTCGTCGACCCAGGCGAGCCAGGCGGCCAGTTCGCGGGCCCGATCGGCCTCGGTGGCGGGCAGGCGACCCTGCTGGGCGCCTTCTTGGGCATCGTCGGCTTCGAGGGCAGGGGGGCGGGGAGGGGACATCGGCACAACAGCGGCAGGGGGCCGGCCAATGTTAGGGCATCCCCTGGCTCTCATGGGGCGTTGACGGGCGCAAACGACGCAAACTCAGGGATTGCCCTGCATCGATGCGGCGGCGGCGGTGGGCGTGGCGCGACGCGCGGGCCAGGTGGCGAGCAGCACGCCGGCCAGCGCGAGGCCGTAGGCCAGGGCCTGCGAGGCCTGCAGATGCTCACCCAGGAAGAGCCCGCCCACCAGTGCCGTCGCGATGGGCAGGAAGACCATGAAGACCCCGGCCTGCGAGGCCGGCACGGCCTGCAGCCCGCGCATCCAGAGCACGACGGTGACCATGCTCGCCGCGGCCGCGTAGAAGCCCAGCAGGCCCCAGTGCGGCAGCGGCACGGCGGCGAAGTCGAAGCTCAGGGCCTGCCACAGGCCCAGCGGGGTGACCAGCACCAGCCCCCAGAGGTTGATCAGCGCGCTGATGCGCCGCGGGGTCAGGTCTTGCGTCAGCCGCTTGCCGATGACGACATAGCCCGCCTCGCAGAACACGGCGGCCAGCACCAGGGCCAGGCCCCGCGGCGTGGACTGTGCGGCGCCGCCCTGGCGTTCCAGCGCCACGAGCGCGATGCCCGCCACGCCCAGCACGATGCCGGCCAGCACCCGCCGCGTGAGACGCTCCTTGAGCACGAGGGCGCTCAGCAGCGCGACCGCCGCCGGGATGCCCGCCATGATTACCCCCGCAGCCATGGCCGAGCACTCGCGCAGACCGAAGAGCAGGCAGATCGAGAACAGGAAGTTGCCGATGAAGCTCTCGAGGAACAGCAGCCGGCGGGTCGCGCCGTCGAGCGGCGCGGCACCGGCCGGCGCTTTCACCCAGCCGGCCATCAGCACGCCGGCGACGCCGAAGCGCAGCCAGGCCAGCAGAAAGACCGGGAAGCTCAGCAGCAGGAGCTTGGACAGCCCGACATAGCTGCCGACGAGGCTGGTGCTGGCGGCGAGGCTGAGGTAGGCGGCGACGGGGATGTTCACGCGCCGTTGATCCGCAGCCAGGTGGTCTTCAGCTCCGTGTACTTGTCGAAGGCGTGCAGGCTCTTGTCGCGGCCGTTGCCGGACTGCTTGTAGCCGCCGAAGGGCACCGTCATGTCGTCCTCGTCGTACTGGTTGACGTGGACGGTGCCGGCGCGCAGGGCGCGGGCCACGCGGTGGGCGCGGTCCAGGCCGTCGCTCCAGACGCTGGCCTGCAGGCCGTAGCTGGAGTCGTTGGCCAGGCGGATGGCCTCGGCCTCGTCGTTGAAGCGCAGCACGCTCATCACCGGGCCGAAGATCTCCTCGCGGGCGATCTTCATGCCGTTGGCGACGCCGCTGAAGATGGTGGGCGCGACGTAGAAGCCGCCGCTGTCCACACGGGCCTGCGTGGCGCCGCACAGCGCGCGGGCGCCCTCGGCGAGGCCGGACTCGATGTAGCCCATCACCGTGCGCAGCTGGCCGTCGTCGACGAGCGCGCCCATGACGGTGGCCGGGTCCAGCGGGTCGCCCGGCTGGTAGCGCGGCGCCTGCTGGGCCAGCAGCGCCTCGAACTCATCGGCGATGCTGGCGTGCACCATCACGCGGGAGGGCGCATTGCAGCTCTCGCCCTGGTTGAAGAACATGCTGCCGGCCACGGTGCGCGCGGCGCGGGCCAGGTCCTTGAAGTCGGGGAAGACGATGAAGGCGCTCTTGCCGCCCAGCTCGTTGAAGACGCGCTTGAGGTTGGAGCGGCCCGCGTACTCGAGCATCTTGCGGCCCACGCGCGTGGAGCCCGTGAAGCCGATGGCGTCGACGTCCATGTGCAGGGCCAGCGCCTCGCCGGCCTCGTGGCCGTAGCCCGGCACCACGTTGAACACGCCCTCGGGCAGCCCGGCCTCGACGGCCAGCTCGGCCAGGCGCAGGGCCGTGAGCGGGCTCTTCTCGCTGGGCTTGAGCACCACCGAGTTGCCCGCGGCCAGCGCCGGCCCGAGCTTCCAGGAGGCCATGATCATCGGGTAGTTCCAGGGCACGATGGCGCCGATCACGCCCATGGGCTCGCGGGTGATGAGGGCCAGCGCATTCGGGCCGGTGGGGGCGATCTCGTCATAGACCTTGTCCACCGCCTCGGCGTACCACTGGATGCAGCGCGCGGCGGCCGGCACGTCCACGCCCAGCGCGTACTGGATGGGCTTGCCCATGTCCAGGGTCTCGAGCAGGGCCAGCTCGTCGCGGGCGGCGAGGATCCGGTCGGCGAACTTCAGCAGGATCTTCTTGCGCACGGCGGGCGGCTTGGCGGCCCAGCGGCCGTCCTCGAAGGCGCGGCGCGCGGCCTGCACGGCGGCGGCTATGTCCTCGGTGCCGCAGCGGGCGACCTGGCCGAGCACGCGCCCGTCGATGGGGGAGATGCAGTCGAAGGTCTCGCCGCGGACGCTGTCCACGCGGCGCCCGCCGATGAAGGGGCGGCCGTCGATCTTCAGGTCCTGGGCACGCGCGTGCCAGTCGATGGTGCTCATGGGAATGTCCGTGTTCGATGGGAAGGCCGGGCGGCGTCAGGGCCCGGCCCCGCCCGGGTCAGAAGCTCAGCACCATGGAGGTGCCCAGCAGCTGGTTCGTCTTGGTGAAGGTGCCATCCTTGGTGTTCAGGAACACCGGCTGGCTCGCGCCGTCGTAACGGTACTCGAGTTTCCAGATCGCATTCTGATTGACCAGATAGCTCAGGCCGAACGTGAGGGCATAGCGGTTCGTGCCCTTGCCGGCGGCCTCGGGGTCCGGGTTGGCGTCGTCCCAGAAGAAGCCGTTGCCGCGGCCGATGCCGTTGTGGCTGTCGTCGTAGCTGTAGCCGAAGAGGCCGCCGCCGTTCTTGTGGTTGCGCAGGTAGTCGAGCCGGCCCGTGGCCTCCCAGCGCGGGATGAACTTGTAGGCCAGCAGCGTGGACAGGCCCGTCCAGCTGGCGTCGCGCAGCTGGCCGTCCTCGTTGAAGATGGCGGCCTGGCGCTGCCGGCCCCAGGAGAGCTGGCCCTGCCAGGTGAGGTCGCCGCGGATGAAGTAGGCGTCGAGCTCCAGCATGTCGACGCGCGTGTCCTTGCCCGCCTGGTCCGCGAAGCGCAGCCCGCCGGCGGCATCCAGGGCGTCGGTGGCGTAGTTGTAGGCCTTGCCGTGCAGGCCGGAGAAGCCGAAGCCCTGGAACTCGCCCTTGGCGTAGTCCACGCGGTAGATGAGGGCGGGCGTCTTGTTGCCGGCGCTCTTGCGCGAGTTGTTCACATTGGCCAGGCCCGCCTTGATCATCCACTTGCCGCGCGTGATGTCGGCCACCGCGCCGGTGTAGGCCGTGGGCGCGGTGTAGTCGAAGAGCAGGTTGTGGGTGATGAGCTTGTTGAGGGGCGGGGCGGTCATCTCGTAGCCCGTCCAGTCGGGGATCTGGCCGAGCCACAGCCGCGTCTGCAGGTCGCCCAGGGGGATGTTGACGCTGGCCTCGTGGATGATGGAGCCGCCATTGAAGACCGAGCCCGTGCCGCGGTCCGGTGCCAGGGTCAGCTTGTAGCGGGTGCCGCCGTCCATCTCCTTCTGGAAGTCCAGCACGGCCATGCCGAAGTAGCCGGCGTCGTAGGCGTAGGCGTCCTTGTTGAGGAGCTGGAAGCCGGCGGTGTTCTGGGCCTTGTTGGCGATGAAGGTCGGGTCGATGAAGCCCGTGATCTTGAGGTTCTTGAGGCCCAGCGCCTCCTGCGCGTCCTCCAGCGCCTCGGTCTTGACGGCGATGCGGTTGAACTCGCGCACCTGATCGGGCGTCATGCCCCACTGCGCCTCGCCGGGCTTGGCGGCCTTGGCCTCGGTGGCCTTGAGCTTCTCCTCCAGCTGGTTGACGCGGTCCTTCAGTGCGCGCAGCTCCTTGAGCAGCTCCTCGTTGCTTTGTGCCTGGGCGGGTGCGCCATAGGCCAGGGCGAGGGCGGCGGTGAGGAGGGCCAGGGTGTGCTGCTTCATCGGGAGCTCCTGAGGGATGGTGAGGGGTTGAGGTGTCGTGGCAGGTCAAAGAGAAGGCAGGGAGACGGGAGAGCGGGGGCGGCCGGGTTCAGCCGCAGCCTCGCTGGGCGGCAGCCAGCTCGCGGGCGAGGCGACGCTCGCGCCGCGCGATGGCCAGGCTGGCGGCGATCACGCCCAACGAGACGACCACGATGACCACCGTGGCGACCGCATTGATGCTGGGCGAGACGCCGAGCCGCGCCCGCGAGAAGATGACCAGGGGCAGCGTGGTCGAGCCCGGGCCGGACAGGAAGGCCGACAGCACGACATCGTCCAGCGACAGCGTGAAGGTCAGCAGCCAGGCTGAGAGCAGGGACTGCGAGATCATCGGCAGCGTGACCAGGAAGAAGACCTGCAGCGGCCGCGCGCCGAGGTCCATGGCGGCTTCCTCCAGCGAGGGGGGCAGGTCTTGCAGCCGCGCCTGGATCACGACCGTGGCGTAGGCCAGACCGAGCAGCAGGTGGCCCATCCAGATCGTGAGGCTGCCGCGCTCGGGGAAGCCCAGCGCCCGCTGCATCGACACCAGCATCAGCAGCAGCGAGAGCCCCACGATCACCTCCGGCATGACGAGGGGCGCGTTGACCATGCCGGCGAAGAGCGTCCGGCCCTTGAAGCGGCGGTACTTCACCAGCGCGAAGGCCGCAAAGCAGCCGAGCAGCACCGAGGTGCTGGCGGTGAAGAAGGCGATCTTCAGGGAGAGCCACAGCCCGGCGAGCAGCTCGCCGTCCTCGGCCAGCTTGGCGTACCAGTCGAGCGTGAAGCCGCCCCACACCGCAGGCACGGGCGAGGCATTGAAGCTGTAGAGGACCAGCGCCAGCAGCGGCAGGTAGAGGAAGCCGAAGCCCAGCAGCAGCCAGGTCCGGGCCACGACGCGCGTGCTGCGCGGACCGAAGAGGGCACGGCTCATGGCCTCACCTCCTGGCTCTCGGCCTGGTATTTGTTGAAGAGCGCCAGCGGCACGATGATCAGCAGGATCACCACCACCGCCACGGACGAGGCCATGGGCCAGTCGTTGTTGCTGAAGAACTCGTCCCACAGCACGCGGCCGATCATCAGCGTCTGCGGGCCGCCGAGCAGTTCGGGGATCACGAACTCGCCCACGCAGGGAATGAAGACCAGCATGGAGCCCGCGATGATGCCGGCCTTGGACAGCGGCACCGTGATCCGCCAGAAGGCCGTCCAGGGCGTGGCGCCCAGGTCCGCCGCGGCCTCCAGCAGGCGCAGGTCCATCTTGGAGAGGTTGGCGTACAGCGGCAGCACCATGAAGGGCAGGTAGGTGTAGATCATGCCCAGCGCCAGCGAGAAGGGCGTGTTCAGCAGCATGCCCGGCGCGGGGATCCAGCCGGCGGACGCCATGAGCCGGTCCAGCCCGACGGCCTCGATGGCCTGCGCCACCCAGCCCTTCTCGGCCAGCAGGCCCTTCCAGGCATAGACGCGCAGCAGGAAGCTCGTCCAGAAGGGCAGCATCACCAGCATCAGCAGGGCCGGCTGTAGCGAGGCCTTCGCGCGGGCCATGAAGTAGGCGAAGGGGTAACCAATGAACAGGCAGCCGAGCGTGGTGATGCCGGCGTACTTGAGGCTGTTGAGATAGGCCTTGAAGTAGAGCTCGTCCTCGGTGATGAAGACGTAGTTGCTGAGTTTGACGGTCAGCGTGGCCACGCCGTCGGTGTAGCGCAGCAGGTCCTTCACGTGGACCGTCTCCATCTCGGAGACGCTGATCTTGAGCACGATCAGGAAGGGCAGCGCGAAGAACAGCAGCAGCCAGGCGTAGGGCAGCGCGATGACGGCCGTGCGGCCGCGCCACCAGCGTGGGCGCCAGGCGAGGATCGAGGAAGGTGTGCTCATGCCGGCCTCACTGCGTCAGCACGACCTGGGCGCTGTCGCTCCAGGATGCCCAGGCCTCGTCGTCCCAGGTCAGCACCTCGTCGGGGTGCCGCTCGGTGTTGGCCTGCGAGACCTTCAGCACCGCGCCGCTGGCGAGTTGCAGGCGGTAGACGGTGTAGCTGCCGAAGTAGGCCATGTCGCGCACCTTGCCCTTCACGGCATTCATGTCCGTCCGGGCCGGCGGCGTGCGGCCCAGCTGGATCTTCTCGGGCCGCAGCGCCACGGCCAGCTCCATGCCCTTCGTGCCCTTGATCCCATGGCCGACGTAATGGCGGCAGTCCGCGCACTGGATCTCCACGTGGTCCGATTCGTCCACCACCAGCGTGCCCTCCATGAGGTTCACGTTGCCGATGAAGTCCGCCACGAAGCGCGTGGCCGGCGTCTCGTAGATCTCGCCCGGCGGCCCGACCTGCAGGATGCGGCCCTCGCTCATCACGCCGATGCGCGAGGCCATGGTCATGGCCTCCTCCTGGTCGTGCGTCACCATCACGCAGGTCACGCCGACCTGCTCGATGATGTTGACCAGCTCGATCTGCGTTTCCTCCCGCAGCTTCTTGTCGAGCGCCCCGAGCGGCTCGTCCAGGAGCAGCAGCTGCGGCTGCTTCGCGAGGCTGCGGGCCAGCGCGACCCGCTGCTGCTGGCCGCCGGAGAGCTGGTGCGGCTTGCGCTTCGCATACTTGCCCAGCTGCACGAGCTTGAGCATGGCCTCCACGCGCGCCTCGACCTCGGCCTTCGGGCAGCCGTCCCGGCGCAGGCCGAAGGCGATGTTGTCCCAGACGCTGAGGTGGGGGAAGAGCGCGTAGCTCTGGAACATCATGTTGATCGGCCGCTCGTAGGGCGCGAGGCCGGCGAGGTCCTGGCCCTTG
Source organism: Burkholderiaceae bacterium (assembly GCA_041912595.1). Lineage (GTDB taxonomy): Bacteria > Pseudomonadota > Gammaproteobacteria > Burkholderiales > Burkholderiaceae_C > Roseateles_B. Next base: position 37,720 of record JAYRMR010000003.1, read on the forward strand.
AGCACGATGCGCCCGCTGGTGGGCGTCTCGAAGCCGGCGAGCATGCGCAGCAGCGTGGTCTTGCCGCAGCCGGAGGAGCCGAGCAGGGCGAAGATCTCGCCCTGCGCGATGTCCAGGGACACGCGGTTGACGGCGATGGCGCCGCCTCCGAAGTCCTTGAGCACCTGGTCGATCTGCAGGTAGGGCGTCGTGGCGGCGCTGGGGCTCATCATGATGCGGGCGTGCTCCGGAAGAGGCTCAGATGCCGGTCTTGAACGAGGTGTACATGCGGGTCATCTGGCGCCGCACGTCGTTGTTGATGGCATCGGGCGCGGCCATGCGCTTCATATCGGACTCGCTCAGGAACACCGTCGGGTTGCTGGCCACCTCCGGCTTCACGAACTTGCGCGCCTCCTTGTTCGGATTGGCGTAGAAGACCTTGTTGGTCAGGCCGGCGTGGATCTCGGGGCGCAGGATGAAGTTGATGAACTTGTGCGCGTTGCCCGGGTGCGGCGCGTCCATGGGGATCACCATGGTGTCCATGAAGATGATGCCGCCCGTCTTGGGGATCAGGGCCTCGATCTTCTGGCCGGTCTTGCCGTCGATGGCGCGCTGGCGGGCGATGTTGATGTCACCGGACCAGCCCAGGGCCAGGCAGATGGAGCCGTTGGCCATGTCGTTGATGTAGCCCGAGGAGCTGAACAGCGTCACGTAGGGGCGGATGGCCTTGAGCAGGGCGGGCACGCCCGCGTAGTCGGACACGCTCTTGCTGTAGGCCGGCTTGCCCAGGTAGTGCAGGGCGGCGGGCACGACCTCGGTGGCGGAATCCAGCACGCTCACGCCGCAGCTCTTGAGCTTGGAGATGTACTCGGGCTTGAAGATCAGGTCCCAGGTGTTCTCCGGCATGGGCGTGCTGCCGAGTGCCGCCTTGACCTTGTCCACATTGATGCCCACGGTGGTGAAGCCCCACAGCCAGTTCACCATGTACTCGTTGCCCGGATCCAGCTTGGCCAGCTGCGCCTGGACATCGGCATCGAGGTGCTTGTAGTTGGGGATCAGGCTCTTGTCGATCTTGCGCAGCAGCCCGCCGTCGGCCTGCAGCTTGGCCCAGTAGGACGAGGGCACGACGATGTCATAGCCTGTCTTGCCCGCCACCAGCTTGGCGTGGACGATCTCGTTGTTGTCGAAGTTGTCGTAGCGGACCTTGATGCCGGTCTCCTTCTCGAAGAGCTTCAGCGTGTCCTCGGCGATGTAGTCCGACCAGTTGTAGACGTTCAGGACCTTCTCCTCCTCCTGGGCCTGGGCCGCGGGCGAGAAGAGGGCGCTGCAGGCGGCGGCCAGGGCCAGGGCCTGGCCGGCGTGGGTCAGCGAGCGAGTCAGGAGCCGGGGAAACTTCGACATGGAAAACCTCCAGGAAGACAAACCGAATCGGTGGAAGCTGCGGAAGATCGGGGCGGTGCGTGGGCTTGCGGGCGCGCGGCCGCGGGGTCAGGTCTGAACCCCGGTGCCGGCCCGGGCGCGGACCAGTCTAGGGGGCGGGCCGGCGGCGAGACATTCGCCAAAACCCGTGCTGTGGCGCTGATCCTGCGGGACAGGCGTCGACGGCGTGCGCATCACAGCCAGCCCTTGGCCTGCAGCTCGGCGAGCGTGAGGTCCAGGCAGCGGCGGATGAGCGCCATCATCTCGTCCACCTGGTCGCGCGTCATGACCAGCGGCGGCGCGACGATCATGCGATCGCCCACCGCGCGCATGATCAGCCCGTTGCCGAAGCAGTGCGCGCGGCACAGCATGCCGACCTCCAGCGCCGGGTCGAAGGTCTGGCCGCCGGCCTTGTCCTTGACGAGCTGGACCGCGCCCATCATGCCGCAGGTCTGGGTCTCGCCCACCAGCGGGTGGTCCGCGAGGCTGGCGAAGCCCTCGGCCAGCCGCGGGCCGATGTTCTGCCGCACATGACTCACCAGATTGAGCTGCTGGATCAGCCGGATATTGGCCACCGCCACCGCGCAGGCCGTCGGGTGGCCGGAGTAGGTGAAGCCGTGGTTGAACTCGCCGCCCTGCTCGATGAGCACCTGGGCGACCTTGTCCGAGACCATGACGCCTCCCAGCGGGATGTAGCCCGAGGTGACGCCCTTGGCGAAGGTCATCAGGTCGGGCTGGGTGCCCATGGTCTCGCAGCCGAACCACTGGCCGGTGCGCCCGAAGCCGCAGATGACCTCGTCGCTCACGAGCAGGATGCCGTAGTGGTCGCAGATGCGCTGGATCTCCGGCCAGTAGGTGCTCGGCGGCACGATGACGCCGCCCGCGCCCTGCACCGGCTCGCCGATGAAGGCGGCGACCTTCTCGGGCCCCACCTCCAGGATCTTGGCCTCCAGCCAGCGCGCGGCGGTGAGGCCGAAGTCCTCGCGGGACTGCGCACGGCCCAGCTCGAACCAATGCGGCTGCTCGATGTGCACGATGTTCGGGATGGGCAGGCCGCCCTGCGCATGCATGCCGCTCATGCCGCCCAGCGAGGCGCCGGCCATCGTCGAGCCGTGGTAGCCGTTCTTGCGGCCGATGATGACCTGGCGCTGCGGCTGCCCGAGGCTGGCCCAGTAGTGCCGCACCATGCGCACCACGGTGTCATTGCCCTCGGAGCCCGAGCTGGTGAAGAAGACCTTGTTGAAGTGGGGCGGCGTGACTTCTGCCAGCAGCTCGGCCAGCTGGATGGCCGGCGGCGTGGAGGTCTGGAAGAAGGCGTTGTAGAAGGGCAGCTCCTTCATCTGCCGCGTGGCGGCATCCACCAGGCCCTGCTGGCCGTAGCCGACGTTGACGCACCACAGGCCGCTCATGGCGTCGAGGATCTTGTGGCCCTCGCTGTCCCAGAGGTAGATGTTCTCGGCGCGGGTGATGATGCGGGCGCCCTTGCGTGCCAGACCGGCGTGGTCCGTGAAGGGGTGCATGAAATGGGCGCTGTCGGCCTCCTGCCATTGGCGGGTGCTGCGCGCGGTGGCGCTGACGGGGGCGTGCACGGTGCTCATGGGGTGTCCTTCCTCACGCCTTGGCGTGGAATGGGGTCACTGGAATCTTGTCGGTATGTGTGGAGCAGGGGGGCAGGTCTTGCCTGGACGAGCACGGGTGGCCCGGCCAGGCAGACTCAGACGTGCAGCAGCAGGTGCTCTCGTTCCCAGGGCGAGATGACCTTCATGAACTCGGCGTACTCGATCTCCTTGATCTCGGAGTAGACCGTCACGAAGGACTCGCCCAGCACCGCCGCGAGGTCCGTCTCGGCACGCAGTAGCGCGAGCGCCTCGCCCAGGCTGCGGGGGAGCTGGTAGTCGCCGAGGTAGGCGTCGCCCTTGCATTCGGGCGTGGGCTCGATGCGGTTCTTGATGCCCAGGTAGCCGCAGGCCAGCGTGGCGGCCAGGGCGACGTAGGGGTTGGCGTCCGCGCCGATCACGCGGTTCTCCACGCGCCGGGCGGCGGGCGGTGCCACGGGGGAGCGGATGCCCACGGTGCGGTTGTCCACGCCCCACTGGATGTTGATGGGCGCGGCGGTGAAACGGGCCAGTCGCCGGTAGCTGTTCACGTAGGGGGCGAACAGCGCCATGGCCGCGGGGATGTAGCGCTGCAGGCCGCCGATGTACCAGTAGAACTCGGGGCTGGGGCTGCCGTCCTCGTTGCTGAAGAGATTGCGGCCCGTGGCCTTGTTGATCACGCTCTGGTGCACATGCATGGCGCTGCCGGGTTCGCCGGCGATGGGCTTGGCCATGAAGGTGGCGAACATGTCGTGGCGCAGGGCGGCCTCGCGCACCGTGCGCTTGAAGAAGAAGACCTCGTCCGCCAGCCCGAGCGGGTGGGCGTGGAAGAAGTTGATCTCCATCTGCCCGGCGCCGATCTCGTGGATCAGCGTGTCCACGTTGAGCTCCATCTTCTCGCAGTAGTCGTAGACGTCCTCGAAGAGCGGGTCGAACTCGTTCACCGCGTCGATCGAGTAGGCCTGGCGCGAGGTCTCGGCGCGGCCGCTGCGGCCCACGGGCGGCTTGAGGGGGACGTCGGGGTCGGTGTTGCGGGCGACGAGGTAGAACTCGAGCTCCGGTGCGACCACCGGGTCCCAGCCCTCGGCCTCGAAGAGGTCGCACACCCGGCGCAGCACGGAGCGCGGGGCGAAGGGCACGAGCTTGCCGTCGCGGTCGAAGCAGTCGTGGATGATCTGCGCCGTCGGGTCCACGGCCCAGGGCACGAGGCGCACCGTGCTGGGGTCGGCCCGCAGGTGCATGTCCATGTCATTGGGGCTGATGACGTCGTAGTAGGGCCCCTCTTCGGGAAACTCGCCGGTGACGCCCATGGCCACCACCGCCTCGGGCAGGCGCATGCCGCGGTCCTCGGTGAACTTCTCGCGCGGGAGGATCTTGCCGCGTGCCACGCCGGTGAGGTCGGGCACGAGGCATTCCACCTCGGTGACGCGATGCTCACGGAACCATTGCTCGAGCTCGCTGAACGTGATTTCTTTTCTGACCACCATCGTTGCCTCATCTTCTGGTCTTGGCCCTGGGTCAACCCACCAGGGCTTCGGATTGCTGGAATCGGTCGGGGGTCAGCGGCGCTAGGTCTCGGGGTCGCGCTTGAAGTCGTGACGGGGCTCGCGGATGTCGTTGCGGTAGTCGCGGAAGGCCGCGCAGGCTTCGCCAAAGGCCGCCAGCATCTTCATCGACACGGGATTGCGGGCGGCCTGCCATTCGGGGTGCCATTGCAGGCACAGCGAGAAGCCACGGGCGGCCTCGACGCTGAAGGCCTCGACGAGACCATCCGGCGCGACGGCCTCCACGCGCAGGCCCGGTGCCAGCGTCTTCACGCCCTGGCCGTGGAGCGAGTTCACGCGGAAGTGCTCATGACCCAGCAGGCCTTCGAGGACGCCGCCAGGCATCACATGCACCTCATGCTGCTCGGCATAGGTGATCTCAGGCGGCTGGCCCTCCGGCGCGCGGTGATCATTCAGGCCCTGCTGTTCCTGCACGGCCTGGTGCAGCGAGCCGCCCAGCGCGACGTTCGCCTCCTGGAAGCCCCGGCAGATCGCGAAGAGCGGCATGCCGAGCCGCAGCGCCTTGGGGATCAGGGGCAGCGTCCAGGCGTCGCGGTCGGGGTCCAGCGGGAGCGCCGGGTTGTGCACGGCCTCGTCGAAGTGGCTGGGGTGCACGTTTGAGGGCGAGCCCGTCAGCAGCACGCCGTGCGCGAGGGCCAGGAGCTCGTCGATCTCATCGGGGCTGGCCGAGGGCACGACGAGCGGCAGGCAGCCGGCAAGCCGGACGGCGTCGACGTACTTCTTGCCGGCGATGTGGAAGGGATGATCGCCCACCTGCCGATTGCAGGCGGGCACCAGCACGATGGGCTTGCTGGCGGCGGAGGCAGAGGCAGGCGTGTCGCGGTGCATCACAGCAGGTCCCTCAGGCGGTAGTACGCCATGCCCAGCACCAGGGCCGGCGTACGCATCAGTGTGCCACCGGGGAAGGGCCGGTGGCGCAACTTTCCAAAGCAGTCGAAACGGGCGGCGTCCCCCAGCATGGCCTCGGCGACGACCTTGCCGGCCAGGCCGGTCAGGGCGAGGCCGTGGCCGGAGAAGCCCTGGAGGTAATACACGTTCCGTTGCGCGCCCAGGCGGCCGAAGTCGGGGGCGCGGTTCATGCTGATGTCCACGAATCCTCCCCAAGCATGGCTCATGCCAACGCCGGCCAGCTGCGGGAAGGTGCGCACCAGCCGGGCCTGCATGCTGTGCAGGAGGTCGCGCGGCGTGACCATGCTGTAGCTCACCCGGCCGCCGTAGAGCAGGCGGTGATCGGCCGTCGGGCGGAAGTAGTCCAGCACGAAATTGGTGTCGCAGACCGCGCTGCGGCTGGGGATCAGCGCCCGCAGCCGCGCCGGATCCAGAGGCTCGGTGCAGACGATGTAGGTGCCGACGGGCATGATGCGATCCGCCAGCGCCGGGGCGAGCTCCGGGGCCAGGGCTTGCAGGTAGACGTTGCCGGCCAGCAGCACCTGCCTGGCGCGCACGCTGCCCGTGGCGGTGCGCAGCCGCTGCGTGCCGTCGCCCGCGGCCTCCATCTGGTGCACGGCGCTGCCTTCATGCAGCGTGGCCCCGGCAGATTCCGCCGCGCGGGCGAGGCCCAGGCAGTACTTCAGCGGGTGCAGGTGCCCGGAGCGCGGGTCGTGGATGCCCGCATGGAAGCGCGGGCTGGCGATCCAGTCCTGCACGTGCTCGGGAGCAATCCACTGGAGCGGGTAGTGGTAGTCCCGCTCGATGCGCTCGGCCCAGGCGCGCAGCTCCATCGTCTTGGACGGTTTGGTGCTCAGCCCGAGGAAACCGTCCTGCCATTCGGCGTCGATGCCGTGCCGCGCGCAGCGCTGGCGGATCAGGTCCAGCGCTTCCAGGCTCATGTCCCACAGCCGGCGGGCGTCCGCGAGGCCCAGCTGCCCTTCGACCGTGCTGTTGTCGCAGGCCAGACCGTGAATGGCCTGACCGCCGTTGCGGCCGGAGGCCCCGCCGCCGACCTGCGAGGCCTCCAGCAGCCGGACGGCCATGCCGCGCTCCGCCAGCTCCAGGGCCGCGGAGAGACCGGCCAGCCCGCCGCCCACAATGGCGACGTCCGCCTCCACGTCACCGTGCAGCGGCGCATAGGCGGCCTCACGCGGCGCGGTGGCGGCGTAGTAGGAGTCCCGGGCGAGGTCCTGGTCGATCCGGAGCAGGCGCATGCAGGGCGATCGCGCGCGAGGCCGCAGCCTCAGGCCACCCGGCGCAGGGCGGTGCGAATGGTCTCGACCAGGCGGTCGATCTGCTTCGTCTCGATGATGAGCGGGGGCGACAGCGCGATGGTGTCCCCCGTGGTGCGGATCAGCACGCCTTGCTCCCAGCAGTCGAGGAAGACGTTGAAGGCCCGCTTGGCCGGCTCGCCGGGCAGCGGGGCGAGCTCGATGCCGCCCACGAGGCCCAGGTTGCGGATGTCGATCACGTGCGGCTCGCCCTTGAGCGAGTGCAGGGCCTGCGCGAAGGTGTCCTGCAGCTGCGCGGCGCGCGTCAGCAGGCCTTCCTCGGCATAGGTCTTGAGCGTGCCCAGCGCGGCCGCGCAGGCCAGCGGGTGGGCGGAGTAGGTGTAGCCGTGGAAGAACTCGATCAGGTGCTCGGGTCCCGTCATGAAGGTGTCGTGGATCTTCTGCTGGGCGAAGACGGCGCCCATGGGAACGCAGCCGTTGGTGAGGCCCTTGGCGACGGTCATGAGGTCGGGCGTCACGCCAAAGGTCTGGGCGCCGAAGGGGTTGCCGGTGCGGCCGAAGCCGGTGATGACCTCGTCGAAGATCAGCAGGATGCCGTGCTTGTCGCAGATGTCCCGCAGGCGCTGCAGATAGCCCTGGGGCGGGATCAGCACGCCGGTGGACCCGGCGATGGGCTCGACGATCACCGCGGCGATGGTGGAGGCATCGTGCAGGGCGACGAGGCGCTCGAGATCGTCCGCCAGCTCGGCGCCGTGCGCAGGCTGGCCCACCGAGTAGGCGTTGCGGGCCGGGTCGTGCGTGTGGCGGATGTGGTCGACGCCACCCAGCATGGTGCCGAACATCTTGCGGTTGGCCACCATGCCGCCCACGGAGATGCCGCCGAAGTTGACGCCGTGATAGCCGCGCTCGCGGCCGATCAGCCGGGTGCGGGCGCCCTCGCCGCGCACGCGGTGGTAGGCGATGGCCATCTTCAGCGCGGTGTCCACGGACTCGGAGCCCGAGTTGGTGAAGAAGACCTTGTTCATGCCGGGCGGGCTGAGCTGCACCAGCTGCTCGGCCAGCTCGAAGGCCTTGGGGTGCGCCATCTGGAAGGGCGGCGCGAAGTCCAGCTCGGCGGCCTGCGCCTGGATGGCCTGGACGATGTGCGGGCGGTTGTGCCCGGCATTGACGCACCACAGGCCCGCGATGCCGTCGAGCACCTGGCGGCCGCGGTCGTCGATGAAGTACATGCCATCGGCCTGCGTCAGGAGGCGTGGGGCCTTCTTGAACTGCCGGTTTGCGGTGAAGGGCATCCAGTAGGCGTCGAGCGCGGCGGGGTTCAGGGTCATCGTGGGGCTCCAGAGGTCGGTCCCGGGCGCGCCGGCATGGGCCTGGCGGCGGCAGGGGCAATAGAGCCAGTCTAGGCATTCCGTCACGCAATAGGCTTGCGGATGCGCGCAGGGCAAACCCTGGGTTTTGCAATTCGATGCGGTAGGATGGCTTTCAATTCGCATTGGATTCGAACGATGAGCTCCGAAGTGCAATTGGATTCGATTGACCGCGCCATCCTGAACGAGCTTCAGAAGGATGGGCGCCTGTCCAACCAGGACCTGGCCCAGCGCGTGCACCTCTCGCCCTCGGCCTGCCTGCGGCGGGTGAAGCGCCTGGAGGAAACCGGTGTCATCGCGCAGTACGTGGCGCTGGTGAATCCCAAGGCGGTGGGCAAGCAGGGCACGAGCTACACCATCATCAACCTGGAGCGCATGACGACCGCGGCACTGGCGGCCTTCGAGCAGGCGGTGCAGGCCAGCCCCGACATCCTCGACTGCTTCTATGTGGCCGGCACGAACGACTACGTCATCCGCTTTGCCTACCAGGATGCCGAGGACCTGGAGCGGTTCCACACCCATGTGCTGATGCAGCTGCCTGAGGTGGCGCGCTCGAACAGCATGCTCGTGCTGCGCACGATCAAGAAGACGACCGCGTTCGCGCTGTGAGCGGCGCAGGGGAGCGGCTTCGGAGGCAGAAAAAGCAAAGCGGACCACCAGGGTCCGCTTGAGCAGTCAGGCGGGCAGCAGGGCCCGCCTTGGGAAAGAAGCCGCGATCAGGCAGCCAGCAGCGAGATGACGGAGCTCAGGCCAAAGAAGGCCAGCATCGCGACGATCATCGCTTCCTCGACCTTGCCGGCCGAGACGGGTTCGAAAGACAGGTTGCCGGTGGCGTCCAGGGCCGCCGGGCTGGCGGCCACGAAGGAGGTGGTCACCGGGGAAAGGAACTTCTTGAGTGCAAACATGGAGCTTCTCATCGATGTCGGATGGACGGGTGGGTGAGAAGACCTCTCGAGCGGCCCTACAGCTGCCACTCTCACCAATCAGGCGGGCACGTCCACATGCGTCGCCTGGCTTGGCGTCTCGGCCGCGGGATCTTCCGCTGCCTTAGGCCTTGTGATGCCCTCCAGGGCGCCACAAGAAGAAGTATCGCAGAGATTGGTGAAAACCCTATGACAATGTTCGGGGTTAACCCGTACTTTTCTGCATAGATTGATGTCAAGCCGTCAGAGGCGTGACTATCTGAAACAGAAATGTCCGATTCTCGAACTTGCTCGCTCAGGCGCGCTCGCGCCGGAGGGTGGCCAGCAGGGGCAGCATCTGCACGCCGAGCATGCTGACGAGGATCAGCCCGCAGCCGGCCAGGCCCGCGGCACTGAGGCGGTCGCCCATCAGGGCATAGCCGAAGGCGGCGGAGAAGACGGTCTCTGAAGACAGGATGATGGCGGCGTCCGCCGCATGCGAGTAGCGCTGTGCCACCACCTGCGCCGTGAAGGCGACGCCGACGGACATCACGCCGGTGTAGAGGATGGCCCCCGTGGCTTCGCGCAGGCCCGCCCAGGTCCAGGGCTCGAAGACGAGGGCGTAGGCCAGGGCCGCGACGCCGACGAAGAAGAACTGCCCGCAGGCCACCGAGAAGGGCGCGTTCATGCGATCGGCCACGCGGCCCACCATCAGCACGTGCACGGCCCAGGGCAGGGCGGAGGCGATCACCCAGGCATCGCCCAGGCCGATCTTCAGCTCATGGGCGCCGGACAGCAGGAAGGCGCCCACCAGGCAGGCAAGGCCGCCGGGCCACACCGACCAGTGCGGCACCTGGCGCAGCAGGAACCAGCCCAGCACCGGCACCAGCGGCACATAGAGCGCCGTGAGGAAGCCGGCGTTGGTGACCGTGGTACTGACAATCCCGATCTGCTGCATGGCCGCGCCGAGCAGCAGCAGGGAGGCCAGCGCGGCGATCTTGTGCCAGTCCCGCCGCTGCAGGGCGGCGCCCTGGGCCGCCAGCTGACCCTGCTCGCGCCAGGCCAGCGGCAGCACCACGAGCGAGCCCACCAGGAAGCGCACGCCGGTGAACATCATCGGACCGATGTGGGCCATGCCCTGGCTCTGCGCGACGAAGGCGGAGCCCCAGATCAGGGCGATGACAGTCAGCAGCAGATTGGCTTGGATGCGGGTCACGGGGGCAGGCTCGAGTGGGCGGGGCAAGGCCGTGCATCTTAGCGAGGCTGGCGCGGAGCCGACCGCGTTGGCGGCTGCGCGGCTTTCCTGTCGGTCCACCGGACCTTCGTGCGGGCAGATTGCGGACAAGCATGAAAAAACCGACCCGGGCGGGTCGGTTCGTGACTGCGTCTGCGGTGATCAGGCGCGGCGGCGGCGGGCAGCGGCGCCCAGCGCCATCAGGCCGAGGGCGCTCAGGGCCAGTGAGCCCGGCTCCGGCACATGGCCTGCGCCGATGAAGCCGCCGACGATCACGTCGACGCCATTGCCGTCGAAGCTCTTCCAGTAGGCATCGACCGGGTTCAGGTTCAGGACGGGCAGGTCGCCGGCCGCGCCGTGGAACCAGGAGAAGCCGATGAAGGTGCTATAGCTCGGTTCGGAACCGCTCATCAGGATGTCTTCATACGTGGTGGCGACGCCGTCGTAGTCCCGAGGGTTGGGCTGATGCGTGCCTTCCCACCAGGTCCAGGAGTACACCTGCGTGCCGTAGAGGCTGCCGCTCAAGGTGCCGGCGGTGTCGATCAGACGTCCGTAGCCATCGGAAAAGGTCAGGGTGCCGTTGTAGGTCGCACCGGACGAGAAGTCCAGGTGGATGTTGGTCACGACGTTGGCCTGGGCGGGCGCCGCGGCGAAGGCGGCAACTGCGACGGCCATCGAGCCGAGAATTTTCCGAAGCATGCGTAGACTCCCAATGAGCGGGTTGAAGGAAGGGGCGCCAACGCGATGCAAGAGCTGTGCCATACCATTGGGCAAGGCGCGAAACGCGGTCCACTCCTCGCCCAGGGCAAGTGTCTGCGACGGTTTGTAAAAATTACCGACAACCGCTGGCGGCCCTGCCAGCGGGCGCTCAGCCTTGCAGATAGGCGAGTTCCTCGTCGCTGAATCCGGCCAGCCGCCGGGCGTCGAGGTTGAAGGGCGCGCGCAGCCGCGGCGCCTGGTACTGCTGGACCAGCTGCGCATAGGCCCCGACCGGATCGAGACCCCGCGCCAGGCACAGATGGCGATACCAGCGATTGCCGATCTCCACATGCCCGATCTCGTCCCGCAGGATGATGTCGAGGATGGCCACGGCGCGTTCGTCCCCCGCCTTGCGGAACTTGGCCTGCAGCGGCGGCGTGGCGTCGAGGCCGCGGGCCTCCAGCGTGCGGGGCACCAGGGCCATGCGGGCGAGCACGTCGTCGCGGGTCCGCTCGGCCATGGTCCAGAGGCCGTCATGGGCGTCGAAGTCCCCATAGTGGTGGCCCAGCGTCTGCAGGTGCTCGTGCAGCAGGCTGAAGTGCAAGGCCTCCTCGGCGGCCACCTGCAGCCAGTCCGCATAGAACGCGCGGGGCATGCCCGGGAAGCGCCAGACGGCATCCAGGCCCAGGTTGATGGCATTGAACTCGATGTGGCAGATGGCGTGGATCAGCGCGGCGCGGCCCTCCACGGTGAAGGGCGAGCGGCTCGGGACCTGCAACGCCTCCTTCAGCGCCGGGCGGGCGGGGCGGCCGGGCAGCGGCAGGGTGGGCGTCAATGCGGCGGCGGGATCCAGGGGGGCGCCGGCCAGAAAGTCGGCGCGCAGCTGCGTCGCCAGGGCGGCCTTGCGGGCGGGATCGGCTTCGCTGAGCACCGCCAGCGCCATCATGCGGGTTTCCATCCGTAAAATTATCGCTTTGGCGCCCGGCTGCGGCCTGACGCCCGACAAGACAAGGAGTGCCTCGATGGCGATCTATCAGCTGGGCGAGCATGTGCCCGACGTGGCCGATTCGGCCTGGGTGGCCGACAGCGCCGAGGTGATCGGCCGGGTGAGCCTCGCCGAGGACGTGAGCATCTGGTTCCAGGCCGTGCTGCGCGGCGACAGCGACACCCTCACCATCGGCCGCGGCAGCAACATCCAGGACGGCTCGGTGCTGCATGCCGACACCGGCTTCCCGCTGGTGCTGGGCGAGAACGTCACCGTGGGCCACCAGGTCATGCTGCATGGCTGCACGGTGGGGGACAACTCGCTGATCGGCATCGGCGCCGTGGTGCTGAATGGCGCGCGCATCGGGAACAACTGCCTCGTGGGCGCCGGTTCGCTGGTGACCGAGGGCAAGGAGTTCCCGGATGGCAGCCTCGTCATGGGCCGGCCGGCCGTGGTGGTGAAGGCGCTGCGCCCCGAGCAGATCGCCGGCCTGGCCGCGAGTGCCCGGCACTACGTGGGCAACGGCCAGCGCTATGCCAAGGCGCTGACGCGCTTGCGCTGATCGCGATCGGCCCCATGTAGGGGGCTCGATGATTCTCCCGGCGGGCAGGGCTGCGCCGGGTTTTTTGTTTTTTGATTCTTGCAAGGGAGTCTGCCGGCGCGAGCCTCCGAGGCCTCGCACACGAGCGGACCAAGACCATGAGTGAACTGCACAAATTCCTGTTCGAGGGCCTGCCCGTTCGCGGCATGCTGGTGCGCCTGACCGGCAGCTGGAAGGAGCTGCTGGCGCGGCGCCCTGGCGACAAGGCCTACCCGCCGGCCGTGCGCAGCCTGCTGGGCCAGATGTCGGCCGCGGGCGTGCTGATGCAGTCCAACATCAAGTTCAACGGCGCGCTGGTGCTGCAGGTGCTGGGCGACGGGCCGGTGAAGCTGGCCGTGGTGGAGGTCCAGCCGGACCTGAGCTACCGCGCCACCGCCAAGGTGATCGGCGAGGTCGCCGACGACGCGCCGCTGGAGATGATGGTCAATGTGCTCGGCCAGGGCCGCTGCGCCATCACGCTGGACCCGAAGGACAAGATGCCCGGCATGCAGCCCTACCAGGGCGTCGTGCCGCTGCATGGGGATCAGCGCGAGCCGCTGCACAAGATCTCCGAGGCGCTGGAGCACTACATGCTGCAGTCCGAGCAGCTCGACACGCGCCTCATCCTCGCCGCCAATGACGAGATGGCCGCGGGCCTGCTGATCCAGCGCATGCCGGTCGAGGGCGAGGCCAATCTGGAAGGCCACCCGGGACGTGGCGAGGCCATCGGCGACCATGAGGACTTCAACCGCATCGCGATGCTGGCCTCGACGCTCACCAGCGAGGAGCTGTTGAGTCTGGACGCCGAGACCATCCTGCGCCGCCTCTTCTGGGAGGAGGACATGCGCCGCTTCGAGCCCCTGCGCCCGCGCTTCGCCTGCACCTGCTCCCGTGAGCGCGTAGGCCAGATGCTGACCGGCCTGGGTCGCGAGGAAGTCGACAGCGTCATTGCCGAGCGCGGCGAGGTGGAGGTCGGCTGCGAGTTCTGCGGCGCCCAGTACCGTTTCGACGCCGTGGACGTCGGCGGGCTCTTCGCGCCCTCGAGCCTCGGCGGCAACCAGACCTTGCAGTGACCCGCCGACCCTCGGTGTCTCGTCAGGCATCGAGGGCGCACCGCTTGCGCGCCTGAAGACAGGGCGCGTCGCAACCGGGCGGATGGCGGCATCCCTCCGGAACAGTGCCTGGCCGCGCCTGCGTTCAGCGAGGCGAATCAGCGGAAGAGGACCCCGCGCCGGGCCGCCCCAAGCTGGCCCTCATGCCGCGAAGCGAGCATCCAGCATCGCCACACCCAGCGCTGCTTGCGGTCCGACACTGCCCGCAAAGCCACCCAGAACGGGGCAAGCGGCGCCCGCCCCAAGCCGCCCCCATAGTGAAAACACGCCCCAGCTTCGCTCTCGCCCCCCCCCCGTGTTCCGAGAGGGGGGCAAGGGGCGCGAGCCCCAATGGGCCGAGCGCCGGGCCGCCCCAAGCCGGCCCCCGTGGCCGGGCGGGCGGCTGAATGCCGCCCGCCTGGCCGTCCCCTCGGGGGACCGCCCGGGTTCGCCCGCGTTCAGCGCGGCGAGCCCGGGCGAGGGGCCAACACCTTCACTCGATCCCTCGCCGCCGGCACAAGGCCGGGATGCGCCTTCAGGTAGGCCACCAGGGCCTCGTGGTCGATGGCCCCGCGTTGCAGGATCTGGCCTTGCGCGAAGGCCGGGAAACCGTCGCCGCCCGTGGCTAGGAACATGTTCATCGCGACGCGGTAGCGGGCGTCCATGCGCAGGGGCTCACCCCGCAGCGTCAGGCTGCCGGCGACCACGCGCTGGCCGATCGGCTGCGTGAGGTCATAGGCATAGCTCAGCCCCTCGGACAGCTGCAGCGGGCGGAACTTGGGCTGGCCGATCCACTGCTGTTCCAGCGCTTCCTTGATCTGAGCGCCGCTGAGGCTCGTCACGACAAGGTTGTTGTTGAAGGGCTGGGTCGTGTAGACCTGGCCGAAGCTCACCGTGCCATCGCCGAGGTAGGGCAGGCTGGAGCGGACGCCGCCGATATTGGTGATGGCGAACTCCGCGCCGCCGTCCTCGGGCGCCCGCAGGGCCGCCCAGTGCGCGTCGGCCACGAGCTGGCCCATGGTGGTGGCGCCGGCGGCATCTTCCTCGCGGGTGAAGCTCGCGCCGATGCGGCCCACCGGCTGGTCGATGATGGCGGTGGCCTTGCTTTCGTAGGCGGCGATCAGCGCCGTCTGGCCCGCGTCCTTGGCGTACTGGTCGTGGCGGACGATCCGGTTCTCGGCCACGGCACTGCGCACGTCGCGCGTCTTGCGGTCCAGTTGCACATCGATGGCGGTGACGATGGTGCCGTACTTGTCGCCGCTGGTGACGAGGCGGCCGTCGATGCGGCAGTTGTAGGCCCGGTGCGTGTGCCCGCTGACGACGAGATCCACCGCCGGGTCCAGTTGCTTGACGATGTTGACGATGGGGCCGGAGATGCCCGGGCACTCGTTGTAATCGCCCACCGGGTAGCCGCCCTCGTGGATCAGCACCACGATGGCCTCGACGCCCCGCGCCTTCAGCTGCGGCACCAGGCGGTTGATGGTCTCGGCCTCGTCGTCGAAGCGCAGGCCCTTGATGCTGCTGGGCACCACGATGCCCGGCGTGCCCTTGAGCGCGAGGCCGATGAAGGCCACGGGGATGCCCTCGAACTCGCGAATGGCGTAGGCGGGGAACAGCGGCTGGCCGGTGGCCGTGTCGATGGTGCTGGCGGCGAGGTACTGGAAGCTGGCGCCCTTGAACGGCGCCGGGCCCTGGCAGCCCTTCTCGGGGTGGCAGCCCCCGTGCTGACGGCGGCGCAGCTCGTCCACGCCGGCGTCGAACTCATGGTTGCCCACGCTGCTCAGGGCCAGGTCCATGGCCGAGAGGGACTCGATGGCCGGCTCGTCGTTGAACAGCGCCGACAGCAGCGGCGTACCGCCAACGAGATCGCCCGCGGCCACGAAGACGTGATGGGCCTGCCCCTTGCGCGCCTGCGCGACGGCCGTGGCGAGGTACTCGGCCCCCCCGGCGTCCACGTCGAGGTGCTCGCCGGGCTTCGTGGGATGCTGGATCCGGATGCCACCCACTGGTGGCTTGAGGTTGCCGTGGAAGTCGTTGATGGCCAGGATGCGCAGGGCGACGGTGGCGGCCGGGGCCCCGTTCGAGGCCGGCGCCGTGGACGCCATCGGTGTCGCGGGCGGCGTGGTGCTGCAGGCGCCCAGCAGGCCCAGCGCGGCGGCGATCGGCAGGGGGCGGGCCCAGCGCCGCAGGACGTCGTGAAGGCGGGACGGGAAGGCTGACAACATGGCGGACGGAGCAACGGTGGCGGTCATGGCACTGCAGGGACGCTCAAGGGAGAAGGTTGGGGGCGAGCGCTCAGCCTCGCCGCAGCGAGTGAGCCAAACGTTTGCCCGTGGCGGCGGCCAGTGTGCAATTGCCACGCGGGCGCGTCAAGGCACGGGGGGCGTTGTCGAGGGCGTAGCGGACTTCAGCGCGTGCTCGCAGGCCGGGTCGTCGCAGAGCTCGCACGTCCAGCGTGTGCTGCCCGGGAGGCGGGCCTGGCGGTCGAGCAGGCGGCTGAAGAGGCCGCCCGGTGCGGGCTCGCCGGCGTTGGAGGGCCAAGGCGGTTGGGCCGGCAGCGCGGCCACGCGGTCCTTGAGCAGCGGCGTGATCGCATTCAGCGCGTGCTCCAGCCGCTGCGGCCCTTGCCCGTGGACGACGACGAAGGCATGGCCCGCCTCGCGCAGCCACCGGCGCAGCAGCCGGTCCACGGGCGCCTGCGCGTGCGGGCCGTCCCGCATGCCGTCGGCCACCCAGGGCAGGTCCGTCGCCATCAGCAGGCTGAGGTGATAGCGGCGATGGGCGCGGTGGGCCGGAGCCGCCAGGCGGGTGTCGGCGAACAGATATTCGCTGTAGAGCGCGGGCATCAGGGCGGTGGTGTCGGCGATCAGCACGTCGTGGCCGGCCGCCAGGGCGTCCGCGCGACGCTCCTGTTCCTCGAGGATGCCCAGCTGCTCGTCCGCGCGCGGCGTGCGGCCTTCACGATCACACCATTCGCGCAGGTACTCGTCCACCCGGGCCACACGCAGGCCGGTGAGCGCCGGCAGCGTCTCGTGCAGCGCCTGGGCGAGCGTGCTCTTGCCGGTGCTCTCGGCGCCGAGCAGGGCGATCCTCAGGGCGGTCATGGCGTGGGCGAGATCAGATCGCCGGCTGCGCGCGCAGCTCGCGCGACCACGCCCGCCAGCCCGCCACGGACATCGGGATGAAGCCGGCGTAGAGCAGCACGGTCAGCCAGTAGCCCTTGATGGCGAACAGGGCCACGGACACCACATTGACCACCACCCACACGCCCCAGTTCTCCTGGTACTTGCGGCCCAGCAGGTACTGGCCGAGCAGGCTCGCGACGGTCGGGAAGGCGTCCCAGTAGGGCAGGGTGGAGTCGGTGTAGCGCGCCAGGTAGAGCCCCAGCAGCGGCCAGGCCGTCAGCGTGAGCCCCACGGCCAGCACGAGGTGGTGCTGCTCCAGGCGGCGGACATACAGCGCCTCGCCCTCGCGCGTGCGGCCGCGCAGCCATTGCAGCCAGCCCCACAGCGCGAGCGCCGCGAACACCAGCTGCAGCGAGGCTTCGCCATACAGCTTGCCGGACCAGAACAGCACGAAGTAGAGCAGCGAGCTCACAAGGGCCAGCGGCCAGCCCAGGACCTGCACCCGCATATTGCAGATGACCATCCAGACGGCCAGCACGAAGGCCACCAGCTCCAGCCATGTGATGGGACTGCCGAAGGCCTCGAAGGCAGGCAGCAGCAGAGGGCTCAGCCAGGCGAGCAGGACATCCATGGGAAAGGGCGGATCAGCGGTGGACCTGGACGTAGATCTCGTCCGGGCGAACCATGCTCAGTTCGTAGCGGGCCTTTTCCTCGACCATTTCCAGGCCTTCGCGCAGATCGCGCAGCTCGGCCTGGATCAGCGCGTTGCGCGCCTGGGCCTGCTCATTGGCCTGCTGCTGCTGGCGCAGCTCGGCGCGCAGCTGGACGCCGCGGGCCAGGCCCCCCTTGCCGAACCAGAGCTGGCCCTGGATGGCGATGAGGAATGCGGCAAGGATGAGCGCGAGGATTTTCACGAGGGCCGAGTTTACGGCAGTCCGATGACGGCCCGCTTGCGGGATGTCCATGAAAAAGGCCCCGACACCCGGGGGTGGCAGGGCCTCGGAGGCCGGACCGTGGGGGCCGGACCACGGGGGCTCAGCGAAGGTTGTAGAACGCCGAGCGGCCGGGATAGACGGCGACGTCGCCCAGGTCTTCCTCGATGCGCAGCAGCTGGTTGTACTTGGCCATGCGGTCCGAGCGCGACAGCGAGCCCGTCTTGATCTGGCCGGCATTCAGGCCGACGGCGATGTCGGAGATGGTGGAGTCTTCCGTCTCGCCCGAGCGGTGCGAGATCACGGCGGTGTAGCCGGCGCGCTTGGCCATCTCGATGGCGGCGAAGGTCTCGGTCAGCGTGCCGATCTGGTTGATCTTGATGAGGATCGAGTTGGCGATGCCCTTGTCGATGCCTTCCTTCAGGATCTTGGTGTTGGTCACGAAGAGGTCGTCACCCACCAGCTGCACCTTGGCGCCCAGGCGTTCGGTGATGTGCTTCCAGCCGTCCCAGTCGCCTTCGGCCATGCCGTCCTCGATGGAGATGATGGGGTACTTGTCGACCCAGGTGGCCAGCATGTCGGTCCACTGCTCGGCCGTCAGCTGGATGCCGCCTTCGCCTTCCAGCACGTACTTGCCGTCCTTGTAGAACTCGCTCGCGGCGCAGTCCAGGCCCAGGGCGATCTGCTCGCCGGCGGTGTAGCCGGCCTTGTCGATGGCTTCCAGGATCAGCTGGATCGCGGCCTCGTGGCTCTCGACGCTGGGGGCGAAGCCGCCTTCGTCACCCACGGCGGTGCTGATGCCCTTGTCGTGCAGGATCTTCTTCAGGGCGTGGAACACCTCGGCGCCCCAGCGCAGGGCCTCGCGGAAGCTCGGGGCGCCCACGGGGATGATCATCAGCTCTTGCAGGTCCAGCGAGTTGTTCGCGTGGGCGCCGCCGTTGATGACGTTCATCATCGGGACGGGCAGCTGGTTGCCGCCCATGCCGCCGAAGTAGCGGTACAGGGGCAGGCCGGATTCCTCGGCCGCGGCGCGGGCCACGGCCATCGAGACGGCCAGCATGGCGTTGGCGCCCAGGCGGCTCTTGTTCTCGGTGCCGTCGAGGTCGATCAGGGTCTTGTCCAGGAAGGCCTGCTCGGAGGCGTCCAGGCCCAGCACGGCTTCGCTGATCTCGGTGTTGATGTGCTCGACGGCCTTCAGCACGCCCTTGCCCAGGTAGCGGCTCTTGTCGCCGTCACGCAGTTCGATGGCTTCGCGCGAGCCGGTGGAGGCACCGCTCGGCACAGCCGCACGGCCCATCACGCCCGATTCCAGCAGCACGTCGCATTCCACGGTGGGGTTGCCGCGGCTGTCGAGGATCTCGCGTCCGACGATGTCAACAATGGCGCTCATTGAGAAGGTCTCCGGTAGGAAGTTGGTAACTCAGTTACGTTCGGCGCGCATGGTGCCAGCAAAAGGTTACGCGCGCAGAACAATCGGGAAGCACGGGGCAGGCGCGGTGCTCACACCCCGTCCACGATCAGCATGCGCATCACGCCGGCGTTCTCGCGCAGCGTCCGGGCATGCCGGTAGGTCTCGGAATCGTAGAAGGCGCGGGCGGTGGCGTGGTCCGCGAACTTCAGCAGCACCAGGCGGGTGGGCTGCCAGTCGCCTTCCAGCACCTCGATGGCGCCGCCGCGCACGAGGATCTCGGCGCCATGCTCCTGCATGGCCCGGGTGCTCCATTCCCGGTACTTGGCCATCTGCTCGGCATCGGTCACGGTGACGTCGGCAATCACGAAGGCGGCGGGCATGGGCATCCTTGATAAGAAAGCGGCGCGGCCTGTGAGGGCCGCGCCGGGATCATGGGGTCAGGCGGAGAAGTCGTTCTCCAGCAGGGGCTGGCTCTTGACCACGCGGTCCAGGGCCACGAGCTGCTCGAGCAGCGCCCGCATGCGGTTCAGGGGGACGGCGTTGGGGCCGTCGGAGAAGGCCTCGGCCGGGCGCGGGTGGGTCTCCATGAAGAGGCCCGCCACGCCGACGCCGACGCCCGCCCGTGCCAGCACCGGCACCATCTCCCGGGCGCCGCCGCTGGTGGCGCCCTGGCCGCCGGGCTTCTGCACTGAGTGGGTGACGTCGAACACCACCGGTGCGCCGGAGTTGCGCATCTCGGCAAGGCTCGTCATGTCGGCCACGAGGTTGTTGTAGCCGAAGCTCACGCCGCGCTCGCAGGCCAGGAATCGGTCTTCCGACAGGCCGGCTTCGCGAGCGGCCTCGCGCGCCTTGTCGATGACGTTCTTCATGTCCCAGGGCGCGAGGAACTGCCCCTTCTTGATGTTCACCGGCTTGCCCGACTTGGCCACCGCACGGATGAAGTCCGTCTGGCGGCACAGGAAGGCTGGCGTCTGCAGGACGTCCACCACGGCTGCCACGGGGGCGACCTGGGATTCGTCATGCACATCGGTCAGGATGGGCAGGCCCAGCTGGCGGCGCACCTCGTCCAGGATCTTCAGGCCGGCGTCCATGCCGACACCGCGCTTGCTGGTGCCGGAGGAGCGGTTGGCCTTGTCGAAGGAGCCCTTGTAGATCAGGGGAATGCCCAGCGCCGAGCAGGCCTCCTTCAGCTGGCCGGCGACCTCGATGGAGAGCTCCTGGCTCTCGATCGAGCAGGTGCCGGCGATCAGGAAGAAAGGCTTGTCGACACCGACATCAAAGCCGCAGAGCTTCATGGGCAGGATTCCTTCAGGCCTTCTTGTGGTTCAGGGCCGCCTTGATGAAGGCGGTGAACAGCGGATGGCCGTCCCAGGGGGTGGACTTGAACTCGGGGTGGAACTGCACGCCGACGAACCAGGGGTGCACCTCGCGCGGGAGCTCGACGATCTCGGTCAGCTTCTCGCGCTGGGTGATGGCCGAGATCACCAGGCCGGCCGCCTGCAGCCGGTCGAGGTAGTGCTCGTTGGCTTCGTAGCGGTGGCGATGGCGCTCGGTCACGACCGGGCCGTAGATCTCGTGGGCCAGCGTGCCGGGCTTGACGTCCGAGCTCTGGGCGCCCAGGCGCATGGTGCCGCCGAGGTCGCTCTTCTCGTCGCGCTTCTGGATGGTGCCGTCGGCGTCCTGCCATTCGTCGATCAGGGCGATGACCTTGTGCGGAGCGTCCGGGTCGAACTCGGTGGAGTTCGCACCCTCGAGGCCGGCCATGTGGCGGGCGTACTCGATGGTGGCAACCTGCATGCCCAGGCAGATGCCCAGGTAGGGCACCTTGTGCTCGCGGGCGTACTGGGCGGCGAGGATCTTGCCCTCGACACCGCGCTTGCCGAAGCCACCCGGCACCAGGATGGCGTCGTACTGGCGCAGCTGGGCGATGTTGTCCGGCGTGAGCTGCTCGGAGTCGACGTACTCGATCTTCACCCCGGCATGGTTGTGGATGCCGGCATGGCGCAGCGCCTCGTTCAGCGACTTGTACGAGTCCGACAGGTCGGTGTACTTGCCGCACATGGCGATGGTGACCTGCTTGGCCGGGTTCTCCACCTCGTGCACGAGGGTGTCCCAGCGCTTCAGGTCGGCCGACTTGGTGTTCAGCTGCAGCTTGGTGCAGATCAGCTGGTCCAGACCCTGCTCATGCAGCACGCGCGGCACCTTGTAGATGGTGTTCACGTCCCACATGGAGATGACGCCGTACTCGGGCACATTGGTGAACAGCGAGATCTTCTCGCGCTCGTCGTCCGGGATGCGGCGGTCGGCGCGGCACAGCAGGGCGTCCGGCTGGATGCCGATCTCGCGCAGCTTCTGCACCGTGTGCTGGGTGGGCTTGGTCTTGAGCTCGCCGGCGGCGGCGATCCAGGGCACGTAGGTCAGATGGACGAAGGCGACGTTCGTCGGGCCCATCTTCAGGCTCATCTGGCGGGCGGCTTCCAGGAAGGGCAGGGACTCGATGTCCCCCACCGTGCCGCCGATCTCGACGATGGCCACGTCCACGGCATCCGGCGTGCCGTGACCGGCGCCGCGACGGATGAACTCCTGCATTTCATTGGTGATGTGCGGAATCACCTGCACCGTCTTGCCCAGGTAGTCCCCACGGCGCTCCTTCTCCAGCACCGACATGTAGATCTGCCCGGTGGTGAAGTTGTTGGCCTTCTTCATCCGCGTGGTGATGAAGCGCTCGTAGTGGCCCAGGTCCAGGTCGGTCTCGGCACCGTCATCGGTGACGAAGACTTCGCCGTGCTGGAAGGGGGACATCGTGCCCGGATCCACATTGATGTAGGGATCCAGCTTGATGAGGGTGACGGAGAGGCCGCGCGATTCGAGGATGGCAGCCAGAGAGGCCGATGCGATGCCCTTGCCGAGGGAGGACACCACACCGCCGGTGACGAAGACGTACTTGGTCATGTCTTGCAGCGTCCGATGCAAGAACGCTGTGGTGGTAAAGCGCGATTATAGCGAGGTCGCGCCAGGGGCAGCGGCCTCGGCTTCCAGACGATCCAGCAACTGCAGGACGAGGGCCGCCGTATCGTCGGGGCGCTCGAAGGGATAGAGGTGCCCGCCCTCCATCCAGAGGAAGTTGTGACCGGCCAGGCGCTTGCTGGCTTCGGCCCCGGCCTGGCGCAGTTCCTCCGACTGCGTGCCGGCCACGAAGGCCAGCGGGCATCGGGGCGGATGGCGCCGCACGATGCGGTCGAAGGTGTGCGGCAGGGTGTTGTAGATGCGGGTCTCGACCTCGCGGCGAAAGCCCAGCTCGATGGCCGGGCCGTCCGGACCCTCTACCTCGTCGAAGCCGCTCGCCACGTAGTCGCGCAGCACCCGGTCGTCCCAGCGGGCGAACTTGTGCTTGCTGGCGAAGTGCTCGTAGACGGCCTCCCGCGTCGGCCAGCGGTGGCGGCGCTGGCTGGAGATCTTGCCGGGGGACACGCGCTCGATCAGGCCGGTGAGCTTGGCGACGTGGATGCTGTGCGCCTTCCAGCCGGACACCACGGGGGAGTCCAGCATCAGCAGGCCACGGACGAGGTCCGGCCGCCGGCACGCCGCGAGCAGGCTCACGCCGCCGCCCAGGGAATGCCCGGCCACCATGACCGGCCCCGGCGTCGCCATGCGCGGCCGCACCTGACGCTCGATGAAATGGACTAGCTGGTCCCGCAGGTGGGGCCAGTTGCTGGTGACGGGGTAGGCCGGGTCGTGACCCAGGCGGGGGATGGCATGCACGGTCCATCCGGCGCGCTCCCAGGTCTCGAACAGCACCCGGTAGCAGCCGGACGGAAAGCCGTTGGCATGCGAGAAGACAAGGTGGCGTTCGGCGGGGGTGGCGCCGGGCTGGGAGGCGGGCATGGGACAGGGTCTCGGTTCGGGGGCAAACGGGCAGGCGCCGGCGGGGGGCGCCGCTCAGGCGCGGGCCATCTGCTTGAGCTTGTACAGCTGCTCCAGCGCCTCCCGCGGGCTCAGGGCGTCGGGGTCCAGATCATGCAGGGCCTCCAGCAGCGGATGGGTCGCCTCCGCGACAGCCGCGGGCGGCTCCGGTGGCGCGGCGAAGAGGTCGATCTGCGTCTCGGCCTCGCCCGCCTTGGCCTCCAGGGCCTCCAGCGTGGCGCGCGCCTGCCGCACGAGGCTGCCCGGCATGCCGGCCAGGCGTGCGACCTGCACCCCGTAGCTGCGGCTCGCCGGCCCCGGCTGGATCTCGTGCAGGAAGACGATGTCGTCACCGCTCTCCGCCGCCGAGACGTGCATGTTCACGGCCTGCGTGTGCCGGACCGGGAACTCGGTGAGCTCGAAGTAGTGGGTCGCGAACAGCGTGAAGGCGCGGCACTTGTCGTGCAGGTGGCTGGCGATGGCGCCGGCCAGCGCGAGGCCGTCGAAGGTGGAGGTGCCCCGGCCGATCTCGTCCATCAGCACGAGGGACTGCTCGGTGGCGCCGTGCAGGATGGCGGCGGCCTCGGTCATCTCCAGCATGAAGGTGGACTGGGCATTGGCGAGGTCGTCCGCGGCGCCGATGCGGGTGTGGATCGCGTCCATCGGCCCGAGGCGGCAGCTGCGCGCCGGCACGTAGGCGCCCATCGCGGCCAGCAGGCAGATCAGCGCCACCTGGCGCATGAAGGTGCTCTTGCCGCCCATGTTCGGGCCGGTGATGACCTGCATGCGCGTGCGGGCGTCGAGGCGGCAGTCGTTGGCCATGAACTCGCCGGCGCCGGTCTCGCGCAGGCGCATCTCCACGACGGGGTGGCGGCCGCCCTGGATGTCGATGCAGGGCTGCGGGACGAACTCGGGCCGGGCCCAGCCCAGCGTGGCGGCGCGCTCAGCCAGCGCGGCCAGGGCGTCGAGGCTCGCCAGGGCGCGGCCCAGGCGGGTCAGGGCGGGCAGCTCGTTGATCAGCTCGTCGATCACCAGCTCGTACAGCGCCTTCTCGCGGGACAGCGCCCGCTCCTGCGCCGACAGCGCCTTGTCCTCGAAGCTCTTGAGCTCCGGCGTGATGAAGCGCTCGGCGTTCTTGAGCGTCTGGCGGCGCTGGAAGTCCATGGGGACCTTGTCCAGCTGGCCGGTGGTGACCTCGATGTAGAAGCCGTGCACCTTGTTGTATTGCACGCGCAGGTTGCCGATGCCGGTGCGCGCGCGCTCGCGGGCCTCGAGGTCCAGCAGGTAGGCGTCGCAGTTCTGGCTGATGCCGCGCAGCTCGTCAAGCTCGGCATCGAAGCCGGGCGCGATGACGCCGCCGTCCCGGACCAGCACGGCCGGCTCCTCGGCAATGGCGCGACTCAGCAGTTCGGCCAGATGCGGCGAGGCCAGCAGGCCGTCGCCCAGGGCCTGCAGCAGGGCGCTGCCCGACGGCGGCACCTGGGACTGCAGGGCGGGGAGCGTCAGCAGCGTGGCGCGCAGGCCCGCCAGCTCGCGCGGGCGCACCTGACGCAGCGCCACACGGGCGGCGATGCGCTCGACGTCCGAGACCTGGCGCAGCGCCTCGCGCAGACCCTCGAAGCCGTGGGAGAGGAAGGTGGCGATGGCGTCATGACGGGCCACGGCCTCGCTGCGCTCGCGCTTCGGATGGAGCAGCCACTGGCGCAGCGCCCGGCTGCCCATGCCGGTGCGGCAGCTGTCCAGCAGCGAGAGCAGGGTGGGGCTGGTCTCGCCGCGCAGCGTCTGCGTCAGCTCCAGGTTGCGCTGGGTGGCCGGAGGGAGGTCCAGCAGCTCGGAGGCGCGCTGCACCTGCAGGCTCTTGACGTGAGCCAAGGCCCGGCCCTGGGTGTGTTCGGCGTAGCTGAGCAGCGCCGCGGCGGCGGCCTGGGCGGCCGTCAGCTCCTGGGCATTCAGGCCCTGCAGGCTGGCCACGCCCAGCTGCTCGCAAAGCTTGCGCAGGCCCAGGGCGGTGTCGAACTGCCAGCTGGGGCGGTTGGTGATGGGCAGTCGCGCCGCCAGCACGCCGGCGGGCTGCCGCTCCCGGTCCACCAACACCTCGGCAGGGGAGAGGCGGGCGAGCCAGGACGGCAGCTCTTCGGCGCTGCACTCGGCCAGACCCAGCTGCCCCTGGGTCAGCGACAGCCATGCCAGGCCCAGCGTGGGCTTGGCGCGGGCGCCGGTGCTGGCCACGGCGAGCAGGATGCTGTCCTGCTTGTCGGCCAGCAGTTCGGTGTCCGTGACGGTGCCGGGCGTGACCACGCGCACCACCTTGCGCTCGACCGGCCCCTTGGTGGCCCCCACCTCGCCGACCTGCTCGGCGATGGCCACCGCCTCGCCCAGCTTGATGAGCTTGGCCAGGTAGGCCTCCAGCGCATTCACGGGGACCCCGGCCATCACCACCGGCTCGCCGGCACTTTGGCCGCGCACCGTCAGCGTGATGTCCAGCAGCGCGTTGGCCTTGCGGGCGTCGTCGTAGAAGACCTCGTAGAAATCCCCCATGCGATAGAAGACCAGGGTGTCCGGGAACTCGGCCTTGATGCGCAGGTACTGCGCCATCATGGGCGTGTGGGCGGAGAAGTCCTGGGCTGCTGGGGCGGCCTGACCTGCGTAGGCGGCGCTGCTGGGGGCTTGGGCCATGTCGGCGTCGAAGAGTCGGTAGGTGGAGAGTGAGTCCGGCAGGGCTCACGGGGGACGCATCTTAGCGGCTGCCCGGCCGGATCTGTCGCCGTGCGCCGGCTCTGCGTGCCCTTTGGCGGCTTTGCCTCCTCAGTCCTGGCGACGTGCGGAACCCGCGGCAGCAAAATCACTTGAATACTGTATGCGCATACAGTATTCTTGCGCCATCACGAAGTTCCGGCAGGCCCGCCACACTGGCGCCGCCTGCCACCTGGTCAAGCAAGAAAGCGGGAGCAGCAGATGGCAGCGGTCAAGCGCATGGGCGTGAAAGTGGGCATGAGGGTCAGCCAGGCGGTCGGTGGCAGCGTCGGGGTGCGCATGCAGGAGCCGGAGTCCTGGATCCTGGGGATCGGCGGTCTGACCGTCCTCGGCCTGGCCTTCGGTGTGCTGGGCTGAATCGCCTGAATCATTCAGTTGAGGCCTTGGGGGCAAGCGCTGCGGTCAAGCTAGGCCCGGCCTGCCACGCTATCGGCGGGCCGGCAGGGGAATGAAGTCTGCTTCGCCCGCCACGGCCGGAAATCGCCCCTCGGCCCAGTCGCGCGCGGCCTCGTCAATGCGCTCCTGGCGGCTGGAGACGAAGTTCCACCACAGGTGCCGGGGCGCGTCCAGGCGATCGCCGCCCAGCACGATGACGTCCGTGGGCTCCGAGCTCAGGGGCGAGGCCGTGAGTTCGAGGCTGCCGAGGTGGGTGTGATCCGCTGTGGGCACGAGGGTGTCGTCCGCGGCGGGCAAGGTCGGGACGGCTGGCGTGGATGGCGTCTCGGGCGAAGGCGTGGCGGTCTGACGCCTCGGGAGCACCGCCAATTGGCGTGCCGGAAGCGGTTCGCCATTGAGCAGCAAGTCCTGCCCGGGCGCGTAGACCGCCAGCTCCTCGGGCAATTCGTCTGCCCAACGGCTCAGGTCCAGCCGGGCGCCGGGTGACAGGCGGAGGTGGAGGTACAAGGTGGCCGTCGCGGTCCTGACGGGCGAGCGCAGGCCGCCCAAGCCACCCACGAGCAGTCGCACGCAGGCACCGTCGCAGTCGATCATCGGCAGTTCGTCCGCTGCCACATGCTGGAAGGTGGGGGCGCAGTCTTCCTCGTGCAGCGGCAGGGCGCACCACAATTGCAGCCCGTGCAGGGTGTAGGCACTGCCCCGGAGGTGTTCGGGCGCTCGCTGTGCACGATGCCCCGGCCCGCCGTCATCCAGTTGATGTCCCCCGGCCGGATCTCCTGGCGTGCACCGGTGCTGTCGTGGTGCAGCAGGCCGCCCTCGAACAGATAGCTGACCGTGCTCAGCCCGATGTGCGGGTGCGGCCGCACGTCATGGGCCGGGTCTCCGTGGCTCGTGGCCGGGCCGAAGTGGTCCATGAAGATGAAGGGGCCGACGCTGCGCTGCCCGAGCGCCGGGAGCAGCCGCAGCACCTTGAAGCCGCCGCCGAGGTCCTTGTCATGCCCGCTGATGAGGCGTGTCGCGTTCATGTTGTCCATGTCCTGTACTTGATGGGGCTCGAGTGCCCGAGGGGCGTTGAGGGCCGTGTCCAGTGGAACGGCGGTCGCGGGGGAGTCGCCAGTGCGGCCCGCTGGCTCGATCACCCAGCATACGGGCTCCGTGGGGTGGCTGCGCCTTGCGTGGTGGCCGTTTTGGGCTTCTCCTGTTCGTGGCGGTGGCGGTGGCGGTGGCGGTGGCGGTGGCGGTGGCGTAGTTACAGACCTAGTCTGCAACATGGGCATTGGGCCAAGTGCTCGCCTGTCGCGGCGCTACAAGGCGGCTGCTTCGCGGGGTGCCTCTGCTGCGATGGGGCCGCCCTTGCATTGAGGCGGGATTCAGTCTTGCCCGCCATTTCGTCATTCCGCTGTTCCCGCTGTTCCCGCTGTTCCCGCTGTTCCCGCTGTTCCCGTTATTTCGGCTGTGTCCCCGTCTGCACGTTGTGTTTCACAGCGGCATGCCTGCAGAGCCCTTCCTGCCTGTACTCGGCTTGTAACCCACGGAAGGCTCAGTTCTTGTAATATGGTTACCAACTTAACAAGGGTTGAGTTACATCCACCCGGTAGACGAGACGCATGAACAAGACGCTGCAAACCGTGACCGCCCGCATCCGCGAGCGCAGTGCCCCGGACCGTGAACGCTATCTGGCCGAACTCGACCGTCTGGCGCAGCGCAAGCGCGGCCCCGAGCGCATGGGCTGCGCCAACGTCGCCCATGCCTTCGCCGCCATGCCGCCGAACGACAAGCTGCGCATCGTGGCCGAGCGGCCCACGCACCTGGGTGTGGTGACGGCCTATAACGATGTGCTCTCCGCCCATCAGCCCTACGAACGCTACCCGGACCTCATCCGCGACGAGGCTCGCCGCCACGGCGCCACGGTGCAGGTCGCCGGCGGGGTGCCGGCGATGTGCGACGGCGTGACGCAAGGCCTGCCCGGCATGGAGCTGAGCCTGTTCAGCCGCGATGCCATCGCGATGGGCACGGCCGTCGCCCTGAGCCATGACGTCTTCGATGCCGCCCTGCTGCTGGGCATCTGCGACAAGATCGTGCCGGGTCTGCTCATTGGCGCCCTGAGTTTCGGCCATCTGCCTTGCGTGTTCGTGCCCGCCGGCCCCATGGGATCGGGCCTCTCGAACAGCGACAAGGCCAAGGTCCGCGAGCTGTACGCCCAAGGCAAGGTCGGGCGCGAGGAACTGCTCAAGGCCGAGTCCGCCGCCTACCACGGGGCGGGCACCTGCACCTTCTACGGCACCGCAAACAGCAACCAGATGCTGCTGGAGGCGATGGGCCTGCACGTGCCGGGCGCCGCCTTCATCCACCCGCATGACGACCTGCGGGAGCAACTGAGCCGCGAAGCCGTCCGTCAGGCCCTGCGCATCGCTCCGGGCGCCGACTTCACGCCCATCGGCCGTGTGGTGGACGAACGCTGCATCGTCAATGCCATGGTCGCGCTGCTGGCCACCGGCGGCTCCACCAACCACCTGATCCACTGGGTGGCCGTGGCGCGGGCGGCGGGCATCCATATCGACTGGACGGACTTCTCGGAGCTCTCCGCCGTGGTGCCGCTGCTGGCCCGCGTCTACCCCAACGGCAGTGCCGACGTGAACCAGTTCCAGGCGGCCGGCGGCCCGGGCTTCGTGATCCGCGAGCTGCTGGGAGCGGGCCTGATGCACGGCGAGGTGCTAACCATCCAGGGCCCAGGCCTCGAGGCCTATGGCCGTGTGCCGCATGCCAGCGCCGAAGGCCTGACCTGGCAGGACCTGCCCGCCGGCTCCGGCGACACCAGCGTCGTGCGGACCGCGGCCGAGCCCTTCAGCGTCACCGGCGGCCTCAAGCTGCTCTCGGGCAATCTGGGCCGCGCGGTGATCAAGGTGTCGGCCGTCCCGGAAGACCGTCATGTGGTGGAGGCGCCGTGCCGCATTTTCCATGATCAGGACGCCATGCAGGCGGCCTTCAAGGCCGGCGAGCTGGACCGCGACGTGGTCGTGGTGGTCCGCTTCCAGGGCCCGCAGGCCAATGGCATGCCCGAGCTGCACAAGCTCACGCCGCCCCTGGCCGTGCTGCAGGGCAAGGGTTTCAAAGTGGCCCTCGTGACCGATGGACGCATGAGCGGCGCGTCGGGCAAGGTGCCCGCCGCCATCCACGTGAGTCCGGAGTCCCTGGCGGGCGGCCCGCTGGCGCGGCTGCAGGATGGCGACGTCGTGCGGCTCGATGCCGTGACGGGCGAACTCTCGGCACGGGTGTCGACGGAAGTCTGGGAGGCTCGCGCGCTGGCCACCCTCGACCCGGCGCAGGCCGCCGACAGCGCGACCGGGCTGGGCCGCAACCTCTTCGGGGGATTCCGCCGCAACGTTCGCAGCGCCGAGGAGGGCGCCGTGACGTGGCTCTGACCGGTCGATGACGTGCCCATGATCTCGCATTGACGCACCGCCACCCCCGGCCCCTTCCGAACCCTTGATCGCCTCACCCCCACTGGAATCCGCATGAGCCATCAGACCCTCAGCCTCGCCAGCCACGGCCCCGTCATCCCCGTCATCGTGATCCACAAGCTGGAGCATGCCGTGCCACTGGCGTTGGCGCTGGTCGCCGGGGGCGTGAAGGTGCTGGAGGTGACGCTGCGCACCCCGGTGGCGCTGCAGGCCATGGAGGCCATGGCGCGCGCGGTGCCGGAGGCCATCGTCGGCGCCGGCACGCTGCGCACCGCCGCAGACGTCGCCGCCGCCAAGAGCGCGGGCTGCCGCTTCGGCGTGAGCCCGGGCTTCAGCACCGAGATCGCCGTGGCGGCCCAGGGGCAAGACCTGCCCCTGCTGCCGGGCGTGTCCACCGCCAGCGAGGTCATGCAGGCCAATGCGGCGGGCTATCACTTCCTGAAGCTGTTCCCGGCCGTGGCTGTCGGCGGCGTGAACCTGCTCAAGGCGCTGGCCGGCCCGTTCCCCGACGTGGCCTTCTGCCCGACGGGCGGGATCACACCGGAGTCGGCGCCGCAATTCCTGTCGCTGCCCAATGTGAAGGTCTGCGGCGGTTCCTGGCTGACGCCGCAGGACGCGCTGGATGCCGGCGACTGGGCCCGCATCACCCAGCTGGCGAAGGCCACCCACGCCCTGAGGGCTTGAGCATCGCTCAAGGACGGCAGGACCGCCGCCGCGGGTTTGCCGCTTAGGAACGGTCAAGGATCGGGGGGGCGGGCACTGGTGCCATGGCTAGCCATCGTCAGGCGCAACGTTCATGCGCCAGTTGCTGGCTCAACCTCCTGGCGCTGTTTCCCGGCTCATCGCTAGGGGCGGATGATCTGCGTGACGACGGAGGGCGCCTCGTCCGCTCCGGCGCGTCTGGCACCGGACTGAGGCCGGTAAATCAGGCTGCGGATCAGGCCCAAAGCAGGCCCAAAGCAGGCCGAAGAGCCCGGCGAGCAGCAGGCCAACTGCTGGCTCATTCCCCTGGTGCGGTGACCCCGCTCAAGGTCATGGGCGGGTGACCTGTGTGACGACGGAGGGCTCCTCGTCCGCTCCGGCGCGTCTGGAACCGGACTGAGGCCGGCAAATCAGGCTGCGGATCAGGCCCAAAGCAGGCCGAAGAGCCCGGCGAGCAGCAGGCCAGCTGCTGGCTCATTCCCCTGGTGCGGTGACCCCGCTCAAGGTCATGGGCGGGTGATCTGCGTGACGGCGAAGGGCCCACCGTCCGCACCGGCGCGTCTGGAACCGGACTGAGGCCGGCAAATCAGGCTGCGGATCAGGCTCAAAGCAGGCCGAAGAGCCCGGCAAGCAGCAGGCCGGCGAGAAGCAGGCCGGCAGACGTGGGGCGGCAGACGTGGGGCGGGAAGAGGGCCGCGCGGGCGGCGCGTCCGGAAGCGGGCCGGTCGGGCTCTCGGAGGGAGACTCGCGCCTCAGCCCTGGCGCTGCTCGAAGATCAGGCAGGTCGTGCTGGCGTGGGCATAGAGTCGCCCGTCGTGGCCGACCAGCCGGGCCTCGGCGGTCGAGACTTGGCGACCTCGGTGAGTCACTTCGCCGATGGCGCGCACGAGCGGCACCTTCTCGGTCAGGGCGCGCACCAGGTTCACCTTGAACTCGAGCGTCGTGTAGCCGCTGCCCGCCTCCAGCGTCGTGTGCACGGCGCAGCCCAGGGCCGAATCCAGCAGCGTGGCGAACCAGCCGCCGTGCACGGTGCCCAGCGGGTTGTAGTGACGGAACTGCGGTTTGCCCTGGAATACCGCCTGGCCTCGCGCCACCTCGACCAGCAGGAAGTCCAGCGTCAGCGCGATGGGCGGTGGTGGCAGCTCGCCTGACAGCATCGCCTGCATCTGGGCGAGGCCGTCCAGGCCGGCGAGCTGATCCAGTCGCGCCAGACCCGGCTGCTTTTGCATGCGCTCGCGCACCTGCGCTTCATCGTCGCACCAGCGTTGGAGCAGGGCGTCAGCGTGCGGGGTGCTCTCGGTTCGGCTCATGGGAACTCCTCAGGACATTCGAAGGGCGACGTGTGGCGCCGGTATGGGCGTTCCGCCCAGTGCCGTTCAATCCACGGTGACGATGACCGGCGCATGGTCGCTCGGCCGCTCGTTGCGGCGAGGCTGCTTGTCGATCTCGCAGGCCGTCACGCCTGCGCGCAGGGCCGCGCTGACGAGGATGTGGTCGATGCGCAGCCCCTGGTTCTTGCGGAAGGCCAGGTTGCGGTAGTCCCACCAGCTCCAGCTCTTGGGAGGCTGCTCGAACATCCGGAAGGCGTCGGTCAGGCCCAGGTCGATCAGACCCTGGAAATGGGCGCGTTCCTGCGGCGTGCAGTGGATCTGGCCGGCCCAGGCTACGGGATCGTAGACGTCACGGTCTTCGGGGGCGATGTTGAAATCGCCCATCAGCACAAGGCGCTCATGCGTCTGCAACTCGGCCCGCACCCACTCACGCAAGGCGTCGAGCCAGCCCATCTTGTAGACGAACTTCTCGCTGTCCGGGGCCTGGCCATTCGGGAAGTAGGCGCCGATCACGCGGACACCCCCCACCGTGCCGGCGATCACGCGCGCCTGCTCGTCCGCGAGGCCGGGGATGTTCTTGACGACCTCCGTCGCGGGCGTGCGGCTCAGCAGGGCCACCCCGTTGTAGGTCTTCTGCCCGAACCACTGCACCTGGTAACCGGCGGCACCGATCTCCAGCGTGGGGAACTTGTCGTCGGTGAGCTTGGTCTCCTGCAGGACCAGGGCGTCGACGGGATGGGCGGCGAGCCAGTCCAGCAGCTGGGGCAGGCGCACGGCCAGCGAGTTGACGTTCCAGGTGGCGAATTTCATGGCCAAGAAGCAGTTGACGGCAGGAGGCGGCATTGTCGATCAGAACGGCAGGGGAATCCGGCACGCGAGGTGACGTGCCTTCACGAAGCGATGGCGCCCGCCGAGACAGGCGGGCGCGCCGAGGTCAGCGCGTCCCCCTCGGTCGCCTGCCAGCCGTCTTGTCAATGCCCAGCCCCGATGCCGGGGCGATGTCCGTCTCGGGATGCCTGCGAAGGCGCCCAGATGCCGATCCACCAGGCCTGATCCCGGCCCTGGCAACTGCAATAGCTGACAGGTTTCGCATCAGGAATACCTGGAGGTGGGCCCCTCACTTTTGAGGTTAAGGTGCGTCCGACTTCTGGTCCCGGGTGGCCCGGAGATCCGGCGACGAAACCCCTGGTTTCGATCCTTGCGACTCGTCGCAGACCCGGTCTCCAGGGCGACTGGGGCACGAAGTGGCCACAAGGGGTGGCCGACTGCCGCGACGCTGTGCCCCAGCCCGCGTGCACGACATCAAACGCAGGGCCAAGAAAGCATCTCCTATGAAGATCGAAGACCTGAAGAGCCGTGTGGCCAACATCGTCAGCGCCGACGCCGCACCCAAGGCCGACGCTGCCGACCTGCAACTGCTGGACGACAACATGCTGGACGCCGTCAGCGGTGGCCGTGAATGGTGGGTGCAAGCCACCTGGACCATGCGCTTCTGAGTCTCCTGAGTCTCTGGCGAGGCGGTGAGCCGGACGCAAGTCCGCTCGCCGCCTTCCTTCTTCTGATGCCGTCGCCATGCAAACCATTGTCATCCCCGCCTCGCACATCCAGCGCCGCAGCCCGGCGTCGCCGCAGCCGCAGGCACCGCTGCGCACGCAGCCGCGGCCCTGGCACACGCTCGAGGTCATCCTGAAGATCACGGAGCGGTGCAACATCGCCTGCACCTACTGCTACTTCTTCAACATGGACGACAACGCCGCCGGCAACCCGGTCTACATGGACGGTGGAACGGCGCAAGACGTCGTGGCCTTTCTTGCGAAGGCCGTGCGGGACAGCGGCGCCTCGGCACTGCAGATCGACATCCACGGCGGCGAACCGCTGCTGATGAAGAAGGAGCGCTTCGCGCAGATGTGCCAGGTGATGCGGGAGGGGCTGGGTTTCGTGGGGCAGCTGCGCATCGCGCTGCAGACCAACGCCATGTTGGTGGACGACGAATGGATCGAGCTCTTCGAGCGATTCGACATCTCCGTGGCCGTCAGCCTGGACGGGCCGGCGGAGTACCACGACATGTTCCGGCTCGACCATGCCGGCAAGGGTACGCATGCCCAGGTGGTGGCCGGGCTTCGCAAGCTCCAGGCGGCCGCAGCGGCCAAGCGCATCTATGCCATCGGCACGATCTGCGTGCCGCACTACAGTTTCGACGCCCGGCGTGTGCTCAGTCACTTCGTGGACGATCTGGGTCAGCGCCTGCTGCACATCAGCCTGCCGGTCCCCGGCTCCAGCGCGGACCACTTCGGCCCCGATGGCGGCGCCGGCTACACCCGCTTCCTCTGCGATCTCTTCACCGCCTGGACGGAGCGGGAAGATCCGAGCATCGAGATCCGGCTGTTCCAGACCCTGCTGGGCCGTCTGCTGGGCGGGCGGGAGGGGCTGGCCGAGGGCAAGTCGCGGCGCGGCGGCTACACCGCCTTCACCATCCAGAGCGACGGCCAGCTGTGCGGGCCGGACGATGACCGCCTCGCGGCCTACGCGTTCCAGGCGGCGGTCCATGCCAAGTCTGAGACGAGTCTGGACGATTTCTATGACACGCCCGAAATGCTGCGGTATGCGCAGTCCCAGGCCGAGCGCTCACCCGTCTGCCAGAGCTGCTGCTGGGGCCAGGTTTGCGAAGGGGGCGACGTCCTGGGTGGGCGCGCCTACCGCTTCGTGCCGGGCCAGGGCCATGCGAATCCCAGTGCCTACTGCCACGGGCTGCAGGAGCTGCTCGTTCTCATGACCCAATGGGCCCTGGGCCGCGGCGTGCCGATGGCGCGGATCGAAGAGGTGCTGATTACGGCTTGAGGGAGCCCCGCGAGGGATGTCTCCGTGGCCGGCGGCACTTCTTTGGGCGCAGGGCGTGTGGTTCGTGAGTCGCTATGAGCGCCCAATAGGAGGCGCCCTATGAAAGGCGCCCCACGAATGGCGCCAAATGAAAAGCGCCGAATGAGAAGCGCCTAACGAGAAGCGCCGAACGAGAAGCGCCGAATGAGTCTGCCGCGTCAGGGCCTCGGAGTCAGGCCCTCCGATCCAGGGCCTCCGATTCGAGACTGCCCCATCGGCGGCCGACCGGCCGCCGGGGCCGCGGCGTAGCGCTCGCCGCCCCGCGGCGCGGGGTCTCAGAAATGCAGCCAGGCCGCGATGCCCACCGCGATGCCCACGCCGCCCACCACCAGCGTGGCCCATTCCATCCAGCGACGGCGGGTCAGCAGCGCGATGGCGGCGACGGCGATGGAGACCTGCAGGGCCGTGGTGGCCTGGGCCCAGCGGTGGTGCTGGTGCAGCTGCTCCTCGCTCTTGTGGTCGAAGTCGGCGGATTCCTTTTCCAGGGCCTCCGCTTCCTTCTTGATCTCGTTCTTCTCGGTCTCGTAGCGCTCGATCTTGGCCTTGTACTTGGCCTTCTGCTCCTCGCTCGGCGCGAGGTCCAGGGCGATCTCCGCCAGATTCTGCTTGCTGCTCTTGGACTGGAAGTAAGCCCACTTGTTGGCCGCTTCCGTCTTCTTGATGGCGGCGTCGTTCTTGTACAGACCGGCATTGGCCTGCGTGGCGCCGCCCATGTAGGCGAACAGAGCGCCGACCGTCGCCAGGATGGCGGTGATCACCGCCAGCTGGCCGGCCATGCCCTTGGGCTCGTGTTGTGCCGCATGCTCCAGCTCGTGGTCATGCGGGCCGTGGACGTGAAAACCGCCTCCAGACATGGGTCGTTCCTCCTGAACTTTGAATTTGAAAAGTGTGCGGCCACCGTGATGGGGCCGCGCCCGCTCAGCGCTGGCGTTCCAGACGCACGAAGCGGTAAGTGAAGCCGTCGGGCTCGCCGGCCCGGTGATGGTGCTGCTCGCGGCGGACCTCGCGGAACGCTTCGTCATCCCAGGCGGGGAAGAAGGCATCCGCGGGGCGCTGGACGTCGAACTCGGTCAGCTCCAGGGCCGTGGCCAGGGGCAGGGCGAGGGCGTAGATCTCGGCGCCGCCCATCACGAAGACCTGCTCGCCCGCGCCGCAGGCCGCGAGTGCGGCGGCGAGGTCGGGGAAGACCTCCGCGCCGTCCAGCTGCAGGCCGGCCTGGCGGCTCAGCACCAGGTTGCGGCGGCCGGGCAGGGGGCGGAACTTGGCGGGGATCGAGTCCCAGGTCTTGCGGCCCATCAGCACGGTATGCCCGAACGTGAGCGCCTTGAAGTGCGCCATGTCCTCGGGCAGGCGCACGAGCAACTCGTTGCCGTGGCCGATGCCGCGGTCCCGGCAAATGCCGGCGATGAGGGTCAGGTCTTGCATGGGGCCTCCCGCCTGGACGCTCAGACCGCCACGGGCGCCTTGATGGCGGCGTGGTGCTGGTAGTCCTGCATCTCGAAGTCCTCGAGCTGGTAGTCGAAGAGGCTGTCGGGCTTGCGGCGGATGTGCAGCGTGGGATAGGGGAAGGGCTCGCGGGACAGCTGCGTCTGCACCTGCTCGAAGTGATTGCTGTAGATGTGGCAGTCGCCGCCCGTCCAGATGAAATCGCCGACGTCGAGGTCGCACTGCTGGGCCACCATGTGCGTCAGCAGGGCGTAGCTGGCGATGTTGAAGGGCACGCCGAGGAAGATGTCGGCGCTGCGCTGGTACAGCTGGCAGGACAGGCGGCCGCGGCCGCCGGGCTCGGTGGCGGGGGCGACGTAGAACTGGAAGAAGGCGTGGCAGGGCATCAGGGCCATCTTCGACAGGTCGGCCACATTCCAGGCGCTGACGATGAGCCGGCGCGAATCCGGGTTGCTGCGCAGCTGCTGCAGGACGTCGGTGATCTGGTCGATGTGGCCGCCGTCCGGCGTGGGCCAGGAGCGCCACTGGACGCCGTACACCGGGCCGAGGTCGCCGTCCTCGCGGGCCCATTCGTCCCAGATGGTGCAGCCGCGTTCCTGCAGCCACTTCACATTGGAATCCCCGCGCAGGAACCACAGCAGCTCGAGGACGATGGACTTCAGGTGCACCTTCTTGGTGGTGACCAGCGGGAAGCCCTCGTTGAGGTCGAAGCGCATCTGGTGGCCGAAGACCGAACGTGTGCCGGTACCGGTGCGGTCACCCTTGGCCACGCCATGGTCGTGGACATGGCGCATGAAGTCTTCGTACTGGCGGCGGGTGGGGCGGGTCGTCACGGCGGTGGCCTGGGCGTTGGGTGTCTGGGACGGCTGCGTAGTTTATGCGAGCCGTTCGTGGCGTTCAGGCAGGCCGCGCATCGCCATCCTTCGGGCGGGGGACGGCGTCCTGGCCAGCCGGCTCGGGCCGCCAGCGCGAGGGCGGCACCACCTTGGCATCGTCCGGATCGCCCAGATAGTGCGGGGACATGATCTGCACGCCGAATTCGTTGAACACGTCCTGGATCTGCCCATGCAGCAGGCTCAGGACCTGGGCGCGCGGGCCCGGCTCGCTCGGCTGGGCCTGCACGACGAGGCGGTACTCGACGTAGAAGTCGGACAGCGCGGTCTGGAACACGCGGGGTGCCGGCGTCTGCAGGATGCCCGGCGTGCGCGCCGCCGCGAGCTTGAGCAGGGCCTCGACCTGCCGCCACGCGGTGTCGTAGCCGATGGTGACCGAGGTGTCGAGGGCGAAGCCCGCGCCGCCGCCGGTCCGCGAGTAGTTGCGGGTGACGCTGGCGGCGATCAGCGCATTGGGCAGCGTGAGCTCATCCCCCTGGCCGGTGCGGATGCGCGTGGCGAAGGTGCCGAGGTCCGTCACGGTGCCCTCGTGCTCGCCGATGCGCACGTATTCGCCGATGCGCAGCGTGCGCGTGTACATGAGGATCAGCCCGGCCGCCGCCTGCCCGACCACGCTGGATGCGCCCAGCGAGGCCATCAGGCCGATCAGCACCGAGAGCCCCTTGAAGGCCTCCGTCTGCGCCCCGGGCAGGTAGGGGTAGGCCATGGCGACGGCAAAGGCCCACAGGCCCACGCGGACGAGCCGGCGGGTCGGGCGTGCGGTGTCGGCATCCAGCCAGCCCAGGTCGACGGCGCCGGACTCGGCGCGCTCGAAGAAGGGGTCGAGGGCCGTGCTGATGAAGTGGGCCAGCACGAAGATCAGGACGGCCACCAGCAGCTGCGGCAGGGCGCTGGCGGCCCCCAGGAGCACGCCACCGAGGGCCTCGCGCAGCGTGGCATGGAGCTGCTCGCCCCAGACCCGCGTGTAGGGGAACTGGCGCAGCGTCCAGCCCAGCCACTCGTACACCAGCAGCAGCCACAGCCCCGCGTGGAGGAGTCTCACGATGAGGCGCACGGCATCGCCCAGGCGGTCCAGGCTCAGCAGCGTGACCCCGCTCACCTGCAGCTTGCGCGCCTGGGCGCCCGCCCCGCGCGCCAGCAGGCGCAGGCTGATGCGCGACGCGTGTCGCAGTCCCCACAGCAGGGGCAGCAGCAGGGCCAGCGAGCCCAGCACCCACAGCGCCGAGAGCCCCAGCTGCTGCCAGCTGTGGGCCTCGGCGTAGTCCTTCAGCGCCAGCTCGAGCCGGGCCTTGGCGTCCAGCGCGAGGCGGTCCAGGTCCGGCTCAGGCAGCGCGGCGGCATCGGGGCTGGCGTCGTTGGGCATCACCGTGGCGATCAGGTGGCCGTTCACGAGCAGGGTGCGGCCCTCCGGTGCCGGACGGAGCTCGACACCATACGGCGCGGCCTGCGTCTCCAGGAGTGCCGTCAGCTGGGCCTGCGCGCGGCGGTGGCGGTCCGCCGGCGGGAGGCCGAGGGCGGAGGCCTGCATCACGAGGATGTCCCGGCCCGCGAGGCGCAGCCGCGGCGCGGAGGCCGCCGGGGACGCGACGGGCACCGCATTGGCCGCGACAGCGGGAGGCGGGTTCGACGCAGCTTGCTGCGGTGACGACGCCGCCTGGGCATGGCCGATGCCCGGCAGCGCCAGGACC
Source organism: Burkholderiaceae bacterium (assembly GCA_041912595.1). Classification (GTDB taxonomy): domain Bacteria; phylum Pseudomonadota; class Gammaproteobacteria; order Burkholderiales; family Burkholderiaceae_C; genus Roseateles_B. The sequence goes on from JAYRMR010000003.1 coordinate 76,217, forward strand.
ATCAGGAGCCCCGCGAGCGCCAGGCCGGCCATGACCTCGCGAATGGACCCGCGAATGAACCCGCGAACACGCTGCAGACGCGCCGCATCACGCCCGCCGGAAGCGGTGCGGGCCGAAGAGCAGGTCGAGGGCGAGGCGGCGGTGGTCATGGGCAGTCCGTGGAGCAGGGGCGGGCTCCACTCTAACTGCCCGGAGCCCGCCCGATTGCGGACTTCAGCCGGCGCTCAGCCGGGCGTCTGGAACTGCAGCGCCGCGAGGCGCGCATAGAGGCCGCCGCGGGCCACGAGCTCGGCATGCGTGCCCTGCTCGACGATCTGGCCGTGGTCCAGCACCAGGATGCGGTCCGCCCGCTGCACGGTGGCGAGACGGTGGGCGATGACCAGCGTGCTGCGCTGGCGCATGGCGGCCTCGAGCGCCGCCTGCACGACCCGCTCGCTTTCGGCATCCAGCGCGCTGGTGGCCTCGTCGAGCAGCAGCAGCGGCGGGTTCTTGAGGATGGCTCGCGCAATGCTGATGCGCTGCCGCTGGCCGCCCGAGAGCCGCACGCCGCGCTCGCCGAGGAAGGTCTGGTAGCCCTGGGGCAGGGCGCTGATGAAGTCGTGGGCGAAGGCCGCGCGCGCTGCGGCGATGACCTCCTCGTCCGTGGCCTCGGGGCGGCCATAGCGGATGTTCTCGAGGGCATTGGTCGAGAAGATCACGCTGTCCTGCGGCACCAGGCCCACCCGCTCGCGCAGTGCCTGCAGCGGGAGCTCGGTGATCGGCACGCCATCGAGCTCGATGCGGCCCTGCTGCGCGTCGTAGAAGCGCTGCAGCAGCTGCAGCACGGTGCTCTTGCCCGCACCGCTGGCGCCGACGAGGGCCACCGTCTCGCCCGGCGCCAGACGCAGGCTCAGGCCCTGCAGCGCGGGCTTGTCGGGGCGCGAGGGGTAGTGGAAGTGCACGTCCTGCAGCGTGAGCGTGGCTCCGGCCTGCGCCGGCGGCAGGGCCCGAGGCTTCGGCGGCTCCTGGATGGGCGACTGAGCGCTCAGCAGCTCGCTCAGCCGCTCCATGGCGCCGGCGGCCCGGAGCACATCGCCCCAGACCTCCGCGAGCACCGCCACGCTCGACACCAGCAGCGTCACGTACACCAGCGTCTGCCCGAGGTGCCCGGCACTCATGCGCCCCTCGATGACGGCCTCCGTCCCGCGGTACAGGCCGAAGAGCATGGCGGCGAAGGTGGCGGTGATCAGGAAGGCGACCAGGCCGGCGCGCACCTTCATGCGCTTGCGGGCGGTGTCGAAGGCGGCCTCGCTGGCCTGCTGGAAGCGGGTGGCCTCGCGGGCCTCCTGCGTGTAGCTCTGCACCACGGTGACGGCATTGATCACCTCGGACGCGATGGCGCTGGTGTCGGCCACGCGGTCCTGGCTCGCCCGGCTGAGCTTGCGCACGCGGCGCCCCAGCAGCACGGCCGGCAGCACCACGAGGCCCAGCAGGCCGAGCACCGGCAGCATCAGGCCCGGGTTGCTCCACACCAGCATCAGCAGCGCGCCGATGCCCATCACCACATTGCGCAGGCCCATCGAGAAGCTGGAGCCCACGACCGTCTGCACCACGGTGGTGTCGGTCGTGAGGCGGCTCAGCACCTCGCCGGTCTGGGTGGTCTCGAAGAAGGCGGGGCTCTGGCGCAGCACGTGGCGGTAGACGGCGGTGCGCAGGTCGGCCGTCACGCGTTCGCCGAGCCAGCTGACGCTGTAGAAGCGCGCCGCCGAGAACACCGCCAGCGCGATGCCCACGCCGAACAGCGCCCCGAAATGGCCGCGCAGCGCCATCACGCGCTGGGCTGGATCGCTGGAGACGAGGCCCTGGTCGATCAGCTCCTTCAGCGCCACGGGGAAGAGCAGGGTGCTGAAGGCGGCCAGCAGCAGGAAGACGCCCGCCAGCACCACCCGCAGGCGATAGGGCCGCAGGAAGGGCCACAGCGCGGCCAGCGCGCGGGGCGGCCCCTGGGGCAGCTCGGACTTGCCGGCCGGGCGCGGGGGAGAGGCCGAGCCCGGGGTGTTGGCGGGCGGGGCGGCGAGGGTGGGGGCGGTGTCCGTCATGGGCTGGCGCTTCAGGGGCTGGCGGTCGGGGGGCGGATCCGGAGGGGATCGCGGGCGGGGCGGTGGCGTCGTGCGGCGGCTTCGTGCGAAAGGTTCGTGCGGATCTGGGGCCGATCCCGGGGAATGCAAGCGCCGGGAAGGTCAGGGCGGGGAGGGCGGTGCCTGCATGTGCGAGGGGCGGCACTTTGCCCGGTTTTCAGAAGCCTGCAGTTTGCACACGGATATTTGCCTGAGCAATAATTGCCTAGGCAATTGATATGAAGCAACCCCATCCTCCCCTTGAGCCGGCGTCGTTCTACAACGCCGACACCTACCGAAGCCAGGACAGCATCGGCTGGCTGATGCACCGCATCAAGCAATCGATCGTCCATCTGGCCGACAAGCGCCTGTGCCAGCACGACCTCACGCATGCGCAGTGGGCGCCGATGCTGCGCCTGCGCCTGCACGGCGCCAGTTCCACGCTGCAGCTCAGCAAGGACCTGGACGTGGACGCCGGGGCCCTGAGCCGCCTGCTGGACCGCCTCGAGGCCAAGGGCCTGGTGGTGCGGGAGCGCTCCAGCACCGACCGCCGCGTGGTGCAGGTGTCCCTCAGCGAAGAGGGGCAGCGCGTGACGGCGGAGCTGCCGGCCGTGCTGTCCGAAGTGTTCAACGCCCATCTGGCCGGATTCACCGAGGCCGAATGGCGCACCCTCATCGACCTGCTGCAACGCCTCGTCGCCAATGGCGAGGCGCTGCGAGAGTCCTCCAAGGAATGACCCCGATGCATCGACACCCCCTCCCTGGCGCCCTGCGCCTGACCGCCGTCCCGGCGCTGCTGCTGGCGCTGGGCCTGCTCTCGGCCTGCGCGCCCATTCCCACGCAGCCGGCCGCGCCCGAGCGCCTGCAGGGCGAGGCCCTGGGCCTGGCCGCGGCGCCCGGCGCGACGGCGGCCGTCGACACCGCCTGGTGGCGCGCCTGGGGCGATGAGCGCCTCGACGCCCTGATGGACAAGGCCCTGCGCGACGCGCCCAGCCTGGCCCTGGCCCGCGCCCGCATCGCCAAGGCCGGCGCGGCCGTGGACAACGCCGCCGCGGCCGACAAGCCGGTGATCGGCATCGGCCTGGACGTCGAGCGCCAGCGCTTCAGCGAGCACGGCATGTACCCGCCGCCGCTCGCCGGCAACGTCTACAACACGGCCACGCTGCAGGCCGGCATCAGCTACGACTGGGACTTCTTCGGCCGCCACCAGGCCGCGCTGCAGGCCAGCCTCGGCCAGCAACGCGCCCTGCAGGCCGAGAGCGAAGCCGCCCGCCTGAACATCGCGACCGCCGTGCTGCGGGCCTGGCTGGGACTGGCTCGCAGCGTGAGCCAGGAGCAGCTGCTGCAGCAGCAGATCGAGCTGCGCCAGCAGGCCCTGGACCTCGTGAAGCAGCGCCGCGCGGCCGGCCTCGACACCGACATCGACCTGCGTGGCGCCGAGGCCCCGCTGGCGGAGCTGCAGCGCCAGACCCTGGCGCAGCAGCAGCTGGCGCAGGCCTTCCGCGTGCAGCTCGCCGCCCTGAGCGTGCAGCCGCTGGAGTCGCTGGCCGGCTGGCGCCCCGCGCTGCCCGCCGCCGTGGCGGCCGCACAGGCGCCGAACCTCGATCTCCTGGCCTCGCGCCCCGACGTGCGTGCCGCGCTGGCCCGGGCCGAGGCCGCCGGCTACGAGATCACCGCCGCCCGCGGCCGCTTCTACCCGGACCTGACGCTCAACGCCTTCGCCGGCTTCAGCAGCATCGGCCTGGACAAGCTGCTGGAGAGCGGCAGCCACCAGCTGGGCTTCGGGCCCTCGCTGCGCCTGCCGCTCTTTGACACCGGCCGCCTGCGCGCCGGCTTCAAGTCCGCCGTGGCCGAGCAGGAGTCCGCCGTCGCGGCCTACAACGCCGCGGTGGTCGAGGGCGTCCGCGATGCCCGCGAGCAATGGGAGGCCCTGCAATCGCTGCAGGCCCAGCAGCTGCCCCAGGAGGCACTGCTGCGCAGCAACGAGCAGCAGCTGCGCCTGGCCGAGGAACGCCAGGCGGCGGGTCTCGGCAACCGGCTGCCGGTGATCCAGGCCCGCCAGGCGCTCGTGCAGCAGCAGCGCCAGACCCTGGAGCTGCGTGCCCAACAGCTCGAGACCCGCGTGCAGCTGATGCGCGCCCTGGGCGGCGAGGCGCCGAAGCGCGAAGCGCGCCAGAACGCCCCGGCCTGAACGCCAGCGCCTGAACGGACCTGCCCCACGAACACTGCAATGGCGCCCGATCTCCCCACGATCACCTCCTGAGGGCCGGCGCCCGGACCCCAAGAAAGCACACATCATCATGAGCCAAGACAACAACACCGCCGCTGCCGCCAAGACCGGCAACCCCCAGCGCAAGAAGGGCCTGACCCTCGTCGCCCTCGCCCTGGTGGTGGGCTTCGGCGCCTACAGCGCCTACGAATGGCTGGTGGGCCGCCACTACGAGAAGACGGACAACGCCTACGTGCAGGCCAATGTCGTGCAGATCACGCCGCTGGTCGGCGGCACCGTGCGCGCCATCCACGTCGATGACACCGACGCCGTCAAGGCCGGCCAGAAGCTGGTCAGCCTCGACCCGGTCGACGCCCGCATGGCGCTGGAGCAGGCCCAGGCCCAGCTCGGCCAGACGGTGCGTGAGGTGCGGACCCTGTTCGCCAACAACGCCACGCTGCAGGCCCAGGCCCGCAGCCGGGACGCCGACCTGCAGCGCGCCCGCAGCGAGGTCGCCCGCCTGAAGGACGATGTCAGCCGCCGCGAGCCGCTGGTGGCGACGGGCGCCGTGGGCAAGGAAGAGCTGGAGCACGCCCGCGCCCAGCTCAAGACCGCGCAGGCCGCCGTGGCCGCGGCCGAGGCCGGCGCCGAGGCCGCCCGCGAGCAGCTCGCGTCCAACCAGTCGCTGACCGACGGCACCAGCGTCGAGCAGCACCCCAATGTGCAGCGCGCCGCCGCCCGTGTGCGTGAGACCTACCTCGCCGTGCAGCGCAACGAGCTCGTGGCCCCGGTGGACGGCTGGATCGCGCGCCGCAGCGTGCAGCTGGGCCAGCGCGTAGCCGCCGGCGCACCGCTGATGAGCGTCGTGGGCCTGCAGCAGGCCTGGGTCGACGCCAACTTCAAGGAAGGCCAGCTGGCCCGCCTGCGCATCGGCCAGCCGGTGACGCTGGTGGCGGATGTGTACGGCGACAAGACGGAGTTCCACGGCAAGGTCGTCGGCCTCGGCGCCGGCACCGGTGCGGCCTTTGCCGTGCTGCCGGCCCAGAACGCGACGGGCAACTGGATCAAGGTCGTGCAGCGCGTGCCGGTGCGCATCGCGCTGGACGCCAAGGAGCTGGCCGCCCATCCGCTGCGCGTGGGGCTGTCGATGAACGTGGCCGTGGACGTGAGCGAGCAGTCCGGCCAGCCGCTGTCGCAGGGCGTGGCCGCCACGAGCGCCGCCGCGACCAAGGTCTTCGAGGACCAGGACCGCGCCGCCGACGCCGAGGTGGCGCGCATCATCCAGTCCAACCTGGGCCGGGCCGCCAAGCCCGTCGCGGCGGCCTCCAAGGCCGTGGCCAAGGCCCACAAGAGCGCTGACGCCGCCCACGGAAAGGCCTGAGCATGAGCGCCCCCGCTGCTGCCGTGGCGCCACCGCCACCGCTCAAGGGCTCCGACCTGGTGGTGGGCACGATTGCCCTGTCACTGGCGACCTTCATGAACGTGCTGGACTCGTCCATCGCCAACGTGTCCCTGCCGGCCATCGCCGGTGATCTGGGCGTGAGCCCGGTGCAGGGCACCTGGGTGATCACGAGCTTCGGCGTGGCCAACGCCATCTCCGTGCCGCTCACCGGCTGGCTGACGCAGCGCTTCGGCGCCGTGCGCCTGTTCACCGTGAGCGTGCTGCTCTTCGTGCTCGCGTCCTGGCTGTGCGGCTTCGCGCACTCGCTGGAGATGCTGGTGGCCTGCCGCGTGCTGCAGGGCCTGGTGGCGGGGCCGATGATCCCGCTGTCCCAGACGCTGCTGCTGTCGAGCTATCCGCCGGCCAAGGCCGGCACGGCCCTGGCGTTATGGGGGGTGACGACGCTGGTCGCGCCGGTGGTCGGGCCGCTGCTGGGCGGCTGGATCACCGACAACGTCTCCTGGCCGTGGATCTTCTACATCAACGTGCCCGTGGGCCTGCTGGCCGCCGGCATGACGTGGAGCATCTACCGCTCGCGCGAGACGCAGATCAAGAAGCTGCCCATCGACGGCGTGGGCCTGGCGCTGCTGGTGCTGTGGGTCGGCGCGCTGCAGGTCATGCTGGACAAGGGCAAGGAGCTCGACTGGTTCTCCAGCCCCGAGATCGTCGTCCTCGGCCTGACCGCCCTGATCGGCTTCGCCTTCTTCCTCGTGTGGGAGCTGACGGACGATCACCCCGTGGTGGACCTGCGCCTCTTCGCGCGGCGCAACTTCCTCTTCGGGGCGGCGACGCTGTCCATTGCCTACGGCCTCTTCTTCGGCAACGTCGTGCTGCTGCCGCTGTGGCTGCAGCAGTGGATGGGCTACACCGCCACGGACGCGGGCATGGCGCTGGCGCCGGTGGGGCTGCTGGCCATCCTGCTGTCGCCGGTGGTGGGGCGCAACGTGGCCCGCGTGGACCCGCGCTGGATGGCGAGCTTCGCCTTCGTGATGTTCGCCATCGTCCTGAAGATGCGGGCCAACTTCACCACGCAGACGGACTTTGCGACCATCATGATCCCCACGATCCTGCAGGGCGCGGCGCTGGCCTTCTTCTTCATCCCGCTGACCACGCTGACGCTCTCGGGCATCACGCCGGACCGCATCGCGGCGGCGGCGGGCCTGTCGAACTTCGTGCGGATCACGGCGGGCGCGATGGGCACGTCCATCTCGACGACGCTGTGGGAGAACCGCGCCACGCTGCACCACCACCACCTCGCCGAGCGCCTCGCGCAAGGCGACCCGGTGACGGACGAGACGCTGCGTCAGCTGCAGGCCAGCGGCATGAGCCTGCAGCAGGCGATGGCCTGGCTGAACCGCACGATCGACCAGCAGGCCTTCACGCGGGCCGCGGACGACATCTTCCTGGCGTCCGCCGCCATCTTCCTGGTGCTGATCGCCTCGGTGTGGCTCACCCGCCGGCCGCCGCGGATGTCGGCGCCGGTGGACGCCGGGGGCGCGCACTGACGCGGTCGATGCGCTGACGCGATGAACGAGGGCGAGGGCTCAGCGGTCCTCGCCCTCGCTGCTTTCGGGGCCGTCCGCAGGGGCGGCGTCTCCCGCCGGCTTGGGCGGCCGGCCCCGCTTCGCCGCCGGCGCGGCGTCCAACTTCACGCCGCGGCGCTGCAGGGCCTCGCGCAGCAGGTACTCGATCTGCGCATTGCTCGAGCGCAGCTCCTGCGCGGCCAGGCGCTCGATCTCGTCCCACAGCTCGGGGGAGAGCCGGAGCGCAAAGGCCTTCTTAGTGGGACTGGCCATGCCTTCTTGCTCCGGTGGCTCGCGGACGCCGGCTGCCGCGGGCATCGGTGCTGGGCGTGGCGCTTGCCCGTGCCGCATCGGCAGCCAGGTCGGCAGCAGAGACGCGCCACTGCAGGAGTTCGACCGCCATGTAGGCCAGCATCAGGAGCAGCACGGCCACGGTGCCGAGCTCGTGCGCCTGTGCGCTCAGGCTCGGCCAGCCCGCCTGCTGCCGGGCCACGATCTGGTAGTGCGACGCGCTCAGCATCACCAGCAGCAGGGCCCCGACGACCTGCAGCTGCCGGTCCATGCGCGCCCAGCTCAGCGCGGCACGTGCGGGGTTCAGCCAGTACGCCCGATGCGGAACGCTGAGGAGAGAAGGGTGCTTGCGGAGCCAGCGCAGCAGGCCGCCGCACATCACCCAGGGCAGGGGCGCCAGCACGAGCACCATGAGCAGCACATAGCCCGTACGGGGCATCGCCTTTCCCGGGTCGCCGACCTGCTCCGGGAGCAGGGGCCAACTGGCGACCAGGCTCAGCAGGTACAGCACCCAGGCGATGCGCTGGCAATGACGGAGAAGCTCGGTCACGTCCCGCTCCTTCGCTCAGTTGTACAGCGTGCCGGCGTTCACGATGGGCTGGGTGTCCTTGTCGGAGCACAGCACCACCAGCAGGTTCGAGACCATCGCGGCCTTGCGCTCGTCGTCCAGCACGACGATCTCGCGTTCCGACAGGCCCTTGAGCGCGGACTCCACCATGCTCACCGCCCCGTGCACGATGCGTTGACGGGCGCTGATGATGGCCTCGGCCTGCTGACGGCGCAGCATGACCTGGGCGATCTCGGGCGCGTAGGCGAGGTGGGTGAGCTTGGCATCCAGCACCTCGACGCCCGCCGCGGCGAAGCGCTCCTGCAGTTCGGCCTTCATGGCGGCGGCGACTTCGTCCTGGCCGGCGCGCAGCGTGGTCTCGCCGTGCTGCAGGTCCTCGCCGTCGTCGTAGGCATAGAGATTGGCCGTGTGGCGCAGCGCGGCCTCGGCCTGGATCTGCACATAGGTCTCGTAGCTGTCGACATCGAACAGCGCCTGCGCCGTGTCGCTCACCCGCCAGACGACGGCGGCGCTGATCTCGATGGGATTGCCGCGCTTGTCGTTGACCTTCAGCGTGGGCGAGGTGAGGTTGCGCGAGCGCAGCGAGATGCGTTGCTTGCCGGCGAAGGGATTGGCCCAGCGCAGCCCGGGAGCGCGGTCCGTGCCGAGGTAGCGGCCGAAGAGCGTCAGCACCCGGCCCTCGTTGGGCTGCTGAACGTAGAGGCCGGCGAGCAGCGTGGCGCCCACGATCTTGCAGGTGATGCCCAGCACGATCTGGCTCAGCAGCAGCAGGGCCGCGATGCCGGCCAGGATGCTCAGCACCCCCAGTGCCGCCATGACGTAACCATTGCTCGTGAATGCCTGACGCTCGCGGCTGACGGCGATGCTGGCGGTGTGTGCGGTCATGGGGCCTCCTGTGAATTAATGTGATATCACTTTAATTCCATATTTGCCGCCTTGGCAAGTCTTTTCGGAGACCGTGCGCGGCCGAGCGGCGCGGTGCTCTCGCGCCGGTCGTTCGCCGATCAGGGGCCCCTCACAGATTCGCCGCGAACAGCCGCTTCAGGAAGAGTTGCTTGAAGCTGTGGGCCTGGTCGAGGCCCAGGCGCTCGAGGTAGGCCTCGGGCACCTCCGGCACGCCCTGCAGGCTGCGCAGGATGAGCCCGACCAGCTCGACGGGATGCGTGCTGGCGTGCTTGAGCTTCTTGAGCGCGCGGACGATCTTGAGCTCGTCGTCCGTGAGGTCCGTGCCGAAGGGGAAGTCCGGCAGCACGCCCTCGTTGCGCCAGGGGCGCAGCTGCTCGCGCAGCGCTTCGGGCCGGTTCTGGCGCCAAGTCTCGGGCAGCTGCCAATCCGCTGCCAGCTTGCCGTGGGCCTGGGCCTCGCGCACGAGGGACTCCTGGAAGCGCGAGTCCGCGATGCGGATCAGCGCCTGCACGACCTCGGTGTCCGTCTTGCCGCGCAGGTCGGCGACGCCGTACTCGGTGATCACCACGTCCCGCAGGTGCCGCGGGATGGTCACGTTGCCGTAGTTCCAGACGATGGAGCTGGTGAGCCCGTGGTGGTTCTCGTGCGTGGCGCGCAGCATCAGCACCGAGCGGGCGTCCGGCAGCGCGTGGCCCATGGCGACGAAGTTGTACTGCCCGCCCACGCCGGAGACGACCTGGCCGGACTCGAGCGCGTCGGAGCCCGCGGCGCCGAGCAGCGTCATCTTCATCGTCGTGTTCATGAAGCGGGCGTCACGGCGCTGGAGGCGTTTGAGCGTCTCGCTGCCCAGGGCGTCGCCGTAGAGCTCGTTGATGTAGCCGATGCGCATCATGGCGATCTGCGCGCGCAGCGGCTCGTCGAGCTCGCGCAGGGTCTGGTAGAAGTCCCGCGGGCCGAGGAAGAAGCCGCCGTGCAGCAACGCGCGCTGGCGCCACTGCGGGCCGAGCGCGGCGGCCCAGGCCTGCAGCGCGGCGGGGCTGTCGAGGTCCGAGGGCAGGGCGCGGGCGGCGTCGGGCGTGAGCGTCTCGCGCAGCAGGCCCTGCGCCTGCCAGTGCTGCAGCGCGCGCGCCGTCAGCGGGAGCTGCACAGCGCCCATCTCGCACAGCGCCTGCAGCGCGGCCATGCTCGGGGTCTCGCCCAGACGACCGGCCAGTGCGAGGCGCTGCAGGGCCTCGTCCTGGAAGACCTGGCGCTTGATGATGCCCGCGCGCACGAGTTGCAGCAGGCCATTCACGAACATCTCCGAGCAGCCGTAGAGGCCCTGCTCGAAGGGGGCGAGCTCGCGCGCGGCCACGTCCTGGCAGCCCAGCCCGGCCAGCATCTGGCGGAAGGCCGCCGGCCGCGTGTGGCGCACGATCAACGCCTGCGCGATGGCATCGCCGAGCGAGCCGATGCCGATCTGCAGCGTGCCGCCGTCCTTCACGAGGCTCGCGGCATGCAGGCCGATGGCGTAGTCCGCCCAGCCGATGGCCGCATTGGGCGGAGCGAAGAGCTGGTGGCTGGTCTCGGGGGTCTCGACGAGCAGATCGACATAGCCCGGCGGCACCAGGGCCGGCCCGGTCATGAAGGGCAGCTGGCGGTTGATCATGGCCACCGTGAAGGGTTGGCGGCCGAGCGCGGCGAGCTGCTCGATGAGGTCCAGGCTCAGGTCCGGATTGCAGGAGAGGGACAGCTGCGGGCCCGCGTCGCTGCCCGCCTCGGCGTCGCGGCAGGCCACGGCCTGCAGGATGAGGTTCACGCCGAGCTTCACCATGTCCCGCACCACGAAGCTGTAGTTGGTGCAGACGAAGCCCTGCTGCGCGATGGGGTTGCCGAGGTAGTCGCCCGTCTTCAGGAAGAACTCGTGCACGGCGATGTTCGGTGGCAGCGTCTGCGCGCGGTGGTCCTTGACGTAGTCGAGGTCGGGGTAGTCGGCGAACACGCGCGCCACCAGCGGCTCGAGGAACTGGCGCTCGAGATCGCTCTTGCCGACGGGCTTCTCGAGCGAGAGCGCCGTGAAGATGGTCAGGCGCCGCTGCGGCAGCGCGCGGACGCGGCGGTACAGCGCATTGACCAGCGGATTGGGCTTGCCCAGGCCCAGGGGGATGGCCATGACGATGTCCCCCGGCACGCGGGCCAGGATCTGGTCGACGGCCGCCTCCAGGTCCTGCAGCAGGGGCGCTTGGGCGGTGGCGGTCGAAGGGGGCGTGGGCAGCATGCGGTGTCTCCTCGGTTCGGGTTCCAGTGTCACCTGTGCGGCGTGCCCATGGCTTGACAATTGGCAAGGCAAGCACTGGGCGCGCCACCGCGCAAGCCGGGAATGCAGAGCCCCTCGATCAAGGTGCATGCCGGCACGGCACGTGCGGGACGGTCGCGGAGTGTGCTGCAATATCGCCTGCAGTGTCCGCCCCTCGCTGGTTTGCTGTTCCACCACCCCGTCCGTTCATGTCCACGCCGCCGCCCGACCTCGAACCCGTTGCCCCCGCCTGGCTGCCGTGGTTCGGCCAGTTCGTCACCCGCCGCGGGGTCGCGTCCGGCCTGGTGATGCTGTGCGGCGTGGTGTGGGTGCTGTCCCTGGCGCTCTCGCAGCTGGTGATCAGCCTGATCGGGCGCGGGGACCGCCTCGTGGCGGCGATCTGCGCCTCGGCCTGCGCGCTGGGCATCACCGCCGTCTTCGGCTACCTCTTCCTGCGGCTCGTGCAGTTCCAGGACCAGGCCCGGGCCCGCGTCAACCACCACGCCACGCTGGACCCGCTGACCGGCACCTTCAACCGGCGCCACTTCATGCAGACCGTGGACCGCGAGTGGTCCCGCGCCAAGCGCTACAACATGGACTGCGCGCTGCTCCTGATGGACGTGGACCACTTCAAGCGCGTCAACGATGCCCACGGCAGCCTCTGCGGCGACCGCCTGCTGCGCGAGATCGCCCGCGTGAGTGGCGAGACGTTGCGCCAGGCCGACGTGCTGGCGCGCTTCGGCGGCGAGGAGTTCGCCGTCTTCCTGCCGCATACCGACCCGCTCGGCGCGCTGGACGTGGCGGAGCGCATGCGCGAGCGCGTGGAGCAGCTGCAGTTCAGCTGGGACGAGCGGGACGTGCCGGTGAGCGTGAGCCTCGGCGTGGCGTCGCTGCAGTACGAGCACCTGACGCTCGATCACCTCATCCACGACGCCGACGAGGCGCTCTACAGCGCCAAGGCCGCCGGCCGCAACTGCGTGCGGGCCAAGCTCGGCCTGCAGCCGGGGCACTCGAGCTACGCGCTCTGACGCCGACCCGGCTCAGGCCCCCAGCAGGCGCTGCAGCTGCGCCATCAGGTGCAGCGGTGCCTGCGGGGACTGGCAGTCCATCACGAGGCGCTGCGGCATGGAGCGCAGCCAGGTGATCTGGCGTTTCGCGAGCTGGCGCGTGGCCGCGGCGCCGCGCGCCTGCAGGTCGCCGAAGCGGTCGGTGTCCAGCGCCTCCCAGACCTGACGGTAGCCCACGCAGCGCATCGACGGCAGACCCAGGTGCAGGTCCCCGCGGGCCCGCAGGCCGCGCACCTCGTCCACCAGCCCCTGCTCGAGCATCTGCGCGAAGCGCTGCTCCAGCCGGCGGTGCAGCCAGGCGCGGTCCTCGGTCTCGAGCGAGATCAGCGGCCAGTCCACGCCCGGTGTGCGGGCCTCCAGCGCATGCAGGGCGGACATGGGCTGACCGCTGAGCTGGAAGACCTCCAGCGCGCGCTGGATGCGCTGGGCATCGTTCGGCGCCAGGCGCGCGGCGGTCACCGGGTCCACCTGGGCCAGCTCGGCGTGCAGCGCGGGCCAGCCCTGTTCGGCGGCGCGGGCGTCGATCTCGCGGCGCACGGCCTCGTCGGCCTGCGGCAGCGGCGAGAGGCCGTCGAACAGCGCCTTGAAGTACAGCATCGTGCCGCCGACCAGCAGCGGCAGCTTGCCGCGCGCGAGGATCTCGTCGGCCAACTGCTGCGCACTGCGGGCGAACTCGGCGGCGGAGTAGGCGTCCAGCGGATCGATGATGTCGATCAGGTGGTGCGGCACCGCCGCCATCTCGGCCGCCGTGGGCTTGGCGGTGCCGATGTCCATGCCCCGGTACACCAGCGCGGAGTCCACGCTGATGATCTCGATGGGCAGGTATTCCGCCACCTTCAGCGCACAGGCCGTCTTGCCGGTGCCGGTGGGGCCGGCCAGGCAAATGGGCTTGAACTGCATGGCCGCCGGGGTCAGAACTTTTCCCAGGGCGCCAGGAAGCGCCACTGGCCCGCGGGCAGGTGACCCAGGGGGATGCGGCCGATGCGCACGCGCTTCAGCGCCGTCACCTTGAGACCCACCAGCTCGCACATGCGGCGGATCTGGCGCTTGCGGCCCTCGCGCAGCACGAAGCGCAGCTGGTCCTCGTTGGCCCAGCTGACCTTGGCCGGCTTGAGCTCGACATCGTCCAGCGTCAGGCCGTGGTTCAGCAGCGCCAGGCCGTCCTCGCCGAGCTGGCCGGACTCGTTCTTGACGCCGTTGATGCCGACGTACTCGACGCGCACCAGGTATTCCTTCTCGATGGTCGAGTCGTCACCGATCAGCTGCTTGGCGACGCGGCCGTCCTGCGTCAGCACGAGCAGGCCGGTGGAGTCGATGTCCAGGCGCCCGGCCGGGGCCAGGTAGCGCGTGTGGCCGATGTGGTACTTGATGCCCGACGGGTCGTCCTTCCAGTGCGTGTCGCTCTTGATCAGCACGGAGGCGGGCTCGTAGCCGTCCTCGGCCTGCCCGGAGACGTAGCCGATGGGCTTGTGGATGAGGATGGTGACGCGCTGGGCCTGCTGCTCGCGCGCGGCCGGGTCCACCTCGATGCGGGCGTCGGGCCCGACGCGCTCGCCCAGGCTGGCCAGGCGGCCGTCGACCTTCACCCAGCCGGCGGCGATCCATTCGTCGGCCTCGCGGCGCGAGGCGAGGCCGAGCTCGCTCATGCGCTTGGAGAGGCGCTCGCCCTCGGTGGTGTTGCTGCGCTCGGGCGCGGGCTGCGGGACGCGCGGCGCCTGCTCGGGGTGCGAGCGCAGGGCGGTCTGGCGGCGCTGGTCGGGGCGCGAGGCGGTGTCACGCCCGCGGTCCGGGCCGGGATGGCGGTCGTCGCGGTCGCGCATCGGGCCACGGCCCGGTTCCGGGCGGGCGCCGTAGGGGCGGCGGTCGTCCCGGAAGTCGTCGCGACGCGGGCCCCGGTCGCCGTGGAAGGGGGCGCGATGGTCATGGCGACCCTCGTGGCGACCTTCATGACGGGCGTCCCTCGGGTCCTGCCGGCGGTCGTCGCGGCGGTCGTCGCGGCGATCACCCGGGCGGAACTCGCCGCGGGGCGCGCCGCGGAAGTCCCCACGCGGGTTCTCGCGCTTGTCGAAGCGAGCGTCGGGGCGGAAGCCGCCGCGGCCCTCGCGCGAATCCTGTGCAGGGCGCGCGTCACGCGGATCGCCACGGTAGCCGCCGCCGTAGCCACCGCCATGGCCGCCGCGACCTTCGTGCCGGCTCTCACCCCGCGGATCACCGCGCGAATCACCCCGGCGGTCGCCCCGGTCATCGCCTCGTCCCTCGAATCGATGGCCGCCGCGGCTGTCGCCCCGGCCTTCGAAGCGACGGTCGTCGTCGCCCCGGAACCCGCCGCGATCACCGCCATGCCCCGGGCCACGGTCGCCGCCGCGCGGAGCGCCATAGCCCCCACGATCGCCGCGATCACCACGATCGCGCCCGGCCCCCGGGCCTTCGCCGCGGAAGGGCTTGCCGGCGAAGGAGCCGCCCGGCTTGCCGGGACGCCCCGGCGCGCCCTCACGGCGCTGGCCCTGCGACTCCCCGCCGCGGCGGTCCTCGTAGGCGGCCTGGCGCTCGGCGCGCTGGGTCTGGGCTTGCGCCAGGGTGGGGCGGGTGCGGGAGACGCCGGTGCCGCGCAGCGGCTGGCGGCGGTCGCCGGACTTGCCCGTCTTGGTGCTGTCACCGGCGGGCTTCTTCTTCAGGGTCAGGGTGGCCATGAACGAGACTTTCTTAGCAAGGGCGTATTGGACCATGGACAACGCCCGGATCCGGGTTTTCCTTGGTGTCCGTCGGGCCCGGGCCGTGTGGTGCGACCGGGTTTGGCGCCATGCCACGGGGGTGGCGGCGGGCTGGCGCAGTCGCGCCCTCGCGGCCGGGCCGATGCAGGGCGGGCGGTTCGACGCCTCAGCGGCCGCGCAGGAACAGCGCGTCCAGCTCGCGCAGGGTGAGCTGGCGCCAGGTGGGCCGGCCGTGGTTGCACTGGTCGGCCCGCTCGGTGCGCTCCATGTCGCGCAGCAGGGCGTTCATCTCGTCCAGGGTGAGCTGGCGGTTGGCGCGCACGGCGCCGTGGCAGGCCATGGTGGCCAGGATCTCGTGCTGGGCTCGCTCGATGGCATGGCTGGCGTCGTACTGCGCCAGCTCGGCGAGCACGCCGCGGGCCAGCTCCACCACGTCGCCGCCCGACAGCAGCGCCGGGCGCGAGCGCAGCGCCAGCACCTGGGCCGACAGCGGCGAGAGGTCCAGCCCCAGCCGGTGCAGCGTCTCCGCCTGCGCCTCGGCGGTGGCGATCTCGGTGGGCGTGGCCGCGAAGGTGACGGGGATCAGCAGCGGCTGCGTCTCGATGCGGGCCTCGCCGAGCGCGGCCTTGAGGCGTTCGTACACCACCCGCTCGTGCGCGGCGTGCATGTCCACGATCACCAGGCCTTGCGCGTTCTCGGCCAGCACATAGACGCCCTGGATCTGGGCGATGGCCCGGCCGAGCGGCCAGTCGCCCGCCGGCAGCGGGGCCGGCTGAACGGGGGCGGCCAGGGGCATGGCGGGCGAGGGCGCCGTGCCGGGGGTGCCGGCGCTGCCCGGGAAGGCCGGAATCGGGCGGTCCGGGGCGTACAGCGCCTGCACCTCGCCGAGGCCCAGGCTGGACTGCGTGTTGCTGCGCCAGCTGGGCGTGCCGCTGTAGAGCCGCGAAGCGTCCGGGCGCGCATCGGCCGCGGGTGCCTGGAACCAGGCCGGCGGCTGGCCGGGGGCGGGGCGTTCGCCGGGCACGGCCGCGGCGAAGGCGGCCGCGGCCTCGGGGCTGGCCAGCGCGGCGGCCTCGCCCGGCACCTCGCCCGCCTGCGCGCGGGACAGCGCCAGCGCGTCCTGCACGGCGTAGCGCACCTGCTGGTGGATCTCGCGGCCGTCGCGGAAGCGCACCTCGATCTTGGTCGGGTGCACGTTCACGTCCACGCGGTCGGGGGCGATGTCGATGAAGAGCACATAGCTCGGCTGGCGGCTGCCGTGGAGCTGGTCCTCGTAGGCGGAGCGGATGCCGTGGGCGATGAGCTTGTCGCGCACATAGCGGCCGTTGACGTAGACGTACTGCATGTCCGAGCGGCTGCGTGCCGCCTCGGGCAGGCCGGCACGGCCGTAGATGCGCAGCGGGCCGGCCTCGGCATAGACGGCGCGACTGCTGCCGAAGAAGTCCTCGCCCAGCACGTCCCGCAGACGCTGCTCGGCCGGGCCCGCACGCCACTGCTCCACGAGCTTGCCCTCGTGCCACACGGCGAAGCCGACGTCCGGGCGGGCGAGCGCATGGCGGCGCACGGACTCCAGGCAGTGCGCCAGCTCCGTGGCGTCGGTCTTGAGGAACTTGCGGCGGGCCGGCGTGTTGAAGAACAGCTCGCGCACCTCGACGCTCGTGCCGCGCGAGCGCGCCGCGACCTTGAGCTCTCCCGATCGCGCCTCCAGGCGGTGCGCGTGCGGCGCGCCCTCGCAGCGCGTGGCGATGGCCATTTCGGCCACCGAGCTGATGGCGGCCAGCGCCTCGCCCCGGAAGCCCATCGTGGACACCGACTCCAGCTCGTCGAGCGAGCGGATCTTGCTCGTGGCATGGCGCTTGAGGGCCAGCGGCAGCTCGGCGGGCGGGATGCCCAGGCCGTCGTCCTCGACGACGATGGCGCGCACGCCGCCGGCCATCAGCTTGACGTTGATCTGCGTCGCCCCTGCGTCCAGCGCGTTGTCCACCAGCTCGCGCACCACCGAGGCCGGGCGCTCCACGACCTCGCCGGCGGCGATCTGGCTGATCAGCTCGTCGGGCAGCTCCCGGATTTCACGACGGATCGGGGGGGAACTCTCGGTGGAGCTGGGGGAGGGCGGCATCGCGGACATCTGGGACATGGCGGGGGATTCTACGGAGCCCGGCAGGCCGCCGCGCAGGGCCGCTCGCATCGCCGCGCCGCCATAATCGCCGCCCATGGAATTCCTCGCCCTGCTTCTCGACTTCATCCTGCACGTCGACCGCTACCTGAACGACTTCGTGCTGGCCTACGGTACCTGGATCTACGTGCTGCTCTTCGTGATCATCTTCGTGGAGACGGGCCTCGTGGTCATGCCCTTCCTGCCCGGAGACTCGCTGCTCTTCATCGTCGGTGCGATGTGCGGCACCGGCATGCTGGACCTCCAACTGAGCATCGGCCTGATGGTGCTGGCCGCGGTGGCCGGCAACCAGACCAACTACACCATCGGCCGCTTCTTCGGCCCCAAGGTCTTCCAGTGGGAGAACTCGCGCTTCTTCAACCGCGCCGCCTTCGACAAGGCGCACGAGTTCTACGAGCGTCACGGCGGCGTCGCCCTGGTGATCGGCCGCTTCATGCCCTTCGTGCGCACCTTCGCGCCCTTCGTGGCCGGCGTGGCGCAGATGAGCCGTCGCAAGTTCACCGCCTATGACGTCGGCGGGGCGCTGCTGTGGGTCGTGGGGGTGACTTGTGTCGGCTACTTCTTCGGCAACGTACCCTGGGTGAAGCAGAACCTGGAAAAGATCATCTGGGCGATGATCGTCATTCCGGGCCTGCTGGTGATCGCCGGCGGTCTGCGCAGCAAGCTGCGCCGGGCGACCTGAGCAGATCGATTCTTGAATGGTGCGAAACCCGGGCAATCCCCGGGTTTCGGCTTTGAGCGACGGTGGCCGACCCGACCCGGGCGGCCGTGACAGCAAGGACGGAGACAAGAATGAAGACCTTTGCCCTCAAACCCCTGAACTGGGCCCTGGCCTCGGCGGCGGCATTCCTGGCGCTGCCGGGCGCCGCACAGGCGGACACGCTGCTGCTGCGCCAGCCCAGCCTCTCGGCCGACCGCCTGGCCTTCGTCTACGGCGGCGACCTCTGGGTGGCCCGTCGTGACGGCAGCGAGCCGCGCCAGCTGACCAGCCAGGCCGCGGCCGAGTACGCGCCCAAGTTCTCGCCGGACGGCCGCTGGATCGCCTTCACCGCCAACTACGACGGCAACCCCGACGTCTACGTGATGCCCGCCGAGGGCGGCGAGCCGCGCCGCCTGACCTGGCACCCGGGTGCCGATGTCGTGAACGGCTGGAGCGCGGACGGCAAGCGCGTGCTCTTCTCCTCGGCCCGCGAGGTGGCCAACAGCCGCAGCAACCAGCTCTTCGAGGTGGCCGTCGAGGGCGGCCCCGAGCGCAAGCTGATGAAGGCCGTCGCCTTCGAGGGCGCCTGGCATGCCGATGGCGAGCGCCTGGCCTACCGCCCCAACCGCAAGGCCCATGAAGGCGCCGCGGGCTGGCGCCAGAGCCGCGGTGGCGCCACGCCGCCGATCTGGGTGATCAACCTCAAGACCCAGCAGCTCGACAAGGTGCCCCACGTGCGCGCCACGGACCACAGCCCGATGTGGCACGGCGACGAGCTGGTGTTCATCTCCGACCGCAATGACGGCGCGGCCAACCTCTTCAGCTGGAACGGCAAGACCCAGCAGCTGCGCCAGCTCACCCGCAGCAAGAGCTGGGACGTGCGCAGCGCCAGCCTGCAGGGCAGCACCGTGGTGTACGAGATGGGCGGCAGCCTGCACCAGCTGGACCTGAAGTCCGGGCAAGACCTGACCCTGCGCATCACGCTGCCGGTGGCCGGCGCGCAGACGCGCGAGCAGTGGAAGGACGCGAGCCGCCAGTTGCAGGGTGCGCAGCTCTCGCCCACGGGCAAGCGCGTGCTGGTGACGGCCCGCGGCGAGGTCTTCAACGTGCCGGTCAAGGACGGCGTGACGCAGAACCTCACCGGCACGTCCGGCGTGCGCGAGAAGGACGCCCTGTGGCGCCCCGACGGCAAGCAGATGGCCTGGCTGCGCGATGCCGGCTTCAAGCATGAGCTGGTGCTCGCCGAGCCCACGGCGGGCGGCAAGCGCGAGGCCCATGCGCTGCCGGCGGGCTACTTCACGCTGCTGGACTGGTCGCCCGATGGCAAGCGCATCGTGCTGCAGGACAACCACCTGCAGCTCTACGTCTTCGAGACAGAGGCCAAGGCGCTGAAGCCCGTGGCCAAGACGCCGCGCCGCAGCCAGTTCGTGGTGAGCTTCTCGCCCGACAGCCGCTGGATGGCCTACACCCTCGTCGGCGCCAACCAGCTCAGCCAGATCCACCTGCACGACTTCCAGACCGGCCAGCAGCACATGATCAGCGACGGCCTGGCCCATGCCGTCTGGCCGGCCTTCTCGCCCAAGGGCGACCTGCTGTACTTCGCCGCCTCCGTGAACGCCGGCCCGCGCCAGGTCGGTCTGGACATGACCGTCGAGGACCAACCGCTGCGCCTGGGGCTCTATGCCGCCGTGCTGTCGAGCGAGGGGCGCTCGCCGCTGTGGCCCAAGACCGCGGAGGAGGAGGGCCCCAAGACCGACGCCAAGCCCGACGCCAAGCCCGACTCCAAAGCGGACGCCAAGGGGGAGGGCAAGCCGGATGCGAAGCCGGACGCCAAGGCCGATGCCAAGCCTGAGGACAAGGCCCGCCCGGCCGTCAAGCCGACGCGCATCGACATCGCCGGCCTGCAGCAGCGCTTCGTGCCGCTGCCGGTGCCCGAGCGCTTCTACGCCGGCCTGATGGTGGCGGCGGATGGCAGTCTCTACTACCTGGACCGCCGTCAGCAGGGCGTCGCCAACGACGGCCCGGACGCCGAGACCAGCGGCCACGCCGAGCTGTTCCGCTTCGACATGGAGGAGCGCAAGGCCAAGTCCGTCAAGACGGGCCTGAGCAGCGCGAGCCTCAGTGCCGACGGCAAGAAGCTGCTGCTGGAGCTGCCCAAGGGCAAGCTCGAGGTGGCCGACACCGGCGACAAGCCCGATCCCAAGGCCCTGGACCAGAGCGGCCTGCGCGCGCGCATCCAGCCGCGCGAGGAATGGCAGCAGATCTTCAACGAGGTCTGGTGGATGGAGCGGGAGTACTTCTACGCGCCCAATCTCCACGGCCTGGACTGGGACGCCGTCTACAAGCGCTACCAGCCGCTGCTGGCACACGTGCAGCGCCGCGAGGACCTGAACGAGATCCTCTCGGACCTGATCGGCGAGCTGCAGGTCGCGCACAACAACGTGGGCGGCGGCGATGTGCCGTCCGACGCCCCGGTCAGCGTGGGCCTGCTCGGCGCGGACGTCGAGCCGCACGAGGGCCGCTGGCGCCTGAGCAAGGTCTATGCAGGGGACCGCTGGAACCCCTTCCTCAAGGCACCGCTGGCCATGCCCGGCCTGAACGTGAAGGCTGGGGACTACATCCTCTCCGTCAACGGCCAGCCGCTGAACGCGGGCCAGAACTTCTTCCGCGCCTTCGAGAACACGGCGGGCAAGCAGACCACCCTCACCGTGGCGGACAACCCGCGCGGGGAGAAGAGCCGCCAGGTCGTCGTCGAGCCCGTCGGGCGTGACGGCGGGCTGCGCCAGTGGGACTGGATCGAGGCCAACCGCGCGCACGTAGCGGCGAAGACCGGCGGCAAGGTCGGCTACATCTACCTGCCCGACACCGGCCGCAATGGCTTCGAGTACTTCAACCGCCAGTTCTTCGCCCAGTCCGACAAGGAGGCGCTGATCATCGATGACCGCCGCAACGGCGGCGGCCACGCGGCCAACTACATCCTCGACGTGCTCAAGCGGCCCTACCTCTCGGGCTGGAAGGACCGCGACGCCATCGTCTTCAACACGCCGGGCAGCGCCGTCTACGGGCCCAAGGTGATGCTGATCGACCAGGACGCCGGCTCCGGTGGCGACTACCTGCCCTGGGCCTTCCGTCGCCTGGGCCTGGGCCCGCTGATCGGCACGCGGACCTGGGGCGGCCTGATCGGCATTTCCGCCAACCCGCCCCTGATCGACGGTGGCTTCCTGACCGTGCCCTTCTTCCGCTTCTTCACGCCGGACGGCGAATGGCGGATCGAGAACGAGGGCACCGTGCCGGACATGGAGGTCGATCTCGACCCGATCGGCGTCAACCGCGGCCAGGACAGCCAGCTCGACGCCGGCATTGCCGAGGTCCTGAAGCGCCTGGCGACCTACAAGCCCGTGGACCTCAAGCAGGCACCGCCCCTGCCCACGGAGCTGGGCAAGTGAAGCACGGCCCCCTCATCGAACCGTCTGGAGATGCGTCCATGAAACAACCGTTCCTGATTCCTCCGGCCTCTCGCCGCCGCGCCGTGCGGTGGATGGCGCTGTCGACCCTGGCCCTGGCCGGGCTGGCGGGCGCCGGTGCGGCCGTCGCTGCCGATGCGGCTTACCCGGCCACCCAGAAGCGGGCCGTGCAGGACACCTTCCACGGCACGGCGGTCAGCGAGGACTACCGCTGGCTCGAGGACTTCGAGAGCCCCGAAGTGAAGCAGTGGGTCGCCGCGCAGAACGCGCTGACCCGCGCGCGACTCGATGCCATTCCCGGCCGCGAGGCCCTGGCGGCGCGCATCAAGGACCTCGTCAGCTCGCGCCCGACGGGCTATGGCAGCCTGGGCCTCTATGGCCAGCGCTGGTTCGCGCTCAAGTTCGAGGCCGGCCGCCAGCAGCCGCGCCTCGTGACGATGGACAGCCCGGACCAGCCCGGCACCGAACGCGTCGTGCTGGACCCGACCGAGCTCGCCACCGACGGCAGCCTGGCGATCGACTGGTTCCAGCCCTCGCCGGACGGCCGGCGCATCGCCGTGTCCCTCAGCGAGAAGGGCAGCGAGCGCGGCAGCCTGCACCTCTATGACGTCGCCAGCGGCAAGGCCATCGACGTGGTGATCCCGCGCGTGCAGTTCCCCACCGGCGGCGGCTCCGTGAGCTGGCATGCCGATGGCAAGGGCCTGCTCTACACGCGCTATCCGGCGCCGGGCGAGCGCCCGGATGCTGATGCCATGTTCTTCCAGGAGGTCTGGACCCACCGCCTGGGCGAGCCGCTGAGCCGCGATCGCCGCGTGCTGGGCCAGGGGCTGCCCCGCATTGCCGAGACCTTCCTGGCGGCGGGGCCCAAGGGCCTGCAGATCGCCCAGGTGCTCAATGGCGATGGGGGCGAGGAGGCCTTCTGGCTGCAGCAGAAGGGCGGGCGCTGGCAGCAGCTCTCGAACTTCGCCGACGGCGTCAAGGGCGTCCAGGCGAGCGCGGACGGCTGGCTCTACCTGCTCTCGACCCAGGGCGCGCCCAAGGGTCAGGTCTTGCGCCTGAAGCTGGGCCAGCCCCTGGCCAAGGCCGAGCGCCTCGTGCCGGAGGCCGAGGGTACGCTGACGCAGTTCAAGCTGCAGGATGGGCGGCTCTACCTCAGCTACCTGCTGGGCGGCCCGTCCGAGCTGCGCCGCTTCGACCTCAAGACCCGCAAGAGCGACGTGATGCCGCTGCCGCCCATCGCCAGCGTGGATGCGCTGGTGAAGGGCGCCAAGGGCGAGCTGCTGGCCTCGGTGCAGAGCTACACCCAGCCGCAGGCCTGGTACCGCGTGCACGCGGACGGCCACCTGGAGGCCACGGCCCTGGCGCAGAAGGCGAATGTGGACTTCAGCGACGTCGAGGTGCTGCGCGAGTTCGCCACCTCCAAGGACGGCACGCGCGTGCCGCTCAACATCCTGCGACCCAAGGGTCTGAAGCTCGATGGCAGTCATCCCGTGCTGCTGTACGGCTACGGCGGCTACAGCGTCAGCCAGACGCCGGGCTTCAACGCCCTGCGCAAGGTGTGGCTGGAACGCGGTGGCGTCATGGTCATCGCCAACCTGCGAGGCGGCGGCGAGTACGGCGAGGCCTGGCACCTGGCGGGCAACCTCACGCGCAAGCAGAACGTGTTCGACGACTTCATCGGCGCGGCGGAGCACCTGATCGCGCGGGGCTACACCCGGCCCGAGCGACTGGCGATCCAGGGCGGCAGCAACGGCGGCCTGCTAATGGGCGCCGCCCTGACGCAGCGGCCGGATCTGTTCCGTGCGGTGCATGCCTCGGTCGGGATCTACGACATGCTGCGGGTGGAGCTCGACGCCAACGGGGCCTTCAACATCACCGAGTTCGGCACCGTGAAGGATGAGGCGCAGTTCCGCGCGCTGCTGGGCTATTCGCCGCTGCACAAGGTCCGGGACGGCACGCGCTACCCCGCCGTGCTCTTCACCACGGGCGACCACGATGGCCGCGTCAACCCGATGCAGTCCCGCAAGATGGTCGCGCGACTGCAGGCGGCCCAGGGCGCGGCCTTTGCCGACCGCCCCATCCTGCTGCGCACGAGTGCCAACGCCGGCCACGGCATGGGCTCCTCGACCAGCGAGGTGATCGCCGAGCGCACCGACAGCTTCAGCTTCCTGATGGACCAGCTGGGCATGCCGCTGCAGAAGCCCTGAGGCGGCTGCAGGCCCTCCGCAGAACGGCGCCCGCGGGCGCCGTTTTTTTGTGGTCTCGCCGCGGGCGCCTCAGGTCAGGCTGCGGTTGCGCGCCAGGGGCGGGTTCTTGGCGAAGTAGCGCGAGATGCCCGTGGCGATGGCCTCCACGAGCTGGGCCTGGTAGGCCTCGCTGCTGAGCTTGGCCTCCTCCTCGGGGTTGGAGATGAAGGCCGTCTCCACGAGGATGCTGGGGATGTCCGGCGCCTTGAGCACGGCAAAGCCGGCCTGCTCGACACGCGGCTTGTGCAGCTTGCCCACGCGGCTGATCTGCCCGAGCACCTCGCCGCCGAGCTTCAGGCTGTCCTTGATCTGCGCGGTGGTGCTGAGGTCCAGCAGCGTGCGCAGCACCGAGGCGTCCTTGACCTTGGTGTTCACGCCCCCGATCAGGTCGGCGGCGTTCTCCCGGTCGGCCATCCAGCGGGCCGCCGCGCTGCTGGCCGCGCCGTCGCTGAGCGCGAAGACGCTGGCACCGCGGGCCTGCGGCGTGAAGAAGGCATCGGCGTGCAGCGACACGAAGAGGTCGGCCTGCACGCGCCGCGCCTTGCGCACGCGCTCGTGCAGCGGCACGAAGAAGTCGGCGTCGCGGGTCATCATCACGCGGATGTTGGGATGCTTGTCCAGGCGGTCCCGCAGCTTCAGGCCGATCGCCAGCACCACGTCCTTTTCCTTGAGCCCGCTCGGCCCCATGGCGCCGGGGTCCTCGCCGCCATGGCCCGGGTCGAGGGCGATGACGATGAGGCGGTCCAGCTGCTGCTTGGTGAGGGGCGCGGCCTGGGGCGTCGAGGCGGCGGTGGCGGGGGGCTGCGTCGGTGGCTGCGTCTGCGGCTTCTGGGTGATGAGCACGGGCGCGCTCGCCGCCGGCTGGGCGGCGGTGGCCGGGCGGGTCGACTCGGGCTTGTCCAGCTTGGCGATCAGCTCCCCCAGCGCGTCCTGCACCGACTGCGCGGCGGCCTTCTCGGCCGCCTCCTTCTCGCGGATCAGCGCCAGCAGCGGGTCGCGTTCCTGCACCGGGTAGAGGTCCAGCACCAGCCGGTGCTTGTACGCCGCCACGGGCTGCAGGGTGAAGACCTGCGGGGCAACCGCCTGCTTGAGGTCGAGCACGATGCGCACCACGCGGGGCTGGTTCTGGCCCACGCGCAGGCCTTCGATGTAGGGGTCGTCGGCCCGCACCTTGCCCAGCAGCTCGCGCAGCCCCGGGCTGAGGTCGAGGTCGTCGACGTCGATCACCAGGCGGTCCGGCCCGCTGACGAGGCTGTGCCGCGCGACGAGGGGGCGATCGGACTCGATGGTGATGCGGGTGTAGTCCTGCGCCGGCCAGATGCGCACCGCGACGATGCTGGCAAGACCTGGCCCCGCCAGCAGCTGCGCCGGGGCCTGCAGCACGAGCGCCAGGCCGCCCATGCGGCGCAGGGCGCTGCGGCGGGAGGCGGGGCTGGAGGCGGGGCGTGCCGGTGCGCTCATGGGGCGCCCCCCGCGAGAGATGGGCTGGGCGGGAGGGCGCCCAGCAGGCCGACGCCGCGCGGCGTGCAGGCCTCGAGGCGCAGCCGGCGTGAGTCGTCCTCGGCGATGTCCAGGTGCAGGGCGAGGTCGGGCACGGGGAGCATGCCGGCGGCCTTCTCGGGCCATTCCGAGAGCTTGAGCCCGGGGCTGGTGAAGATCTCGCGGAAGCCGGCGTCCTCCCACTCGCGCGGGTCGCCGAAGCGGTAGAAATCGAAGTGGCTCACCACGCCCTGGCCACCGTGCTCGGCGAGGTCATAGCTTTCCATGACGGCATAGCTGGGGCTCTTGATCCGGCCCTGCACGCCCAGGGCGCGCAGCAGGTGGCGCACCAGGGTGGTCTTGCCGGCGCCCAGGGTGCCGTGCAGCTCGAGGGAGGCGTCCAGCAGCCCCGGCGCCCGTGCCAGGTCTTGCGCAAAGCGTTCGCAGGCGGCCTCGTCGGGCCAGCGCAGCTCGCGGGTTTCTAGAATGGCCAAATGCAGCAAACTCCCCAGATGACTCTCGACCCCCAGGCGGTGATGCAGGAATTGCAGGCCTGGGCGCATGAGCTGGGATTCTCACAGATTGGCGTGGCCGACATCGACCTCAGCAGCGCGGAGGCGGGCCTGCTCGCCTGGCTGGAGGCGGGATTCCACGGCAGCATGCACTACATGGCCAGCCACGGGCTCAAGCGGGCGCGTCCGGCCGAGCTGGTGCCCGGCACCGTGCGGGTGCTCACCGCCCGCATGGACTACCTGCCCGCCGGCCTCGGTCCCGACTGGCGCCGGCTGGAATGGCAGGGGCTCTCGGAGCCGATGCGCGCCCAGGTCTCGCTCTACGCCCGCGGCCGGGACTACCACAAGGTGCTGCGCCAGCGCCTGCAGCAGCTGGCGGACCGGCTGGCGACGCGGGTGGGACCGCTGGGGCATCGCGTCTTCACCGACTCCGCGCCGGTGCTGGAGGTGGAGCTCGCGGCGCGTTCGGGGCTGGGCTGGCGCGGCAAGCACACGCTCACGCTCTCGCGGGATGCCGGCTCGCTGTTCTTCCTGGGCGAGATCTACATCGACCTGCCGCTGCCACTGAGCGAGCCCGCGCCCGCCCATTGCGGGCAGTGCCAGGCCTGCCTCGACGTCTGCCCCACGCAGGCCATCGTGGCGCCGTACCGGGTGGATGCGCGGCGCTGCATCTCCTATCTCACCATCGAGCATGACGGCGCGATACCCGTTGAATTGCGGCCGCTGCTCGGCAACCGCATCTACGGCTGCGACGACTGCCAGCTCGTGTGCCCCTGGAACAAGTTCGCGCAGCGCAGCCCCGTGCCGGACTTCGACACCCGCGCCCACTTCACGGCGCCGGGCCTGCTGCAGCTGTGGGCCTGGGACGAGGCCGAGTTCCTGCGGCGAACGGAGGGCTCGGCCATCCGCCGGATCGGGCACTGGCGCTGGCGCCGCAATCTCTCGGTGGCCATGGGCAATGCGCTGAGGCAAGACCTGGCCCCGCCGGACCGCGAGGCGCTGCAGTCCGCCCTGGCGACAGCGCTGACGCAGGCGCTGGCGGCCGGGGACGAGGTGCTCGCCGAGCACCTGCGCTGGGCTATGGCGCCAGCCGCGCCTGCATCAGCAGCCACAGGGGCAGGCTGACCATGCCCAGCAGGGTGGACAGCGTGATCAGCCCTGCGACGAAGGGCCCGTTGCCGCCCATGCGCACCGCCAGCACATAGCTGCTAGAGGCCGTCGGCAGCGCCGCGAAGGCCATCAGGAGCACGGCCTGGGCCTGTGGCAGGGCGAGGGCGTGGATCAGCACCAGCGCGACCAGCGGCAGGGCGCCATGGCGGATGAAGAGCAGGGCGCCCGCCAGACCCGGTGCATCGCGCAGCGCCCCGAAGCGCAGACCCGCCCCGACGGCCATCAGCCCGAGCGGCAGGGCTGCCACGCCGATCTTCTGCAGGCTCACCGCCGCCGGTTCGGGCAGGCGCAGGCCGCTGAGGTTGGCCACGAGCCCCAGCACCGTGCTGACGATCAGCGGGTTGCGCGTCAGCTCGCGCAGATAGCCATGCCCGCCGTGCCGGGCCAGCGGCCACACCGCCGCCACATTGGCCAGGGGCACGCACAGGGCGATCAGCAGGGCGATCCACGCCACGCCCTGCGCCCCCTGCAGCCGCTCGGCCAGCGCGAGCGCGACGAAGGAATTGAAGCGGAACGCGACCTGCGCGCCCGAGGCATGGTTCTGCGCGTGCATGCCCGGCCACAGGCGCAGCGCATAGGACAGCGCCACCCCCGACAGCAGCACGGTCACGCCCGCGCCTGCGAGCGCCAGCGTCTCGCCGGGCTGCAGCTGGCTGCGGGAGATCGAGTTGAAGAGCAGGACCGGGAACAGCAGGTAGTACACCAGCCGCTCCACGCTGGCCCACACCGCGCGGTCCAGCGACGTCCAGCGGCACAGCCCGAAGCCGGCGGCGATGAGCAGGAGGTCGGGCAGCAGCAGGAGCAGGTCGGGCATGGGCGCAGTGTGCCAGCAAGGGGTCACACGGCGCTGACACGAAGGTGCCAGCGAGGTCCGCGCGCGATCCCTGCGCGCGATGCCTGTGCGCGGGCAGGCCACGTGCGCCGTCCTGAACGTCTTGAACGCTCGCCGGCTGCCTTAGACTGGCAGCTCCCTTCAGCAGGACCACGAGAGGAGCCCCATGAGCCGTCGCACGATTCTCAAGCACATCCCCCTGGCCCTGGCGGCCCTCGCGCTGCCGGGTGTCGCCCTGGCGCAGGGCTACCCCACGAAGCCGGTCAAGCTGGTCGTGCCTTTCGCGCCCGGCGGCACGACGGACATCGTGGCCCGCGTCGTGGCCGAGAAGATCAACGGCCCGCTGGGCCAGACCATGGTCGTCGAGAACAAGGCCGGCGGCGGCGGCAAGGTCGGGGCGAACGAGACGGCCAAGGCCGCGCCGGACGGCTACGCGCTGGGCATGGCCACGGTCTCCACCACGGCCGCCAACCCGGCCATCGACCCCAAGATCCCCTACAACCCGCTGACCGACTTCACGCCCATCATCAATGTGGCGGCCACGCCCAACATCATCGCGGTGCACCCCAGCTTCCCGGCGCGGGACTACAAGGGCTTCCTCGCCGAGCTGAAGAAGAACCCGGGCAAGTACAGCTACGCGACCTCCGGCACGGGCGGCATCGGGCATCTGCAGATGGAGCTGTACAAGTCGCTGGCGGGCGTCTTCGTGCTGCACATCCCCTACCGCGGCGCGGGCCCGGCCCTCAATGACACCGTGGCGGGCCAGGTGCCGATGATCTTCGACAACCTGCCCTCGGCGCTGCCCTTCATCAAGGACGGCCGCCTGATTCCCATCGTCGTGGCGGCGCCCCAGCGCCTGGCCCAACTGCCGCAGGTGCCGACGTTCAAGGAAGTGGGCCTCGAGCCTGTCAACCGCATGGCCTTCTACGGCATCTACGGACCCAAGGGCCTGCCGAAGGAGGTGGTCGACAAGGTCAGCACCGCCGTCAAGAAGACGCTGGAGCTGCCGGACGTGCGCAAGCGCATCGAGGACACCGGCTCCATCATCGTGGCCAACACGCCCGAGCAGTTCGCCGCCCAGATCAAGGCCGAGTACGAGGTCTACAAGAAGGTGGTCGAGACACAGAAGCTCAAGCTGGACTGAGCCGGCCCGTGCCCCCGCCCGTCAAGCGCCAGCCGGCCGGCCCCCGCGGGGCGGCGGCCGAGGCGCCGCACAGCGCGGCGCGCCGGGCCAGCGCCCAGGCCTCCGAGCTCTTCCTCGAGACGCTGTGGCTGGAGGACGGCCTGTCCGCCGCCACGCGCCAAGCCTATGGGCGTGACCTGGCCCTGCTGGCCGACTGGCTCGATGCCGAGCTCTCGCGCAGCCTCGACGACGCCAGCCAGGCGGACCTGCAGGCCTACATCAGTGCCCGCCACGAGGGCAGCAAGCCCAGCAGCGCCAACCGGCGCCTGAGCTGCTTCAAGCGCTACTACCGCTGGGCCTTGCGCGAGGCGCGGCTGAGGCAAGACCCGACCCTGCAGCTGCTGCCCTCGCACCGCCTGCAGCGCAGCATCAAGACGCTCACGCAGGCGCAGGTCGAGGCCCTGCTGCAGGCGCCGGACGTGGACGAGACCTTCGGCCTGCGGGACCGCGCCATGCTGGAGCTGATGTACGCCAGCGGCCTGCGGGTGAGCGAGCTGGTCGAGCTCAAGACGATCCACGTCGGCCTCAAGGAAACCGCGATGCGGGTCATGGGCAAGGGCAGCAAGGAGCGGCTCCTGCCCTTCGGCGAGGAGGCGCGGGACTGGCTCGTGCGCTATCTGCGGGATGCGCGTCCGCAGCTCGCGGCCGGCCAGCAGCCCGAGGCGCTGTTCCTGAACCGCTACGGCGAAGCGCTGAGCCGGCAGATGTTCTGGCGCCTCGTCAAGAAGTACGCCGTGCAGGCAGGCATCCGGCAGAGCATCTCGCCGCACACCCTGCGCCATGCCTTCGCGACGCACCTGCTGAACCACGGGGCCGACCTGCGCGCCGTGCAGCTGCTGCTGGGGCATGCGGACCTCTCGACCACGCAGATCTACACGCACGTGGCGCGCGAGCGCCTCAAGGCCCTGCACGCCCAGCACCACCCGCGCGGCTGAGGGCGGCTGAGGGCGGCAGGCGCCTGGGTCAGGTCTTGCCCACGGTCCGAAGACCGGTCATCGAACCGGCAGCGGGGAGGGCGGCTTGATCTCTTCCAGGCAGATCATCGAGCGCACATCGGCCACGCCCGGCAGCTGCATGAGCTTGTCCGTGAGGAACTGCGAGAGCGACTTGAGATCGCCGGCGACGACCTTCAGCAGGTAGTCGCAGTCCCCCGAGACCGTGTGGCATTCAAGAATCTCCGGGAAGGCCTTGAGCAGCGCCTCGATGTCCCGCACGCGGACGAAGGCCTGCGCCTCGATGTTGAGGCTCACGAAGGCCGTCACGCCGAGGCCCAGGGACTGTGGCTCCACGTCGGCCCGGTAGCCGCGCAGCACGCCACGCTCCTCGAGCGCGCGGACGCGGCGGAAGCACTGCGGCGCGGAGAGCTGCACGCGGGCCGCGAGGTCCACGTTGGCGATGCGCCCCTCGCGCTGAAGGATCTCCACGATGCGGCTGTCGAGGGTGTCGAGCGGGGTGTTGGGCATGGGAGCGCGGCAGGAGGTGGGGCGTGCGCCCGGATGATCGCAGCCCGCTTCCCGTGAGGATGGCACGTGAGCTAGTGGTTAACCCGGAGATTGGCGCGGAATCTCGCCGACAATACCGCCCCATGGACCACAGCTTTCTCTCCGCCCTGATCCTGCTCCTGCTGGTGCTGGATCCGCTGGGCAGCCTTCCCATCTTCATTCCCATCATGCGCGGCGTGCCCAAGGAGCGGCGCGTCAAGGTGGCCCTGCGCGAGGTCAGCATCGCCTTCCTCGTGCTCATCGCCTTCATGTTCCTGGGCGACGGCTTCCTGCGTGTGATGCACTTGTCCGAGCGCTCGCTGGAGGTGGCCGGTGGCGTGATCCTGCTCATCATCGCCATGCGGATGATCTTCGGCAGCTCGGGCGAGTCGGCCTATGGCCTGGAGCCCGGCCGCGAGCCGCTGATCTTCCCGCTGGCCGTGCCGCTGCTGGCCGGTCCGTCCGCCATGGCCACGGTGCTGCTGCTGGCCTCGCGCCAGCCGGACCGCATCCTGGAGTGGGTCGGCGCCCTGACCGCCGCCATGCTGATCTCGGGTCTCACCCTGATCCTCGCGGACCGCATCCGCAAGCTGCTGGGCGATTCCGTGGTCTCGGCCATCGAGAAGCTCATGGGCCTGGTGCTGACGGCCATTGCGGTGGAAATGGTGCTGGCGGGGCTGAAGCGCTACTTCATCGGCGGGCTGTGACAGCCGCTTGACGGTGTCGCCGCAGGCCACCGTGGCGGGTGGTTTGACGGCGGTGACGAAGGCCTCTCGATCCGCCGGCTTGCTGTGGGCGACGCTTAGCGGGCCTCGTGGCAAACGTCATGGCATGACGGGATCGGAGGGACGGCCATCGCCGTGAGGGCGCGCCAGCTGAGCCCTGGCCGGCTGCGCTCGTGCAGGCGGGCTCGTCAGCGAGCGGCGACCGGCAGGGGGCCTCGGCTGGAGGCGCGGTGGGCGAACTGGACGCCCGGCATGGACTGGAGCTGGCGAAGGGGCTCGTCGATGCCGACGGATGCTTCCACCTCGATGGTGTAGATCGTGGCCATCGCGGGGTTGTCATTGCCCGGGAACACGACATTGGCACGTGCCCGCTGCGCCCGATGGGACGCCACAAGGTCCTCGCAGAACTTCGTGAAGACGCGATGCCAGAGGCTCTGAGACTTGACCGGAGAGCCGCTTTCAAGGACCTTGACAGTGATGGTCTCTTGCTGCATAGGCCGTGGACTGGGAATCGGACGATTGTACTGCTAGGCGTTTGAAAGGACGAAGGGCCCCTTCCAATGCACGCAGCCGTAGCCCAGATCATCGGTCTTTCCCGTCTGGCCGGGGCATCGCTCGATGGGGATGTTGTCACGAATCGTGGCAGCGGGTGAGGCGCCCGGATGCTGTGCCGCGACCCGCGCGACCATGGCGGTCACGAAGGGCGTGGCCATCGAGGTGCCGGAGCAGGGGGCGTAGCCCGACTTCTTCTTGAAGAGCGAGCTGGCCTTTGTCGGCACGGTGGACCAGATGTCCACGCCGGGCGCGACCAGCGTGAGATGGGGGCCGGCGTTGCTGAAGTCGGCCCGAAGCCCCTTGTTGTCGATGGCCCCCACCGCCAGCACGCCCTCCAGTTTGGCCGGGTAGTTGGGATAGTCGCCATCGTCACCGTCATTGCCGGACGCGGCGATCACCAGCGCGCCGCTGTCGAGGCCCTGCTGGATGATCAGCTCTTCCGCGGGGTCGTGGTCGGGGCCCCCGAGGCTCAGATTGACGATCTTCGCCCGCTCGAGCGCTGCGCCCAGGGCGCGGTAGTAGTCCGTGGCGCTGTACTTGACGCCCATGCCCTTGAACACATGCAGCCGCGCATTGCAGGCACCCTTCATGCCGCCAGGCGGCTGGCCGGTGGCGGCGATGATGCCGCACACATGGGTGCCATGCCCTTGGACGTCGTCCTCGGATTCGTCCTGGCAGAAGTTGACGTAGTCGTCGATGGCGTTCACGAGATCCGGATGCGCGCGATCGACGCCGGTGTCGACGACGGCGATGGCGATGCCCGAGGCGTCCACCGCATCGGCGTCCGCGGCCACGTACTGCATGCCCCAATGCAGCATGCTCGATGACTGGGTGCCCATGTCCGCACCGGGAGAGCGCACCAGCACGCTCCGGGGTGGCGCGACGAAGACGGTGGCCGCGCTCATGTCGTCGGTGAGCGTTTCGAGGACATCGCGCGTCTGCGCCTCGCCCAGCGTCTTGACCGTGTAGACCTTGGGCAGCACGAGCGAGGCAGCCTGGGCCTTGCGGCCGGCCTGGAAGACGGGCTCGGCCCGACCTTCGTCCAGGAATGCCTGCAGCGCAGGTCCTATCGCCTCCACGGCCGCCACGCTCCGGCCCGATCGAGGCCGGGGCGGCATCAGGACCACCACTTCATGACTCCACCTGGATGCCGGCTGTTCCATGACGTTCTCCCATTTTGGGGCGCATGTTGCCTGGGTCATCGGGTCTTGTGAAGCGCAGCATCCGTCCCCGGGTCCCCAGGGCTGCGGATGATCCCGCAGAGCCTCCCGCGAGCCCGCGGGGCCGGCGGTTCGAGCAAAAAGAAGGGCCGGACGGAGAGGTCTCCGGCCGGCCCGAGGGTCTGGAGGGGCGCCTCGACTACTTCTTGGCGTCCTGCTGCAGGGCCCGCAGCACCGCGTCGTTCGGGTCCTCGGCCGCACCACTGCCGGCCGATGCCGGCGCGCTGGCCGCCTCCGGCGCGAAGAGCTTGCTGGCATCGTCGGCGCTCATGCCGTCCTTGCCCTTGTCGCCCTCCTTGCCGGTGTCCATGCCTTGCAGCAGTTGCGTGGCCTGGTCCATGTCGACGGGCTTCTCCTTGTCCAGGAAGGCCGTCACGGTGACCGGGAAGAAGATCACGATGGCCACGAGGATGAGCTGCATGAACACCCAGGGAATGGAGCCCATGTAGATGTCGCTGGACTCGACCTTCCTCGGCAGCGATCCCTGCTTGAAGAGGGTGTCGGAGATGCCGCGCAGGTAGAAGAGTGCGAAGCCGAAGGGCGGGTGCATGAAGCTGGTCTGCATGTTCACGCAGAGCATCACGCCGAACCAGACGAGGTCGATGCCCATCTTGTCGGCCACCGGGCCCAGCAGCGGCAGGATGATGAAGGCGATCTCGAAGAAGTCGAGGAAGAAGGCCAGGAAGAAGATGAAGACGTTCACCACCACCAGGAAGCCGACCTGGCCGCCGGGGAGGGTGGACAGCATGTGCTCGATCCAGTGGCCGCCCTCGACGCCCTGGAACACCAGCGAGAAGGTGCGCGAGCCGATCAGGATGAACACCACCATCGCGGTGATGCGCATGGTGCCCATCATGGTGCCCTTGACGAGCGGCCAGTTCAGGCGGCCGTGCAGGGCGGCCAGCACGAAGGCACCCACCGCGCCCATGGCGCCGGCTTCCGTCGGGGTGCAGATGGCGGTGTCGATGCCGGGCAGGCCGCCCATCGAGCCGAGCACCGCGAAGATCAGCACGGCCGAGGGGATGATGCCGCGCAGGCACTTGCGCCACAGGGCCCAGCCCTGCAGCGTGCGGGCTTCCTTGGGCACGCCGGGCACATGCTCCGGCTTGATGCGGGACAGCGCGAAGGTGTAGAGCGCGAAGATCAGCACCTGGATGATCGACGGGCCCCAGGCGCCCTTGTACATGTCGCCCACGGGCCGGCCGAGCTGGTCCGCCAGCACGACGAGCACGAGCGAGGGCGGCACCAGCTGCGTGATCGTGCCCGAGGCCGCGAGCACGCCGGTGGCATAGCGCATGTTGTAGCCGTAGCGCATCATCACGGGCAGCGAGATCATGGCCATCGCGATCACCTGGCCGGCCACGGTGCCGGTGATGGCGCCGAGGATGAAGCCCACGATGATCACCGAGTAGCCGAGGCCGCCTCGCACGGGGCCGAAGAGCTGACCCATGGAGTCGAGCATGTCCTCGGCGAGGCCGCACTTCTCGAGCAGCGCGCCCATCAGCGTGAAGAAGGGGATGGCCAGCAGCAGGTCGTTGCTGAGGATGCCGAAGACGTTCTGCGGCAGCGCCGCCATGAACTCCGGCGGGAACCAGCCCTGGCTGATGGCGAAGAGACCGCAGCCGAGGCCCAGCGCGGCGAGCGAGAACGCCACCGGGAAGCCGATCAGCATGATGACGATCAGCCCCGCGAACATCAGGGGCGGGAATTGCTCCATGCTGATCATTGCAGGGGCCTCTCGTAGTGGGTGTCCATGTTGTAGCGGTGGCTGAGCCAGCCGATGCGCTTGATGATCTCGGCCACGCCCTGCAGCCACACGAGCGCGAAGCCCAGGGGGAGCATCAGCACGGCGGGCCAGCGGATCAGGCCGCCGGCATTGCTGGAGACCTCACCGCTGATGAGCAGCTTGTGGACATAGGGCAGGAAGCCCAGGGCGGCGATGGTGTCGTCCGGGCGCATGCCGGTCGTGAGCTTGCCCACGAAGAGCCCCCACGACAGCCAGGCCATGTAGCCGATCACCGGCAGCAGGAAGACGGTGAGGCCGAAGAGGTCGACCAGCACCTTGGCCTTGCCGCTCAGGCGGCTGTAGATCAGGTCGACCCGCACGTGCTCGTTGATGCGCAGGACCTGCGCGGCGCCCAGCATCACGCAGGCGGCGAACAGATACCACTGGATCTCGAGAAAGGCGTTCGAGCTGTAGTCGAAGGCGTAGCGGACGACGGCATTGGCCGCGCTGATGAGGCAGGACAGCAGCACGCCCCACTCGGCAAGCGTGCCGAAGCGGTCGTTGAGTCTGTCGATGGCCTCCGCAAAGGCAATCAAGGCGTTCATGGGCAGTTCCTGGGCAAAGGGCGAGGGCGGTGGGCCCTGCCGGCTTGCCCGGACTGTATCGATTGCCCGCTGAACGCTGCCTGAATTCAGGCAGGGATGAGGGAAAGCCCCGAGGGGGTCTTCCTCCGGCGGAGGGATCAGCCTTGCGTCGCGGCGACGAAGAGCTTGGTGCAGCGGGCACCCGAGCGGCAGAACGCGAGCACGGGGCCAGGCAGGGTGGCGAGCAGTTCGCGGAAGGCCGCGATCTCTTCGGGGGACTGGAAGCCGCCCTGCACCGGCAGGTGGGCGTATTGCAGGCCGGCGGCGGCCGCAGCGGCGGCCATGCTGGCGCTGCTGGGCTGGGTGGGGCCGCCTTCGCCGTCCGGGCGGTTGTTGATCACGCTGCGGAAGCCCGCGGCGGCGGCATCGGCCATGGCCGCCGGTTCCAGCTGAGGGGCAACGGCGAAGTCGGGCGTCAGGGGATTGAGCGGCAGGGTCATGGCTGTGCTTTCGTGAGGGGGACGGCGGCCGGGCCGGCCCAGGCCATCAGGCGATGGCGCCGGGCGGCGCTCGGCGCATCAGGGGGCGAGCGCCTTCTTGACGGCGGCGGAGACCAGGCCCATGTCGGCCTTGCCGGCGAGCTGCGTCTTGACGGCGCCCATCACCTTGCCCATGTCGCCCGGGCCCTTGGCGCCGAGCTCGGCCACGATGGCGTTCACGGCGGCCTGGATCTCGGCTTCGCTCAGGCGTGCCGGCAGATAGGCCTCGAGCACCACGACCTCGGCGGCTTCCTTGTCGGCCAGATCCTGGCGCGCCGCGGCCGTGTACTGCGAGATGGCGTCCTTGCGCTGCTTGATGAGCTTGTCGACGATGCCCACCAGCATCACGTCGTCCACGTCCACGCGCTCGTCCACTTCCTTCTGCTTGACGGCGGCCAGCAGCATGCGGATGGTCGAGAGCTTCTCGGCTTCCTTGGCGCGCATGGCGGCCTTCATGTCTTCGGTGATGCGTTCTTTGAGGGTCATGATGGGGACTCGTGGAAAGGGGCGGGCTGTGGGCGGGAGACGCTCGGAAGGATCGTAGCGATGCCGCGAAAAAGCCGTGCCGGAATGGAAAAAGCCCGCGACAGCGTCCTGCGCGGGCTTTGTTGAAGAGGCCGGAGCCCCTTCAGCAGCGTATGGACGCCTGACGGCGCCAGAAAACGAGAAGCTCAGTACAGCTTCTTGGGCAGCTGCATGCTGCGCACGCGCTTGTAGTGACGCTTGACGGCGGCAGCCTTCTTGCGCTTGCGCTCGGCAGTGGGCTTTTCGTAGAACTCACGAGCACGCAGCTCGGTGAGCAGGCCCAGCTTTTCGATGGTGCGCTTGAAGCGGCGCAGGGCCACGTCGAACGGCTCGTTTTCTTTGACGCGAATGGTGGTCATGAAGCAATGGTTCCTTCAAGGTGCGCTCGGTGTTCGCCTGAACTGCCCCGACCAGGATTGGCCAGTAGCGTTCTGAAGCGGAAGTATCCGGAGTCCGCTTCCGAATCGACGCGCGGGTTTGCTAGCAAAGACAGGGATTATAGCCACAGATTTTGCTGGCTGCCACTATTGCCGTATCCGGCCGCATTTCGGCCGCATTTTCGCGGCTCAATCCCTGCCGTTGACGGCGGCCAGGGCCTGCTGGCGGGCCAGCGCACCCTGGGCGCAGGCATGGGCGCTGGCCCAGGCCCACTGGAAGTTGTAGCCGCCCAGCCAGCCCGTCACGTCGACCACCTCGCCGATGAAGAAGAGGCCCGGCTGGCGCCGGCTTTCCAGGGTCTGGGAGCTCAGCTCCCGCGTGCTGACGCCGCCGCGCATGACCTCGGCCTTCTTCCAGCCTTCGTCGCCCGCCGGGGTGAGCTGCCACTGCTTGAGGCTGCGAGCGAGCGTCTCGAGGTCCTTGTCCCGGCATTCGGCCATCGGGCGGCTGCCGTCGAGGCCCTGCTGCTTCAGCCAGGTCTGGGACAGCCGCGCCGGCATCCATTCACCCAGCACATTGCCCAGCTGCTTGCGACTGTTGCCCTTGGCCTCGCGCAAGGCGGCGGCCAGGTCGAGCGAGGGCAGCAGGTCGATCTCGATGGGCTGGCCGGGCTGCCAGAAGCTGGAAATCTGCAGGATGGCCGGGCCGCTGAGCCCGCGATGGGTGAAGAGCAGGTCTTCCAGGAAGCGGGTGCGCTGCTTGCCCTGGCCGGCGCTGACGACGACCTCCAGCGACAGCCCGGAGAGCTCGGCGAAGGGCGCCCAGCTCTCGGCGGAGAAGGTCAGCGGGACCAGGGCGGGGCGGGGCGTCACCACCTCGTGGCCGAACTGCTGGGCGAGGCGCAGGCCGAAGTCGCTGGCGCCGATCTTGGGCACCGGCAGGCCGCCGCAGGCCACGACCACCGAGGGTGCCCGGACCGTGCCCTGGCTGGTTTCGAGCTCGAAGCCCTCGGCCACGGCATGGACGGCCGCCACGGTGCAGGGCTGCCAGCGCTGAACGCCGACGGCCTCGCACTCGTCCTTGAGCATCTGGATGATGCGTTCGCTGCCGTCGTCGCAGAACAGCTGGCCGCGGTGCTTCTCATGGAAGCCGATGCCATGCTTCTGCAGCAGGGCGATGAAGTCCTGCGGCGTGTAGCGGGCGAGGGCGGAGCGGCAGAAGTGCGGGTTCTCCGACAGGTAGTTGGCCGGCCCCGCTTCGCGGTTGGTGAAATTGCAGCGCCCGCCGCCGGAAATCCGGATCTTCTCCGCCAGCCGGGGCGCATGGTCGATCAGCAGCACGCGCAGGCCCAGCTGGCCCGCCTGGGCGGCGCAGAAGAGACCGGCGGCACCGGCACCGATGATGAGGAGATCGACGTCAGGAGAGGCGTGCATGGGACGGGGAGGGGCGGCAGGGCGCGATGGGAAGTGCCGGATTCTCGCCGCAGTTGGCCGACACGTCGGCCGGGATGCCTGCCGCGATGTCGGCCGGGGCTATGGGCTCGGCTGCCGGCGCCGGCGCCCATCGGCATGCCGTCTGCCCCGTCGCATGAGGACTGCCGGGCCTAGCTCAAAACGCAGGCACGGCGTGACGGAAGCGACACGAGCGGGCGGCCAGGATGTGACTTACGGCGCCTTTCTTCGCTCTCCTGACGAGAAGGATGACCCAAATAGGGGGCAGGCGTGGCCGCCAAGCGGTCTGGTTTTGGCTACCATGCGCGGAGCTTTCGCTGACCGGATGCGCTGACTGCCCAAGGGGTGGGGCCGGCCGGTCGCCCGAGACCCCGCACCGGCGCGGGCCGGGCCGGCAGGGCGAGCCGTCAAAGAGGCAAGAAGGCTTTCAAGGCATGGATATTCAATCGGCGAACGCACAGGGCATGGCAGGTCGCCCGGGCAGCCTGCAGGACTGGCTGCAGGTGCAGGGCCTGTCCGACAGCGGCGCTGCTGGCGCGCTCCTGAGCCTCGCCGAGCCGCTGGGCGCCTTCCTGGCGGTCAAATCCCTGGCCACCGGCCGTTACGTCTATGCCAGCGCCGGGCTGGACCGCTTGTTCGAGCGCACCGAATCCTCCCTGGTCGGCAGCAGCGACGTCGACCTCATGCGGGGTGACGAGATGCAGGCCATGCGCCGCGTCGAGCAGGCCGTCATGGCGCAGCGCACGGTGGTGGTCAGCGAGCACCGGCTCGAGCTGGGCGGCCGTCGGCGCGACTTCATGGTCACGCGGGTGCCGCTGGGGGCCGAGCACATCCTGTCGATGTGGTCCGAGCGGACGGAAGAGAAGCACCGGGAGTCCCACCTGCAGCGCGCGCTGCAGCAGATCGAGCAGCAGCAAAAGGCCATGGAGCAGCTGCGGCGCGAGTCCGAGAAGGGCAGCGGCCGCGATGACACCTCCGGGCTGTACCTGCGGGCGCAGTTCGACGACCAGCTGCTGCGCGAGATCGACCTCTCCACCCGCGAGCACCGGGAATTCGCCTTGGTGCTGATCTCACTGGACCCCTTGCCCGCCGAGGCGCGGCACCTGCAGGACGAGGCCCAGCAGCGCATGCTGGAAGGCCTCGGCCGCATGCTGCGGGCCAACACGCGCGCGATGGACGCCGCCTGCCGCGTGGGCGAGCAACTCTTTGCGGTGCTGCTGTCGGGTGTCGGGCTGGCCACGGCCCATGCCCGCATGGAGCAGCTGCGCCGCCAGTGCGTGAGCCAGATCATCGTGGTGCAGGGCATGGACCTGAGCCTGTCGCTGTCCATGGGCGTGGCGAGCTTCCCGCACACGGCCTCGCGCCAGGAGGAGCTGCTGGGCGCGGCGCAGTCCGCCATTCAGGAGGCCCAGCGCCGGGGCGGCAATCAGGTCGTGCTGGCGCCCATTCCCTTCGGCAGCCAGGCCTGAGCGCCGGGTACGCTCGCCGGCAGCCGCTGGCGTTCAAGGCATTTGCCGGCCGATGCTGTCAGTTCGCCGCGGCCACGCGCAAACACTTGAGCCGGCCTAGGCCAGCATCCGCAGCACCGCTGCCCATTCTTCCGGGGTGACGGGGGTGATCGACAGCCGGCTGCCGGGCTGCAGCACGCGCATGGTCGAGAGCGCGGCCGTCTGGCGCATCTCCGAGAGGCTCAGCAGGCGCGTCTTGCGCGTGAAGCGCACGTCCACATGCACCCAGCGTGGCGCCGCAGGCGAGGACTTGGCGTCGAAGTAGGGGCTGGCGGCATCGAACTGGCTGGCATCCGGATAGGCGGCGCTGCAGACCTCGGCCACGCCGGCGATGCCGGGCTGCGGGCAGGACGAGTGGTAGAACAGCACGCCATCGCCCAGTCGCATGTCGTCGCGCATGAAGTTGCGCGCCTGGTAGTTGCGAACGCCGATCCAGGGCACGGTCCGCCCGGGCGCCGCGGCGAGGTCGTCAATGGAGCACTCGTCCGGCTCCGATTTCATCAGCCAGTAGTTCATGGGCGGGTCGATTGTTGGCGGAGGGCTGCCGGCCAGGGTGCCGGCGCGCCGCGAGCCCGGCCAGCGACCGGCGCTGAAGGCCCGCAGGGCCGGCATCGGCGAGGCGCAGCACAGGAGCGGCAGGGGGCCGGTGCTGCGCCGGAGGAAGAAGGTGTCCGCCGCGAGCCGTGAGCCGCATTCCTGAACCCAGGGGATTCAGGTGGGCGAGGTCAGCCAAACTTCGGGTTCATCTGACGCGAGACGATCACACCAGCGAGGCGATGTTCCAAGCCCATGCTCAGAGAGCATCGGTTCAAGGAAATATAAGACTCACGCGAACGCAACGGACGCCGTCATTCTAGGCCCAGCGGCGCGGTGTTCAGAGCAGTTGCCCATCCTGGGCAAGGGCTTCGTCGAGCCTTTTGATGAGCCCGTCGAGATCGGGTAGGGCACCTTGCGGCGCGGCGGGCGC
The DNA here is from genome assembly GCA_041912595.1 of Burkholderiaceae bacterium. GTDB lineage: Bacteria > Pseudomonadota > Gammaproteobacteria > Burkholderiales > Burkholderiaceae_C > Roseateles_B. The sequence continues at coordinate 116,725 of JAYRMR010000003.1, forward strand.
GGCCGCGGGGCCGCCCGCACGGGCCGCCGGCTGCTCGGCGAGCTGGTAGGCCAGGTTCAGGGCCGCCAGCACGGCGATGCGCTCACGGGCCTTGATGCGGCCGGCATCCCGGATGCCGCACATCTCGCGGTCCACCTGCGCCACGGCCTTGGAGAGCGCGGCCTCGCCGCCTTCGGGGCAGCCCAGCAGGTAGCTCTGGCCCATGATGGTCACTTCCATCTGCTTCATGGCGCGTTCTTCTCCGATTCCAGCGGCAGGCGATCCAGCAGGGCGTCGATGCGGGCCCGGGCGGCGTTGAGGCGGGAGCGCATGCCGTCGCGCTCCTGGGTCAGGGCACGGACCTGCTCCTCGAGCAGGGCGTTGGTGCGGGTCAGCTCGTCGTGACGCAGGAGGAGCCTCTCCACCCGGTCAACAAGGTCGGTGATGCTTGGCATGGCTGGCTGTGACGATCTCGCCTACTGGTGATGGGCCATTGTAGAGGCCGGCGTGGCCCCGCCTCCCGCCAGCGCGCGGCCCTCGTCGCAATCGACCCGCACGCTGCACTGCTCGCACAGGGGGCGCCGGGCCTGGCAGACGTAGCGCCCGTGCAGGATGAGCCAGTGGTGGGCGTCCACCAGAAAGGCCGGCGGGACCCGCCGCAGCAGGCCCTGCTCGACCGCCAGCGGCGTCTTGCCGGGCGCGAGCCCGGTGCGGTTGCTGACGCGGAAGATGTGGGTGTCCACGGCCATGGTCGGCTCGCCGAAGGCGACGTTCAGCACCACGTTGGCCGTTTTGCGCCCGACGCCGGGCAGGGCCTCCAGGGCCTCGCGGCTGCGCGGCACCTCGCCCCCATGCTGCTCGACCAGGATCCGGCAGGTCGCGAGCAGGTTCTTGGCCTTGGTCCGGTACAGGCCGATGGTCTTGATCGCGTCGGCGAGACCATCCTCGCCCAGGGCCAGGATCTTCGCCGGCGTGTTGGCTCGCGCATAGAGCTTGCGCGTCGCCTTGTTGACGCCGACGTCCGTGGCCTGCGCGGAGAGCAGCACGGCCGCCAGGCACTCGAAGACGCTGGCGTACTCGAGCTCGGTCTGCGGCGCCGGGTTGGCCGTGCGCAGCGTCTGGAAAAAGTGGAGGACTTGGGCGTCGTTCATGGTGCGATTGTGGTTCATCTGAGGGCGGGAACCGGGCCGGCTCGGCGAGAATGCGGCACGCGTCCGCCCGGAGCGCCTTTGACTGCCCGCATGAGTTCTGCCCCGACATCCGCCCCTTCGCTCTCGACCGCCGCGCCGCTGTGGCGCAGCGCCGCCGCTCGCCCGTGGCTGGCCCTGCTGGTCGCTGCCGTCGTGCTGCGCCTGGTGACGCTGCCGCTGATGGCACTGACGGACCACACCGAGGCCCGTTATGCCGAGATCGCCCGCCTGATGGTGCAGCTGGGCGACTGGGTGAGCCCGCACGTGACGCCCACCGAGGTGTTCTGGGCCAAGCCGCCGTTGTCCACCTGGAGCCAGGCGCTGCTGATGGAGGTCTTCGGCGTCAATGAATGGTCCGGGCGCCTCGCCGCCCTGGGCTGGGCGCTGCTTGGGCTCTGGAGCCTGGACTGGATGCTGCGGGCCAGCCTGGCACCGTCGCAGCGCGCGGCCGCGCTGGCGGCCCTGATGCTGTGCCCCATGTACTTCATCTGTGCCGGGGCCGTGATGACCGATGCCACGCTGATGGCCACCGCGCTGCTGGTGCAGGCCGCGTGGTGGCGCGCGGTGACGGCCCCCGATGCGCCGGCTCGGCGCCGTGCCGGGCGCGTCCTGGCCCTGGGTCTCGGGCTGGCGCTGCTGACCAAGGGTCCGGCGGCGGGCGTGCTGGCGCTGCTGCCGCCCGTGCTGCATGCGCTATGGCGCCGCCATGGCAAGGTGGTGGCGGCCATCCTCAAGGACCCGCTGGCCTGGCTGATCTGGATCGGCCTGGCCGTGCCCTGGTATGTCTGGGCGGAGCAGCGCACCCCCGGTTTCCTGCAGTACTTCCTGCTCGGCGAGCACGTGATGCGCTTCCTGCAGCCCGGCTGGAAGGGCGATCGCTACGGCTTCGCCCACGCCCAGCCTATCGGGATGATCTGGCTCTTCGTGCTGGTATCCGCCCTGCCGTGGATCGTGCATGCCGTCGTCGTGCGGGTGGCCCGCGGGCGCAGTGCCAAGGTGGCGTCCGCCACGCCCGCGGCGTCGGCACCGGAGCGGCTCGGGCGCGAGCTCTGGGTCTATGCGCTGTGCATCACCGCCGCGCCGCTGCTGCTGTTCACCGCCGCGCGCAACATCATCCCCACCTATGCCGTGACCGCGCTGCCGGGCGTGGTGCTGCTGTGGCTGGCCCAGTTCGACGTGCCGGCCCTGGCCCGGGCGCGTCATTGGGGCACGGGCGTGCTGGTCTGGGGGCTGATGGCGCTGGGCTTCGCATGGCTCGGGCCGAAGGAATCGCTGCGGGCCTCCGACCGCGAGCTCATCCGGGCCTACGAGCAGGCCTGCGGTCCGGACGCCTGGACCGCGCGCTGTGCCCTGGCCTATGCCGGCAAGCCCGACCACTCGGCCTTCTTCTACAGCGCGGGGCGCCTCTACAGCCCGCCTGCCGGCGCCGCCGCGCGTTTCCAGGTCCTCGAGAAGGACACCCCGACCGCCCGCGCCCGCACCGACGCGCTGGCCTGCAACAAGCATCTGTGCCTCTATGCCGCACCCTGACCCCGCCCTCGAGAGCCCGCCCAACGTCTCCTCCGAGGCAACCCCGTCGACCCCGCCCGTGGCGGGCCGCGAGCGGCCGCAGCTGCTCTCGGTGGTCATGCCTGCCTACAACGAGGCCCGGAACCTCAGCTGGCTGCTGCCGCGCCTGGTGGAGGATCTCTCGCCGCATGCGCAGGCGCTGGAGCTGCTCGTCATCGACGATGGCAGCCGTGACGACACGGTGATGGTGGTCCAGGGCCTCATCCGCCAGGGCCTGCCGGTGCGCCTGCTGCGCCTGTCGCGCAATTTCGGCAAGGAGGCCGCGCTCACCGCCGGGCTGGATGCCGTCGAGGGCGACGTCGTGATCAGCATGGACTCCGACGGCCAGCATCCCATCAGCTGCGTCTTGAAGATGCTGGAGCGATGGCGCGAGGGCTACGACGTCGTCTATGGCGTGCAGAAGGGCCGGCGGGAATCGCAGTCCTTCGCCCGGCGCCTGTACACGCGGGTCTTCTACTGGCTGATGCAGAAGGGCTCGCGCTTCGAGCTCCCGGCCGATGCGGGCGATTTCCGTCTGCTCGATCGCGCCGTGGTCCTGGCGCTGCGCCAGCTGCCGGAGCGCGCGCGCTACATGAAGGGCCTCTTCGCCTGGGTGGGCTTCCCGGCCACGGGCATCGAGTTCGTCCCCGATGCCCGCGCGCATGGCGAGACGAGCTTCCGGTTCATGGGGCTGCTGCAGCTCGCCGTCACGGGCATCACCGCCTTCTCGAAGGTGCCGCTGCGGGTGGTGTCGGCGCTGGGCATCGTCGTGTCGCTGCTGTCCGTCGTGTTCGGCTTCTGGATCGTCTTCGAGAAGGTCTTCCTGGGCAACGAGATCTCCGGCTTCGCGACGCTGGCCGCCTCCATCACCTTTCTGGCCGGCGTGCAGCTGCTCTGTCTGGGCATCATTGCCGAGTACCTGGGCCGGGTCTTCGACGAGGTCAAGCGCCGGCCGCTGTACGTGACGCAAGACCTGACCCCGTCGCTGCGCAAGCCGGTGGCGCCTGACGCGGAGGTGCGGGCTTGAAGTCGCTCCTGTGGTTCGGGGCCGTGGGCGCCAGCGCCGCGGCCGTGCATTTCGCCATGGTGCTGCTGCTCGTGGGCGCGTGGCAATGGCCGGCGCTGATGGCCAATGTGATGGGCTTTCTACTGGCCTTCGGGGTGAGCTTCGTCGGCCACCACCGCCTGACCTTCGCCGCCCAGCAGGCGGACGGCCGTCAGGCCTTGCCCCGCTTCTTCGGCGTGGCGCTGCTGGGCTTCGTTTGCAATGAGCTGCTCTATGCGCTGCTGCTGGCCTGCGGGGTGGAGTACCGCCTGGCGCTGTTCCTCGTGCTGCTGGCCGTGGCCGCGATGACCTGGTGGCTGGGCCGGCACTGGGCCTTCAGGCGCCGGCGCGAGGAGCTGCTGTGAGCCGCCGCATCCAGATCTGCGCCGATGACTACGGCTTCGACCGCGCCATCAGCCTGGGCATCCTCGACTGCATCGATGCCGGCGTGGTCACGGCGACGAGCTGCATGGTGCTCTCGCCGGCCTGGCCGCACTGGGCGCCGGCGCTGAAGGAGCGCACCGCGCAGGTGGACCTGGGCCTGCACCTGGACCTCAACGAGTTCGCCCACTATGCCAGCCGCTCGCTCGAGGGCTGGCTCATCGCCGCCTACCGCGGCGCGGTGCCTGCCTCGCTGGCCGGCCCGTGGATCGAGTCCCAGCTCGATGCCTTCGAGCGGCGGATCGGGCGTGCGCCGGACTATGTGGACGGCCATCAGCACCTGCACCAGATTCCCGGGGTGCGAGAGGCCCTGCTGCAGGTGATCACCCGCCGCTACGGCCACGCCTGCGCGCTGCGCATCACCTGTTCACGCCACTGGCGCGGGGCGAAGGCGGCCCTCATCGGGCGGCTGGGCGGGCGAGCGCTCGCGGCAGGCGCCCGGGCCGAGGGCCTGCGGGTCAATCGGGACTTCGCGGGGGTCTACGATTTCCAGCCTGCTGCCGACTACCGGCAGCTGCTCGAGACCTGGCTGCGCTCCCTGCCTGAGGGCGGGCTGATGATGTGCCACCCGGGGCGCGCCGGGTCCACGGAAACCCGGGCCGACGGCATCCGCGCCGCGCGCGTCAACGAGCATGCGATGCTGGCCGGCGGGCAGGCGCTGGGCCTGCTGCAGTCACTGGACATCAAGGCGGGACGCTGCCGCGAATGGGACGTCGCCGGGGCCGACTGACGGCGAGGGGCGGCGCACCGCCCCGCGGCAAGGCTCAGCCCTCGCGCTTTGCGCGGGCCCGGGCGAGCGCCGCCTCGATCACCGAACGCTTGCGCTGCAGCTCGGCGTCGTCCGCCGGCTTGGTCAGCTCGGCCAGGTGGGCGAGCTTGTGCTGGGCCTTCTCGGCCAGGCGCCGGGCGTTCTCCTGCGTCTCGCGCTGCTCCCGGAACTGCTTGAACTGGTAGCGCTCGCGGGCCTGCGAGGCCTGCGCCTCGCTCCAGGCGTCCCAGCCGCTGCGCCCGGGGGTGGCGTCCACCAGCGAGATGCAGTCCACCGGGCAGGCCGGCACGCACAGCTCGCAGCCCGTGCATTGTTCGGCCACGAGGGTGTGCATGAGCTTGGGGGCGCCGCTGATGCAGTCGGCCGGGCAGGCCTTGATGCACAGCGTGCAGCCGATGCACCAGGCCTCGTCGATCACGGCCAGCCTGCGCGGGCCCTCGAGGCCATGCGCCGCGCTCAGGGGCGCCACCGGCCGGCCCGTGAGGCGAGCCAGGCGCTCGATGCCCTCGGCGCCCCCCGGCGGGCACTGGTTGATGCCGGCCTCGCCGCGCGCCATGGCCTCGGCGTAGGAGCGGCAGTCGGGATAGCCGCAGCGCGTGCACTGGGTCTGCGGCAGGGCGCGGTCGAGTTGCTCGATCAGGTCGGCAAGGGAGTCGGGGGCGGCGGTCAAGGTCGAGAAGAGGGCAGCGTCAGGTCGTGGCCTTGCTGCGCGGACGGGCGGCGGGTCGCTTGCTGCCCGTCGCGGCGGCGGCCGTGAGCGGGGCTGCATCGTACTTCGCAATGAAGCTGCGCACCTCCGGATAGACCATCTCGCGCCAGCGGCGGCCCGAGAAGATGCCGTAATGGCCGGCACCGATGGCGTCGTAGTGGTACTGGTCGCCGCTCGGGATACCGCTGCACAGCTCATGCGCCGCGCGCGTCTGGCCGGCGCCGGAGATGTCGTCCAGCTCGCCTTCGACCGTCAGCAGCGCGGTGCCGCGGATGTCCTGCGGGCGCACCAGCTCCTCGCCGACCCGCCAGGTGCCATTGACCAGGGCGAAGTCCTGGAACACCGTCTTGATGGTGTCGAGGTAGTACTCGGCCGGCATGTCCAGCACGGCGTTGTACTCGTCGTAGAACTTGCGGTGGGCCTCGGCGCTGTCGTCGTCGCCGCGCACGAGGTCCAGGAAGTAGTCGTAGTGCGAGGTCAGGTGGCGGTCCGGGTTCATGGCCACGAAGCCGGTGTGCTGCAGGAAGCCGGGATAGACCGCGCGGCCCGCGCCGGGGAAGTTCGGCGGGACGCGGTAGATGACGTTGTTCTCGAACCAGCTGTGGCTCTTGTTCATCGCCAGGTTGTTGACGGCCGTCGGGCTGCGGCGGGCGTCGATGGGGCCCCCCATCATCGTCATCGAGCGGGGCGTGGGCTCGCCGCGCGAGGCCATCAGCGAGATCGCGGCCAGCACCGGCACGGTGGGCTGGCAGACCGAGATGACGTGCGCCTGGTCGGCGCCCACATGGCGGATGAACTCCTGGACGTAGTTGACGTAGTCATCGAGGTGGAAGGGGCCTTCCTCCAGCGAGACCATGCGGGCGTCGGTCCAGTCGGTGATGTAGACCTTGTGGTCGCGCAGCAGGGACTTGACGGTGTCCCGCAGCAGCGTGCTGTGATGGCCGGACAGCGGGGCGACCACCAGCACGGTGGGCTGCGCCTTCATCTTGGCCAGCACGGCCGGGTCGTCGGTGTAGCGCTTGAAGCGGAGCAGGCGGCAGAAGGGCTTCTCCAGGGGCACCAGCTCCTGCACGGCCACTTCGACGCCATCCACATCCACGCCGCGGATGTCGAACTCGGGCTTCTCGTAGTCCTTGGCCAAGCGGTGCATCAGGTCCAGGCCGGCCGAGAAGCGCGCCGCCATCGGCGAGTGCGCGAAGGGCGACAGCGGATGGCTGTAGAGCTTGGCAGCGGCGCTGGCGAACTCCGAGAACGGGCTCATCAGGGCGCGTTGGGTTTCGTAAAGCTGATACAGCATGTGGGACCCCTTCCATGGCTGGCCGGCACCGCGGGATGCGTGGGCACGGCGTGAGGCGTGGATGCCTGTGAAGCATCTTGCCTTGTTTTGTGCGTTGCAGCATTGTAGGGAGCTCAAGCTGACAGCCAGCTTGGTGAAATACCCCGCACAAACCCGGCCTTTGACCCATGTCATGGGGGTCCGGGCGTCACGAAGGCGACAAAAAAGGCGCCGCCGGTGATCCGGACGGCGCCTGGGCGCGGGGCAGGGGGGGATCAGCCCTGCATGACCGCGGCCATGGCGGCGGCCACGGCCTTCAGGTTGCCCGGGTTCAGGGCGGCCACGCAGATGCGGCCGGAGTCCACGCCGTAGATGCCGAATTCGCCGCGCAGGCGCTGCATCTGGGCGGCGTTCAGGCCGGAGTAGCTGAACATGCCTTTCTGGCGGGTCACGAAGCTCAGGTCGCTCGTGACGCCGGCTGCCTTCAGCTCGGTCACCAGGGCCTCGCGCATGGCGCGGATGCGGGTGCGCATGCCGGCGAGCTCGTCTTCCCACAGCTGGCGCAGGGCCGGCGTGGACAGCACGGTCGCGACGACCTGCGCGCCGTGCGTGGGCGGGTTGCTGTAGTTGGTGCGGATGACGATCTTGAGCTGGCTCAGCACGCGGGTGGCTTCCTCGCTGCTGGCGCAGACCACGCTCAGGGCGCCCACACGCTCGCCGTACAGCGAGAAGCTCTTGGAGAAGCTGGTGGAGACGAAGAAGTCGAGGCCGGCGGCCAGGAACTGCTGGATCACGGCGCCGTCCTCGGCGATGCCTTCGCCGAAGCCCTGGTAGGCCATGTCGAGGAAGGGAACGAGACCGCGCGCCTTCACCACCTCGACCACCTTCGCCCACTGCGCGGGGGTGAGGTCGTAGCCGGTGGGGTTGTGGCAGCAGGCGTGCAGCACGACCACGGTGCCGGCCTCGGCGGCCTGCAGGTCGGCCAGCATGGCGTCCGCCTTGATGCCGCGGTTCTCGGCGTCGTAGTAGCTGTAGGTGCCGACCTGGAAGCCGGCGTTGGTGAACAGCGCGCGGTGGTTCTCCCAGCTCGGGTCGGAGATCAGCACGCGCGCATTCGGGTTCAGGCGCTTGAGGAAATCGGCGCCGATCTTCAGGCCGCCGGTGCCGCCCAGGGCCTGCACGGTGGCGACGCGCTTGCCCGTCACCACCTCGGCGCCCGCGCCGAACACGAGGCCCTGCACGGCGAGGTCGTAGGCGGCGATGCCGTCGATGGGAAGATAGCCGCGGGCCTTGGGCGCCTCGAGCATCTGGCGCTCGGCGTCGGCCACGCAGCGCAGCAGGGGCAGCTTGCCGTTCTCGTCGTAGTACACACCGACGCCGAGGTTCACCTTCTTCGGATTGGTGTCGGCATTGAATTGCTCGTTCAGACCCAGGATGGGGTCGCGGGGGGCCATTTCGACGGCGGCGAACAAGGACATGGGGCTTTCCTGACAGGACGGTGGCATGAGGCTCGCGGGTGCTTCGCTGCGAGCGAGAGCGGTCTGCGCTACGCTGTCGGGTTCGAGGCGCTGCGAGACCCTGGAATTCTAGGGGCCCGAGGCGCCCAATCTCAGGGAATCCCCGATGTCCAGCACCGCCATTGCCCCCGATGCCACCGAGGAAAACGACGACGCCCCCAAGGGTGAGTTCGTCACATTCGAAGGCTCGCCGTTCCAGCTCTTCCAGCCTTTCCCGCCGGGAGGGGACCAGCCCACGGCCATCGCCCAACTGGTGGAGGGCATCGAGGATGGCCTGAGCTACCAGACCCTGCTTGGGGTGACAGGGTCCGGCAAGACCTTCACCATGGCCAATGTGATCGCGCGCATGGGGCGCCCGGCCATCGTGTTCGCCCACAACAAGACGCTGGCCGCGCAGCTGTACAGCGAGATGCGGGAGTTCTTCCCGAAGAACGCGGTCGAGTACTTCGTCAGCTACTACGACTACTACCAGCCCGAGGCCTACGTGCCGCAGCGCGACCTCTTCATCGAGAAGGACAGCGCGATCAACGAGCAGATCGAGCAGCTGCGCCTCTCCTGCACCAAGAGCCTGCTGGAACGGCGCGACGTGGTCATCGTGGCCTCGGTGTCGGCCATCTACGGCATCGGCAACCCGAGCGACTACCACCAGATGGTCATGACGCTGCGCGTCGGCGACACGATGGGCCAGCGGGACGTCATCGCCCAGCTCATCCGCATGCAGTACCAGCGCAACGACACCGAGTTCCAGCGCGGGCACTTCCGCGTGCGGGGCGACACCATCGACGTCTTCCCGGCGGAGCACTCGGAGCTGGCGCTGCGCATCGAGCTCTTCGACGATGAGGTCGAGACGCTGCAGCTCTTCGATCCGCTCACCGGGCAGATCCGCCAGAAGATTCCGCGCTTCACCGTCTATCCCTCCAGCCATTACGTGACGCCGCGCGAACGGGTGCTGGCGGCCGTGGACACCATCAAGGAGGAGCTGCGCGAGCGGGTGGGGCAGTTCATTGCCGACGGCAAGCTCGTCGAGGCCCAGCGCATCGAGCAGCGCACGCGCTTTGACCTGGAGATGCTCACCGAGGTCGGGCACTGCAAGGGCATCGAGAACTACACCCGGCATCTGTCCGGCGCGCAGCCGGGCGATCCGCCGCCGACGCTGGTCGACTACCTGCCGTCGGACGCGCTCATGTTCATCGACGAGAGCCACGTCACCATCAGCCAGTTCGGCGCCATGTACAACGGCGACCGCGCCCGCAAGACGACCCTGGTGGAGTTCGGCTTCCGCCTGCCTTCGGCCCTGGACAACCGGCCGCTGAAGTTCGAGGAATTCGAGCGCAAGATGCGCCAGGCCGTCTTCGTGTCGGCGACGCCCGCCGACTACGAGAAGCGGCACGCCGGCCAGGTGGTCGAGCAGGTGGTGCGCCCGACGGGTCTGGTCGATCCCATCGTGGAAGTGCGGCCCGCCACGCACCAGGTGGACGACGTGCTGCAGGAGATCCGCGACCGCACCGACATCGGCGAGCGGGTGCTGATCACCACCCTCACCAAGCGGATGGCGGAGCAGCTCACCGACTACCTCAGCGACAACGGCGTCAAGGTGCGCTACATGCACTCGGACGTCGACACCGTCGAGCGGGTGGAGATCCTGCGGGACCTGCGCCTGGGCGCCTTCGATGTGCTGGTGGGGATCAACCTGCTGCGGGAAGGGCTGGACATCCCCGAGGTCTCGCTCGTGGCCATCCTGGACGCGGACAAGGAAGGCTTCCTGCGCTCGGAGCGCAGCCTGATCCAGACCATCGGCCGCGCGGCGCGCAACCTCAATGGCAAGGCTATCCTCTACGCCGACCGCATCACCGATTCCATGCGCCGCGCCATCGACGAGACCGAGCGGCGCCGGGCCAAGCAGATCGCCTTCAACACGGAGCACGGCATCGTCCCGCGCGGCGTGCGCAAGCGCATCCGGGACCTCATCGACGGGGTCTACTCCGACAAGGGTGGCCGCGACGACCAGAAGCTGGGCGTGGTGGACGAGCTGGAGGAACTGACCGAGAAGGACCTCAGCAAGCGCATCACCCAACTCGAGAAACAGATGCTGGAGCACGCCCGCAACCTGGAGTTCGAGAAGGCCGCCCGGGTGCGCGACCAGCTGGCCCAGCTGCGCGAGCAGGTGTTCGGGGCCGCGGCTCACGACAACGTCATCGCGATCGACACGGGGCGCAAGTGAGCCGGCCGTCGCTGTCGGTGCTGATGGTCTGCACGGGCAACATCTGCCGCTCGCCGACCGCGGAGGGTGTCCTGCGCCATCACCTGGCTGCGCTGGGGCTCGCCGATCGCGTGCGGGTCGATTCCGCCGGCATCCAGGGCTGGCATGCGGGCGAGGCACCGGACGCGCGCAGTCAGGCCCATGCCAGACGGCGCGGCTACGATCTCTCCGCTCAGCAGGCGCGGGCCGTGCGCGCGCTTGATTTTGCGGAGGCCGACCTCATCCTGGCCATGGATGCCGGTCACCTGGAGGCACTCCGCGAGCGCTGCCCGCCACAGGCGCGTCACAAGCTCGCGCTGCTGCTGGACCATGCGCCGGACTTCGTCGGACGCGATGTGCCGGACCCGTACTACGGCGGCGCTGCGGGCTTCGAGGAGGTCCTGGACCTGGTCGAGGCGGCTTGCCGCCCCCTGGCCGCCGCGCTGGCCGAACGCCTGTCACAGGGGCGGCCCCGCTGAGTCGGCGCCCTCACAAGGCCTTTCGCCGGCGGGGTTTTTCTGCTGCGCTGCAGCGAGGAACCGGCGGACCTTTGGATAATTGAGTAAAATGCTCGGGCATAGGCCAGGGTTAACCCAGGACCGTCCGCCACCTCCGGCGGGTCCTGCCTGGCGTTCCGAGCCGGCTCATGGCCGTCAGGCCGAAGGAGAGTTGCATGCGTCTTACCACCAAAGGTCGTTTCGCCGTGACCGCGATGATTGACTTGGCCCTGCGTGAAAACAGCGGGCCGGTCGCCTTGGCGGCGATCAGTCAGCGCCAGCAGATTTCCCTGTCTTACCTGGAGCAGCTGTTCGGCAAGCTGCGCCGTCATGAGCTCGTGGAAAGCACCCGCGGGCCTGGCGGCGGCTATTCGCTGGGCCGCAAGTCCGATGCGATCACCGTGGCCGACATCATCGTCGCCGTGGACGAACCCATCGACGCCACCGGCTGCGGTGGCAAGGAAAACTGCATGGGCGAGGAAGCCGGGCGCTGCATCACGCATGAGCTCTGGACCAGCCTCAACGCCAAGATGATCGAGTACCTGGATTCCGTGTCGCTGCGCAAGCTGGTCGATGACCAACTGGCCAAGGGCATCACCATCGAGGAGGCGCCGATCAAGCGGGCGATCTCCTCGACGCCGGTGGTCAAGCCCATCCGCATCACGGCGCCCAATTCGGTCTTCGCCCTCGGCAACAGCGCCCTGACCAAGTAAACGACGACGCAGACGCCTCGTCTGCCCGCCGGCCCTCCCAGAACAATTCACAAGCTCGCCAGCCCCCGTCGCCAGCACCGCACCATGGACATGACACCGCATTTCCCCATCTACCTGGATTACGGCGCGACCACCCCGGTCGACCCCCGCGTCGTGGACGCCATGATCCCCTGGCTGCGAGAGCATTTCGGCAATGCCGCCTCGCGCAGCCATGCCTGGGGCTGGGAGGCGGAGGCCGCCAACGAGAAGGCGCGTGAGCAGGTGGCGGCGCTGATCGGCGCGGACCCGCGCGAGATCGTCTGGACTTCCGGTGCAACCGAGTCCAACAACCTCGCCATCAAGGGTGCGGCCCACTTCTACCAGACCCGCGGCAAGCACATCGTCACGGTGAAGACCGAGCACAAGGCCGTGCTGGACGTCTGCCGCGAGCTCGAACGCCAGGGCTTCGAGGTGACCTACCTCGACGTGAAGGCGGATGGCCTCGTCGACCTCGACGCCTTCAAGGCCGCGCTGCGCCCGGACACCATCCTGGCCTCGGTCATGTTCGTGAACAACGAGATCGGCGTGATCCAGGACATCCCGGCCCTCGGCGCGCTGTGCCGCGAGCGCGGCATCATCTTCCACGTCGACGCCGCCCAGGCCACCGGCAAGGTGGACATCGACCTGGCCACGCTGCCCGTCGACCTCATGAGCCTGGCCTCGCACAAGACCTACGGCCCCAAGGGCATCGGCGCGCTGTATGTGCGTCGCAAGCCCCGGATCCGCATCGAGGCGCAGATGCACGGGGGCGGCCATGAGCGCGGCATGCGCTCAGGCACGCTGCCCACGCACCAGATCGTCGGCATGGGCGAGGCCTTCCGCATCGCCAAGGAAGAGATGGGCGCCGAGCGCGAGCGCATCCGTGGCCTGCAGCAACGCCTGCTCAAGGGTCTGTCGGACGTCGAGCAGGTCTTCGTGAACGGCGACCTCGAGCGCCGCGTGCCCCACAACCTGAACATGTCCTTCAACTTCGTCGAGGGCGAGTCCCTGATCATGGGCATCAAGGGCCTGGCCGTGTCCTCGGGCTCGGCCTGCACCTCGGCCAGTCTCGAGCCGAGCTATGTGCTGCGCGCCCTCGGCCGCAGCGACGAGCTCGCCCATTCGTCCCTGCGCATGACCTTCGGCCGCTTCACGACCGAGGAAGACATCGACTTCGCGATCAGCACCATCCGCCAGAACGTGGCCAAGCTGCGCGAACTCTCCCCGCTCTGGGAGATGTACCAGGACGGCGTGGACCTCAGCACCATCCAGTGGGCCGCCCACTGAGGCCGGCACCGGCACTGCCCAGACATTACAGATCGTTGGAGATTCATCATGGCATACAGCGAAAAGGTCGTTGACCACTACGAAAACCCCCGCAACGTCGGCTCCTTCGAGAAGGGCGATGACACTGTCGGCACCGGCATGGTCGGCGCCCCGGCCTGCGGCGACGTCATGAAGCTGCAGATCAAGGTCAACCCCGCCACCGGGCTGATCGAGGACGCCAAGTTCAAGACCTACGGCTGCGGCTCGGCCATCGCCTCCAGCTCGCTCGTGACCGAATGGGTCAAGGGCAAGAGCCTGGACCAGGCCCTGGCGATCAAGAACACGCAGATCGCCGAGGAACTGGCCCTGCCGCCCGTGAAGATCCACTGCTCCATCCTCGCCGAGGACGCCATCAAGGCGGCCGTGGACGACTACCGCGCCAAGCACGACAACTGATCGAGGACGCATTCCCATGGCAGTCACCCTGACCGAAGCCGCTGCGCGCCATGTGACCCGCTACATCTCGAAGCGGGGCAAGGGCGTGGGCGTGCGCCTGGGCGTCAAGACCACCGGCTGCTCGGGCCTGGCCTACAAGCTGGAATACGCCGACGAGATCGCGCCCGAGGATGTCATCTTCGAAGGCCACGGCGTCAAGGTGCTGGTGGATCCGAAGAGCCTGCCCTACCTGGACGGCACGGAGCTGGACTTCGTGCGCGAGGGCCTCAACGAAGGCTTCAAGTTCCGCAACCCGCGCGAGAAGGATCGCTGCGGCTGCGGCGAATCGTTCCGGGTGTGAGCGGCCCGGCGGGCGAGGAGGGCGCGGGGAGTCTCGCGCCTTTTGCACTTCTTGAGCCCGACGAAGGTGCGGCGCGGCCGAGCCCGACGACCCCAATGCAAGGATGGATCGCATGAATCTCGCAGATGACGACTTCGCGCTCTTCGGCCTGACGGCGCGGTACGCGCAGTCGCGCGAGGACATCGAGGCCCGCTGGAAGGCGCTGGCGGCCCAGGTCCATCCCGACCGCTACGCCAGCGAGGGCGCACCGGCGCAGCGCCGCGCCATGCAGTGGGCCCTGCGCGTGAACGAGGCGCACCAGCGCCTGCGGGATCCGCTCAAGCGGGCCGCCTACCTCTGCGAACTGCGTGGGGCGCCGCTCCAGGAGCACGACAACACCCGCATGCCGGCCGCCTTCCTGATGGAGCAGATGGCGTGGCGCGAGGCGCTCGACGAGGCCGGCACGCTGGACGCCGTGCAGGCGCTGGACGACGAGGTCGCTGCCCGCGAGCAGGCCTTGCTGTCCGAGGCCGGCCGCCTGCTGGACGATGCCGGAGACGCCGAGGCCGCCGCCCAGTGCGTGCGCGCCCTGATGTTCGTGGCACGTTTTCGCAGCGACATCGACCGCCGCCTCGAGGCCCTGGAACAATACTGAGTTCAGCGCGGACAATCCGCCGCTGTCCAAGAACAAGAACACCCCTGAATTTCCCGACCACCCATGGCTCTGCTGCAGATCTCCGAACCTGGCGCCTCGCCCAATCCGCACGAGCGTCGCATCGCCGTGGGCATCGACCTCGGCACGACGCATTCGCTCGTGGCCGCCGTCCGCCACGGTGTTGCGGAATGCCTGCCGGACGGGGAGGGGCGCGTGATCCTGCCCTCGGCCGTGCGCTATCTGGAAGGCGGCCGCCGGCAGATCGGCGCCGAGGCGCTCGCCGCGCAGGCGGAGGACCCGCTCAACACCATCGTCTCGGTCAAGCGTTTCATGGGGCGCCGCGTCCAGGACGTGCAGGGGCGCGAGAAGCTGCCCTACCAGTTCGAAGACACGCCCGGCATGCTGAGCCTGGCCACCCGCGAGGGGCTCAAGACCCCGGTCGAGGTGTCGGCCGAGATCCTCGCCACGCTGCGCTACCGTGCGGAAGATACCTTTGCCGATGATCTCTTCGGCGCGGTGATCACAGTGCCGGCCTATTTCGACGATGCCCAGCGCCAGGCGACCAAGGACGCCGCGCAGCTGGCCGGTCTCAAGGTGCTGCGCCTCATCAACGAGCCCACGGCCGCGGCCATCGCCTACGGCCTGGACAACGGTGCGGAAGGCCTCTATGCCGTCTACGACCTCGGCGGCGGCACCTTCGACATCTCCCTGCTGCGCCTGACGCGCGGCGTGTTCGAGGTCGTTGCCACGGGCGGCGACGCGGCGCTCGGGGGCGATGACTTCGACCATGCCCTGGCCGACTGGGCGCTCGCGCAGGCGGGCCTGACGCTCAGCAGTGCGCATGACAAGCGTGCCGTGCTCGTGGCCGCGCGCGCCGCCAAGGAGGCCTTGTCGGGCCAGGACGTCGTCCGCCTGCAGTCGGCCCTGGACGCCGGCGCACTCGACGTGCCCGTGACCCGCGAGCAGTTCCAGGCGCTGACCAAGCCGCTGGTCGACCGCACGCTGGCGGCCGTCCGGCGCGTGTTGCGCGACGCCCGCGTGAAGGCGGACGAGGTGCAGGGCGCCGTGATGGTCGGCGGCTCCACCCGCATGCCGGCGGTGCGTGCGGCGGTGAGCCAGCTCTTCGGTCGCGAGGTGCTCACCAATCTGAACCCCGACGAGGTCGTGGCGCTGGGAGCGGCCGTCCAGGCCAACCAGCTGGCCGGCAACTCGTCGGACGGCGAGATCCTGCTGCTGGACGTGATCCCGCTGTCCCTGGGTCTGGAGACCATGGGCGGCCTGGTGGAACGCGTGATCGAGCGCAATGCCACCATCCCCATCGCCAAGGCCCAGGACTTCACGACCTTCAAGGACGGGCAGACGGCCATGGCCATCCATGTGCTGCAGGGCGAGCGCGAGCTGGTGAGCGAATGCCGCTCGCTGGCGCGCTTCGAGCTGCGGGGTATTCCGCCGATGGCTGCGGGCGCGGCGCGCATCCGCGTCAGCTTCCAGGTGGATGCCGACGGCTTGCTGAGCGTCTCGGCGCGCGAGCTGGGCTCCGGCGTCGAGGCCGCCGTGCAGGTCAAGCCGAGCTATGGCCTGGGGGACGAGCAGATCGCCCAGATGCTCAAGGACGGCTTTGCCAGCGCCGAGGCCGACATGCAGGCCCGCAGCCTGCGCGAAGCCCGCGTGGAAGCCGAGCGCATGCACCTGGCGACGCTGTCGGCGCTGGCCGCGGACGGAGACCTGCTCAGCACGCATGAGCGCGCGGAGATCGACGCGCTGCTGTCGGACCTCCTGGCGCTGGCCGCCGGCGACGAGGCCGCGGCCATCAACGACGGCGTGGAGCGCCTCGCCAAGGGCACCGAGGCCTTTGCCGCGGCGCGCATGAACCGTGGCATCCAGCAGGTGCTGGCCGGGCGCAACATCGACCAGATGTGAGCCCGAGGCCTGCCCGCCGACCCGCCCCCTGAACCGAACATCGAAAGCCCGCCATGCCCATCATCAAGATCCTGCCCCACGCCGAGTACTGCCCCGAGGGCGCGGAACTGAAGGCGCCCGCCGGCACGAGCATCTGCGAGGCCCTGCTGGACAACGGCATCGCCATCGAGCACGCCTGCGACCAGGTCTGCGCCTGCACCACCTGCCATGTGGTGGTGCGTGAAGGCTTCGCCTCGCTGTCCGAGATGGAGGAGGGTGAGGAAGACATGCTGGACCGCGCCTGGGGTTTGGAGCCGAATTCGCGCCTGTCCTGCCAGGCCATCCTCGGCCAGAAGGACGTGCTGGTGGAGATCCCCAAGTACTCCATCAACCACGCCAAGGAAAAGCACTGACCATGCGCGTCCTGGGCTTCGAGTCGTCCTGCGACGAGACCGGGGTTGCCCTGGTTGAACTGCCGGCGCCGGGTGAGACCGGCGTGCCGCGCCTGCTGGCGCAGGCCCTGCACAGCCAGATCAGCATGCACCAGGCCTACGGCGGTGTCGTGCCGGAGCTGGCCTCGCGGGACCACATCCGGCGCGTGCTGCCCCTGAGCCGCGAGGTGCTCGCGCAGGCGAAGCTGGGTCTCCCCGACGTCGACGTCATCGCCTACACCGAGGGGCCAGGTCTTGCCGGGGCGCTGCTGGTCGGCGCCGGCGTGGCGGTGTCGCTCGCGGCGGCGCTGGGCAAGCCCGCGGTGGGCGTGCACCACCTGGAGGGGCATCTGCTGTCGCCCTTCCTCTCGGCCGACCCGCCGGAGTTTCCTTTTGTGGCGCTGCTGGTGTCCGGCGGGCACACGCAGCTCATGCGGGTCGACGAGGTCGGGCAGTACGAGATCCTCGGCGAGACCATCGACGACGCGGCCGGCGAGGCCTTCGACAAGAGCGCCAAGCTGCTGGGCCTGCCGTACCCGGGCGGTCCGCATCTGTCCAAGCTGGCCGAGCAGGGCAGGGCGGACGCCTTCGAGCTGCCGCGCCCGCTACTGCACAGCGGCAAGCCGGACTTCAGCTTTGCCGGCCTCAAGACGGCCGTGCTCACGCAGGTGAAGAAGCTGGGCGAGTCCCCGACGGATGCTCAACGAGCCGACCTGGCCGCCAGCACGCAGGCGGCCATCGTCGAGGTGCTCGTCAAGAAGTCCCTGATGGCGCTGAAGGACACGGGCCTCAAGCGTCTGGTCGTGGCCGGCGGCGTGGGCGCGAACGCCGCGCTGCGCGCCCAGCTGAACGCGGCCTGTGCCAAGCGAGGTGTGCGTGTGCACTACCCCGAACTGAGCCTGTGCACCGACAACGGCGCCATGATCGCCATGGCCGCTGCCATGCGCCTGCAGCGCGGCATGGCTCGCCTGAGCCATGCCGGCGGCTTCGGCGTCCGGCCGCGCTGGGAACTGTCGGCGGCCTGAGCCGGCGCTCAGTTCACCGTCAGGCGCGCGCCGCCCTTGGCCACGCGCTTGGCCAGCGTGAGGGTCAGCACGCCGTGCTCCATGCGGGCGCCGGACTCCGCCTCGTTGATCTCCTGCGGCAGGCTGAAGGTGCGGGAGAAGCGGGCGACGGAACGTTCGCGGTACAGCATGCGCTCGCCGTCCTTCTTCTCTTCCGCCTTGGCCTGCTCGGCCTCGATGCCGATGCGGCGACCCTCCACGGTGATCTTCACGGCTTCCTTGGGAACGCCAGGCATGTCCAGCTTCACGGTGTAGGCCTGGTCTGTCTCGGTGACGTCCAGGGCCGGGCTGCGCAGGGCCTGCGCCACGTCACGGGCATCCGAGCCGAAGGCATTGCCGAAGCTGTCGTCGAACAGGCGCTCCAGGCTGCGGGAGAGATCGTGGGCTTGACGGCTGGTGGGAACGAGGAACATAGGGCCTCCTTGTGGCTGATTCCAATGGTCGGGGACTTCCCCTTGCAGCCAACGTAGGCCCGGCGCCAGGGCTTTCAAGACCTGCTGATCGCGACTTCGGTCCTTTCCCTGCGTTGGCACACAAAGCAGCGACGAGCCCCTTGAAATGCACGAAATTGGCAGCAGATGCGCAGATTCCGCCTGGCTGCCGGCGGCCCGGCGCGGCGCGCCCGGGTGCGGATTTCGGGGCCCTGGCGAACTGCGCTATACTCTGCGGGTTTCGTGCTTCATGCCTTGCCATCTTTTGAGAGGGCGATGCAGGCGGCACGGGATCCAGAGCACGGCACGGGTAGGTTTCACCTGTGTCCGCAAGTCGAAAACCGGAAACCGTCTGCGTGGGATCATGAATCACCTGCCAGCGGCTTCCCATTGAAGGAACGCATCATGGCAGTCGCCGATCTGAACAAGGCCGATATCGTCAAGGCCAACGCACGCAGCGCCAACGACACGGGCTCCCCCGAAGTCCAAGTGGCCCTGCTGACCGCACGCATCAACGAGCTGACCCCCCACTTCAAGACCCACGCCAAGGACCACCACGGCCGCCGCGGTCTGCTGAAGATGGTCAACCAGCGCAAGAGCCTGCTGGCCTACCTGAAGAACAAGGACCTGGCCCGCTACACGGCCCTGATCCAGAAGCTGGGCCTGCGCAAGTAATTCGCCCATGACGCCAAAGAGCCTGTCTGGACTTCCAAGCCAGCACAGGCTCTTTGTTTTTTGTTGTTCGCTACTGGAGTCGAGCTGACGTGGCGGATGTGTCATTCCAAGGCGCTTCGCGGGCTTGAGGCCCGGCCTGAATCACCCTGGAATGGCATCGCGCCAGACCCAGCCCCACTCCCGGTTACCCAGCGCGCCGCAAGCGCTGTTTCGCAATCGAGGAGATGCACATGAGCATGTTCAACAAGGTCACCAAGACCTTCCAGTGGGGCCCCCATTCCGTCACGATGGAGACCGGCGAGATCGCTCGCCAGTCCACCGGCGCCGTGCTGGTGAACATCGAGGACACCGTGGTGCTGGCCACCGTCGTCGCCAAGAACGAACCCAAGCCCGGCCAGGACTTCTTCCCCCTGACCGTCGACTACATCGAGAAGACCTACGCCGCCGGCAAGATCCCCGGCAGCTTCTTCAAGCGTGAAGGCCGCCCCAGCGAGCTCGAGACCCTGACCAGCCGCCTGATCGACCGCCCGATCCGCCCGCTGTTCCCGGAAGGCTTCTTCAACGAAGTCCAGGTCGTCGTGCACGTCGTGTCGCTGAACCCTGAAGTCCAGGCCGACATCGCCGCCATGATCGCCACCAGCGCCGCGCTGTCGGTGTCCGGCATCCCCTTCAACGGCCCCATCGGTGCCGCCCGCGTGGGCTACATCAATGGCGAGTACGTGCTGAACCCGGGCAAGACCCAGCTGACCGAGTCCAAGATGGACCTGGTCGTGGCCGGCACCGAGGCCGCCGTGCTGATGGTCGAGTCCGAAGCCGACCAGCTGAGCGAAGACATCATGCTGGGCGCCGTGGTCTACGGCCACCAGCAAGGCCAGATCGCCATCAACGCGATCCACGAACTGGTGAAGGAAGCCGGCAAGCCCGTGTGGACCTGGGCCGCTCCCGCCAAGGACGAGCCCTTCATCGCCAAGGTCACCGGCCTGGCCGAGGAAGCCCTGCGCGCCGCCTACCAGATCCGCTCCAAGCAAGCCCGCACCCAGGCCTGCCGCGAGGCCTATGCCAAGGTCAAGGAAGCCCTGACCGCTGAAGGCGTGGCCTTCGACGGCGTCGAGGTCGACGGCCTGCTGTTCGAGATCGAAGCCCGCATCGTGCGCAGCCAGATCCTGGCCGGCGAGCCCCGCATCGACGGCCGCGACACCCGCACCGTGCGCCCCATCGAGATCCGTTCCGGCGTGCTGCCGCGCGCTCACGGCTCTTCGCTGTTCACCCGTGGCGAGACGCAGGCCCTGGTGGCCGCGACCCTGGGCACCGAGCGTGACTCCCAGACCATCGACGCCCTGGCTGGCGAGTACAGCGAGCGCTTCATGCTGCACTACAACATGCCCCCGTTCGCCACCGGCGAGACGGGCCGCGTGGGCAGCCCCAAGCGCCGCGAGATCGGCCACGGCCGTCTGGCCAAGCGCGCCCTGGTGGCCGTGCTGCCGACCAAGGAAGAGTTCCCGTACTCGATCCGCGTGGTCTCCGAGATCACCGAGTCCAACGGCTCCTCCTCGATGGCTTCGGTCTGCGGCGGCTGCCTGTCGCTGATGGACGCCGGCGTGCCCCTGAAGGCCCACGTGGCCGGCATCGCCATGGGCCTGATCAAGGACGGCAACCGCTTCGCCGTGCTGACCGACATCCTGGGTGACGAAGATCACCTGGGCGACATGGACTTCAAGGTGGCCGGCACGACCGGTGGCATCACCGCCCTGCAGATGGACATCAAGATCCAGGGCATCACCAAGGAGATCATGCAGGTCGCACTGGCTCAGGCCAAGGAAGCCCGCCTGCACATCCTGGGTGCCATGGTCGACGCCGTGGGTGGCGCCAAGACCGAGGTGTCGCAGTTCGCGCCGCGCCTGTACACCATGAAGATCAACCCCGAGAAGATCCGTGACGTGATCGGCAAGGGCGGCGCCACCATCCGTGCGCTGACCGAAGAGACCGGCACCCAGATCGACATCGGCGAAGACGGCACGATCACCATCGCCTCGACGGACGCCGACAAGGCTGCCGCCGCCAAGAAGCGCATCGAGGAAATCACCGCCGAAGTGGAAGTGGGCAAGGTCTACGAAGGCCCGATCACCAAGATCCTGGACTTCGGTGCCCTCGTGAACCTGCTGCCCGGCAAGGACGGCCTGCTGCACATCAGCCAGATCGCCCACCAGCGCGTCGAGAAGGTCACGGACTTCCTGAAGGAAGGCCAAGTGGTCAAGGTCAAGGTGCTGGAGACCGACGAGAAGGGCCGCATCAAGCTGTCGATGAAGGCTCTGATCGATCGCGACGCCGCCCCGGCTGCTCCGGCCGCCGAGCCGGCTGCCGAGTAAGCGTCGAGCGGACGTCGTCACGCCTTGACGGAGCACAGCGGCATGCGCGCCATTGCCATCACGCAGCCCGGCGGACCGGAGGTCCTCCAGCTGCAGACCCTGCCCGAGCCGACGGCCGGGGCAGGGGAGTGCGTCATCGCGGTGGAGGCCTATGGCATCAACCGCCCTGACGTGCTGCAGCGCAAGGGTGCGTATCCGCCGCCCGCCGGCGCCAGTCCCCTGCCGGGACTGGAAGTGGCGGGGCGCATTGCCGGTGGTGATGCGGCGGCGCTGGCCGCGGCCGGCCTGGGCATCGGCGACGCCGTCTGCGCCCTGGTGGCCGGCGGCGGCTATGCCGAGCGCTGCGTGGCGCCCGTCGCGCAGTGCCTGCCGGTGCCCGAGGGCTGGACCATGGCCGAGGCCGCGAGCCTGCCGGAGACCTTCTTCACCGTGTGGAGCAATGTCTTCGAGCGGGCCGCGCTGAAGCCGGGCGAGAGCATCCTCATCCACGGCGGCAGCAGCGGCATCGGCGTCACGGCCATCCAGCTGGCCAAGGCCTTCGGCGCTCGCGTCCTGGTGACGGTGGGCAACGCGGCCAAGGCCGAGGCCTGCCTGCGACTGGGCGCGGACGTCGCCATCAACTACCGCGAGCAGGACTTCGTCGCGGAAGTGAAGGCGGCCACGCAGGGTCGCGGTGTCGACGTCATCCTCGATATGGTCGCGGGCGATTACGTGGCCCGTGGCGTGCAATGCCTGGCCGATGACGGCCGCATGGTCATCATCGCGGTGCAGGGCGGCGTCAAGGCCGAGTTCGATGCGGGTCAGGTCTTGCGTCGGCGGCTGACGATCAGCGGCTCGACGCTGCGCCCGCGCTCGCTCGAGTTCAAGGCCGGCATCGCGCGAGCGCTGCGCGAGAAGGTGTGGCCGCTGCTGGCCTCACGCCGGATCGCGCCGGTCATTTATCAACAACTGCCTGCCGACCAGGCGGCCCAGGCGCACGCCCTGATGGAATCGGGTGAGCACGTGGGCAAGATCGTCCTGGTCTGGTGAGTTTCACGAGGTTTTTCATGCGCAAGAAGCTGGTCGTCGGAAACTGGAAGATGCATGGCAACCGGGCCTCGAATGCCCTGCTGCTGAGCGGTCTGAAGGAAGCCGGCCCCTGGACGGCCGATGTGGCCGTGTGCGTGCCGTTCCCCTACATCACCGAGACGTCGCTGGCCCTCACGGGCACGCAGATCGCCTACGGTTCGCAGGACTGCTCGGCGCACGAGCAGGGGGCCTACACGGGCGAGGTGTCGTCGGCCATGCTGGCGGACCTGGGCTGCCGCTTCGCCATCGTCGGCCACTCGGAACGTCGCGCCTACCACCAGGAAAGCGACCAGCTCGTGGCCGACAAGGCCAAGGCTGCACTGGCGCACGGCGTCACGCCCATCGTGTGCGTGGGTGAGACGCTCGCCGAGCGCGAGGCCGGCCAGACCGAGCATGTCGTGAAGCGTCAGCTCGCGGCCGTGATCCACACGCTGACGCACTGCATCGGCGAGATCGTGCTGGCTTACGAGCCGGTGTGGGCCATCGGCACCGGCCTGACGGCCACGCCCGAGCAGGCGCAGGCCGTGCACGCCGTGCTGCGCCAGCAGCTGCGCGCAGCCACGCAGAAGGCGGATGCCATGCGCATCCTCTACGGCGGCAGCGTCAAGCCCGACAATGCCGCGCTGCTGTTCTCGCAGCCCGACATCGACGGCGGCCTGATCGGCGGTGCGGCCCTGAAGGCAGCGGATTTCTCGGCCATCTGCCGCGCCGCGGCCTGAGACAGCCGCTTCCTGTGATGTGAGACCTCGGCGCCGGCCCCGATTCGGCGGGCGCCCGATACGAATTCGATTTGGAGATTGGAATGCAAGTCCTGATGAACCTGATCCTCGTGGTCCAGCTGCTGAGCGCGCTGGCCATGATCGGCCTGGTGCTGGTGCAGCACGGCAAGGGCGCCGACATGGGCGCCTCCTTCGGCAGCGGTGCCTCCGGCAGCCTGTTCGGCGCCACCGGCAGCGCCAACTTCCTGTCGCGCACGACGGCCGTCTGCGCGACGCTGTTCTTCGTCTGCACGCTGGGCCTGGCCTATTTCGGCAGCCACCGTGATGCCGGCGCTCCGAAGGAAAGCCTGCTGGAACGTGCCGCTCCGGCGAGCGCGCCGGCACCGGCCGCCTCTGGCGCCGCCGCCATTCCCGAGGCTCCCGTGGCCGCTCAACCGGCCGCCTCGGCCGCCAGCCACTGAGCTGAATGACCCCTCCTGACGGGCGGTGAGGCAAGACCTGCCCCCGCCCTGTCAACCGCAACCGGAAAGACTGTCTCAGATCAACCCGGTTGCACCGTAAAAATCCTTCGGTTTTCTCTGAGTGCGATTTTTTTCGGTATAGAATACGAGGCTGTCTGGGACGCAATTCCTCACGCTAACAGACAGCAAAAACCGCCGACGTGGTGAAATTGGTAGACACGCTATCTTGAGGGGGTAGTGGCGAAAGCTGTGCGAGTTCGAGTCTCGCCGTCGGCACCAAATTCCTCAATCGAGGTCGTGAGTTAACATCCTTCGGGTCGGAACCCGGCGATGTGCAAGCGATCCTGGTTGAAGCGCCCTGTAGCAGGAGAAGTCGAAAGATCGATCCTGCTGAGGGACAAGCCGGGCGCGGTCCGTGAGCGACATCTTGTCGCCAGCGGCGCGCCCGTTGCTTTTGTCGACTCTGTCGATGGTCTGCCGGCCTGGAGGCTGCGGTCATCGGCGCAACCGAGAGCAAAGCTGTGAGTCTGGAACAGTACCTCCCCGTCATCCTCTTCATTCTGGTCGGCGCAGTGGTGGGTATAGCGCCCCAGATCCTGGGTTACCTTCTCGGACCCAACCGGCCGGATCAGGCCAAAAACTCCCCTTACGAATGCGGCTTCGAGGCCTTTGAAGACGCGCGCATGAAGTTCGATGTGCGCTACTACCTCGTCGCCATCCTCTTCATCCTGTTCGATCTGGAAATCGCGTTCCTGTTCCCGTGGGCCGTGACCCTGCGTGAAATCGGCGCGACAGGTTTCTGGGCGATGATGGTTTTCCTCGGCATCCTCGTCGTGGGCTTCGCCTACGAATGGAAAAAGGGTGCCCTGGACTGGGAGTGACCGTTTGCCCCTCGTTCAGCGCATCGCGCTGAACGGTCCCCCGAGGGGACGCCAGCCTCCGGCTGGCAATGTGGGCCGGCTTGGGGCGGCCCTGCGCTCGGCCCGTTCGGGTAGACAGATTGGAAGCGTGCTATGGGTATTGAAGGCGTTTTGAAGGAAGGCTTCGTCACCACCTCGGTCGACAAGCTGATCAACTGGTCCAAGACCGGTTCTCTGTGGCCCATGACCTTCGGTCTGGCCTGCTGCGCGGTGGAGATGATGCACGCCGGTGCGGCGCGCTATGACATCGACCGCTTCGGCATGCTGTTCCGTCCCAGCCCCCGCCAGTCCGATCTGATGATCGTGGCCGGCACGCTGTGCAACAAGATGGCGCCGGCCCTGCGCAAGGTCTACGACCAGATGGCCGAGCCGCGCTGGGTCCTGTCCATGGGCTCCTGCGCCAACGGCGGCGGCTACTACCACTACAGCTACTCCGTCGTGCGTGGCTGCGACCGCATCGTGCCGGTCGACGTCTACGTGCCGGGCTGTCCGCCCACCGCCGAGGCGCTGCTGTACGGCATCCTGCAGCTGCAGGCCAAGATCCGCCGCGAAAACACCATCGCACGCTGAAGAGGGCAGGGCTCCATGACCATGAAACTCGACACCCTGCAGGCCGCCCTCGAGAAGGTGCTGGGCGAGCAGATCCTCGACCTCAAGCGCGAATTCGGTGAAATCACCATTCGCGTGGCGCCCGAGCACTACGCCGCGGTCGCCAAGACCCTGCGTGACCACTCCGAGCTGCGCTTCGAGCAGCTGATCGACCTGTGCGGCGTGGACTACAGCACCTACGGCGAAGGCGCCTACGACGGCCTGCGCTTCGGCGTGGTGTCGCACCTGCTGTCCGTCGCCAAGAACTGGCGCCTGCGCCTGAAGGTCCTGGCCGCCAACGACGACTTCCCCTGCGTCGCCGCGCTGACCCCGATCTGGAATTCCGCCAACTGGTTCGAGCGCGAAGCCTTCGACATGTACGGGATCATCTTCGAGGGCCACGAGGACCTGCGCCGCATCCTCACCGACTACGGCTTCATCGGCCACCCGATGCGCAAGGACTTCCCGACCACCGGGCACGTCGAGATGCGCTATGACGCCGAGCAGAAGCGCGTCATCTACCAGCCGGTGACCATCGAGCCGCGCGAGATCACACCGCGCGTGATCCGTGAAGACAACTACGGCGGGATCTAATCCAAATGGCCGACATCAAGAACTACACCCTCAACTTCGGTCCCCAACACCCGGCCGCGCACGGCGTGCTGCGTCTGGTGCTGGAACTCGACGGTGAGGTGATCCAGCGCGCCGATCCGCACATCGGCCTGCTGCACCGTGCCACCGAGAAGCTGGCCGAGAGCAAGACCTTCATCCAGTCGCTGCCCTACATGGACCGCCTCGACTACGTGTCGATGATGGCCAACGAGCATGCGTATTGCCTCGCCATCGAGAAGATGCTGGGCATCGAGGTGCCGGAGCGCGCGCAGTACATCCGCGTGATGTTCGCGGAGCTGACCCGCATCCTGAACCACCTGCTCTGGCTGGGCTGCCACGGCCTGGACTGCGGTGCGATGAACATCCTCATCTACTGCTTCCGCGAGCGTGAGGACATCTTCGACATGTACGAGGCGGTGT